>CAYWPR010000164.1:4292-9754 GCA_964460115.1 uncultured Myxococcales bacterium
CGGAACGAAATTCCGATGTAACGTTTCAAGTCGCAGAATGTGTGCAGTTCGAGAAGTTAATTTCCATGATTGGGAAGCGATGCCCCGGCAAAGTGTATTTACCTCTCGACAAAGGGAACTTTGCTACGGAAGAGAGTTCATTTTCGTATTTCGGATAATGCCCCCCAAATGCATTTCTTCCTCGAAGAGGAGTATTAAAGGCTGAATAAAATTTATTCAGGCTGAATTCCGGCTCAATTCATGTCGTAGACATGGACCGCTGTAGCCTAAGAGGCACCATAGGGGCGAGTTACCATCACAAGTCCTACCATCTCAGTGGTAGGTTCTTCAATGCCACAATTTCGTCGACAGAAGCTCGACGGCGCATTTATCTGATCTTGTGCTGCGGAATGCGGAGCTTCTCTTTTATGCGTGTATAGACCCGCCTTAGCAGGTCCGCTTCGCTCTCTGGATCAAGTTCCCATTCTTCGTGGATCCACCGCACTTGCATGAACCGCTCTAGCGGTCGGTTTGAATAGTAATGCCGGCGCTCTCGCAGCGCGCCGATCGCCGCCAGAAACTCTCGATCCTTCTCAGGGGGGATGGGCTCGACCGTAAGCGGCACACTTTGCTCTGCTTGCCAGCGTGACAAACGGTCAAATGCCTCAATCTCCTCCAGCTTCGCGAAGGCCAGCGCATCCTCGGCGGGGCTATAGCCTTGCTGGATCAGCTTGTGAAGATGGCCCCGTCGTGCCGCTTCGAGGCTATCCTCCGGCTTTTCAGACACGCCCCGGTGGGAGTCTTCATAGTTCAACCGAGTCTCCGGTCGTTTCGGCGGCAGAATCGCCACAGGCGAAATGGGAGGAGGTTGTGGCGGCAGGTTGCTCAGCTTGGCTCTTTCCTCCGCAGCGGCCTGCGCGAGGGAGGCCGTATACTTCGCTGCGATCTGAGCAAGCTGCTGTTTGCTTTCCTCCAGGATTTGATAAACGCCGAGAATGCTGTGATCAATTCGGGCCATCCTCTCGTCGAACTGCCGCATGACTTCCGCAACGGTCACTTTGGACGGCTGCGTGCGCGGATCGCGGGACGGCTCAGCGGTTGTCCTGGGAGCATCCTGTGATGTCTCGGCAGCAGCGGCCGTCTCGCTGGACTGGGAAGGGGATGGCAGGCTCTGGCGCTGCCGATAGACACGAACCCGACAGCGAGCCGAGCAATAGAGTGCGTCGGCCCGTGCAAACTTGGCCATCCTCTCTCCACAGAACAGACAAAGTCTCTCACTAGACACCGGTTCAGCCTCACGGAGATCTACCTGCCTAAGCGTAACATGGGCAAGCGTAACGCGGCTTTCGTTTCAGGAATATTCCGTTCTTCCTAGGAAAGGGCACGGTGCCCCCTTGGTGAGCTTGCTTTCTTAGAACTACAGGCACCTACCTTGTTCGTTGGCATCTTATGCACCCCGCTGCTATATCCCGCGGCCATGCTGAAGCCTTGGACCAAGCATCGGCCAGCGCCTAAACCGAATGCCAACAAGTACGATGTCAACGTCAAGGAAATAGGATGCAAATCATCATCGGACGGATCACGCTGAATGCAGCGGGCACATGGCGCAGAACTTTGTATCGGCTGCTGATCGGCAAGTCGGGCCAATTCGGGCATCAGAAGTTCTTTTGCCGATGGTACGTCGAAAATTCGCTACGCCTCAACTGCGCGGCGGGCGACACCGGAGACTATGCAGATCGCCCGCGGCTTAATAGAGGACACGCTCCGCCCGCCGGCGTCTCTGGAACGTGCCCGGCCTACTGCATACGTCGAGATGGCCAAGGCCAGTAAGCAGCTTGGGCCGGATGGCAAGCCGCTACAACCAGACACCAATGCAGACCGCATCCTTGCGCTACAGCAGCGGTTTGGCGGCATCGTTGGCCAAGCGGGTAATTGGTACCTCTATGCGAAGGGAGCGCCCGCAATCCGCACAGCGGCAGACGTGCCTACACCTCAGAACGTAGCTTAGGACACACCGTCAAATTGCATGGCAGGTGAGATCGCTGGGCTGTCGTTTGAGTCCACCCCGGTCATGCGCGAGGTGCGCGGCGTGCGCACCCGCATCCCTCAATACGGCGTACTGGCCCACCACCTCGGGAGCACGGTGAGCGAGGCTGTTCAGGCCGTGCGCGGCGAACGCAGCAAGGTCGGCCGCAGGTATGGGAGCGGCGACAACATAGAACCGAGTCCGAATGAACGCAACGCGCTTCGGACTGCGGAGGGTCGGAGGGCGGTTCGTCGAAGTCCGGGGGGGGTGGTGCGGGGTGACTTTCGATCTCGTGCATAAACCTGCCCACCTCGTTAATCACGTTTCCCTTCCTGAGTTCGAGGCTCGCTGCTACATAACGAGACAAAGGGAACGGCCCAATGGCCCGCTGGAAGCCAGGGGCGACAAGGAAGGCCGTTCCACCGGGACCACCCGCATCCCCTACGCGACCGTCCCAATGCTCCTGCGTTGAAGAAACCGAGATGGTTGCACTCTGCGACCCGTAGAGCATGACCGAAAGACCCAGGCGGTCGAAGGCTTGAAAGAGGATCAGGTGTCCCGCCTTCCAGCCGAGAAGGTTGTTCAACTGGTTGCTGGCCGCCTGCCTTCCTGCAAAGTTCTCAAAGAAGGCCGTGCCGTGAAGCTGGAGCGCCTCGCGATCATCAGCCTTCTGCTCCCACATGAAGTTCCGCAGCAGCGTCGCATCCTGGCTGGTTATGAAGTGCGGGCTCAAGAAGAGCGTGCCTAACCCAATGGCAAGTTTCGCTAGGAACCGATCGCCGGCATCTATTTGGATGGAGAACCTATTCTGGATGGGCTTACCGAACGTAGCCCGGAGCTGCTCAACTAGCGGGAACAGGCTTTCAGGCACCGCGGCAAACTGGGGACTCCCGAATGGGACATGTACACAGTTCGGAACGTAGATGGGAGTGTCATCAAACTGCGCGACCACGGACCTGAGAATGCACGGCCACCACTCTTGGTTCGTCGCCGCTATGAAGAGGACAACAAACCCTCGATCAATATCTTCTGATTTACCTGACAATGGTCGCCCCACTTGGTGGTGTACACCGTCGGTATCTGGATAACGATCATGAAAGTGAAATACCATGTCGCGAGCAGGACCCTCCCAGTAGTCGCAGATCTTGCCTTGCCATTGGAGGGTCGAGGCTTCGCCAAGGAAGGCCAGAGGAACCACAGAATCACTCTTCAGATCGATGTAGCGCTTGCCGTAAGCAAATCGATCGAGTTGCGTCAGCCAGCTTCGTATGAACGGTCCGTCAACGTGTCGGCCACAGGCCGAGTTGCAGCGTCGGCATACGAGAAGTGAGAAAGGATTCTGGGGCATTATTGCGCCGCCTAGCGCCCTTGGGATCACGTGCTCTTGGCTTCGATCGGTGTCTGGCTTTTCTCTTCCGCAGTAGGGGCACAAGAACGACATCTGCAAGCTCCGGGGTGGTTCTGTAGAGCCAGCGTCATGCTGGCCGCTTCTTTTTAGCACGACGGAAATGTTTCCGCTCCTCGGCGTGGGCACCGACTTGTCGTGCTTCCCAATATAAGGATGTGATGCTGTCCAGCGCAACGGCTTCCCTGCTTTGCGCAGCTCGCCACACTCCGCGCAGATTCAGACTGTCTCGGCCGCTCCAACACCGACGCTGCGGCGAATCCTATCACAGGACCCAAGGCCAAGACTTATGATAGCTACCGACTTATTCGTCACCGAGGCAAACCCGGTTAGGATGCTTTTGACAACTTGTGAGTCTTGAGGAGCGATTCTGGAACGAAGGTCAGATCCCCACGAGCACGCGAGCACGCGACATAGAGCTTGTTGCGGGTCGCGGGATTAAGTCCAGCCAACTCACCTTTCTTCCACGCTTTGACTGTATTTGGATTCAAGACCACGCATACGTCCTCATAGTGGTCCAGGCCTTTTGAAGCGCCCCAGTTATTGGAGTAGCAGCCGTATTTGTAGTGCTCATCCAAGAATAACTTTACCGTTTTCGGCGACTCGTAGAGCGCTTGAGCAGTGTTCGCATCCTCAGTCAGTCCAACCTCAGTAAGTCGATCCGAATGGGACTCAATATGAATTCCGATTTTCTCGGAGATGAAGTCACAAACTGACTTACTGCATCTTCGGCTCTTGACCAGTGACGTGAAATCAAAATCCATTTTGGCCTTTGAGAATCGATTCTTGTAGGCCTCGTAGTCAGCGTGGAGGTTCGCGTTGACATTGCCGTCTCGGCTAGTATCGTACGTGTGCTGATAGAAGTCTCCTACGAACATGCACTTGACTTGACTCTTGCAGAGCGCTACCAGCAGATTGAAATCGTGACCTGCAAAGTCTTGGACTTCGTCAATATAAAAAGCATCAAAATACTTTTCAATCCTGGCAATCACGTTCTTCACTGTTCCCGTTTGGTCCAGGAACTTCGCGAGCCTGTTGTGATAGAGCCACCGACCGGCAGTCATGAACCGCCTGTCATTCGTGAGCGGAAAATTGGGCTCATCATCCGAAGGCTGACGAAATGTCATCCCCTTCGTCCGTTTGACGCTCAGTAAGAACGGCCGATAGCAGAATGAGTACAAAAAGGTAAAGTAAGTATAAAGGTAGATGTTTTTCGGGAAATGTCCGAACCGCAAGATGATCCGCGTGCGCAAGCTGTCCCTATTGGCATCGGTGAAGGTAACTATCAAGAAGCGCCGAGTCTGGTCCAGCTCCTCTACAAGCTTGTAGGTCTTTCCTGAGCCCGCGACGGCAAAGACTACTGTCTTATCCATTTCACCGCCTCCTGGATATAAGCAGGGGCGACAAGATCGGCCTCCTTCTTCTCAAGAAGGAGAAACGCCGCATCGGTCTTGTTGTTCAGCATGTATTGCTGGACAGTCAACGTCTTTCTACTCGCTGTGAATAGCTCCTCACACACCTTGGTGTTGTCCTCATACATGCAAATCTCAAACGTCGAGCGCTTGTCATTGGGGTCCGCAAACACTTTGATCGCGGGAACGACATAATCAGCGTAATTGTCAACGCACTTTTTTTGATAGGCTTCATCGTTGTCTCGAACAGCGGCCACCTTTATTTTCAGGACCTTTGCCAAGTCAAAGTAACGCTTGAAGCTCGTGCCATCGACTGAGATGACGTGGACACCATCCTTGTCCAACGAGCCGCCAGCGGCGTGCTTTTTGTATAAGGACTCCATTAGGATGAACTCCGCATCCCCCTCCACCAGAATTGCTTTCTTGCAGAGCGCCAACTCCAGAACGTTGTTGTCTGGAGCCTTCATGAAGAATGTCGCGGTGTCAGGCGGCAGTTCTTTCAAAGACAATGGGCAGCCAGGCTCGGTCTCACTAAGGATGAGTGCTTTCTGAAGATTCAGCCGAGTACATATCAGACTGCTGTGTTGTAGTGGCGCCGCGTGAAGGCGACAGAGGAAGGACGTGAAGAGAGGAGAGCGTT
>CAYWPR010000165.1:0-9663 GCA_964460115.1 uncultured Myxococcales bacterium
CTGGGCTTGCTGACGTGAAAAGCGCCGGCGGCAATAAACAGCACGTGATCGGTGCGCACCGGACCGTACTTGGTTGTGACCGTAGAGCCTTCGACGATCGGCAAAAGATCGCGCTGCACCCCTTCGCGTGAGACGTCTGGACCGCTGCCCCGGATGGCGCTCGGTCCGGCAATCTTGTCCAGCTCGTCGATAAAGATGATGCCTGACTGTTCGGCCCGGTGCACCGCTTCGCGCTGCACTTTTTCCATATCGATAAGCCGCGACGCTTCTTCCTGCGCCAGCAGGGTCAATGCATCGGGGATGCGAACTTTGCGTTTTTTGCGTTTCTGACCGGTGCCAAACAGGTTCTGAAGCTGCGACAGGTCAAAACCCATCTGCTCCATGCCCGGGCCCGAGTTGCTGAAGACCTCGACAAAAGGACTCGATTGATCGGCAACGTCGATTTCGACTTCGCGTTCGTTCAGCTTGCCAGCGCGCAAAAGTTCGCGCAGCTTCTCACGAGTGTGAGCGTCGCCGGATGGGCGGTCGCTGTCACCAAGAGGGGTTTCTGGCGGGCTGACCGGGACGGCATTCGAAGTTCGGCTGAGCACGCCTCCGGCGTTGCGAGTCGGCTGCGGCAATAGCAGATCGAGCAAGCGCTCTTCGGCGGCTTCTTGCGCCCGCGCCCGCACTTTGCTTTGTTCTTCGTCTTTTACCAATTTGACGCTGACTTCGACCAGATCGCGCACCATCGAATCGACATCGCGTCCGACGTAACCGACTTCGGTGAACTTGCTGGCCTCGACTTTGACAAAAGGCGCTGCGACAAGGCGCGCCAGCCGGCGGGCGATTTCGGTTTTTCCGACGCCGGTTGGCCCGATCATGATGATGTTTTTCGGAGTGACTTCATCGCGCAGATGGCTGGCAATCTGCTGCCGGCGCCACCGGTTGCGCAAAGCAATGGCCACGGCCCGCTTGGCCGCCTGCTGGCCGACGATATATCGATCTAATTCCTCAACGATGGCTCGAGGAGTCAGCGACCGCGGATCGCGCACAGCCGCTTCGAAGTTTGCGGCCGTCCCTTTGCCAGCGCTAAGCGGAGTAGAGAAATCGACGCTCATACAAGCTCCTCGACGGTAAGCTGGGTATTGGTGTAGATGCACAGCTCTCCGGCTAGGCGCAGAGCCCGCTCGGCGATCTCGCGCGGCCCAAGGTCGGTGGCATCGAGTAAAGCCCGCGCCGCGGCCAGTGCAAAACCGCTGCCCGAGCCGATGGAAGCCGCCCCGCCATCGGGCTCTAAGATATCGCCGGTGCCCGAAAGCACCAACGTGCGTTCGCGATCACAAACCAGGAGCATCGCTTCCAAACGGCGCAGATATCGATCGGTGCGCCAATCCTTGGCCAATTCGACGGCCGCACGCGGAAGCTGCTGGCCGTATTCTTTCAGTTTGGCTTCCAAGCGTTCAAACAAGGCCAGCCCATCGGCAGCACTGCCGGCAAATCCGCCCAAAATGCGGCCCTCGGCCATGGTGCGCAATTTTTTGGCGCTGCCTTTGACGACCATATTGCCCAGCGTCACCTGTCCGTCGGCCGCTAGCACAACCTTGCTGCCGCGACGCACACACAGCACGGTCGTCGAGCGAATGCGCGGCCGGAATTCAGTCATTTCGAATGGGCTTAGCTGGCGGATCATGAAGTTCCTTTTTCGCAATTTCAGCGCGGGGATGATGCGCATACTGGTCCCAAAGATACTGCAAGTCGATGTGCGCGTAGCGGGCAGTCGTAGACAGCGAGGCGTGACCCAGCAATTGCTGAATCGACCGCAGGTCGGCGCCAGAGCCCAAAAGGTGAGTGGCAAAGCTATGGCGCAGCGCGTGCGGATGGGTTTTGGGCAATTGCGCCACGGCGGCCTGCGCATCTAGGATACGACGGACGTCGCGAACCCCCAGGCGCCGGCCTTTTCTCGACAAAAACAGCGCCGCGCCATCCTGCGTTGCGGTTTTTCGATCGATTAAGTGCGCCCGCAGCGGCAGATAGGCACCTAGCGCCGAAAGTGCCTTGCCACCGGCCGGCACCACTCGATCTTTGCGCCCCTTTCCCGACACGACGTGAAGGGTCAACAATTGATCTTCGTTGATCTGCACCTGCGCGCGATCCAGTTGCACCACTTCGCTGACGCGCAGCCCGGCCCCGTAAATAAATTCCAGCAAGGCCAGGTCGCGCGCGGCTATCGCTTGCTCTTTTTGCGTGACGGCGGCCAAAGGCGCCGGCGAAGTCTCCAAAAGCGCGGTGGTTTGTTCGGGCGTAAAAAACTGCGGCAAGCGCTGCGACGGCTTTTTGGGCCGTATCAGTTTGGCGACATTTTCTTCGACCAAGCGTTCGCGGCGCAAAAAGCCGTAGAAATTGCGCAAAGCTTGTAGCTTGCGCGTCACGGTGACCGCTTCATCACAGTCATGGCGGCTGCCGATATAGGCGCGCACGCTGCGCAAATCCAAATCTGGCAGGGACGGCGCGCGTCCCAGGCGCTGCGCGACAAAATCTAGCCACTGACGAACATTGGCCAAGTAGGCGCGCACGGTTTCCGCGGACAAACGGCGCTCGTCGCCAAGATGCTGCTGATAACGCCCAAGCAGCGGAGAAAACACTTCGCAAGATTGCGCCAGCGCGTCATGTACCGGGTTCACCCGGCGCGGCTTTTGAATCTTTGGAGCGCGCATGCGCACATTCTAGCGCGCAAGAGGTGACGATGAAACTATCGGCGAGCTCGTCGCCCGCTCCTGTGGTAAGACTCGGGCCCGTCCATGCTCGCCACTGTGCGTACCACTTCGCAACCGCCACTACGTGGTCAGAGACGGCTTTTTGCGGCGAAATGGATGTTTTGGCTGGGGATCCTGCTTGGCCTTTGGCGCTATAGCCCAGCCTGGGCCGGCGATGTAGAGCTGCGCTGGAAAACGATAGAAACGCCCCATTTTCGCATTACCTACCACGAGCCGCTTTTTGCGGCGGCGCAAAAGCTGGCCCTTGTGACCGAGCGCGCCCACGCCATGCTGTCGCCGCTTTTGCGGCACAACCCGCGCTTTCGCACCGAAGTGCTACTAAGCGACGATACCGATTTCAGCAACGGTTCGGCGATTACCACGCCTTTTCCCACGGTGCGGCTGTATCTGACGGCGCCCAGCGATCGGATGGAATTAAACGACTACGACGACTGGCTGCTGGCGCTGTTTGTGCACGAGTACACGCACATCCTGCACCTTGACACCATCAACGGCGTTCCCAAGTGGTTAAGCCTGCTTTTGGGCTTTGGCGTCAATCGAATTTACTCACCCAATCAGGTGCAGCCCAACTGGTTTATCGAGGGGCTGGCCGTCTTCGAAGAAACCGAACGAACCAGCGCCGGCCGGCTGCGCAGCACGATTTTCGATATGTATCTGCGCGCCCATGTGCTGGAAAACCGCTTTTTGCGGCTGGATCAACTGACGCCAAGCATCTCGCTGTTTCCGCGCGGCAATGTTCCTTATCTGTATGGCTCGGCGTTTTTGCGCTACTTGGCGCGCCGCTTTGGCCCCGAGCTTCTGACAAAAATTTCACATTTGTATGGCGGGGGTTGCTGGTCTCCGGATTGCTGGCTGCCCCTTGGGCTAAATCGTGCGCTGCGGCGGCTTACCGGCGGTCAAGGCTACGATGTACTGTACAAAGATTTTCGCGCCGAAATGCAAGAGCGCTATCAGGCGCAGCTTCGCACCATAGAACGTTCGCCGCTTGGCATTACCCCTGAGCGGGCGCTGACCTCGTGGCAAGCTGACGCCGACCGTCCGGTGTTTAGCGCCGACGGGCGCGAGATTTTGTGGCTGCAAAGCGATCCCTACAAACGCCCGGCGCTTTTGCGCCACGACCGCAAGACCGGAAAAACCCAAATCGAACTGCAAATCGACGGAGCCGGCGGCCTGGCTCTGACCCAAGACGGACGCAGCGCCGTGATGGCGCGTATCAATTACTTTCGCCAAAACTATTCGTATCAGGATCTGGTTTTGTATCGGCGCGATCGCCGCACTTTGGTCGACTTGACAAGCGGTCTGCGCACCGACAATCCGGCGATTTCGCCAAATGGCCGGCTGCTCGCTTTCGAGGTAAACAGCGCCGGCACTCGGCGCCTGGGCCTTATGGAACTGCCGGCCACCGACTTGCCAAACAGCGAAAGCCGTATAAGTGCGCGCGCCGTTTCAGTGCCCGAGGTCTGGCGCGCTCGAGCCGCGGCTCCGGTACGCTTTCCGCTGCGCCAAGACTCCTATAGCCAAGTCTATACCCCGGCTTTTGCGCCCGACGGAAAGCACCTGGCTTTTTCCTACTGGCAAGAAGGCGGCTATCGCGACATCGTCACGCTAGAACTTGCCACCGGGCGGCTGAGCTACATTACGCACGACCGCTCGCTGGATATGGAACCGGTCTATTCGTCCGATGGCGAGTATCTGTACTTTGTTTCGGATCGCAGCGGCGTTTTTAATGTCTATGCCCATCATCTGAAAACCGACACCACTTGGCAGGTTACAAACGTCAAGAATGGCTTGTTTTCGCCGGCGGTGTCCGCGGACGGCAGATTGCTTTGCGCCGTAGGCTTTGTCGCACAAGGCTATCGCATCGAAACGCTATCCATCGATCGAGCGCAATTTATGCTGGCGCCGGCCGCCACCATCGAACGCCCCGACGCGCCAGAGCTGCCTACAGCCGACTTGTCGCCGTCAGGAAGCGTGCCGGTGCAGCGCTACAATCCGGCGCGTACATTTTTTCGCTCGGCATTGTCGCTGTTGTCGCTGCAGTTGCCGCTGTCGGCGCCTTCACCTTATGGCCAAAGCTTCGGGTTGAAATTTTCCACTTCGGACATTGTCGGCTTGCACAACCTGACGCTGGGGCTGACTTTTCAAAGTGGCCGCGCCGATGCCACAGGTTTTTCGGCGCACTATACCTACGCGCGGCTGTGGAACAGCCTGTCTTTGGACGTGGCGCGCGCTTTGGCGCCCCGCGGCGGACTGCGCATCGACGGCGTCAACCGTACTTATGACGAAGAGGACTGGAGCGCCGCCATTTCCACCAGCCTGCCCGTGCTGCGCGATGTGGTTCGCAGCGCCACGCTCAGCTTTGCCTATCGCTTCGCCTACTCGCGCAGCCTAAGTCCTTTTCCCATCGACCGGCCTGGCAATATCAGCAACCAGTTGCCAGAACTTGGCCGCTTCGCCAGCTTGGGACTTGGCTTTGCCTACAGCGATGCGCGCAGCTATATCTATTCGCTGATTCCCGAAGCCGGACGCTATCTATCGGCCAATGTATCGTTTGCGCATAGCGCGCTTGGTTCGCAGTATCTTGTCTATTCGCTGCGCGTGCAGGCGGTGCAATACCTCGGCATTCCCTGGCCCTGGCTTTGGGCGAAAAATCACGTCCTGCGGCTAAACTACACGGGCGGCATTGGCGGCGGCGATTTGCAGCATCGCGGCATCTTTTATTTGGGCGGATTTGCCATGGGCGACGACTTTTTGCGAGCGCTGCTTTTTGGCACGAGCTCGGCATCGGGCAGCCTGCGCGGCTATCAGCCAAACATCCTGTACGGCGATCAAATGCACCTTTTGTCCATGGACTATGTATTTCCCATTGTTTGGCTGGAGCGCGGCTATGAAACCCTACCCCTTTATTTTCGCCGGCTGCACGCCGCAATCTATAGTGATGTAGGCGCCGCTTTTTTTGGCAAACTGGCCCTTGGCAATTTCAGAGCCAGCCTCGGCGGCGAACTGCGCCTAAGCGGCATTTTGGGCTATTATTTGCCGTTTACGTTGCAGCTTGGCTACGCCTACGGCTTTATGAACGGCGCCGACAACCACGTCTATTTCCTTGTAAATAATCCGCTTTAGTCCATCGGATCCATTGCGAAGGCATCGCTTTATAATGAGCGGGTGAGTGAAGCCAAAGGCGGGGTATCCCTGGACAAGCGGTTTGATCCATTCCGCTTTCTCAAGTGGGGAGGCATCGCTCTTGGCATTTTGACGCTGATCGGCACGCTCATCTTTTGGAGCCTCGGCCGCTACTACGGCCGCCACGACTGGACGCTGATGAACTGCCTGTTCATGGTCGTCATTACCCTGACGACCATCGGCTACGGCGACTGGCTTGAACTGCGCAATTTGTATATGGCCGAGCTTTTCACCATGCTGCTGGCCCTTCTGGGCATTGCAGTGCCGGCGTTCCTGGTTTCAAATATCACCGCCCTTATTGTCGAGGGCTTGTTTACAGAGCGCTTTCGGAGGCGGCGGATGGAAAAACGCATCGCGGCCCTATCGGATCACATCATCGTCTGCGGCGTCGGCACGACCGGTTTGCACGTCGTGTCAGAATTGCTTTGGACCGGCCGCCCGGTTGTCGCCATCGACCGCGATGAAGAAAAACTGCAGCGGCTGTGCGCAGAGCTGGGCGAATTTCCCTACGTCGTGGGCCACGCCGAATCCGATGAAACGCTGCGCGCCGCCGGCATCGAACGTGCCTACGGCCTTATCGCTTGTTTGACCGACGATCGCGACAACGTCTTTGTCACATTGACCGCCCGATCGCTGCATCGCAGCTTGCGCATCATCAGCAAAGTGCTTGACGACACCAGCCGGCGCAAAATGATCATTGCCGGCGCCAATCAGACCGTCAATCCGACGGCCGTCGGCGGCATGCGCCTGGTCAGCGAAATGGTCCGTCCCACCGCCGTGACATTTTTAGACACCATGGTCCGCGATCGACAAAGCACCCACCGCTTTGAAGAGCTAACCGTCGAGCCCGGTTCGCCCATCGCCGGTCGCAGCTTGGCCGAGTCGACTTTGCGCGGCAAAGGCAAATCGCTGGTGGTCGCCGCCAAGCGTCCCAGCGAAAAGACCTTCATCTATAACCCCACCGCCGACATCCTTTTGGAACCTGGGCTGGTTCTGGTACTACTTGTCAGCGTCAGCGAACTTGAGCACATACGCCCGCTTTTTCTTTCTCCTGAATAGCCTTTGTGCAAAGCCTGCGGCGCTTTGCGAATTTTCCGGCGCAGCGTATAAGACCTCTTTTTGAGGGCTTGTATGGCTTTGGTGGAGGCGCCGAATCAGCGGTTTTTTCTACAGCAGCACCGGGTCGTCAATGCCGGAGCCGGCACCGGCAAGACTCACGCCCTTTTGACGCAATATTTGCATCTGTTAAGCGGCCTAAGCTGGCAGGCCGAGCCCCTCGAACCGCACGCCATCTGCGCTCTCACGTTTACCGAAAAAGCAGCGGGCGAGATGCGCCAACGGCTCAGCCGCCGCCTGCTCGACATTGTGCGCGTCCTTTCCGGCTCCGCAACGCAGCAGCTTTTCGACGTAGAGCCAGATCTTTTGGCAAGCGCCAAAGCGCTGGGGCGCGAGCTACCTCCGCTGCGCCATTTTGAAAGCGCGCGAGCCGCCCTGAGCAGCGCCCCGATTGGCACTTTTCACGCCTTTGCCGCCGGACTTTTGCGCCGGCACGCCGTGGCTGCGGCCTTGGATCCGGACTTTGCGCTGCTTGATGAGGACAGCGCCCGCGATTTGCTGGAAGAAACCTGCGAACGCAGCATTTTGACCGCCCTCGAAGGCCAGCACGGGCCGAACCTAGCCACCGACGCCGCTCAGCTTGTCGCCGAATACGGATTTCGCGAAAGCTCGCGCGCGGGCGGCGGTCTTATCGAAGCGCTGTGCCGGCTGCATCTTTTGCGCGCCGAAGAAGGGCTTTCTGCCTTGGGCCTAAGCGCGGCTTACTCGCCGGCGCAGCTTGCTCGCGAGCAAGAGCGGCTGCGCCACGAGCTTGGCGACGGCTTGCGCGCCCTTTGGCAAATGTCCGAAACGCTGACCGGCAAAAGCGCCGAACGGGCCGTCGAACTCGGCAGCCACGCCGCAGAAATCGCGCAGCGCATGCAGCCGAGCCTTCCCGTGGAAGACGGCCTTTTCGCGGTGCTGCCGTTTTGCGAAACGATGTCTAAAGAATTGGGCCGCTTGCGCGCCCCCAAAAATGCCAATGGCGACGACGGCCCCGCCGAAGCGCTGCGCGCTTTGTGCGCGTCTTTAAAACAAGCCGCCAGCGAGGTACACGCGCTTTTGCGCAGCCACCGCGCTGCCCCCCTGGCGCAGGCCATAGAAAGGCTGCTGTCCGTCGTGGGCGCAGCCTACGATACGCAAAAGCGCGCCGCCAGCGCCCTGGATTTTACCGACCTATTGAGCAAAGCTCGCGATCTTTTGCGCGATCATGCCACGGTCCGCGAAAGCGAGCGCCGCCGTTATACGGCTTTGCTCGTCGATGAATTTCAAGACACAAGCCCGCTGCAAGCCGAGCTTTTGCGACTGCTCGTCGGCGTTGCAGAAGCGCCAGCAAGCTTCGAAGAGCCACGGCGCCTATACATTGTCGGCGACCGCAAGCAATCCATCTATGGATTTCGCGGTGCGGATGTTTCGGCCTACAAACGCTTGTGCGATGAACTTCTGGCCGCCGGAGCAGAAGAAGAAACGCTGAATGTCTCACGCCGTTCGCGGCCCGCGTTGCTGCGCAGCACCAATGCGCTTTTCGCCGACGTCTTTGCCGCGCCGACCAAAAGCGCGACCGATTCAAACGAAGTTGGACACATCGCTTGGGATGAAAAGCGCGATCCGCTGCAGCCTTTTCGCCAAGATCCTGAAGCTTCTTCGAACCACGGACCGCTCGTCGAGCTGCTACACCCGGCGCCAACCAGCGCCGAAGCACCGACTGTCGATGATCCGCTGGGCAGTGAAGCGCAGCTTTTGGCAAAGCGCATCACGGCGCTGCGCGAAACGGGAGTTCGCTATGGCGAAATTGTGATTTTGCTCCGTCGCTACACGCATCTTTTGCGCTATACGACGGCGCTGAAGCAGGCGGCGATTCCGCATTACGTTGTGCGCGGTCGCGGTTTTCATCAGGCGCTGGAAGTGCTCGACTTGGCGGCGTTTTTAACCTTGCTTGATGATTCGACGGATCGGTTGGCGCTTTTGTCGGTGCTGCGTTCACCACTCTGCGGACTTAGCGATGAATCGCTGGTGCAGCTACATCTGGCCCGCAGCTTGGCGCTAGGACCGCTGCTAGAGCAAGCGGCGGCGCGCGAATCATCCGTGCCTTTCAGGTTGGCGCTGCCGCGCGATGAGTCGGCGCGGCTTTTTCATCTGCTTTTACTTTTTCGAGCGCTCGAGCGCTCGGCGGATCGCATTGGCCCGGCAGCCTGTTTGCGTGCGCTGCTCGATCACACCGACTATTTGGGCGTTCTGTACGCGGACCCAGATGGCAAACAGCGCGTGGCCAATGTTCTGCGTTTGTGCGAACGGGCGCGCGATTGCGAAAACCGCGGTGGCAATCTGCGCAGTTTCGTTCGAACGCTGCGCAAAGACACCGATCCGCGTTTAAGTGAGCTGCGCAGCGAACGCGACGAACCCACCGCGCCCATCGCCAGCGAAGCCGAAGACGTCGTTCGCGTGATGACCATTCATCAGTCCAAGGGTCTGGAGTTTCCCGTGGTCATCGTGCCCGGCTGCGCCACTATAGAACGAACGATGAGTTCGCCCATCACCTACGATCGCGCCGTTGGGCTGGGCCTTAAAATCGTCGATCAGGGCGAGCGCGTCGATACGCTGGCCAGCCGACGCGCCCGCGAACTCGGAC
>CAYWPR010000166.1:0-9575 GCA_964460115.1 uncultured Myxococcales bacterium
GGATTCCGCCGCCGCCGCCGCCCCCGAAGGCGCCGCCGCCGCTGCCGAAAAGCGGGTTGGCTCCGCCCTGCGCATTTCCGCCATTGCCGCTAAAGCCGGCGCCGCCGCCCCCCCCTCCCTGCGAGCCATCTCCGCCGCTGCCGCCATCTCCAACGTAAAGGATGCTGGGCAAGCCGCCGCCGGCAAGAATGCCACCGCGCCCGCCTAGGCCCCGACTTCCGCCGCCGCCGCCGCCGTTACTGGGATTGGGCATTGCGGGCGGGTTGCCGGACTCTATCGCGCTTTGATCAAAAGGCGTGCGAGTGGATACGCCTCCGTTGGGCGGCCCTGGGATGGTCGCAGAGGTTTGTCCGCCCTCTCCATCGCTCCTTAGGCAGTCGCCATTTTCAAATCCGCCGCCGTTGCCGACCGGGCAGCCGGGGGTGGCGAATCCGCCGCCGCCGGTTCCCATGGGGAGACTCGTGGCGCTGCTGCCGCCGTTGCCGCCCATTCCGCCGCCGCCGCCGCCGGCTTGTAATTCGTTGCTGCCGCCGCTGCCGCCAAGGCCGCCTAGCGCTTGATTGCTGGCCAGCACCACGCCTAAAAGCGTCACCTGACCGTGGCTGAAAATCGCTCCGCCTAGACCGGCGCCGCCGCCGCCGCCGGCAATGCCGCCAATCGCGCCGCCGTCGCCGCCTTTGGCTTGCCCGCCGCGCAGCGTCAAGTTGTGCAAGGTCAATTGGCCCGGCGGCAAAAGATGATTGGGCCCGCCGGCGACATAAAAGAAGCGAAACGGCGGCAGATCGGCGCCGGTGCGTTCCAGCACCGCCCCATTGCCCTCTATATAGATATTATTGCTAATCGCCGGCAGCGCATTTGGCCCAAACCAAAAGTTATTGGGGCTCGTAAATGTATAAAGGCAATCGGCTTTCAGCTCAATGCGATAGGCCGAGCTTTTATTGGCCGCGACCGCCGCAAAGAGCGCGGTGATAAGCGACTGTGCCTGACAATCACTCAGGCGGAGATCGGCAGCCGGAGGCAAGATGCATTGGCCACTATCGGCATCACAGCTAAGCGGCGCGACACACGAATCTCGGTTGTTTAAACAGTTGTTGCTATTTGCTTCGCTATATCGAGCCCAGGGAGATTGACAACTGGAAATGGCCAGCAAAAACAATCCAGCATAAGACTTCATCAAAAACCCCTGGCTCACTTCTGTGATGTTTGTACGAGCTGCCGCGGTCCGGGCCAAGCCACTAGCCCGGTGCCGACGCCGAGAACCAAAAGTCCCGTTACCGTCAAGCCAACCCCGGGTGCTAGCGTATTGAAGATTTGCCGACACGTGCCCGAAGGCGGGCTGTCTATACACTGGCCATTTACCGCCAGCGCCGAGGCGCCAAAACCTAGCGTCACCGCCCCAACCACCATGCTGGAGATTCCAAGCCCCAGCCGCCATTTCGGACGCGGCATTCTCCGCCATTCCATCGTCGGAGCTTTGGGCGGCGGGGGCGGCGGGGCCAGCGCCGCCGGTTCGGGTTCCGGCACAAGCCGCAAAGGAATGGCGATGGGCGGGTTTTGCCCCTCAGCAATGCTGATCGAGAGTTTTTCTTCTAAGTAATCCAGTTTGCGCAAAAGGAGCATGCGCTGTCCCGCCCAGGCCGTCGCCTGATAAGGCGTTTTGCCCACGGCCTTTCCGTCTAGCAGCACCTCGGCATCGGACGGCGTAGAGGTCAGTGAAATCTGCCCGCGCGGGCGCGAGCTGGCTTTGTTATAAAGCGGTCCAAACAAACCCGCGAGCTGTCGTGCCGCGACATCGACGGCACAGCCGGCACAAGTGCTTTCCACCTCGGCGGCTGCTTCTCCCACCGTCACATCGATAAGTTCCATGCCAAGCTGCCAATCGGTCGTCGGACGCTTGACGCGTACGCGTAGCAGGTAATCCGCTTCGCACTTGCGCGCCAGATCCACAAGACAGCGCTGCGCATTTTCGCAGGAACCAGGCGCTGGTTCACCGGCCGTCTCTAGCGCCAGTGCGTGGGGCAGCGGCGAAAGCCGTTCGGCATGCACCGCGTCTTCGACCACTTGGCCAAGACGGCGCGTCGTCGGGTCGTCGATGCCGCTGTAGTTGGAAAAAACGATGACGCCAGGCAAAACGCTTAAGACAAGCGCCCGCGTCGTCAGATCGGCGCGCAGTTCGCCGAGTCTGCCGACCGGGACGCGCAATTGATCCTCAAGCCGGCGTTCGCCGCGCTCAAGCTCTACTTTGTGCTCGCTTGGCGACAGCAAAAGCGGACGCGATAACGGCAAGCTGCCGACCAGGCGGCCGTCTACAAAGATAAGCGTGCCGCGATCACCAAGAATGTTGAGCTTGGCGCTTTGCGCATGAGACTGCTCGGTGATGCGCAGGGCTGCTTTCTGATCCGGAGAATCCGAAGCGCTTTCCAAGTTGGGATCGGCCAGATAACGGCGCATAAGATCCTGCGCGTCCAGTTGGCGGTTTTCGGCCAAGGCCACGCGGCCGAGCACGAGCAAAGCATCGGGAGCGCGCACCAAGCGAAACGACTCGACAGCGCGGCGATAGGCCAGCGGCGAATCGCCAGCGGCAAGCGCCGCACTCGCCGCATTCAGCGCTTGCTGCGCTTGTTTTAGCGTCTCATCGTCGGGAGATTCGCTGCTCGGGCGTTCCGGCTTAGCGCGGCGTGCCTCGACAAAGCTCGGTGCCAGGGCGCTCAAAAAAGCCGCCAAAAGCAGCCACAGCGGTCGGCGTAATGGCGCGATGAGATGCGCAAACTCCATGTTAACTACAGGATCCTTCCTGAACCGTCTCTCGGGCGCGAACTTTGACTTCGCGGCGCTCGGTGCCGAATTTGACGCGGTGGGTGCCGGTTGGTAGCCACATTTTCTTTTCTTTGCACTGACCGCGTTCCATGGCCCGCATGATCACAAGACCCAAGCGCTGCGACAGGCTGCGCAGCGCCTGGGCCGCGGTGTCGCGCTGCTTTTCGGTCAAACGGCCATGCGCCGTGGCGTCGATGACTTGCTGATACTCCGTGGCGGCTTCATCGGGACGATTTTGCGCTTCGTGCACCTGCGCCAGGTAAAAGGACAGCTCGGCGCTTAAATTGGCGCAGGGCTGAACCAGCCCCCGCGCCCGTTCGCAGCGCTGATAGGCCCGCTCTAGCTGCTTTTGCGCCTTGCCGTAGTCCTTGCGCTGATAGGCTTCGATGCCGCTATGCGCCGCCTCTTCGATGGACGAAGGGGGAATGTCCTGCGTTTTGGTCTTTTTCTCTTCGATGATCACTTCTTGTTTGCCGCCCATCGTCAACAGCCGGTGCGGACCCGGCGCCAGCTTTTGCGCTTTGCTGGAAAGGTACTGCCAGCGTTTGCCGTCAAGCTGGTACTGCACAAAATCTGGCCCTTTTAGCACCAAGAGACCCAGGCCCTCTAGCTCGGCGGCGGCGTCCGGGCCGCTCGAGGCTTCCGCGGCGGCACTAGGCGTCGCCGCGGCGGTCGGCGCCAGCAAATCGGTGGTTTCGCTGCCAGCCGCCCCAGCATCTTGGTCGCCGCCGGATGGATCGATTGCCGCCGGAGTGGGCTCCATAGGTTCTGCGGCGCTGTTTTGCGGCGGAGGTTCATCCGAGAGGACCGATAAAGAGCCGAGCAGCGCCTGCGCTTGCGCGCGTACCGCCTCGTCCGAATCGCTCAGCAAAAGATTCAGCACGGCCCGACCGGCGGGTTGACCGTCGCGGTGCGGCAGCTCGGCGGCAACCTCGGCGGCGGTGCGTCGAACTTCCGCATTGGCATCATGGGCCGCGGCCAGAAGGACGGCCAAGGCCTGCTCCAGCGGCAGCTTGGCGGCGGCTTCTACGGCGGCCAAGCGATCGGCGCCGCGCGATTTTTCAAACAGCGCCAGCAAATCCTCGGTAGAGGGCACCGGAGCTTTTAACGCCGCCAGCAAGCCATAAGCAATGAGGGCGGTCGCGCCGCCTTGCTTTAGCGCCGCAGTCAGCGTTGGAATCGCTCGCGCATCCGAGCGTTCAGCGAGCTTGCGCGCCGCCGCGAAGCGTACGGAAAAATCCTTGTCGTCAAGCGCCGTAACTAGGAGATCCGGACGGCCCTCGATTTGCTCGATGAAGAGGCGGCGCACTTCCGGATCAGGCGTGTCTTTGAAGGTAAGCAGCCGTTCCAGTTGGCTGCGGTCGCCAATGCGGGCCAAAAGTCCCAGGGCGGGCAGCCGCTCGCTTGGCGAGCCCTTGTCGATAATGCGGCGAAGCCAGGGGCCGACTTCCGACGCTAGATCGCGAACTCCCTGGCGGGTCAGCGTGCTTAGCAGGCGTCCGAGTGCTTTCAGCGTTTCGCTGCGCACGCCGCCATCTACGTCTTCAAGCCCGGGCAATAGCACGCGCAGCGCCGTACGTTCTTTGCGACGGCCAAGCGCACGTGCTGCGCTGCGCCGCACCCGCGCATCGGCATCTTTGAAGACCTTGGCCAAAAGGCTGACCGCATCGGTGCTGGCGCTGTCGCCGAGCACGGTGGCTGCCGTCTGCCGTACCAGCCAGTTCTTGTCGAAAAGGGCGCCGCGGGCCCAGGCCAGACTGCGCTCCGAACAGGCGCTGGGATCGTGTAGCGCAATCTGCAAAATGGCCGCTGCCGCCGTCTGTCGCAACCGCGCATCCACATTCGGGTTCGGCATCGTCACCAAAAGCGTACCAAGCAGACGAGCATCAAAAAGCTCGCCGATGGCGCCCAGACCTTCGGCGCCCAGTTGCCGCGCCGGCAGCGCTGCCTGCTTGGTGGCGACGATTCGACGAAAGATGTCGCCGAGCTCCGATTCTTCCGCGCCAGCCAGCATTCTGGCGGCCAGCAGATGATCGGGATCTTTTTTGCGCACTAGACCCAGCAAGTACTCGCGCGCTTGCCGATCTCCAAGTTGCCACAGCCGTCCCGCCGCCAAAATGCGCTGTACCGGGTGTCCTAGGGTCTGCATGCGCGATTGTAGGGCGGCTTTGGCCGCGTCCTCACCAGCGCGGGCCAGGCAGGTCTGAATGTCCAGCCAGGCCTCGTCAGGCAAGCCTTCGCGCTGTAGATAGGTGCGCAATACTTCGCGGGCGTGTGCCGGTCCTTGTTCGCACAAGGCCATCGCGGCGCGAAACTGCGCTTCGGGTTGATTGCTGTCCAAAAGCTCGATGAGGGTGCGATGGCCACGCGCTTCACCAAGCTTGTGCAAGGCCGCTGCCGCCGCCGCCGTCAAAACCGGCGTATTCGAGTCAGAAAGCAGCGGCACAAGGGCTGAGACCGCGGCGCGCTCACCAAGCTGCCCCAGGGCTTCGGCCGCCTGAGCGCGCAGCATTGGTTCGCCGGCCGGGTTTTTCAGCGCCGCCTCAAGCTCTAGACGCAGCGCGACATCCTGACTTAGTCCCAGCGCCGAAAGCGCCGAAAGCCGCAGCTCGGACGCGCTGTTTGGATCTTTCAAATCCTGTAGCAGGATCTGTAGCGCCCGCTTGCGCAAGCTCAGAAGCTCATCCGCATCCAGTTTGGGCGGGCTTTGCTTCATCGCCAAGCGATAGGTCAAAAGCCCGCCGGCGACGAAAAGCAGCAGCGCCAGCGGCAACAGCGCCAAAAGCGGAATGCGCCACTTGCCAAGAACAAGCGCCGCCCCCAGCCCCGAGCCCGCGATACTTCTGGCCAGTGCCGTCGGTAGCACCGTCTTTTCGCCGCGTGCCACCAGCATCAGGTCGATTTCGCGCTGCAGGGCCTGCTCGACTTCGCGCATTGATGCGTAGCGCCCATCGGGCGACTTGCTTAAAAGCCGCATCACCAGCGCCTCCAGCGAGGGCGGTAGTGACAGCTCCAGCGCGCCTTGACGCAATTGCGGCGGCGGCTCCGACAAGTGCTTCATCAGCATGCTGGCCGAGCTGCGCGAGCGAAACGGCGTCTGGCCGCTTAGCAGCTCGTAAAGCACGCAGCCAAGCGAATACTGATCGGCGCGAACATCGACGTTTTTGCCATCAATGGCCTCGGGCGGCATGTAGGCCGGTGTGCCCATTACCGAGCCGGGCAGCGTGACATTGACCGGCCCCGACAGCGCATCTTCGGCTGCCTGCACCGCGGCCACCGCATCCTTGGCCGCGGACTGCCCCGGCGCCGCCGTTCCGGGCGCCGCCCCGCCCACGCGGGTCAGCTTGGCGATGCCAAAATCGACAATCTTTACAAAATCAGGCTGCCCGTCCTGCTCCAGCAAGAACACATTTTCGGGTTTTAGATCGCGATGAATAATTCCCTTGTCGTGGACGGCTTGTAGACCGCGGGCGATTTGCACGGCGATGCGGCAGGCGCGCAGAGGATCCATGTACGGTTTGGCACCGCGCTTGGATTCGGATAGGTCGATAAGCTTGCGCATTGCCTGGGCCAGCGTCTGGCCCTGCAAAAACTCCATCGCCAAATACGACCGACCATCGGCGATGACGCCAAAGTCGGAAATATAGACGGTGTTGGGATGCTTGATTTTGGTGGCGACGCGCGCCTCGAGAAGAAATCGTTTCTGATCTTCTTCGCGCTGCGGTTTTAGCAGCACTTTCAGCGCCACCATGTCATCCAGGGCGACATGCCGCGCTTTATAAACGACCCCCATGCCGCCGGCCGACAAGCGCTCTAGCACCTGGTAGCGATCGGCCAAGACCATGCCAATGGCCAGTTCCGAAGCCGATTGGCGGCGCATGCCACCTGTCGTGTTGGTGCGGCCACCGCTGCTTGTGGCCGTGCTGGTTAATTTATCAGAGATCGGATCGGCTGACGTCGGTGTGTTCGTTGGTGCGGCTGCCGGCGGGGCCGCCTGTGTGCTGGCCTGTGTAGTCGCCTGTGTGCTGGCCTGTGTAGCCGTCTCGGGCGGGTTGCCGGCGCCTTTTGCCGATAAGGCCACCGTCGGGCTGTCGCTACGTACGGTGATATTGTCGGCGATTTGGCGGCTACTTGGGCCAGAGGCAGAATGGGTACCCTCGCCCTCCTCAGGATCGTCTTCGAGCTGCTTGGACATGAAAACCTAAGTCATTTTACTAAAAAATTAATTCTAATACCTCAGCCAGGATGTTTTCAGGGCGGCCGCTTCGCTTTCTTGGATCTTGGTTTTCATTCGGAAAATCTGAAGCTTCGACAGGATTCAAGTTGGACATTTTATGTGTTTAGAAAAATGAAATTTTAATTACAAAAATTATTAATATTTAAGTCATTCTCGTGACGAACAAAACAGCCGACCTTTCCCATCAGCTTGCGCTGCACAACTTGCTGGTTTCCAATCGTTTTCGGCGTCGGCATGCCGTCGCGCGAATCGATGTGCAAAGCGCGCCTGGCCGCTATGCATTGCGGCGGACGCTATGGCACGACTTCGATGCGCATGTGCGGGCAGCAGCGGCGCAGCGGCTACGGGCTAGCCCCATCTTGGCCGTCGCTGAGGTTGCGTCCTGGTTGCGTGAGTCGCTGGAAGATGCCTATCCGGTGGTTCGAGAGGCAGCGCTGCATGCACTGTGCCGCGTAGCGGCGGGTCAGCGCGGTCGCGCCCTTGGCACTGCCGAACGAGCCGCGCTTCGCGAATCGGTGATACAGCTTTTGCAAGAGGACGCGATTTGGTGGGTGCGCCGCGCCGCCGTGCGCGCTGTGGCGCAAATCGAGGGCATGGCGGCGTTAGAGCCGCTGCGTCAGGCCCTGGGAGATCCGTTTTGGCGGGTCCGCCATGCTGCATTTCAGGCGCTGTTTCATTTGGGAGATGGGCATCCTCAGCGCCAGACCGCCATCCTAGCGGCGGCGCCAGCGCTGTCGCCGCTGGGCCAAGCGACGCTTTTGTATTTACGTGCGCGCTTTTTGGGGGACGTGGACATTCACGCTTTTGCGCCGCCGCCGCCGCCAAATGGCGAGCTTTTTAACGCCGACCCGGCGGTGGTGACGGCGCGGCTGCGGCACAGGCCGGCCGAATCCATCGACGGAATGGAACTTTTGCCTTTGCTGAGCAGTCCGCATCTGCCGCTGCGGCGCTTGGCGCTGGCTCGGTTGCGGGCTCGTCCTGCACTGCCCGTGCTGCGTGCGGCGCTAAAATGGCTGAACACGCCGACCCAGCCACACATTGCCGAGGCGCTGAGCGCGCTTTTCAATCAGCTAGGCGCACCGGCGCGAACGCTGTGTTTCGAGCTTTTGCACAGTCCGGTTTCGACCACCGCCGCGCTGCCTGGGGCCGTGCGCTGGGCCGCTCGCTACGCCGCAGACACGGACGATGTCGAATGTCTGCCGGCTTTGTGCCGTCAGCTAGCCAGCGCGGTTTTTTCTGCGCCGACTCGTTCGGTTCTTTTGGCGGCCCTTGGCAGCTTGGCGCCCCTGGCCCATTGGCCGCTTTTGGCCGAGCAGGTTTTGCTGACGGCGCTGGACGATTCGGCGGAGTCAGTTCGCGGCGCGGCGGCGCTGGCCTTAAGCCGCGCAAAAGACGTCGCCCTCTCCGCAGCGCCCTGGAAACGGCCGCTTGCCGACTATGCGCCGCGCGTACGCTGCGCGCTTGTGGACTGGGCGCGGCGCCAGCAAGATCTGCGCAAGCTACAGCTTGCCGTAAAAGATGCCCATCCGATGCCGCGGGCGCAGGCGATTTTGGGACTGGCCGCTGTAAACTACTTCGAGGGGCATTCGGCGTCGTCCACTCGCGCCGAATTGGCAGCGCTTCTTGCCGATGCGGATTCGACGATTCGCGCCGCGGCCTTGCCAAGCGCCACGCCGAAAGACTGGCTGCAGGTTTTAATAAATGATTTGGATCCGCTTTTGGCGCGGCAAGCGCTGGCTCTTTTGCGCAAACAGCGCCACCACCTGACCGCGGCGCAGCGCTGGCAAGCGATTTGCGGAGTGCGAAACCGCCGCGATCCCTGGCTGCAATGCCGCCTGTGTGAATGGCTTGATGTCGCAAATCCTGCCGAGCGCGAGCTGCTTATAACCTGGTCGCGCGACCGCGACCTTGGCGTACGGGCGGCGGCCGCAGCGCGGCTGGAAGATGACACGCAATATACGAACGAACTTTGGGCGCGCGCGCAAAGCTTACTGGCCGATGCGCAAACAGCGCCGAGTTTGCCGCTTTGCGCACCGACTGCACAAATCGCTTCGTCAGGCGCGCCGACAGCAAGCTGTGCGGCTTTGACGGCGCGCCGCATGCTCGGCAGTACCGGAATCGCTGTATCGCCGCTTGGCCTTTCTGGCGCGTTTGCGCCCTCGCCCCAAGCCTTGCGCATGGCTATACAGGCTGGCGTCAATCTGTTCTTCTGGGAGCCGCGGTACCTCGAATTGACGCGCTTTTTGCGCCAGCGCGCAAACGCGGGCTTTGGCCTACGCCGCTCCGATATGGTGGTGGTCGCCGGTAGCTTTGAAGGGGATCGCGTCGGAATCGAGCGCGATGTGGCGCAAGCTCTACGCCGTCTGAATACCGACTATATCGATGTCTTTTTGCTGCTGTGGGTACGTTCGCCCGAGCGGCTTTGCGCCGAAGTGCGCGCTTGCCTTTTAGACCTGAAGCGTTCCGGTCGAATTCGCGCCTGCGGTTTTTCCACCCATCATCGCAATCTGGCCGAGCATGC
>CAYWPR010000167.1:0-9389 GCA_964460115.1 uncultured Myxococcales bacterium
ATCTGATTTTCAGACGTGATTTCAGTTTCTAAAATCGCGGTGAAGGACGCCGCGGGTGTGGGCAAAGTGCGCTGCATTGCATACCTGAATCAGAATTTCGAGATTGCGCTCGATTCTCTCGACAAAGAGTCGGTTTCGCCACGAGGTGCCTTCGACTCGCTTCATGACCAGCACCGGGCCGCCGTGCTCATCGCGGCCAAGTGCATAGATGGGCACAATGTTGGGGTGTTCGAGCCCTCCGGCGCAGCGACCTTCCATGAGCAGCGCGGCTTCTGCTTCGGCACGCTGGCAATTCGGCAGGAGTGATTTGACGGCGACATCGCGGCCAAGGGAGCGCTGGTGGGCCAGAACCACGCGGCCCATGCCGCCCTGGCCGAGCACCGCGCGTAGCTCCAGGTCGCCGGACTGGATCAGAATCTGCGGCAGCGCAAGCGGCCCCCCGGGAGGGAGGACATCTGGGCGTACGGTGGCCAAAAGCGCCTCGCCGGTGCGATCAATTACCGACTGGGGCAGGCGGTCAATCACTCTGCGAACGGTCTTCTCAAGCATGGGAAAACAATGATTGTAACAGCATTGTCGATAAACCGTCCTACGCGCCCCAAACTGGACAAGGGATCCGCAGTGAAGCAGCGCATCGGCCTGCAAGGCTGAGCTGCCTTGCAGTTTGCTGACTTTGCACCTGCCGCTTTTGGGCGCGGGCCGCAAAAGCGCAGCGAGCCGGTTGCAAAAAAATGGCTAAGATCACCTTGAAAAGCCCAAGCGATGGAACCATCCTAGGCAAAGTCGTCCTTTTTTAGGAAGGATGACGCTGACAAGTGCGCTGCAGAGCGCCCAGCGCCTCGACTGGATGAAGAGCTCATCCATATCGAAGCTGCGATGGCATACGCGTCGGTTCTTTTGGCAGAAGCTGACGCCAGGACTATAAATCCTGGAGCAAGGAGTATTGATGGTCGACGCGAAGTTATTTCAAATTATGGCTGAGCAGGTACAAGATTATGCCGTATTTCTGCTAGACCCGAATGGCTGCATCCTAAGCTGGAATCTAGGGGCGCAAAAGATTAAAGGCTACGCTCCCGCTGAAATTATCGGAAAGCATTTTTCCATTTTTTATCCGCCTGAGGCAGTTCGCAGCGCCTGGCCGGAGCGTGAACTGGAGATGGCCAGAAAAGAAGGCCGCTTCGAGGACGAGGGCTTTCGCGTACGCAAAGATGGAGGCCTTTTTTGGGCAAACGTCATCATTACGGCTTTGCGCGATGAACAAGGAAATCTTCTGGCATTTTCAAAGATCACTCGCGATGTAAGCGAGCGCCGCCGGCAGGAGGAATCTTTACGGCAAAGTGAAGAACGCTTTCGGCTTCTGGTGGAAGGGGTCCTCGACTACGCCATTTATATGCTTGATACAGATGGCATCGTAACAAGTTGGAACAACGGGGCGGAACGAATCACGGGATATACGCGTACAGAAGTCATTGGCCAGCATTTTTCAATATTCTATCCAGCCGAGGACATCAAGGCCGGCCAGCCGGAGGCAGAGTTGGCGCTGGCCCGCAGCCAAGGCCGCGTCGAAAACGAAGAATGGCGAGTACGTCGCGACGGCGGACGCTTTTGGGCACGCGTGGTGGTCACTCCACTTTATGATTCGACCGGTCAACTGTGTGGCTTTGCGAAAGTGACGCAGGATCTTTCTCAACAGCGCCACATTCAAGAGCTTGAAGCCTCCGCGCAAAAAGTGAATGAGTTTATCGCCGTGCTGGCCCACGAGCTGCGCAATCCGCTGGCGCCGATTCAGACGGCTCTGGATATTATGGAGAAGACGGATCTGCAAGACGAGTTGCAGATCAAGATGCGCCAGATGATTGCTCGTCAATCGTCGCGCTTGATTCGAATTGTGGATGACATCCTCGATATCAGCCGAATTACCCGCGGCATTTTGTCGCTGGAAAAAAAACTTGTCGAACTAAACGATCTGGTCGAGCGCGCGGTCGAGGTAGCGGCACCGGCCATTGCCGCCGCCAAGCATCATCTGGAGCTCATTCTGCCGTCCGCGCGGCTGGCCATCGTTGGGGACATGCAGCGCCTGATTCAGGTGCTTTCGAATTTGCTGAACAATGCCGCTCGCTATACGCCGCCTGGCGGTCGCATTGACGTGCTAGCCTGGGCCGAAAAAGGACAGGTGGTCCTGTGCATCCGTGACAATGGGCGCGGAATTGCCGCGGATTCCATTCCTTTGATCTTTCAAATGTTTGTACGCGGCCGCTCGCCGCTCGAACGGGTCGGCGACGGTCTTGGTGTTGGCTTGGCAGTCGCCCGCAGCATCGTGCAGCTTCATGGGGGAACAATTGAGGCCTTCAGCGCTGGCGAGGGCAAGGGTAGCGAATTTCGTGTACGGCTTCCGGCCGCGGACCTAGCGGACCGAACAGAAACGGTACAGATGACGAGCGTCCAGGCGCCTTCAATACCGCTTCGGCCTGTAGCTTCCAAAAAGGTACTGCTTGTGGAAGATAACCTGGATGCAGCCGTGACGCTGGACTCGCTTTTGCAGATGCTTGGGCATAAGACATGCGTGGTACACGATGGCGCTCAAGCTCTTTTGGCCTTCGCACACTTTCAACCCGAGATCGTCCTTTTGGACCTTGGGCTGCCGAGCATCAACGGATATGAAGTGGCGCGGCGTTTGCGGGCGCAAGGGGCAAAAGACGTTCGTATTATCGCCATTACCGGATGGGGACAACCTGAGGACCGCCAGCAGTCTGCAGCGGCAGGCTTTGATCTGCACCTAGTCAAGCCCATTGATGAGCACGAACTTAACGCAGCCTTAGCTGCCGATGATAATCTACCAAGCTGAGTTCTGCTCCTTTAGGCTTGTGATGAAAATCTAGCGAGGGATTCGATGAAGCTTCTCATTCTGGCTGCCGGCTATGCCACGCGCCTGCACCCGCTGACTGAAAACCAGGCCAAGCCGCTGCTTCCCGTGGCGGGCAAGCCCATGATTGAGCATGTGATTGATAAACTTCTGTGCAGCTCGGTGCCGCAGTCCCTTATCGATGAGATTCATGTCGTCACCAACAACAAGTTCACGCCACACTTTCAGACGTGGATGCAAATTCATGGTGGGCACATTGCGGGGCGTCCGTTGCGCATTTGGAATGACGGAACGCTGACCAATGAGGATCGCTTGGGAGCCATCGGGGACATTCATTTCGTTATGAATCAGGCTCCCATAAATGATGATCTTCTGGTCGTTGCTGGTGACAATCTGTTTAGTCACGACCAAAGCGATTTTGTCACCACGGCTGTGAAAAAAGGAATCTTGGTAGGTATCTACGACGTTGCCAATTTGGACGAGATTCGCAAGTACAATAACCTTGGCCTAGATGCCGACGGGCGCATCGTACACTTTGAGGAAAAACCGCAGGAACCGCGAAGCACACTGACCGCTATCGCGCTTTATCACTATCCGCGTGCTGTTCTGCCTCTGATTCGGCAATACATCGCTGAGGGAAACAATTCCGATCAGCCCGGCCGCTTGGTGCAGTGGCTCTATCCGCGAGTCCCTTGTTACACCTATTTGATCAAGGGAGTCTGGTGTGACGTCGGCAGCAAAGAAACCTATGAGCAAGCTCAGCAATTGCTAGATACTGCAAAAGTTTGCTCGAACGAATAAGGCCAAACTACCTTCGAAAGGCATTTGCACCTATCGTGCGCCCAAAACCAAGCCATCCGCAAAATATCCGCAACCTATCTAGATAAATATCTCACCGACGGAAAATATCTAGTACGCCACTACTTTGGTAACTGTCCTGTCCAACTGTAAATGCCGAGCCGCATCCCGCGAATGTGAATCGCATCAGAACCCCTTTTTGCCTCTAGCGCTCGAGTGCTGCAATGGCTTTGTCCGATGACACTAGCCGATCGGCCAAAGTGCGAATGATAAAAATGTGAAACGCCATCGCTACCTTGGGAGACTCGTCTTCCATTTTGGCCAGGGCAGCGCGGCTCAAACGGCAGACAGTGGTCGGTACATCGGCGATGACCGAGGCGGTGCGTTGACTGTTTCGATAAAGTCCAATTTCGCCGAGACAAGTATTCGAAGTCACCGAACGTAGGCGCAAAGGCGGCGCGTTGCCGCGTTCTAACAGAATGCTGACGCGTCCGGATTCGATGACGTAAATTTCATCAGAAGCATCTCCCTGCCGGACCAAGTACTGACCTTTGTGTAAGCTGAGATGCTCGGCATAGGAAAGGAAACAGGCGGCGGCATCGGAACTGCCGAGGGCCTCTACCAACTGATCGAAAATGGCGAGATGAAGCGACGCGCCGGTTTTGCGGTCCGAAAGGATTGACACTTCGCAGCATTCTAGCGCGCGGTCCAAATCCGCAAGCTCTAAACATACCTCGTCATTGCGCAAGCAGCGTTCACGCCGCAAAAGCTTGCTCATTTCCGGTTGCAGCGCGGTAAAAATAATCCGCAAACCGTTGGCTTCTGCCGTCTGGCGCAGCTTTACTAAAGTCAATGCCGCTGAGGAATCGATGCCGATGGCCGCGGCAAAATCCAGCACCAGCGCCCGTAGCGGTTGTTTTGCCGTTTGGCTGCTTAAAATGCGCTGACGCGCATCCTGTACAAGCCGCACGACGCTGCCAAAAAATAGATAGCCGCGCAGCCGCAGCACCCAGTACTGACGGCCGTGCTCATGCAGAAGGCGGTGCTCTTCGGTCGAGCGCTGTACTTTGCTGCTGTACTCGTCGAGGGTAAACGAGTACCGAATGACGCTGATGCGACTGTAATTTATCGCAAAGATGAGGCAGCAGACGACGACGCCTACAAGCAGTCCGATGACGAAGCCGAACTTGACAATCAGCGCCAGCATTCCCAAGACCAGCAGGTAATCGGTGCGTTCCAAATTGGCGCGCGATTTGATGACCCATTCATGCAGGAGCCGCAGGCCCAAGTAAGCCAGCGTCGCACCCATAATCGGACGGGCCAAATAGCCGGCCACTTCCGGTTTGACAAGCTCGACCACGCAGCACAAACCGCCGGCAAAAAGTCCGCTTTTGCGCGTCATGCCTCCGGCTTGTAGGTTGATCATACTGCGCGCGATGGCGTTTTGTCCGACGAGGCCTCCGCAAATGCCGGAAAGTAGGTTGGCGATGCCGTGGGCTTTTAGTTCTTTGTCCAAATCGACATCGCTGCGCGTGGCCACTTCGATGGCGGCTCCGGTGACAAGCACCGCAATGGCGGTCACGGCGATCAGCACGAGCGTACTTCCAAGATAGGTTCCCCAGGTTTCCCCTTTTAGATTCGAAACCACGTCGTGCAGCCGTGAAAAATCGGTATCGCGCAGCGGCAAAAAAAGCCGCTGTTGTCCCGCGACCTCAAGCAGCCAACCACTGCGCTGCGCCTGGGCCACGCTGATGCCGCGCAGTGCTAGAACGACATGAATCAGCGCCGTGCTGCCCACAAGCAAACCGGGCAGGGCCAAAAAGTGCTTGATGCGACCTAGGAAAAGGAGCAGCACCAGCGTAAATCCCATGCCGACGAGCAAGTGCCAAATGATGCTGGGTTGCAAGAGCGCGGGCAGGGTCGCAAGGGTCACTGCCTTGCTGCTGATCACGCGCAGTCCGCCCACGACCAGGGCAAATCCCGTCGAAGCCAAAAATCCGCCAAGGACTGGATAAGGAATGTAGCGTATCCATCGGCCAATGTTGAGCCGGCCGCACGCATAAAGCGCGGCTCCAGTCAGCGCGGTGCTTAGGGCCAGGGCCAAAAGCACTTGATTGATGGACATGCCTCCCTTTTGCATGGCTTGCGCGAGCCCTGCTGCCAGCGCCGACTGCACCGCGGCCGATCGCGAATCCGGACCGGCGATGGCGTAGCGAAAAGGACTCAGCAGGGCGACGGCAATCACCGTAACGCTGGCGCTGGTCAAAGCCATGCTGATGCCATCGCCAAGGCTGCCGCTCAGATCTCCAGTAAAAATCATCGCGGCAAAAGACAGACTAAAGCACAAGGTGATAAGTGCAGAAATTGAACCACCGACCAGATCGTGCCCTAAACCACTCAGCCAACCCGGTGCTATGGCCGAGGCAGACGGCTTGACCGCAGGAGTCACGATCGTCGATGATAATAGATATGGGCAATATGGGCGAGCCGCCTGTTAACGTTGGCGGACCACCCTCTGCTACAGGGGAGGCGTCGGCCGACCCGCGCATTGGGGCTACGTTTGGCAAATACCGCATCACACGACTTCTTGGGCGCGGTGGCATGGGCGCGGTGTACGAGGGGGAGGATTCGGCGCTAAAGCGCAAAGTCGCGATCAAATTTCTACCCGATGAGCTGCTCGGCAAGACCGAGGTCATCGAGCGTTTTATGCGCGAAGCGCAGGTGGCCGGCGGACTCAATCATCCAAACATCATTGCGATTTATGATGTCGGGAAAGATGAGCGCGGTTGCTACATGGTCATGGAGCTGCTGCATCCAACTAGCGCGTCGAGCCGGGTCAAAAAGAAAGGTCCGTACCATTGGCTGGTCGCCACTCGAATTATCGCCGATTGCTGCGCCGCCCTAAAGATTGCCCATGAAGCAGGAATCGTTCACCGCGAACAATTGATGAGTTCGCTTGCCGTCGAGAAATAGAGTATTTGGGAGGTCGCGCGGAAAACGCGGCGGAAAACGGTCGATTAGGTCGGGCTGCGACGGGAACGGATGGCGGTGATCAGATCGCGAACCTCATCGGCGCTAAGGTCCGCGAGCGCATTCTGCAGGTCATCTTGTGGGCTAAACAGGGCACCCGCGACCCGGCGCATGGATGCATCATGGCGGCGGTCTTTGTCCAAGTAGTGCCGCTCAGTGATCTGAAAGGAGCTGTGGCCCAGCTGCGCGATGACCGCGCCTGATGTGGCGCCGGCTTCGATTGCCAGCGTCGAGTGCAGACCGCGCAGGCTGTGCGGACAGACGGGACGGATTCCCGCCATGCCACAGAAGCGCCGTAGACGCTTCCAGAGTACGGGACTCGTGTAGGGCTTGCTCCGCCCGGCGCCGATTAGAAAATCGTCAGGGCCGCGGTCTGCAATCAAGCCCTTGAGCAGCGGCTGGATTTCCTCCGGCACGCTCAGTCGTCGCCGGGCATTCTTGGTCTTGCCATCGGGAATCCACAGGATGCGGCCCCCCTCGTCGATATCGCGGACCTGACGGCCGAGGATTTCAGAGGAACGCGCGCCGAACACCAGCTGCAGCAGCAGTCCGCTGGCGCCTTCATCCCCTGCGCGGGCTTCTCGCTGCAGTACATCCACAAGCTGGCGGACTTCGTCCAGGCGCAGCTGCGGCTTGCCCGAGTGCACGCGGCCGGTTCCCTTGACGCGCTCAAACGGATTCCGGTCGAGGTAGCGCCGTTCTACACACCAAGCGAAGAAGGCCCGCGCGGCGCGCAGCTGGGCGCGATGGGTGCAGACAGACACCGGACGGTTGTAGCGGCAGGGACGAGTCGTCGCTTCGCGGTAGATCTCGCTCGCCCGCTCCGGCGACAGCGTCAGCCGCTCCGCAAGCGGAAGAAAAGCGGTCAGCTTGTCTCGGATGGTCCGGAGCGATAGCGGCTTGAGCCCCGCGGCTTCTTTCTCGTTCATGTACTCCGTCAGCGCTTCGCCGATCGTCCGAGGAACGATCATCGATGCGACTTGGCGCGTCACATCGCGCATGAACGCCTCGGCATCCTCGCGTGAGTCGAGCGTTTTGGACACGCGATGTCCGGATGCATCGCGGAGCACAACGCGCCACTTGTCACCGTCGGGGTAAGGACCGTAGACCTGTGTACTTTTGGGGACGGCAGTTTCGTGTTCTTCTTGGCGGGCCTTGTGCGCTTGCTCGAGGATTGAGCTGAGTCTTTTCTTTTCACGCATGGCGCACCCCCTCGCCGGTCGGCGATAGCTCGGCGGGCCGCTGGATCAAGTGTCCTTGCGCAGAGAGTGCGAAGCGCTCCGCCGGCTGATTGAACAGAGCCAGCGTTGCTTTGCGCGTCGGATGCGTACTAAGGTGCGCCAAGTGGCCCCGCGCATCCCATGCGGCGAAGTACCAAACGGTGTGCGGGCGACTTGCTCCGCCCGAAAACCGCTTGTACGTACAGGATGCGACCTCGAGGAGAACACGGCTCGACAGCGGCTGCCCCGTGGGGGTCCAGAGGGGACGAAAGCTCGCGTCGAGCGTGGGGCACATGATCGGGCGAGCCTCACTGAGGTACAGCGCGGAGGGGCCGGTGTGCCAGTTCTGAAACTCGCTTAGGCGCTCCGCTTGCTCTACATGGAGCATCAGAGAGGGACCAAGCGCCACGATACCCTCAAGACGGTACAAGAGGCCCGGGGCGGAGGGAGGGACAGCGGCTTTGGCGATGGAATCGGGCGCCGTGGCCGAGGGACGGATTTTTCGCGCGGACTTTGAACGTGAACGTGACATGATTCGCTCCGGTGCGCCGGCGTGCTACTACACGACGGCGTGCTACGGGACCGACGGGTTGCCGCCTGTCGTGTCCCGGTCTTTGCGGCCCAGCGTCGAACGATTCGACGGGGCACCTTGTGGTGTGTTCTATGGGCAGACTCCTTGCGCCGTCGCTGCGGCGCGGTTTGAATTTATGTTAATTGATTGCTTCGATGCCAAAGCACTTACGGCGCCTTATGCTAATTTGTCAATAAATATTTTTCGCGCCGTTATCACTCATACGAGGTGATAACGGCGCGGTGTATATGTTCCTAGGTAATATGCGGATATGTCTGTCAGGATATTATGGCGAAGGCGGACACGTAGGGCGCGTTTATTCTTTCTTTGCCGGCCCCTTCTTGCGGGTGCGCTTGCGCTTCTTGGCCTTCTCTAAATCCACCGACGGTCCATCTACCAGGCGGTAGATCACGACCCAGGTGCGCGGGTTCTTCTTCTTGTTCTTGGTGATCTTCACAAAGCTCTGCTTGGTCGGGCGCTTGGTGATCTCTTCTTCCGTGATGGTTGCTTCTATTCTCTTTGACATTTGCCTCTCCTGTCTTTGCAGTGAATGCGAAATAGATTGTTCTTTTCTCTGTTTACTATGCGCCTAAACTTGGGGCGCTTCGTTGATTGATTCGATATGCGGTGCTCCTTTGGCGTATAGGAACCAGTTGTGCAGGCGGCCGACGATGCCGCCGTAGCTCTGCTGCTTGCCGAGGATCTTCTCGGCGGTGTACTCGGGCTGCAGCGGCTTGCCATCGGGGCCAAGTTTCTTGCTGGCCTTGCTCAGCTCGACGTACGCCGTAGGATGGGTGCGCTGGACGTGCTCCGGAGGCTGGATGCTGCCGTTGAGCAAGCCGCGGGCGATGCGCAGGGTTTCCGGCGTGGCTCGCTTGGCGGTGGAGGCATAGCGGATCTCCTTGCT
>CAYWPR010000168.1:0-9192 GCA_964460115.1 uncultured Myxococcales bacterium
TCGGCTTCTATTCTCAGGCCGTTCTTAAAGTCCAAGTTCGCCTGAAGCTACACAGCCCGCTACGGCCCCGGTCCAAACTCCGGCTGCCCCGAGGGCACCTTCTGCTACGTCCCCACGGAAGCCCCCGAAGAGGGCCACTGTACCCTGATCTGCGCCATCGATGAAGACTGTCAAGACCGCCACCCCAGCCTGAAATGCAAAGAGCGCACCCAGACAGAGGAATGGGCCCTACAAATCTGCGTCCTTGAATAGGCAGGGGTTATTCGAGCGTCAGCACACGGCTTGGCGGGTTCGATTCGCTATCTGGAATTGAACTCTGGGTGACTCGACCGCAGTTTGACGCCCGGCTCTCCGCCATTTGTAAATTCGATGCCCCGATCTAAAAGTACGGTGCGAATCGCCTCAATCGTCTCAGGGCGAACATTTCCGCCGCGCTCGAACTTGACGATCGTTTTTTCCGTCAAACCCGTCTCGCTGGCCAGTTCAATCTGAGTCATCTTCAGCAGCTTGCGTGCGGCGGCCACTTGCTCACCGACGATCGCTATTTTTCTTGTTGACTTCGCTTCCGGCATCATCCAACTTTCGGTAAGTAAAACTAACCGCTGCGAATCGCATAACGATCGCAGTGAATCGTTGAAACATCCCACACGCCGACGCTGAAGTCTAGGCTGTGCCCAATTTCGGGGACCGCTCCAGCCCGGTGTTTGCCCAAGTCCAAAAATGATCTGGCGTCTTGTCCGACCCAAGACGATGTAACCGTTGAGACGCTGCTTGCCGCAGCCGACAGGGATTTGTCCCGCGCCAAGGACACCCGCAATACCATCTGCGTTACCGAGGCCACGGCCCTCGATGTGCTTTGAGCCGAGAGGCTCGATGGAGTTTCAGCCATGATTGAACTTGATAAGGATCTTGCCCCGTTTATCCGTGCGTTTGGCCACGAGCTGCGTCAACCCCTGAGCGTCGCGCAGTTTGCCGCCGCGCAGAATCAGCAGGCGCTGGACCGGCTGAGTTTGAAACTTAATGCATTTGATTGGCTGGCCAATGCTTTGACCGACGAGGTGCTGGCGCAGCAGGCGTTGAAGCCGCGCTCGGTCGCCGCGGCGCTTGCCGACGTTCCGCGCCTTGGGATGAAGCTTCAACAGAATATTCCCGTGGAGCTTCGAGTCCTGGCTGCGCCCGGCGTGCTAGAGATGGTGCTTGAGTCGCTGCTTAACAACGTCAACAAGCATGCCCCCGGAACGTCGGTGACTGTGACCGCTCGCGTGCTTTCGGATTCCGCCAAGCCCTGGCCGGCGAGCGCGCGAATTCGTTTGTCCGGAGAGTCCGTATTGCTGACTGTAGCCGACGCCGGTTCAGGAATTCCGGCGATGATGCGTCCTCGACTGTTTGAACCTACTCCCAGGCATCACTGGGCCGGGCTGCGAATCGGTTTGTGGCTTTGCCGTTTGCTGGTTCGTGCGCATGGGGGCGATATATGGCTTGATGACAGCGAATGCGGCGCTTCCTTTTCATCCGTCTGGCCCAAGGCGCGGTTTCCACGGGGTACCAAATCCAGCTCTGCTTCGTATATTCGTCAAATTGCTGCGCTGCGCAGTGACATCGCCCAAGCGTCAGGTGCGTTCCAAGACTCTTCCGACTGCGCTATCCCGAATCCTCAAGTTTGTTAAGTGATAAGCTTGCCCAGCGGTGTATTCTATTAAACTCATCAGAGGTCCACGTCGCGATCGAAAGAGGACCCAGCGATGCTTGGCAGAACTCTAATCATAGCGGGCATTCTTCAGGCCACGTCTGTGGACGCTGACACGCTGGGGTATTTGCGCACCACGCCGATTGCGCTCGAATTTGCCATTGCCAAACCGCGAGGCGCAGCGCGCGTTGTCGTGGTACGGACGCAAAAGGAATGGGAGAGTGTCTGGAAAGCTGCTGGCGGCCTCGGCCGGTTCTCAGCAGTCGATTTCGAGCGCCAGATGATCGTCGGGGTGATCAACGGCGCAAAGGACGATCGCGTCGTATATCGAATTCAGCTTGACGACGCAGCCAAGCCGACGGCGCTTGAGGTGCACTTAGGATTCGGCGATGCGCCCACTTGGGAGGGCGCCACTCGCAAGCCGACCGGCGCGCACTTTGTCGTGACGCCGCGCTCGGCCCTTCCTGTGCACTTCGTGTACGACCAGATGGTGGATGGCGGGATGTTCGATCACACGAATACTGGCGAAGGAGTCGATTCAAAGGACGTCGCGACAATCGCTGGAATATCTGTCACAAGTTCTGGCAAGGCGGCGCTACGCGAGGAAGCCGAGCGCGCCGTCGTTGCCACCCTAACCGTAGCGGAACGCAAAAAGCTCCTTATCGGACCATTGGGCGGCGCCCTGCGGCGCATCCCGCACGGTTGGACCAAACTGGCCATCCAGCGCGACAAGGATCGCTGGCAAATTCAGTATGACGACCTGCGGTTTGAGGTAGATGTTACGACTGGAGCGGTTACGCACAAATAATTCGAAATGGCGATGGAAGCCTACTAATTGAAAGGTACACCTTTTTGAATAATCGTCCCTTCATTCGTACTAACCAGACCTCGCTTTTTGCAGTCATTATAAATCTCTGAAACTCGCTTTACGCTATCTGTGCTGAGTATTTCCATAAGTTCCTGGATTGCTTGATTCGCAAGCAATGCACTGTTCCGCCGACAGGCGCAGCGGCCGATTATCGACCAGGCTATCTTAGGATTTTTTGGCTTTAACTCGATGGCTGTCGTGATCGCCGCATCACACTCCCTGTTTCGAAATTGTTGTTCGGCAATGCCACGTAAAGTTGGTCGATGAGAGACGATAGTTTGACGGGGTTCGGGCAGTGATTTAACTGTTGGAGACGAAGTTTGATCGACTGGAATTGAGGCTATTGAAGACGCGGGTGTTTGTTTATTGTGCGAATCGGTCCCGTTCGGTTTTGGAGATGCCTCCGCTGTAGGATGCGTTTGGTGGCTATTCACAAAACGCGGCAGACTTCCCAGTAAGAGTATTGACACTCCGGCAGTAAGCGCCAATGGGCCAAATCTTCGGACTCGTGCTGCAAAATGCGGTCTTGGTATGATATTTGTAGAGGCAAGACGCGCTGACGACAGAGGTTGAAAGTTTAATATATCTGTTTTGTTCAGTTTTGTTTCTTCGCAGGATGTTAAAATCCGATGAGAGGGCAACGATAGAGAGGCTATTAATTGCGGTTCCGGTGACGCCATGCGGTCTTCTGCTAGCGCGAGTTTTGGAGCGGACGTCCCCTGGACGATAGGGCCGCTGCGTTGAGAGTCCATACTTCCGTTGAGCTGACAGATCTGCTGGGCCACTTCTGCCATGCTTGGACGGAGACTGGGATTTTTTTCCAACATCGACTCGATCAGTCGTGCAACCGGTTGCGCGACATCTGGAACGAATTGATGCAGCGGCGGGGGCACTTCATTCATAAGCTGCCAGAGCATATCGGCCAAGTTATCTGCCTGAAAAGGGGGCCGTCCGGTCAGCATCTCGTACAGCAAGATGCCTAGCGAGTATACGTCGGAGCGGTCGGTAACACTCTTGGTGTCGCGGCACTGTTCTGGGGACATATACCGGGATGTCCCCATGACCATTCCGGTCTTGGTGTGTACTTGTGCACCTTGGGCGACCTTGGCAATTCCAAAATCGACCACCTTGACCCGCTCGCCACTTGGCAGCTCCATGTCCAATGCTAGCATTACGTTGTCGGGCTTTAGATCTCGATGGACGATTCCCTTTGCATGAGCTGCGCGCAGCGCCGATGCTACCTGGCGACCGATGTGTAGAACATCTGACTGCGGCAGTCTTTGCTGTCTTGCCAGACGGGCAGCCAGTGATTCACCATCCACGTATTCCATCGTAAGATAGGCGATTCCTTCGGCCGAGTATCCGCAATCGAAAATGCGAACGATTCCGGGATGCTCGACGGTCGCGGTCGCTCTCGCCTCATTAAATAGACGCGCGACCACGTCTGGTCGAGAGGCGACTTCTGCTTGCAGAAATTTGATGGCTGCTCGACCTCCGGTGTTGACGTGCCGGGCTTCAAAGACTATGCCCATCCCGCCTTCACCCAGCAAGCGCTCCAGGCGAAAGTTACCGATCCGCTGACCTACCGATATGCAAGAGGTCGAATTGCTGGTGCTTGACGGCGCAAGGTGGGTGGTCATTGATGTCACGCCTCCTGAAAACAAACTGCCATAATTCGAGGAGTATCCCTCTGGGACGGCATCCCCTCTACATTTCGCATAGGCATCTGCAAGATGTGTTCCTGCCGTCACAAACCAGCAAAAGTAAGGAGCGTAGGGTCTAACCCCGCGTAATGATTCATCCGTCAGCCGTGCGAGGGCGTCAAAACTGCGCCAACGGCTGTGTTCTTGCGATCTCGGTGGTCAGCGCGCACTGGTCAGTGCGCTGGCCATGGTCAATTCCCCGACCAGGGCTTTTTACAGACTGACTCTAAATTCGCAGGATGATGCTACCGACTTACTTTTTGATTACATACAGGTCGTGCTTCTTAAGGAGTTCGCGCAGATTGTGACGCTCAAGTCCAGCAATGAGTGCCGCATGAGAGAGGTTGCCTTCCGCGCGGACCATCAGCCGTTGCAGATAACCGCGCTCGAATTCGTCCAAGGTCGTGCGCTTGGCATCTTTATATAGCTGTATGGACGTATCTACTGCTGGCACGGGAGTTGGTTCCATTGCCACCGGAGTAGGCGGAATAGGTCGACGTCGTTCGGCATTCAGCAAGCGCTCAAATGCCAGATCTTCGGTTGAGATTACCGCTCCCGCCGCAAGTTGCGCGAGTCGCGATACCGTATGGATTAGCTCACGAACATTGCCGCGAAACGGCCAAGTAGATAGCACTTCCAACGCCTCGGGCGCGATTGCTCGCGCCGCTGGTCCATTCCATTTCAGCGTGGTCAGAAAGTGTTCAACCAGAGCTCCCAGATCCTCGCGGCGTTCCGAGAGAGGTGGCATCCAGATCGACGCGCCCGTCAGGCGATAGTAGAGATCCTCGCGGAAAGTGCCGAGGTTTACCATTTCGCGCAGGTCGCGCCAGGTCGCGCTGATCACTCGAACGTCTACTTTGCGCGGTGTGGAAGATCCTAGTGGAACGACCTCATGGCGATCCAAGACGCGCAGCAGTTTTGGCTGTAACGCACGCGGTAACTCACCTACTTCATCGATGAAAAGAACGCCGCCATTTGCCGCTTCAAAAACGCCAACCTGTCGTTTATCGGCCCCGGTAAATGCACCTTTTTCATGCCCGAACAAAATGCTCTCTGCCAACGTATCCGGGATGGCTGTACAGTCCAGCACCACCAGGGGGCCCTGGGCCCGCGGGCTATGGCCTTTAATGGCCCTAGCTGCGGCCTCTTTGCCGGTTCCCGTGTCGCCCTGAATAAGGACACTTAGATCATTGCGCGCCAATCGCCTTAGCACCACGTACAGCTCGCGCATGACCTTGCTGTTGCCAACCAGCCCGCCGAATGCCCCGGTTTGCTCTGGAGGCATTTCAGGACTAACCATCACTTCCAGCATCGCTGTGGATGCGCCCATGGCAATCGTCGTCCCCGAAGGCACAACTCCACGATCGATACGCAAGCCACCGACTTTGACGCCGTTGCGGCTCTTTAGGTCGTGAATCGTAATACCTTCAGCGCAAAGACCGATCTCGACATGTAATTCCGATACCGTGTCGTCCGGTATCCTAACTTGTGCGCCTGCGCCGCGGCCGATGATGACTGGCGGCTGTAAGCATATATGCGTCCCGAAGCTAGCTCCAGTCCGCACAGAGATCCGCAATCCTTGCGCGCTCGCTGACACAGATTCGCCCTGCGGAGGCGGATAAAGCGCGGTCCTGCATGCATCTTTCATAGGGGTATCCAAGGACATGTTACAGCATGTCTGGCAGATCACGATGTGCGAACGGCAGCGGCGCTGGGTAAACTAAGTAGCGGACCTGGTCCTTTTGCAGACCATCGTCTCCACCCTGTCTGCTGAGGGACCAAGCGAAGGGCCTTAACACTTCACGGGCTTAAGCTTTAGGAACCTGTACTGCAACCTTTTTTACGCAATGACTGAGGCCTAGGCTTTCAAAGAACATCTATGTGATCTTGGACAATTACTGCACTCATAAACGTCTCATGGCTCAGCAAAACTTGCAGCGCTGGGCGGACGCAGCGCGCTGCATTTTTTGTTAATGATGAGCGTGTGCGAGAGCTATCTGGAAGCGGTTATGCCAGTGCGCTGCCTTTTGAAGGATAAGGTCCGAGTACTCTGTGCTGCCATTGTAGGCGGCAATCCCTCCTTGAAGGCCATGTTGAACGATGAGTGATTGTAAGTAGTCCAACCCGACTCGTAAATTCGCACTCACCTTCCACGCCCCGCCGTATTTATTAGCCTGGTCTTGGAGTTCGGGACTGGTCAACTGCATCGGACCGACACCCTGGGGCCCATATCCATGCTTCCGATACCAGAGGTAACTGTGGGGTGGCTGCTCCTCATGTGGATGGTAGTGACGCCCACTATAATTTGCTTCGGACACGACTTGAGGATTGGCTAGTGAATGACTTCTCCAAGGATTACCGTTAGGGTCTTGGCCGTAGATGTTCTTACCCCCTTGGCTCTCTTGTTCCAATACGGCACAGACGAGCGAAAGTTTCATACGCGCATGATGCGCGGCATTCCAAACTTCAAGACGATTATAAATACGCGGTTGACCATGCCCCATTTCGCGCAGCAAGATGCGGCGAGCGCTCGCAGAACGTGAGCTGGCGGCTTCAACCCTTTCCACTTCATCTTCGGCTGTTGCTGACGCGTATACCTGGTCTTGCTCGACGTCATAGTCTCTTGTTGTAGGCTTCCTTTCTGGGCCCATGCTGCCGGGGGGTTCTCCCGTAGACCCTTTGCGCCCTTCTGTCCAGTGTGAGAAAAGAGCCATGACTTCCTCCGACACTCGTGGCCCTCTGCTATGCAGGGGAAGTCTACTCTGAGGATGCTCGTGCCCCCGTTCATGTGGCTTAGCATACTCTGAAGTAGCTTCATCTTTAGATCGGTCAAAGGGGTTAGGTACTGAATGAGTATTCGGTCCGTGTAATTCGTGCATGACATTACCTCACTATGTTGGCGATTGTTAAGACAGCATCGTCTGTGCCAAACACTTGTCAGGCTGTGGTTGCAGCGCCAACGACGCCGGCAGGCTTGCCGAGATACCAAAAGGTCGGAGAACTGGTCTCTCAGCAGACCTTCATCCTGGTCTGAAAAGAGACCAGCAGAATTGCGTTCAGCTTTTCCTGAAACGCAGCGCTGCTATGCGGAAGCTCCGCGGGTTGCTCAGCCCACCCGCGATTGAGCAGTCGTGTATCGAATTCAACTCAACGATGCACAAGCCCACGTCCCTTGAAGTACATCTGGGATTCGGTGATGCACGCAGTTAGGATGGCGCCACCCGTAAGCCGACCGGCGTGCACTTTGCTGTGACGTCGCGCTCGGCCCTTCCTGTACACTTCGTGCACGACTAGATGATCGATGGCAGAAAGTCGATCATACAAATACCGGAGAAGGAATCGATTCAAGGACGTGACGAAGATCGGGGGAATATCTGACACAAGTTCTGGCAAGACGGTGCTGAGAGAAGAAGCCGAGTGCGCAGTCATCGCCATGCTGACCGCAGCGGAACGCAGAGGGTCCTTAACGGACCGTTGGGAGACGCCCTGCGGCGCATTCCACACGGCTGGACCAAGTTGACTATGCAGCGAGGCAAGGATCGCTGGAGGATTCAGTACGACGACCTACGATTTGAAGTGGATGTCGCAACTGGGACGGTTACGCGCAAATAATCCGAAGTAGCGACGGGACAATGCAGATAGGCCAACGGTTTAATCTTGCCCTGCCGATTCACATGCTGGCTTGGCAAAGCGAGCATATGCTCTAACCAGTGCGCCGCGATCCCAAATACACCCCATTTTCATCTCGCTTCATCAAGTCTGCGACAGTCTTTGGATACCAACGTCCGCCCCTCGGCGCGCTGAATCCATGCGCTAGCAATTTGTCACAGATAGAACGCAAACTATGTCCCGTTTCTTTCAGGTGCAGCGCCAGCCCCTGCGCCGTATTGATGTTGTACAGAATCGAGCCACGTAATAGATCTTGTACAGACGCGACCGTATACCGCTGTGCATTCTTTGGGCGAAGCTGGGCTTGCGTGAGAGCGTCGGCAATGGTTCGCAGTCTGGCTCCATCCTGGCGCATGCCCAAGGCAAGTTTGTAGGCTTTGTGTCGATCATACAAAAATGGACTGTCCGCCGATCTCGCTTTATGTAGCCGGTTGATCCGCAACAGTGAAAAAACAATCTGTAGATTCCAAGTTTCGGAGAATTTGGGTTTCACCCCGTGGGCATTCAAGAGATTGGCAATTTCTGTATGTTGCTTCCCAGCCTTGTACCACTCAAAGATCTTGTTGAGCCAGATCGATTCTTCAGGATGATCGACGAGGATTTTCATTTTGGGATTCGTTGGATGCGGCGCTGTCATCTTCCCGAATGGAACCTTCCCATAGTGGCCACCGTTGTCGTGTATGTGCGCGATGGCTGCCGATACCCGCTTGCTGGTGTTCTCTCGTTCGATCTGGCCAATGAGCGCCAACAAATGCATGAGGAAGCTCGACGCCAGCTCAAAAGTATTGATCCCATCCCGGGTGCAGATCAGGTTGACGCCAAAACCTTTTAGAACATCTTCATTGATTTCACACAAATTCCGGACTGAACGCGTAAGTCTATCCAGCTTAGTCACCGCAATCGCATCAATTCCACCTTCCTTGATGCGCTGCATCATCCTCTTGAATGCCGGACGATCGGTATCCTTCCCACTGAACCCGCCGTCAATGAAAGTATCAGCAATATCCCAATCCCTCTCCCCGCAATACCTCTCCAGCTCAGCGGTCTGGGCATCCAGCGACATTCCGAACTCTGCCTGCTTATCTGTTGAGACACGTACGTAAAGCACAACTTTGACTCGTCGCATTGTTCTGACTATACTGTGCGGAGGGGTGTGGGAGCTAGGAGGAGCAGTGTGGGAAAGGTGTGCAGGCATGGTCTGTTCTCTGTCGGTGAAAGTTCTTGTCACAGTTCAGGGAACAAATTTTGTGTTTTTGCCTTCGGTC
>CAYWPR010000169.1:0-9147 GCA_964460115.1 uncultured Myxococcales bacterium
GCTTTGAAGGAATTCTCAATACGCTCATGCGGCGCTACCAGCAGACGACCAGCCCGCAAATGCGGACCTATTATGAGCAATTTTTGCATGAAGCGCCGTGTACCGCTTGCGCGGGAACGCGTCTGCGCAAAGAGGCGCGCGCCGTCTATCTGCCGACCGCTTGCGATGGCGCGGCATCGGCCGCCAAGCAGCCGTCTACGCATGGCCCAAGCTTGCCCGAAGTTTGTGCAATGACCGTGGGGCAGGCGGCAGCGTTTTTGCGCGACCTGTCGCTTGAAGGCAGTCGAGCACTTATCGCGCGTGAGCTGCAAAAAGAAATCAATGCGCGCCTGGGCTTCTTATTAAACGTCGGACTGGACTATTTGACCCTCGATCGTGCTTCCGCCACGCTGTCCGGAGGGGAAGCGCAGCGCATTCGACTGGCTTCGCAGCTAGGCTCGGAACTTTCGGGGGTGATGTATGTACTCGATGAACCCTCGATAGGGCTGCATCAGCGCGACAACCGCCGCCTGATCGACACCTTGAAGCGGCTGCGCGATCAGGGCAATACAGTGCTGGTCGTTGAACATGATGCCGAAACCATCTTAGAGGCGGACTGGGTGGTGGACTTTGGCCCCGGCGCCGGCCGCTGCGGCGGCGAAGTCGTGTTTAGCGGAACGCCGGCAGCGCTGCTTGGCGATACACGTTCGCTGACCGGTGCTTATCTGTCTGGTCGTGCGCGCATTTGGCCACAGGGCGGGCGCCAATCTCCCAGCGGCTGGCTGAACATTCGCGGCGCCAGCGAGCACAATCTGAAAAACGTCGACGTTGCCGTGCCGCTCGGCGTGCTGTGCGCGGTCACCGGAGTCAGCGGTGCCGGCAAGTCTTCGCTGATAAATGGCATCTTGCGTCCGGCGCTGATGAAGCACTTGCACGACAGTCGAGAATCAATTGGCGCGCATCGCAGCATCGATGGGTTAAAGCAGCTCGACAAAGTCATTGCAATTGATCAGCAGCCCATCGGTCGCACTCCGCGCAGCAACCCCGCGACCTATACCAAGGCTTTTGATCTGATTCGCGATTTGTACGCTGAGCTGCCCGAAGCGCGGGCCTATGGCTATAAGCCCGGACGGTTTTCCTTCAACGTCAAGGGCGGGCGCTGCGAAAGCTGCGAAGGGGACGGCGTCAAGCGTGTCGAAATGCACTTTTTGGCCGACGTGTACGTTCCTTGCGAAGTCTGTCAGGGGCGCCGCTACAACGAAGCGACGCTACGCGTTCGCTACAAAGGTCGCAGCATCGCCGATCTGCTCGACACATCGGTTGCTGATGCCTGCGTGCTTTTTGCGAACCATCCCGCGCTTCAGCAAATTCTCAGCACGCTGGTCGATGTCGGACTTGGTTATCTAGCGCTTGGACAGCCGGCGCCGACGCTGTCTGGTGGTGAGGCGCAGCGCGTCAAGCTGGCGCGCGAGCTGTGCCGGCGCGACACCGGACGCACGCTGTACCTGCTTGATGAACCCACGACCGGACTGCACTTTGAGGACATACGCCGTCTGCTGGAGGTGCTGGACCGTTTGGTGCGCGCCGGCAATACCGTGCTGTGCATCGAACACAATCTGGACGTCATCAAATGCGCAGATTGGATTATTGATATGGGACCGGAAGGGGGGGAACGCGGGGGGGAAGTGGTTGCCGTCGGCCCCCCCGAAGCAGTGGCGGCGGTAGCTGGCTCGTATACCGGACAGTACCTGAAGGATTACTTGCCGGCAGTGGGCGCCGGTGAGTTGGTCAGAGGAACATAAGCCCGGCAGGGCTGACCGCGCAGTGATGGGCAGGCCGGTAGCAGCGTTGGTACGGTCAGTGTCCCCGGAGTCAAAAGCGGCAGGGCAACGCTAGACGGATAGGTGGCGGAATGTGACACAAGATGTGTCACTTCGCCGGACAGCGCCTTCAGATCGAATTGCCACAGCGGTCGAGTTCCCCCCGGAGTATCGATGGATACGCGAATGGAGGAGCCAGCGCGAAAGATGTGACCAAAGCCGGGAATGGGAACCCGAACCAGCGTCCACTCACCGGCTGGAAGCGGTGCGGCATCAGCCTTTAGATGGGTCTGTACCGGCCAAAGTTCGCGCGAATCGGTGCTGAGGGCGCGATGGCTGGCGCGCAACCATCCCGCTTGCACATACATTTCTTGGCCATCGGGTCGTACTTCGGTCAGCGTAACTTGCAGGTCGGCATCGTCGGCGCTGGATTGTATCCAGAGGTCGGCGCTGCCGGTGCCAAGTAGAACCATATCCTGAGCCAGCGGTTCGCTGACAAATGCCACAGCGAGGCCGCTGGACAGCGCGGGATAGTTGTAGCTAGGCAGTTTGTCGCCCGCGTTTTTGGAATCCATCAAAGTGACGCGTTGTCCGGCGTCAAAATCCAGCTTGAACGACGAAGCCGCCGCCATGTCAGCCGGCAATGCCGTGTTCAGCTTGCCGCTGTTTTGAAAGTAGTAGCGCAGCGTTTGGGTTTCTTTGGGCAGCCAGCGGGCAAAAGTCGCTTCGAAGCGGCCCTGCGGTGCACCTGCATCCTTGCCGCCGCCATTCTCAAAGATCACGCGCAAAGACGGCTCGGTGCGATAAGCGGCAAGCGCTTCGTCATAGTTTGTGTACGCGCCGAAACGGTCCGGCGGAAGGGCCAGCGGCGCGTGAAAGATGCTTTGAAACAGCGCCGGCGCAAACGAACGCAGATTGGGGTCGACAGATGGAATGCGCCGCGCGACAAAGAAATCCAAAAAGGCCTTCCATTCGCCGATGACCTGCGGCGCAAAACCGTCCTCATGAACGCCGTTATAGACGGTAAAGCGCGTTAGGGGAGCGTTGGTAAATCGCTCCAAGAGCATCGTGAAATATGGCCCGGTTTGCTCGTCCTGCCAGGCTCCGGCCAAAAAGACCGGTACCGTAATGCGCGGCGCAAAGTAGGCAGGGCTCAGCGGATCGGCCATCTTCGGATCGTAAAACTCAGTGCTCTTGGCTTGCGCGACGTTGTCTACCTTTTGGCTGTGCAGAAGCTGATTTTCGGCGCAAATGGTGTCGCCGCCATCGACGCGCGCTTGCTCCCACCCTTGACCGTAGGGACTGGCTTGGCCAAGCACTCGGTTGGCCCATGAGATGGCAAAGCCATTGTTCAGGATGCCGCCCGGACGCAAAGTGGTCTCGGTGCTGCCGATGACCGAAAGCGGAGTGATGGCGGCCAGGCTGGGCGGCCGAGTCGCAGCGACAAAAAGCTGCGAGATGCCGGGATAGGAAATGCCCACCATGCCGACCTTGTGAAAGGACACCCAGTCCTGCGCTGCCACTGTTTCGATGACGTCGTAGCCGTCAAGCTGCTGCAGGGTCTCGAAGTAGTCATAAGCGCCGCCTGAGCAACCGGTGCCGCGCATGTTGACGCTGACCGTGGCGTATCCAAACAGACTGCTGAGCATTCCGGCGGGGTCGTTGGGCGCATTGCACAAAGTCGGAAAATCCGTGCAAAGTTCCATCGGTACTCCGTCGAGAGTTTTTCCCGGTTGCGAGGGCGCATAGCCCGAATAATCGATGACCGTCGGATAGGGGCCTGATTCGATCGGACCGGGCAGCGTGACGTAGACCGAAAGCGTCGTCCCGTCACGGGTTTTGATATAGCCAAATCCGGCACTAAGCTTCTGCTGGGCGTAGAAATCATTCGCGGGCGTGCTGTTTGTGGCCGAGCGCACCGTCAGCTTGGCGCTAGATTCCTGCGGCGTAGCATTCATCGTGCGTACGACGTAGCCAGAGCCAGGTTCGACGTTGCGAAATATAAGGCTGCCTTGCGTATCGGCGACAGCGCTTGTTACAAGGCCGCCCTGAAGGTCATAGATGCCTAGCTCGGCACCGGGGTCAGCGTGGGTGATATGGATTTGCTGGATACTCTCGCGAGCTAAAAAGCGAGCGTTTCCGGAATCGGGGCCACAGGCACAGGGGCCGAGCATCCAGGCCAGGGAACCGATAGAGAGCAGAGAGCGGATGACATTGCTGTGCATGCGCGAAACCATTGCACAACGGGCTGCATCCGACTACCCCTTTCTCGCCTAGAGTGCCGAAAAAACCTACTGGACGACTCATTGATGCTGCGCCGGTTTGTGGCGCGTTGCTACGAACTACGTCGGCGAGCTTGTTGAATACACGGCGGGGCTAAAAAGCCAGATTGAGACCGAGTTTGACGGAGGGATACCCCAAAGACAGCGTCAACCCAACGAGCCGGGTGAATTGCAGGTTGGCGCCTATCTCAAAGAGCGGAAACCCGTAGAGTGCCACGCTGCTTGTGCCATATCGGCCGCCGGTAAACCAGGGCCAAAAGCCGAAGCCAAGATTGGCAAATGCCGACAATCCGCCACTTTGAAACAGGTCGAGGATGACGAATCGCCACTGAAAGACCGGACCGATGGCCATCGAGAAAATATAGGACCCAAAGCCGTCCACGTAGTTTGGCAGAAATAGCAGGTCGGCGAAGAACCCAAGATACATGGGGTTGTTCAGCGACGGAATGGCATTTTTGACAATCGGAAAGAGCATCTGCACGCCGGGGCCGACGGCGTAATCGCTCCAGTGACCATAGCCATGAAACCGATCGACCCAGCCAAAGCCGTAATACGAGCCTAAATGAATGTTGAGCTCGATTTGACGATCGGTGCGCGGTTGCGAGATGACAAGACGCGCTTCGGCGCGTGCCTCATTGGAATCGAAGAAGGCGCTGTCGCCTGCCAGGATCGATAGCAATACCAGCGATAGGCACAAGGAACGTATACGCATGGGAGTTCTCCTTCGGCACGATTAGGCAGTCTTAGTGTATGCGAAAAATACTGGCAAACGATATGGTAAGTGCAACTGAGGAATTCCTCAAAAATCCTGTGCTCTTATTCGAGCGGGCTTTGGCTAATCGGGGATGGGAAACATATCGCCCCATAGTGCCAAGCCCCCGTCGATGTAGTACGTCGCGCCGGTGATAAAATCAGCCGCTGGGCTGCATAAAAATACCACCAAGTGCGCGACTTCTTCGGGACTGCCCACGCGCTTACAGGGCGTGGCGCGCCGCGACAATTCCAAAACTTCGGGCGGGTAGCGGTCGGTGCCGCTAGAGCGGATAATGCCCGGCGCAACGGCATTTGTACGAATCTTGTGAGTAGCCCACTCAATGGCCAGGCTTTTGGTCAGGTTGTCGACGCCGGCCCGCGCCGCGGCGGTATGCGACATGCCCGGAAAGCCGCGATAGATTTCGGCAATGATGTTGACGATGGCGCCGCGCCGCTGCGGAATCATGGCTTTGGTGGCCACGGCCTGGGTCATTGCAAAGGTGCCAAATAGATTGTTGCGAATGACCTTTTCGAAGTGTTCGAGCGGCATATCGGCCGCCGGATAGGGGCGCTGCCCGCCGGCGTTATTGACCAGGATGTCGATGCGGCCATAGCGGTCGCGCACTGCTTCGACAAAGGCGGCGATTTGACTCGGCTCGCGAATGTCGCAGGGCATGGGCAAGCAGTCGCCGCCGCCGGCAGTGATTTCGGCGGCGACCTGGGCCAGGGGCTCGCGCCGCCGACCGCAAATGGCAACGCGTGCTCCGCATTGCACAAGTTCAAGTGCAATGGCTCGGCCGATGCCGGTGCCACCGCCGGTAATGATGGCGACCTGCTCGCGCAAAAGGTCGCTGCGAAATGGAGATGCCGTGGGGTCGGCGCTGTTCATGAACGGGCGGCGTCGGCTTGCGCTTGCGCCCAGGCGCGATCTTCATCGCTTTCCGCGGTGGCCAGGTCTATCTGGTTAGACCGCAGCGCTTTTTGCGCCAGGACTACCACTGCCCCTTTGCCATCCACTTCTGCAAAGCCTGGCCCGATGGCCAGGCGACCGCGTTCGCTGCCGCTGCGATAGCTGAGCACGCCGGCCCGCGTCGCCGAAATCAGCGCCACGTGGCCGGGCAGAATGCCAAATTCACCAAGAAGGCCCGGAATGGTCACCTCATCGACCTGTTGTTCAAGGACCATCTCGTCTGGGGTGAGCACCGAAAGGGCCAGGCTGGGCATGGGAATCTCCTACTTGGCCTCGGCAAGCAGCTTCTCGTTTTTCTCAACGGCGTCTTCGATGGCGCCAACCATGTGAAAAGCTTGCTCGGACAGGTGATCGTATTCGCCGTTGATAAGTCCCTTGAAACTGCGAATGGTATCGGCCAGCGGAACGGCTTTGCCGGGGACGTTGGTGAATTGCTCGGCAACACGCATCGGCTGGCTTAAGAACTTTTGAATTTTGCGAGCGCGCCGCACTAGCTGCTGATCGTCGGCGGAAAGCTCATCCATACCAAGGATGGCGATGATGTCCTGTAGCTCTTTGTAGCGCTGCAGAATTCGCTGCACGTCGCGAGCGACTTGATAGTGCTCGGCGCCGACGATGTGCGGCTGCAAGATGGTCGAGGTCGAATCGAGCGGATCGACGGCCGGGTAGATGCCAAGTTCTGAAATCTGCCGCGAAAGCACGGTGGTGGCATCAAGGTGCGCAAAAGCGGTGGCCGGCGCCGGGTCGGTCAAGTCGTCAGCGGGCACGTAAATGGCCTGCACCGACGTGATCGAGCCCTTTTGGGTCGATGTGATGCGCTCTTGCAAGGTGCCCATCTCGGTGGACAGGGTCGGTTGATATCCGACGGCGCTGGGAATGCGACCAAGGAGCGCCGAGACTTCCGAGCCAGCTTGCGTGAAGCGGAAGATGTTATCGACAAAGAACAGCATGTCGCGGCCTTCGACATCGCGGAAATACTCGGCGATGGTCAGACCGGTGAGAGCGACGCGAGCACGGGCGCCAGGCGGCTCGTTCATCTGGCCAAAGACGAGCGCCACTTGCGACTTTCCGGGAATGATCTTGTAGCCACCTTGCTCGTCGAGCACCGGATGGCCGTTGCCGTCGCGCTCCACGGCGATAACGCCGGATTCGACCATTTCGCCGTAAAGATCGTTGCCTTCGCGAGTACGTTCACCGACGCCGGCGAATACGGAAAAACCGCCCTTGTCGATGGCGAAACCGCGTATCAGCTCTTGCAGAAGAACAGTTTTGCCGACGCCGGCGCCGCCGAACAGGCCGACTTTGCCGCCGCGGCGGTAGGGGGCCAAAAGATCGATGACCTTGATGCCGGTCTCTAGCACTTCGATCTTGACGCTTTGCTCGGTGAACTTGGGGGGCGGGCGGTGAATCGGCAGAAACTTCTTGGCGTCTACCGGTCCGCGTTCATCGACCGGATCGCCAACCACGTTGAGAATGCGCCCCAGAACCTCGGGACCTACCGGGGCTAAAATGGGCACCTGGGTGTTGCGCACAGCCATGCCGCGGACCAGGCCATCGGTGTTGTCCATCGCGATGCAGCGGACGGTGTGCTCGCCAAGATGCTGCGCGACTTCGACGGTCAGGTTCTCCGGCTGGCTGCTAATCGACGGATTGCTCAGCCTTAGCGCGGTAAAGATGTCGGGAAGTTGACCCTGAAACTCAACGTCAACAACAGGGCCAATGACCTGGGTGACGCGGCCCATCAGATTGGAAGCGGTGTTGTTCTGCATATGTTATCCCTTGAGAGCTTCGGCGCCGCCGATGATTTCCAAGAGTTCTTTGGTAATGGCGGCCTGGCGGGCTCGGTTGTACTGCAAGGTCAGCCGCGAGATCATTTCTTTGGCGTTGCGTGACGCGCTGTCCATGGCTCGCATGCTGGCGCCGAACTCGGCGGCGATGGCTTCAAGCAGGATGCGCTGAAGCTCTGCCTGAAGATAAAGTGGCAACAACTGACCAAGCACTTCATCGCGGTTCGGCTCGTATTCGAAATCGATCAGCGACTTGGGTTCATCGTCCACCGGGGCCCCGGGCGCCGGCGTCGGGTACACGCGCAATGGCAGCAGGCGATCAAGCTTGACCGGTTGGCTGCTGACGCTTTTGAATTCGTTATAAAGCACGTAGATGGCGTCGGCCTGTTCGGCCAGCAGCGCTTCGCTGAGGAACTTGGCCACTTCAGTAGAGCGTTCGACCACGGTCTTGGAACTGGCACCGGGCAGATCTTTTAGGATCTTAAAAGGCCGCCTGCGAAAGTACTCGCGGCCTTTTTTGCCAAGAAGAAACAGCTCAATCGGCTTTCCAGCTTCTTCCACAACAAAGCGTTCGACGCGACGAAACAGGTTGCTGTTGTAGGCACCGACAAGACCACGGTCGGCGCTTACAACCACAAGCAAAATGCGCTGTTCGCGCTGGCCGACGAGAAGCCGCCGCACCAAACGCGAACGGTCTTCTGTGCTCAGTACAAATCCATCTGCCTCGGCCCCGGCCTGGGCGCCGCCAGATGCGGAAGGAGCATCGCTAGACGACGTCGGCTCGGCCAGTAGGTGCTCGGCCACGTCACCGGCGATGTGCCCAAGAGCGCGCGCGTAGGGACGAAACTTTTGCACCGCGTCCTGGGCCCGGCGCAGCTTGGCCGCTGCGACCATCTTCATCGCCTTGGTGATCTTTTGCGTATTTTTCACCGAGGTGATGCGCTTGCGAATGGCCTTGAGCGACGGCATGTAACTAGCTCGCCTTCTTGGTTGCCGATTGCGCCGGCGGCGTAGCGACAAAAATCTTGCCAAAGTCGGTAAGGACCTTAGACATAAAGTCTGTCAGCTCTTTGAACGCCTTCTTGTTGCGGGCCTTCTCGGCGATGGTCGATAGGATCTCGCTGCGCGCTTCGGCATATGCAAGCAGTTCACGTTCGTAGCGCAGCACTTCGCTGACCGGCAGTTTGTCGAGGAATCCTGCCGTGCCGGAGTAAATGACCAGAACCTGCTTTTCGACGGAAAGCGGCTGAAACTGGCCTTGTTTTAGCAGCTCGACCATGCGCGCGCCGCGGTTGATGGCAAACTGCGAAGCTTTGTCCAGGTCCGAGCCGAATTGCGCGAATGCCGCCAGCTCGCGGTACTGGGCCATGGACAGTCGCAGCGTACCGGCGATGCTCTTCATGGCGTTTATCTGGGCCGAACCACCGACGCGGCTGACCGAAATGCCGACGTTTACGGCGGGACGCACGCCAGAGTAAAAAAGGTCGGTTTCGAGGTAAATCTGACCGTCGGTGATCGAAATCACGTTGGTCGGAATATAGGCCGACACGTCGTTG
>CAYWPR010000170.1:0-8842 GCA_964460115.1 uncultured Myxococcales bacterium
CTTCAACCCTTGCGGCACCCCCCAATGCCAGCCCCTTCCATTTGCGGCACCCCGCAGCGTTTTGGGACCGGCGGCGACATCAGGGTATCGACTACGGAGCAGAAGGATGAAGGCGTGAGCCTGGATGTGCAGCGCGAGCGGATTATCGCGTACTGTAAAATGTTCCAGCACAATCTGATTTCGATTTATGCGGACGATCACACCGGGCGGAATATGGAGCGGCCGGGGTTTCAGACGGCGCTGGCTCGGATGGTCGAGACGGATTCAATCTTGATGTCAGTGAGCATGGATCGAATCTCGCGCAACGTCGGCGACTGGACGTACTTGCTCGATACCTACTTTGGGAAAGGGCAGAAGTACAAGCTGCTCGCGTTTGATTGCGCGGGGATGGACCCGCGAACTGCAACGGGGCGCATGCTCCTGATGATGCGGGCCGTGATGGCGCAGGGTGAGATCGATTCGACGAGCGAGCGCACGCAGGTCGCGATGGATCACCTGAAGGCGCAGGGGATTCCTTGCGGCGGCCTTCCCTATGGGAAGTCGTACTCCAAGCAGCTCGATGAACATGGGCGGCGGGTCGTGGTCGAAGTTCCCGAGCAGATGGAGACGCTCAGATACATTCGGGAGCTGCACCATCAGGGCAAGGGAATCAAGACGATTACGGATATCTTGGAGAAGGAGAAGCGGCCATCGCCTAGGGGCAATGGATGGAACCGCTCGATCGTGAGGCGTATCTTGCAGCGGGAAGGATTGGTGACGATCAAGCATTTCGATCGAACCGGGGCGATTCGTGACACGGACAAGGTGGCAAAGCGGATCGCCGAACTGCGCGCTAAACACATGAACTTCTCGGAGATCGGGGCGCAGCTCACGCGCGAGAACCTGATGCCACCCGTCGGGTCGAAGTGGCATGCGCAGACGGTGGCGCAGACCTGGAATACGACAACGACATACGACCCACAGAAGACCATCGAGATTGCGGTCGGGTTGTATCGCGCAAACTACAGCCTGCGTCGGATCGGGGAGGAATTGTCGTTGCGGGGGCTGACGCCTCAACGGGGTGGGACTTGACACGCAGCGCAGGTTCGACAACTGCTGCTCATGGCGAAGATCACAAGCTGAACCCTTATTGACACTGACAGAAAAATATCTTCTACGCTGTTTGTTATCACAATTGGTTTTTGGCTCGAATATCAGCAATGAGGGCAGCTTCAGGCAAGCCTGCTCTATTAAGCTCAGACTCCGCCTCATCAAGATACCTCTTAGCGAGGTCTCTATCACCTTCCTTGTTCCTCTCCAATAGTATCTGCGCCGTATTGACCTTAGTTAGCATCCATGCCCTCTGGTCTACTCTCTCTAATGACGGGATGGATTCATTTATAAGTATTTCCAATGACTTTTCTAGATCCCCTAATTTCCACATACAATAGGCAATCTTACTTCTCGTTAATAGATATTCTCGAAGATTTCTTTCGCGAGCATAGATTGGTAATTCTCGATCGCGACGGCATTGTAGAGCTAGCTGCCATTGTTCATCGTCTGCAAGTATGTCTGCTATACGCCCAAAGGTCAGTGCAAGTTGCCCCTGGTTTCCTGATGAAATAAAAACGGGAAGGACCGAATGAAGCACTAAGTCGATCGCCTCTTCAAGTTTCCCTTGTCGTTGGAGAACATAGGCCATAGAACGAACAGATATTGCCTGTCCCTGTGAGTCGTCTTGCATGGCATAAATACTTCGCTGATTTGATAGTACGACCAATGCATCATCCCACTGCTGAAAAGTTTGTAGTACCTGTGCCAGTTGCCCCAACGCAGAAGCTGCCGCTGCTCGGTTTCCCGTTGAAAGGGCCAAGGGAACCAGTTCTTCTTCGAGCAGCCTCCTAGCTGGAAGGAAATCTCCTTCTGTCATCATAATACTAGCCATGCGAGTCATAGCAGACAGCCTCATCTCTGAATCAATATTAGATTGAAGAATGTCGGTAAGAATAGCCTTAGCAGGTGTCTTCTGCCCGAGGTGTAATAGATAATCCACAATCTGAATATAAGTAACCGTCAAGGGCTGTAGCGCTCCAAGTGTCTGGTATAGTGGAGCAACCTGCTGCTGTAATATTTGTAACGCCGCGGGCGTGTTTCCCCTATGATCCTGTACGGCTGCCTGGACTCGAAGTGAAGCGGCAATGCCAGCCTGATTACCATCCTCAGTATCCAGCCGCTGCTTTTCCTGACTTACTCTTAATGCATCCTCTGCCCGCCCAGCAAATAGATAGAGTTCGCCAAGAGTCTCAAGTAGCGTCGAGCGAAGCTTTTTATCACTACAACTACTCAAGCATTTTTCATAAAATCGAGCCCAAACTAACCATGGCCCCCGATGTCTACAGTAAGTTTGACAGACACCGTGAATGAAAAGGCACTCTGGCATTTCGGTAGATTGCAGGAGCCATAATTCTAGTGTTCTCCTCTCCGAGTCAATCTCATCCCACGCGGTATTTTGCTCTGCCGGAGATGTTCTCTCCGGAAAACGGCTTAGGAACCAAGTTGCTATACGTCGGAAGACGAGGTTTTTGTCTGCATGCTGTCGCAACAATTCCGCCAGGAGAGGATGTATATGCCAACGCCGTTCCTTTCCGAAGTTCTTATTAATCTCTATTATTGATAATCTTCCGGCGGCGAACACTAATTCATCAAAATTTGATTCTGATAGGCCGCTAAAAGCCATACCAATGCTTACACCAAAACCAGACAGCGGGGCGAGCCCGAGCCCAGATAGACCATTGAAGATCTGGTCATTAGTCAAGAGCTGCTTAAGATGATCTATTGATAGCTCAAAGGTGGAGCGAATTATCGAACGAGCCCTATCTTCCAGGGCCAGAGGATCTGCGGGATCCGCAGGGCCAACATCAAGTCCTTTCTCAGACAACGCGCGTAGAAAACCATCACAAGTGCGGCCAAGGTGCAAATGTCCGGCAGCTAAGTGTATAGCCAGCGGCAAAAATCCTAACGAATTCACCAGACGGACCATTTGAATTCGTTCCTCTACATCAGTAGGCGGACGAAATTCCCGCTCTAGTTGCTGCATGGATAGTGTCTCATCAAAGGGCGGAATGAGTATTGAAGTCCATCCAGCAGTTCTACCTACGCCGACCAGCCGGCCAGAGACCAATATCGGGCATCCATCGAGATTACGAACTATCTCTCCAAGGATTGAAGCGTTTTTATCATTGTCAACATTTTCAAAGTACAGCAATAGCTGTGCAGTCTGCAACTTCTCCTTGAGATGGATCCACTGTGTAACCTGCTCAGGGTCTAGGTGAAGCGCATTTACGTATTCCGCAAACAAATCAGCGCTATTCCGTTGCTCATCGAATGCGAATGTAACCTTGAGATAGCCACCGGAAAACGACTGAATGTTAGTCTCGATGAAATGTTGGGCAAGGTAAGACTTGCCAACTCCAGGCATTCCGTATAGGAAGCAGACGCGCTTGCCTGTTTTGGAGGATGGGCCGAGGAGGATACTGTGGATCGAGTTTAGTTCCTCGGTGCGTCCGACGAAAACCTTGGTAGTCTCTGCGACCACGGCAGGTTGCGGTATCCACCTCGTCTCGTTAATCTTTTGGGTCGTGTTGGGCGAACGCACCGTTGGTCTTGGATTGGTGGTTATTCTCCCACCGCTCGTCGCCGGACCAGGCAATTTTTCAATGACGGCTCGGGCATAGGCCGCTGCGACTGCCGCTGCATAACCCTGCCACTGGTCAACCTTTGTATGATCGCCATAATCACAGATGCCACGAATTACAAGGAAGCCTTTATTGTGCAGCCATGCCGCGTCAGCAAGCCCAGAGCCCTCCATTTCACCAGCACGAACACCTAAGTGGTCGCGTAGATAATCTCGAATTTTCCCATTCTTCAGCAATGTATTGGCGGACGCGATAAGGCCAATGTGCAACTTTGGCTGATTCGTAACTCGCTGAGGGTCGCTGGGATGCGGGATGGCTTTCGTGAGCTCTTCCGCGTCATATAAGACATCAGTTGATTCGGACGGACGCTGTGCGCCTTCAAGACTTGCGGCATATTGAATATAGTTCTCCCAGGGTTTCATGCCTGAGAAGACATCAGTTTCTAAACGATTTACGGCCCCCAGAAGGCGTGCTGATGGGATGAGGGGAACCCCGCGATGGATGATCTCTTTGGTTTCTATTTTGACATTGTCGATTTGCCGCACGCTCTCAGAAACAACGATATCCCCAAGCCTGACGTGTTTGTCGGGTTTGGCGGGATTTGGGCAGCCATATGCTATGCCAGCCATAATGATATCTGTTAGCTGCGGAAAACTCCTTATAAGATTAGTCGTCGCCGCCGATGCCATACTGGTACCCATTTTTTTCAACAAGGCAACAATGACAATGTGTTTAAATCCATTTATTATAGAGTTTATAGTGCCAACATAGTATTCATTCGGATCATTTTCCATCACCAAGGGACGCTCATTGCTTAGCATCGCACGAACTGCCGCGCATTCTTTTGGAAGAGCAGTAACTATAGCAATGCGGCAATGATCCTGGATTTCCTGGTCGGTTATCATGCTCATCCTCGCGGAGTACGAGAGCGTGAGGGTGCGGGCCTATGATGTCTACAGGCAGAGCGTTGCAGGTCGCTGCTAGGTACGATCTGAATGAGCAGGAGGCAGCCTGCCTCGCTCAGCTTTGAGTTGTCGCAACTTGTCCAGCGTCCTCCTCTCGCGCTCGACAAGCTCGCGAACCGCGCGCTCAACAAGCGCTTGGATCGTTCCGTCGGGCTCAAGAGCAACAAGGAGTCGTAAGTCTTGGTGTAGCTCCGTCGGGAGAACGATAGTTGTCTTGTGGGTAGCCGACTTGGTTGCCGTGCTGTGCTTCTTGGGCGGCATGAGCGGAACTTGGCATGTTAGCTGGACTTGAGCAAAGGGCATCTCTGACGGACTGAGCGGCAAAACTTCCAATCCGTTAAAACTTCTCATATTCTGCGCGCACCTTGAGAGGAGGTGCCCATGCAGTCAGCTCAATCTTTCGTCGCCATCTCACCGCACCGACCTACGATCTCGGCGCTATTCAATCTCGATGATGCCGCCGAGCGCTTCATGATCGAGACGATGCAGCGCTTTCATTGCGAGTATCCCGGCCTCTATACCGCTCACGCGTTGAAGCGGTTCCGCAACGCGCAGCACGAGCGGGTCGTGGTCGAGGTCGCCAGCTTCCAGCCGCAGCGGTGGAATGCGCAGGCGCAGTGGATGCTGATTTTTTGGAACATCGACGACATCAGCATCTGGTTCCGGGACCAGCCGAACCGGGAGGCGGCGTTCACCTCGTATCGGGCCACGCTTGGTGACGCAACGAATCGCCAGTCAGCCGGTAGCTGCTCGAAGCCGCTCGTCCCGAATCTGCCGTAGCTTGTCCTTCCAGTCATCGCCGAGGATGCCCTCCAAGACCTTGGCGCTCGCAGCCTTGCCCCGTCGCTCGCGCTGGTCCCAGAACATTACCGTCAGATCGGCATCAAAGCCGAACAGCGTCGGCGAACGGCGTGCATAGAATTGCTTCCATCGGCCCGGCGTTCCACCCAGGCATCGCGGATCGCTCTCCTGGCTGCGAAACACGGCGCGGGCACCAGGCCGCAGCGACCACTCGCCGGCAGCGTTGCGTGCCACAGCGTCACGGAACCCAATCGTGCGGCCTATCGCGTCACAGAAGGACAACTCCAGCGTCGTGAAGGTGGTCGGGGCTGGCTGTGCTGTGGCGCTGTCGGTCTGCGTCACAGTCTCCGGCCCATCAGCAGTCACAGCAGGCTTGGACGCAGCAGCCTGCGGCACTTCGGCGCTGCCGGCAGACGGTCTCGCGCCTGTCTCGCTTCCATGCGGATCTGTGCGCGGAACGGTTCGCGTGACGATTTCGCTGCCCTGCTCCGTCACTGCCGGATCTTTCACGGGGGTGATGGCAGCCGGATCTGTTTGCAGAGCCGTTTGAGTGATGGCTACAGCAGACTGGGCGCGCGCTGCGGAGTGGAGTGCTTCTGTATCCTCATCTGTTTGCGTGAAGGCTGCGGGGGGTGATGGTGTCGTGGTCTGCGCCCCTGCGATCGCCTCACGCAGCTCCGTGATGGCCAGCAGGTAGCGTCGGCCGCAAGGGCACGCCAGCACTGTTGAAGCCTGGTGCTCGTGGGGCTTGGGCTGCGCCGCTGGTTTTGGATGGCGCTTTCGATACTCGCGGCCTCGGCACTTCGACTTACCGCAGTACCGGGCGTCCTGGCGCTTGTCTTCGGGGATAGGATCGCCGCAGGAGACGCACGTTCGCATATCACCAGAGTAGGCGATCTGTTTGCGAACGAATTGCGAACGAATATCGACGGCTCGGGAATTGAGAATTTAACTTTATGCTGAAATTTTTGCATTCAACTCTGAGATTGAGATGTTAGGTTCGAGTTCTGTAAAATATAAACGAATCGATTTCGATAACTTAGCTCGTTAGTGGGTTCCGGGTTGTGCGCGCTAAGTTCAGGAATGACGATAACCTAGAGACACTGAGCATTTCGGTTGCTCAATAAATTCCCCGGATGAGAGAAACTCATTATTGTCGCACCTGCACCTGGAAACTGCCGTACTGCGTGCGTCGGGATCGCGTGTACTGCTCGTCGGCGTGCCGAATGTGGGCAGTGCGTCATCCGGGGCGGAAGCGGCCCATGCGTGGCCACTCCATTCTGCCCGATGCGCCGAAGAGATGGCGACCCAAGACACGCGCGGCCGCGTTGGCTGCGCTCGAAGACTCGCGAAGGTATGCAGCGCGGTTGGAAACGGCAGCCCGCCAACAAGAGGCCCGCGAACAGGAGCTGCGCGCAGAGCTGGCCAAGTTGCACGCGGGTGCAGTCAGTGGCCAGAACGAGGTGAACAACGCCAAGGAACGCTTGGCGCGAGCTGAGCAGAAGAAGAACGAGAAGGTCAAAGAGAACTACAAGCGCAAGCGGCAAGCCGAGCGGCTGGTCGATCGCCTCAAGAGGACGGAGCGCGAAGTAACCCGCAAAGAAAAGGCGCTAAGCCAAGCGCGGGCCGACCTCGCGGCCCTACGCTGCCTGCATGAGCAGCAGGCAGCCGAGCAAGCCAGCAACCTCGCGCACTCGCAGGCCGAGGTCGCGGAGCTGTCAAGAAGCCGCAATGAGTTGAACGCGAAGGTGAACAAGCTGGCCGAAACGACGGGACAGCTTGAACAGCGGGCATCCGACGCTGAGCAGAAAGTGAAGCAAGGCGAAGACGCTCTGGAAAACGAACGCAAGCAGACCGAGGAGGCGAAGCGCGGTCGCGATGAATCGCAGTCGATGCTCGGACTGCTCCAGCGTCGTCTGGAATCGGAGCAGGAGCGTCGAACCGCAGCAGAGCAGCGCATTGAACAATTGATCAAGGCCCAGGCTTCATCGGTTCCAACTCACCCTCCAACTGCTCTGCATACCTCTCCAGGGGGCGAATTGAGCCAGTACCGCGACTTCGCGTCCATGCTTGCGTATGACCCATTCACCGACGATCTGTTCAAGCTGATGATGCGGGAAGTGATCGTCAGTGCGCGCTACTCCGACTATCAAGAGCGACCCATGGAGCGGGTTACGGCCCGACGACGAGATACCGCGCAGACAGTTGAAGCACAAGCCTTCGCCGCGATGATGGCCCTGCGCTGGCGGCTTATCGATCATCCTCACCTTCGGCAAGCATCGATTACCTCATGGGCGCGACTCGGCGTGTCCATGGTTCAGCGGGACGAGCGATATGCGATGACGCTGATTCAGGAACGCATGGCCGAAATGCAGACGCGAATGGCGACAAAGGGATAGGCGGCTTCGATGCTCTGACCGCTGGCGCTGTCGTCGCGGCCTCGCAAAGCCTTCTGCATCTTAGCGATAGTGGCTGGACGATGGTGCCGATGTAGGTACACTCCACCGACCGTCAATCGGCAGCGAAGCTGAGTGGATCTTGAGGTCACAAATTGTGACCTCAAGATCTTGGTCGACGGGAACCCAAGGCCCACTTTCTCTGGAATCCGCCCATGCGAGACGGCACCACGACGAAAATTGCTCTCATCGCTTCGGAGACGATCACCAGCCCGATCCTGGTCATTCGAGGGCAGAAAGTCATGCTCGACGCGGACCTGGCTGCGCTCTATGCCGTCGAAACCAAAGTGCTTAACCAATCCGTGCGACGAAACATCGAGCGATTCCCCGAGGACTTCATGTTTCAGCTCACGCTGGCCGAGCTAGAAAACTTGAGGTCACAAACTGTGACCTCAAGTTCCTGGGGCGGTCGGCGCACGCGACCCTTCGCGTTCACCGAGCAGGGAGTCGCGATGCTGTCGACGGTTCTCCATAGTCCGCGCGCCATCCAGGTCAACATCGAGATCATGCGTGCCTTCGTGCGCCTGCGGCAGATGGTGGCCAGCAACGCAGAACTCGCACGAAAGCTAAACACTCTCGAACGAAAATATGATGGCCAGTTCAAGATCGTCTTCGCAGCCATCCGAGAATTGACAACACCTCCTGCAAAGAAGAGTCGCCCTATCGGATTCCGCTCTGACGAAGAGTAGAGCAGTGCTTTGCATTTCCCTTTAATCGACATTTGCGCGGAGCAGACTGATATACCCATTTCGCTCGGCCCCGTTGGTAAGTTCAGGCGGGACAGCATGCTTCCCTTGCCGCTGTAACAGCACCTCCCCACACTCTTGTCTGCGCTCCTGAATGCCCCGTAGCAACACGACTCAGCGACGGAGATGAAAAAGTTCTTGCTCCGTCGGGTGCCGCCACTACTTCCTGCTGTCCTTTGTCGATGCCTACAGCCGCTACG
>CAYWPR010000171.1:0-8836 GCA_964460115.1 uncultured Myxococcales bacterium
GCTGGTCAAGATTCATTTGCGGCGCCCCGCAGCGGTTTTTGACCGGCGCCAACACTCGTTTGGTGTCCACGAAATCGGATCAATCCCACCTCGAACAAACGAAGCTTATCGAAGGCGATCGCTTTGGCGATGGCGGGAGGTTCAGGCTGACCCCAGCCGGCCGCGCCAAGGCTCGGTCCCTCGCTGCGGCGAAGATGAGCGTCATGTGGGCACTCGCCAGCTTGCTCTGACATGCGGCCGATCGCTTACTCCCGGGCAAGCCGGTGCCGGCGCTCTCTACCGCCTTGCCCGCCCCCCCTCCAGCCATCCCGTGCGGTGTCCACTACTCTCCTCGGAAGACCTCAAAACTACCCCGTGTGGATCACGCCGGTGTGCTGGCCTCGAAAAAATCCCGTGTGGTGCCCATTAGGTGCCCAAAATTTAGGGCAAAGGCGGGGAAAAGATGGGAAGCGAAAGGAGCATCTTGGAAGCGGATTTTCGCCCTGCTGTCGTCGGAGATACCGTGAAGAGACGCCTGCCGCGACGGTGTTATGGTATCTCGACTTTTATGGGTTCAAATCCCGTTGGGGTCGCTCAAAAGCCCGTCTCTGACGGGTTTTTTTTGGGGTCAAACCGTTACCCGGTGCCCATTAGGTGCCCACGTAGCGGACTTGGTTGTTTGCACGTTCTGGCATTGCCACTACGATCTGCGATAGCTGTGGCGGTACGTGCAGCGGGGACACATGACCTCAGATTTTGAGGTCTTCAGACCTCAAAGTGAAGACGATAGGCCTCAGCAGAACGCTCGCACTCTTCTCGAAAACGACTGTGCTGTCCATCTGCTGCGTTGTCACAGGGCTTGCCCACTCGTTACGAACCGTGGGCCTTGCACTCACTACTCCTTGCATCTGGGCTGGCTCGTCACGATTTCAAGATAAGATCTGAAAGCGGTCTCCCGCATCAGAAATAGCTGACAAAAATAAATCTCGAGAGAATAAAAGCGGGCTCAAAACCGAAGCGAGCAGGCCCGAACCGAGGGGAGCCCGCCCGGAGCGCATACAGTACGCGAGGACGGCTTGTCTCGAACGCTTCGCGTTCGGGGACGACGTGCGAATTGGGACGCGCAGTAGGCTTTGAGCTCGCTTCTAGCGGTCGAATAGGAGGGCCCATGCCGATGCCCCCTGCTAGACCTTAAGATCGTCTTCCGTCCCCTCCGCGCATTCCTCGCGCGAATGTTGCAAGCATTCAATGACTTAGGGAATTAGTGCTTAGGATATGCGACGGCGCAGACTGCGTAAGTCTTTGTAATTTCAAAACATTCATATCTTCATAGAAGTAAAATTTGTGGCACGTATATTGCTTAGATCTTTCTGTTATCAGGAGGTATTGAGTATGAAAAACAAAAACGTCCTATGTATTGTTTCTATGACACTAGCAAGTGCTTGCGCAAGCGATGGCAGCGATTTAGAAACCAATAGCATTTCACAAGGGGCGGGACCGTGCTTGACTTGCGGCGTCGGCGGTGAATGGCAGTATATGCTCCGCACGCAGAATCGTCCCAATGCACATAATTCAGGAGAGTTAGCACCGGCTTATTTTCTGGAGAACGATGATACTGCCAAAAAATATATAGCGGTACGCAGTCTACGCCCAAGCTCGGATGGAAGCGATTACGGCGACCGCGAGGCACATTGCAGCAGTAGCTCCCCCCCATACGGCGTATGGGGTTTGGATAATACAAGTAAGATTCGAGTCGCCAAATGCACCGATGCGCCAGGAACGTACCAGGTCGATAGTTTTATATATGGAAAAAAGATCTACTTACCGGATAATGAGAATACAGGTTACTTCAAAATAGAAGGCTTGGCTACTAGCTCGGATAGCATTCAGACTCATTATATTGTACGAGCTTATAATTCTTCTGGCACAGAACAGCGGCCATACTGCACAAACGCGAGTAGCAGTGCGACCACAGCTACGGCGATCGCTGGAATTCAACCGCTGGTTTTTTTGCCAATATATCTATTTAGCACTCAATATCGGTTCCTAAACTCTGCGATCCACTCGGAAGCTGACTTTAGTACAGTCGATGTTCTAGGAACCAGAATGAGCAAGGCCGCGCGCCATGATGTCATATCCTTGGTTTGTCCGCAAGATCCAGCCTTGGCAGTTGATGCGAATAGATTGGTTGCAACTTTATTCAAAAACGGAAATCTATTTGCCGATTTTGTGCTAGGTGGCAGCTCAGCCGCTTCATATACACAACTTCGGACCACGGATGGACATCTATCCCTTGGAAATTTTCTTGGCGTAAATGCAGAAGGCCTGGGCACCGTAGATAGCCAGCTGAGCATGACCGTACCATTCTCTAAAACAACCCTTCAGTCAGTGACATCCAGTACAAACGTAGAGGCATTATGGAGTTTCGACTCGGCCAATATCAATAATGGCGCAAGATGCGTCAATCAGAACACACGGCTGAATATTCCTTCTGCTAGTTTGGGACTCCAACAGGTTTACGCCTATGAAAGCTATGATCACACGATCAAACAAGCAGCTTGCCCGCCAAATCCTACAAACCTACTTGGGACAAAGTATCTTCAGCTATACACAGAAACGCTAGCAGTCAATACACCGTCTTGGATGTGCGTCCAATCATCGTGCTATCAAGGGTCGACGACAACTATCGATAATAGCACAAATCCGGCTACAACCATTCGAAACGATAATAACTATTACGCTTATTATTATACCAATAATAATAATTACTACAGTAGCTACGCTGCCTACTACGACTCACATCCAGTTGTGCGTAGATTTAAACTTATTCCGTATTATAAGACGCAAGCACAATGGGATGCGATTACGGACACTGCGCAGGCGCAAGACGTAATCGCAGATGCCAGTTGGCGGGAAACCCTTGCTCATATACTGCGGTTACAGACCGGCATCCTTATCAAAGAATGGAAAAAATATCTAACTTCCTCTCGAGAGGAATTTTATGACCGCGTCAGAAAAGAAGCATATGTAGTTGTCAATGCTTACCCTACCCAATGTCGTGCTCCGTTTTATGATAACAGCGGGAGTTATTGGTATCTTAATAACGGATCCTGCGGATATGTTGCGCAGATAGACATCAACGGAACGAACGGAGATGATTCCGGTTGGGAAATCACAGGCGTGACAACCTCTGATAATACAATTAAAACATATTCCGATCTGCGACAGAAGGTACAGGAAATCACCGGCAAAGACTATTCCGTAGTAAGTTACGATGAGCTCAGAGCGGCGGTGGAAGCCAACATACTTTTTAATGGCCCTGGCTCGTTAGACACCAATTGGCATATGGAGCAGAATTTCTATTGGGCTGGTGGGCTGCCCAATTTCACCGATTTTAAGAATGCCAACTTCATTCCTGCCTCGCCGTTTTCCGCTTCGACGTTAGTCACCACACTTCCCTAATCGAAAAAATGCGTGAATGAAGCTCCGCGCTGGGAACCCAGCGACCACTGCGCTGCACAGTTCCCCGCGCTATGCTTTTGTCAGCTATTTCTGAATCGGGAATCCGAAAGCGCTCGCTACGCCTGACTGTGCGCCCCACACGCCAAAGCATCGACGCTGGCCAGTCAAAAAGGTCCTTCAATAAACGCCATCGTACGCAAGCCGCTTGCGCTGGCGTCCCCAACCACTTGTAACGATTGATCCTGCGACACCTCGACAGAAATACTTACTTTCATATAGAATTTTAAGTTTAGGACTTTAGTAGATTCCGGTGAAGCGCATGCAGGGAGTGGACAATTCTCAGAAACAAGAGGATGCGCACTGGGCGCCTCCCACTATATTCGACGGATATCGCAAGCTTAGTTTGATTGGCAAGGGAGGCATGGGCCGCGTCTATTTATGTCACGACGCGGTCCTTGATCGGCCGGTCGCGATCAAGTTCATTAGCGGAATCGAGCCCGATCGCGTCGTGCGTGAACAGTTCTTGAACGAAGCCAGAGCCGCTGCCCGGCTACAACACCCGCATGTAGTCGCCGTTTACCGGGTGGGTGAAATTGACGCACATCCCTACATTGTTTCTGAATATATTCGCGGTGAAAATCTGGCGCGACTGAAAAAGCCGCTGCCCTGGCAGGATGTTCTCGATCTGGGGGTGGGGCTAGCGCGCGGGCTGGCCGCGGCGCACCGCCGGGGCATCCTGCATCGCGATATCAAACCAAGCAACGCCATTTTGTCGTTAGATGGCGAGGTCAAACTGGTTGATTTTGGAATCTCGAAGCTGGTGCCAGCGAGCACCGTTCCAGGCTATCAGGAGGGTACCCCAATCCCTGAAGATTCCAATGAGAGCGAGGAAGAAACCGATAAGGAGGATGCTCCGACTGTCGATGTACCCGGAACTCCATCCAGCGGAATCAGCGCCGCGGATGTGGCGACCACAAAAGTAGAGGAACCTGACCTAACCCAAAGTGGCGCACAGTACCAAGCTATCTCAAATTCGCGAAATCTTGCGGTTCGTTTGGGACTATCCTCTCCGACGAAGCCCGGGCTCAACAATTCTGACATGAGTCAGATGCAAGGAAGCAGTGAAAATCCCTCTAGCATTCGCGGGACGCCGCATTATATAGCTCCCGAAATATTCAATGGCGAACCTGCAACGCGACGCTCCGATGTTTATTCCATGGGGGTGGTGCTGTACGAAATTGTTACGGGCAGTGTGCCCCACCAGCGCGTGCCGATTGAGGCACTGGCGGCCGTCATCACATCTACAGATGCACCGCCAGTACGCACTCGCCAACCCATTATTGATGAACGCTTCGCACAATTAATCGATCGCTGCTTGCGGCGCAATGCTAGTGAACGCTTCGCATCTGCCGAAGACCTGCTTGAGGCACTAGAACGGCTTACCCCAGGCAACGCCAGCGTCGCGATTCCAGAAGGGAATCCCTATCGGGGCTTGCTTCCTTTCGAAGCCGAACATCGCGCGCTGTTCTTTGGTCGTCAACAAGAAGTCGGAATGCTTCTAGATTGGCTGCGCTCCGATTCGTTTGTATTGATCGTCGCGGATTCCGGCGCAGGAAAGTCTTCGCTATGCCGCGCCGGAGTGTTGCCCTTGGTGAGCGAAGGGGCACTTGGTGGAAATAGGCGTTGGCTTACCCTGTCCATAGTTCCTGGGCGCCATCCGCTGCACTCCTTTTGTGCGGCGTTGGCGCAGGCACTGCACCACGTGGATTTTTCTGAAGACCGCATCGCCCAGCAGATTCATAGCGACCCCAGCGCTTTTGGGCGAACGCTTCAGAATCATCTAGGAACGGAACGCGGGCTCATTCTATTTGTCGATCAGTTGGAAGAGCTGGTATCGATTGCCGACCCCACTCAAGCCGCGTTGTCTTCCGAAATGCTGGCCAGTTTGGTTCAGCGCCTGCCTGGACTGAGATTGCTTGCCACAGTTCGCAGCGATTTTTTGGCCCGCTGTGCATCGTTGCCTGGACTTGGCGGGGAACTGACCCGTCCGTTGTTCTTTCTGAAACCGTTGGCAGAAGAAGGAATTCGCGAAGCCATTGTCGGTCCGGCCCGCGTCAAGGGAGTCAGCTTTCAGCGCGAAGAGATGGTCGAGCATCTTATCCAGTTTACCCGTCGCACCGATGGCGCATTGCCGCTGCTGCAGTTTGCCCTTGCGGAACTGTGGGCCGTTCGGCAAGAAACGGAAATCACACCGCGAGCCCTTGAAGCCATCGGAGGCGTCGAAGGCGCACTGGCTCGCCATGGCGACAATCTGCTTGGAACCCTGCAAGGCGATCAACGCAAATCTGCCCGCCGCATTCTTATGGCGCTGGTTACGTTGGAAGGGACCCGCAACCGCCGAACTTTGGACGAGCTCATCCTACAGGATCCCGCTGCGCCCCCTGCTCTGGAGGCGCTGGTCAAAGGCCGATTAATCGTTGGTCGAGAATCTCCGGATGGCGCTTTGTACGAAGTGGCCCACGAGGCCCTTATCAAAGGCTGGCGCACGCTGGCCAAATGGTTGGAAGAGGCAGCGGAAAGCCGTGCCGTGCAACATCGCTTAGAAGTCGCCTCAAATGACTGGCTGCGCCAGCACAAGTCACGCGACGCGCTGTGGAATCTTCGACAAATCGCGGAAGCCAACCTATTGGAAACCGCGGCGATAGGGCCACGCGAACAGGAATTCCTTAACAGCTCACGACGCTATGCCCTGCGGGCGCGCCGAATTCGGCGCATTGTCATTGTGACAGCCCCGTTGCTGGTTATTGCGATATTCATCGGCGCCCGCCTGAACGCCCGCCGGGACATTGTTCTGCGGACACAAGCTGCCATCACTGCGGGACAAGCGACCTTGCAAAGTGCCGAAGCTTTTGACGCGGCTGCCGTCCGTCTGCGCGAGGCGGCCTTTGCCGCTTTTGACAACGGCAAAAATCAAGACGGCGAGAAAATCTGGTCGCAAGTCCTAAAAGCCGACCGCAACACGGATGGCGCTTACACCCAAGCCGCGCAATCCTTCGAAACTGCGCTCAGTCTGGATTCTGCCCATCCGCTTGCCAAGGCGCTTTTGGCAAAGACCCTGTATCGGCGCGCCCTGCTCCTAGAACGCTCTCTAAAAAAGAACCAAGCCGAAGAACTTCTGTCGCGTATCAATTTGTACGACAAAAGCGGTCACTATCTGGAAAAATGGCGGGCCCCTGGAAAATATCAGATCTCGTCAAAGCCCAGCAATGCTCAAGTCAAGTTATCGAAGTTTATTTTGAATGAAAAAGACAAATACGATATCGTCCCTCAAGGAACTATTGGCGTAACTCCTTTAGGCAATGTAGCGCTTGAGCAAGGGGCATATCTTCTAGAGTTTGATCTTCCAGACCATGTGCATGTCAAATATCCAATTCTAGCAAATCGCGCAGAGCAAATAGCCGTCCAAGTCGATTTACCAAGATCCCAAGATATTCCCCCAGGATTTTCATACATACCGTCTGGAGCTTATATTAGTGGATCTACTGCTGATGAAGATTTTCGCCAAGGAACACTGAAAAGCATGCCAGCACATCGCGCCATAATTAGTAGTTATCTGATTTCCAAATACGAAACAACTAATTATCAATGGTTGGAATATATTAAAACCCTTTCAGCAATCGAAAGAACTAAATCAAAAAATCAGATCTCTAGATCAGATCGCCCAGGCGATGCTTTTGTGAAATTGGATAATAAACAATGGCAAATTACGCTTAGCATAGAATTTGAGCCTCGCAACTATAAAGAAGGAGAGCCTGTTATATACAAAAGCAGAACGAACCGAAAGTACCAAGATTGGTATAAATTGCCAATTAGCTGTGCTGCATTAGAAAATGGTCAAGCATATGCTGATTGGCTGGATCGCACGAATCGTTTGCCCGGCGCAACTGTTTGTAACGAATATCAATGGCAACGTGCCGCACGCGGAGCCGATGGACGTGCGTATCCACATGGTGAGCGAGTGGATCCTGGAGAAGCCAACTACAACCTTACCTATGATTACAATAATTCTTTGATGGGGATCGATGAAGTAGGTAGTTATCCTGCATCTGCGAGCGTCTTTGATGTCTTTGATCTACCAGGAAATGTGGCAGAAATTACAACGCTCGGGCACGACAAACACCGCGCTTACTATCGCGGTGGACGTAATGCCGAAAGTGCGTTTCCAATGCGAACCGATTATCTTGGAGAACCGATTACAGAAGATTTATCCATTCCTGGCGTAGGGTTTCGAATCTGTGCCCCTTACCCTTTGCCGCGTTCATATTCGATTCCAACCACCTCTCAATAGATGATACAGTGCGTTCAGCTGGATACCTGTGGAGGCAAAGATGTCACGATTCGTCTTGACGATGGCAGTGGCCTTTGTTTTAGACACTTCCTGCGGGAAAGATCAGGATATATCGAATAGAGATATGGCAAACCCTGACCAAGGTCCACCAGTATCTCCATTTCCAAAGTTAGGGACTCCACCAGGCTGTGATCAATTACAGAGTGTGCCATTAAATGAATTCTACTATAACTTAATTAATAATCAATCGAGCGCTGGAGCCAAATGCGCAAACTCTACATCTTGCCATGCGGCCGGCGGTCAAATGCCAATTTTTGGCCCAGATTTGGCAGCTTTCCGCAGCTCTGTGGTCAATGTTTCGGCCAATCGAAACCAACAGCCAACACTTATGTATGTTAAGCCTAATGATATAGATAATAGTTTTTTACTCTACAAAATTCTTGGACAGCAATTTAAGATACAACATGGAAATGCGACAATGCCTTTAGATATGACTCTTCCTGGAAGTGATATATGTATTTTGATCAATTGGGTCCGCACGGGGGCCAATTAAACATAAAGATCCAAACGAGTTGACATAAAGGATATTACCGGCGGTTTTGGGCCCCCCCCTTGCCCTGGCCGCTTGGCGGAGCCTTTGCCAAATCGCACGTTCATTGTTCCTACGCGCGAAAGGGAGGCGCCAGGTTAGACACAGGCGTCCTCCAGAGGGCTTGATAAGGACTGCGGACGGAGCGAACCGAGCGCGGCGCGGCGTTGGGCGCGGAGAACTCGGGCTGCCTCGATGCGACGGTCACGCTCCGCCCAGATTTGCTGTTGCTTGCCTGCTGCCATCCAGTCGTGCGGCGCAATATACCCAATCGCACTGTGCAGGCGCACGCGATTGTCCATTAGTTTACATAATGGATCTTCTCGGCGCGCTTGGGACGCCCATCCTACACCGTCGCTACGTGACGTCCTTGGCGAAACGAACGTTTCTTCGTCCTACGCATACTTCCCTTGCCATCGGCATAAGGTGCGTGACGTGATCGCCTACATGAATTCGGT
>CAYWPR010000172.1:0-8828 GCA_964460115.1 uncultured Myxococcales bacterium
GTTCGCCGCCATTTTCTGTCGTTGCGCGAACTGCTTTGTTATTCTCGCGCATCATCGTTGGGTTTGAGGTCTTGCGGCGTTTTGGTCCATGAGCTCTGCGTACGACTCATCCAGTTTTTTTGTGGTTCCTAAGGCGGCGCGGCTGCGCTGGCTGGTCTACTTGCGCTGGCTCGCCTTGGGCGGGGTTGCCATCGGCCTGCTTGTCGCCTGGATTGCGCGCTTGCCGTGGGTGGCGCCGCGACCGATTGGGCTGGCGCTGGGGGTTGGCGTTTTTTACAACACCGCCTTTTTGTGGCGTGTTCGTCGATTGATTTTGCAAGCGCAGGCCACGCAAGTGGCTGGCCTGGATCGCGAACTCGAGCTGCAAGCTTTGGCCGACGTCGGCGCATTGACGCTGCTTTTGCTGTCGAGCGGTGGCGTGCGCAATCCAATCTGCATTTTTTACGGCTTTCACGTCGTTTTGGGCGCCATGCTGGGATACGCGCGCGGCGCGATTTTGGCAGCGCTTGTGGGCAGCATCGGCATTGGCCTTTTGGTTTTTGCCGAACACGCCGGCTGGCTGCTGGCGCCGCCGCTCCGTTCGCCGCCGCTGTGGCTGACGGCTGGCGCCGCGCTTTTGACGATTTTTAGTTTGGCCTATTTCGCGCTTGGCGTTCTGCGTTATGTCGAGCACGAACAGGGGCGCGCCGTGCGCAATTATGAGCTGCTTTTGTCGGCGCTCGATCGGCTGCAAATCGGGCTGGAGCTCGTCGCTCCGCAGGGGCGGTTGCTGCTCGCCAACCAAATGGCCTCGACCATTCATCCGTGTGAAGGCAGAATTTGGCAGATGCCGGCGGGCTTAGCCGCCGATTCCAAGGGGCTGGCCAAAGGAACTTTGCGCTTTGCCTATACCGATACGCTTTCCGTTGAGCCCGAAAAACGCGCTATCAACGCCACTCGTATCGTCGAGATGCTGGCCCTAGGTGAACATACGCGAGATGGCGTTCGGGCTTACTTATATGTAGATCGCACAGAGGCAACCGTTGACGAGCAGCGGGCCATCATGCTGGAAAAGCTGGCCAGCTTAGGGCGGGCGATGCAGGAAGTGGCGCACGAGCTCAACACGCCGCTGGCCAGCATTCAGACCTTGGCCGTAGACCTGTCGCACGCCGTGACAAGTTCCGATGCCGCCGAATCGGTGGCGCTTATCGTCGATGAGGCGCGGCGCTGTCAGCAGATTTCGCGCGAGTTATTGTCTACGGCGCGCATGGGTTCATCGAGCCCGGTACGCACCGTACTTGGCGAAGTGGTGCGCCGTGCCACGCGCCTAACTTATGGCCAGCGGCTGGGCGGTGTCGTCGTCAAAGGCGATCCCACGCTGGCTTGCGTGACCGATAGCGATCGGCTGCTGCAAATTCTGGTCAATCTTTTGCAAAATGCCAGCGACGCCAGCGACAAACCCGTTGAGGTCACCCTGTCGCGAGTCAGCGCCGGCAGCATTTTTGGCGAGCAAGCTTCGAAAAAAGACAGCGCTTCGTCCGAAGCCAATGCCTACGCCGAAATCACCGTGCGCGATTATGGTCCCGGGCTGCCGCGCGAAGTGCAAGAACGGCTGTTTCTGCCTTTCGTCAGCACCAAGCCGCCTGGCAAAGGGACGGGCCTAGGACTTTATACTTGCGCCCGTTTGGCGCAGCAGATACACGCCGAGCTGCGCATTGAAAACCTCGAAATCAGCGCCGATAGCGGCCATGCGGCTTCCGGCGTTCTGGCCCGCTTGCGACTGCCCCTGCACTTTCAAGGAGCGATTTCGCCATGAGCGATTTTGCCGCCCCACCGCCCGCTCCCGCGAAAAAAAGTGGGCGGGTGCTGTTTATTGACGACGATGTTACGTTTTGCCGGGCCATGGCCAAGGCGCTCGGCCGAAAAAACTGGGAAATTTTGGAGCTGCACGGCGGCGCCGAGGCAATTCGCGCCCTTGCCGATGAAAACTGCGCTGCCGACGTTGCTGTGCTTGATTTGCAGATGCCCGATGTATCCGGAATTCAGGTGCTGCGCCGTACGCCGCGCCGCAACTGTCCGGTGGTGGTTTTGACCGGACACGGAACGGTTCCTGATGCGGTCGAAGCCATGCGGCTTGGCGCCTTTTCGTTTTTGCAAAAGCCCATCGATGCGGACGAGCTTTTGCCGGTGCTATTGCAAGCCATCGGCACCGAGCGGGCGGCGCAAGAACCCCTCGTCGGGGAAAGCGCGGCGCTGCGCCATCTGCGGCAGGTGCTGGAAAATTGCGCCCAAGCCACCGAACCGGTGCTGCTTTACGGAGAAACCGGCACCGGCAAAGAAGTCGCAGCGACTTTTTTGCATGAACGTTCACGCCGCCGCGGCCAGCCGCTATTGGCCATCAATTTGGCTTGTTTGCCGCGTGAACTGGTAGAAAGTGAGCTTTTTGGCCACGCTCGCGGAGCCTTTACCGGCGCCGAGCGCAAAAAACGAGGCCTGTTTGCGGAAGCCGGCCAAGGAACGCTGTTTCTCGATGAAATTAGCGAACTGCCTCTGGAACTGCAGCCTAAGCTGCTACGCGTGCTGGAAACGCTGATGTTTCGGCCGATCGGCGAAAACCGCGAGCAGCCGCTGCAGGCCCGGCTGATTTGCGCCACCAATCGCGATTTGCGCGCCTTGTCGCGCCAGGGATTGTTTCGCGAAGATCTGTATTATCGCTTGGCGGTATTGCCGATTGAGCTGCCGCCGCTGCGCACCCACCCTGAAGACATCGTTCCAATCGCGGAGCACTGGTTGCAAAAGATTGAAAGGCAAAACGACTCGGTGGCCGGGCTGCGCTTTAGCGAAGATGCGCGGCGGGCGCTTGTGGAACACGATTACCCCGGAAATGTGCGCGAACTGGTCAACGTAGTGCGCCGGGTTGCGCTTTTTGCACGGCAGGGCGCCGCTTCTTTCGCAACTGCCGCGGTGATTGATGGCGAGCTCGTACACCGCATGCTCGCCGAAGATCCGTTTCGAACACTGCGTCCGGAAAGTAGCCATGCATCTTTTCTTGTCAGGGCCTCGCCAGTTTTGGTAGGCTCTGCCGCCGTACAGGTTGGGCCGCTGTCGTTGCGCGAGCTAGAAATTCAGCACATCGAACGGCTGCTTCGAGAACACAAGAACATCACCACCGTGGCCAAATTACTGGAAATCGATCGACGGACTTTGCAGCGCAAGCTGCGCACCCTGGGAATCGACTGGCGCTATGACGAATAGCAATGGGTGGGCGACTTTGCCGCAGCTCCGCAAAAGCAGTGCGCGACGGAGAGTTACCATGATTTCGCAGTCCGCGGCAAAATGCCGCGGTGTTTTGCCGCGGCACAACCTGGGCGCATCCAGGGTGATGCCGGCATCGTATAAAGCTCAGACGACACCCGTTCCAACTTGCCTTTGGCATAGGGATTGCTTTCGAGGCGTTTTCCAATGACGACGCAGCCGACTCAAGAAACGCGCTTTGTCTTTCCGCCGTGGACAAACGTGCTGCCTCCGCTGTCGCTGGCGGCCACTGTGATGGGCCTTGTCGGGGCCATTTTCGGCGTCTGGTACTACTTCTCTCCCAAACACACAGATGTAGGCTATATGCCCGAGCAGCCAGTGCCATATAGTCACAAGCTGCATGCTGGTGAATTGGGAATGGATTGCCGCTACTGCCATGTCAATGTCGAGCGGTCTTCCGTTGCGTCGGTGCCGCCGACGCAGGTGTGTATGAACTGCCACACCCAGGTGCGCAAGGATTCTCCCGTGCTAAATGCCGTACGCAAAAGCTGGGGAGATGGAACGCCCGTACCGTGGGTGCGTATTCACAAAGTTGCCGATTACGTCTATTTCGATCATAGCCGCCACGTCACGCGCGGCGTCGGCTGCGTAGAGTGCCACGGCCATATCGAGCAAATGGTCACTGTAAAGCAGTTCCAGCCGCTGTCGATGGGGTGGTGTTTGGAGTGCCATCGCGATCCGGCGCCCCACCTGCGACCCCTCGATAAGATCACCACGATGGATTGGGAAGCGCCCAAAAGCCACCCCGACCAACCCGTCGAGGAAGCACGCGCTGAGTTTGGCCGGCAGATTGTCGAGCGCGAAAAGATCGCGCCTCCTACCGAATGCTCTAGGTGCCACCGATGAAGCGAACCCCGATAAACTGGCCTGCTCCGGACCCGAACGACAAGGTCTATTGGCGCAGCCTCGATCAGCTAGCTGAGACGTCCGAGTTTCGCGATTTTTTGCACCGCGAGTTTCCGGATGGCGCGTCAGAGCTCAGCTCGCCCATCAATCGTCGGTCGTTTATGTCGCTGATGGGTGCTTCGCTGGCGATGGCCGGACTGACCTCTTGTCGTCGTCCCGAAGAGAGAATTCTGCCCCATACCAAGGCTCCTGAGGACCAGGTCATCGGGCTGCCGACCTATTACGCCACGGCCATGCCCATCGGGCCGGCCGTGTACGGCGTGCTTGTCGAAAGCAACGACGGCCGGCCTACCAAGATTGAAGGCAATCCGCAGCACCCCTACAGCCTGGGTGCAACCAATTCCTATGTGCAAGCGGCGATTCTAGAGCTTTACGATCCGGATCGTTCCGCTGGTCCGATGCTCGGCGGCAAAGATCGTCAGACTGTGGCCGCCGCACCGGCTGCACACGGCGAGCACGAAGCTGAGCCGGCGCACGGTGAGCACGGAGAATCCGCCGCCGCAGCGCAAGAGCGTTTGTATGGCGATGCTGAAATACTCGCGACGCTGCAGGAAGTTGCGCGCAATCCCGAAGGACTGCGCATTCTGTCCGGGGCGTTGACCTCGCCGACTCTTTTGCGTCTGCGCGAGCAGCTTAAGGCAGAGCGTCCGACGGTTCGTTGGCACACCTTTGAGCCCATCAACGAAGACAATGTCGTTGCCGGCAGCCATTTGGCCTTCGGCGCCGATCTGGTCACGCATCTCGATCTGGAAAAAGCCGACACGGTCTTGACCCTGGGGGCGGATCCGCTGGGTTTGCATGGCGACGCGGTAAAAAATGCGCGGGCCTTCGCCAAGCGCCGTCGGCCCGACCGCCCCGGCAACAGCATGAGCCGGCTTTATGTGGTCGAGTCAGCTTGGACGGTGACCGGCACCAATGCCGATCATCGCATTCGCGTGCGTCCGAGCGAGGTTGCAGCTTTTGCCGTGGCCTTGGCCATCGAGCTTGGCAAGCGCGGCGTGGCATTGCCGCCGGGTACGGCCGAAGCTCTGCCCAAAGCCCTGCCGCAATGGGCCAAGCTCGATCCCAAAATTCTGAGCGCCCTGGCCGAGGATTTGGTAGCAAGCCGCGGTCGCGTGGCCATCGTGGTGGGCGAGGGGCAACCCAAAGAAGTACACGCGCTGGTGCATGCTCTGCACAGCGCGCTTGGCGCGGTTGGAAACACGGTCACCTATACACCCGCCCTAGACGCCGGCAAGGCCCTGGATCGCGACAGCTTGAACGAGCTTGGCGCGGCCCTGGACAAGGGCGAGGTCAAAACGCTGATCGTGCTGAACGGCAATCCGGCCTATGACGCTCCGGCCGATTTCCGCTTCGCGGAACGCCTGGCCGCCGGCCATACGCGGCTCATTCATCTTGGTCTGTATCGCGATGAAACCGCCCAACTGGCGGCGCTGCATATTCCGCGCGCTCACTTTCTAGAAGCCTGGGGCGATGCCCGGGGCCGCGATGGAACTGCCAGCATCATTCAGCCGCTTATCGCACCGCTTTATAAAGGCTGGTCCGATGTCGAAATTGTCAGTTTTCTGCTGACCGGAAAGCCGACCAAGGGTTTTGACACCGTGCAAGAGACCTGGCGCGGTGTCGCGCTGGCTCGCATGCCGGCGCCTCCTGCTCCGCCGCCTCCACCGGTCGTAGAACCTGCTGCAGGAAAGCCGGCCGCAGGAAAGCCGGCTGCCAAGGCCATCGTGGCTGCCGCAGCGACAGTCGCGCAGGCCGCAGCAAATCCGGCAGAGACGCCAAGCGCCACGCAGGTTGCAGTGCCTCCGCCCGCCGTGCCCAGCAGCGGTCCGGTGCTATTTTTTGACCGTTTCTGGCGCAAAGCGGTGCGCGATGGCGTCATCGAACAAACTGCATTTCAAGCAGTCGTTCCCGGGCTGAAGGCGCAAGAAATTGCCGCGGCACTGCCAGCGCTTGGCGCTGCGGCGGCGCGCAACATGGAAATTCAGTTCCTGGTGGACGCCAAGATGTACGACGGGCGTTTCGCCAACAACGGCTGGCTGCAGGAAATTCCCGATCCCATCACCAAGATGGTTTGGGACAATTCCGCGACTTTCTCCGTAGAAGCGGCCAAAGCCCTAGGCATCGAAAAAGATGACATGGTGCGCATCACCGTCCGCGGCAAAAGCGTGGAAGCGGCGGCGTTTGTGCAACCGGGCCAGGCCAGCGGAATGGTCAGTTTGGCCCTTGGTTATGGGCGCAAACACGGCGGCCGCATTGCGCAGGGGGCGGGTTTTAACGCCTATCAGATTCGCCACTTCGACGGTCTGCACTGCGATGAAGTGACGGTTGAAAAAACCGGTGCCAAGTACACCGATGCGCGTGACGAATGGTTTGGCGACCTCGTCAAGATTACGGGCCTTGTCACCACCCAGGATCACTTTGCGATGGAGGGGCGGCCTCTTGTACGCGAAGCTTCGCTGACCCGCTTCCGCAAGCAGCCGGACTTCGCGCAGCACGCCGTCCATCACCAGCCGCTTGTGGCTTTGTGGGATGATGCGCCGGAGCTCAAAAAGGGTCAGCAATGGGGCATGACCATCGACCTGTCGGCATGCGTGGGCTGCGGAGCCTGCACCATCGCCTGTCAGGCCGAAAATAACATTCCCATTGTCGGCAAGGCGCAAGTCCGCAAGGGACGCGAAATGCACTGGATTCGCGTCGATCGGTACTTCTCTTTCGGGTCTTTGACCTTTGAGCACGAAGGCGAGCTTACCGACACCAATACCGAAGTCTCGCATCAGCCCGTTCCCTGCATGCAGTGCGAAAACGCACCGTGTGAAAACGTCTGTCCGGTCGCCGCGACCATGCACTCTTCAGACGGACTGAACGACATGGTGTACAACCGCTGCGTCGGCACGCGCTACTGCTCGAATAACTGTCCGTGGAAAGTACGGCGTTTCAACTTCCTGGATTGGCGCGGCGATGTCGAGGAAGTGGCCAAGCTGAAATACAATCCAGATGTTTCTTTGCGTTCACGCGGCGTGATGGAAAAATGCACGTACTGCGTGCAGCGCATACGCGGGGCGCAGCGCGACATGGCGCTGAAAGTCGCGAGCAAGCAGGCGACATCCACTTTTGTCGCCGACGGCGTGATTACGCCGGCCTGCGCGCAGGCCTGCCCTGCCGACGCCATTGTGTTCGGCGATATTCTGGATCCCAATTCGCGGGTCTCGCACGAGAAAAACAATCCGCGCAACTACACGATGCTGGCCGAGCTGAATACTCGGCCGCGTACGACGTATCTGGCACGGATTCGCAACCCGAACCCGGCGCTGAAAAGCGAACGCCCTGAAGCTGACTCCGGTGAGCATCATGGGGCACCCGCCGAGGCGCATAAGAATACGGAAGCTGGAGCTAGCCACCCATGAGTGCCCAGGAAGGCGGACAGATCCGCGCAGGCGCGAGTGTGCTGACACCCGAGCCTCTTCTAGACAACAATCCGTCCCTGCACGATATCACCGCGGCGATCTGCGCACCCGTCGAGACCGAGGTGCAAAAGACGCCGATCGGGTGGACCATCGCCTTCCTCATCTCTCTAAGTTTTCTTGGAGTGTTTGGTGGAACGGTGGCCTATCTGTTCTGGAAGGGCATCGGAATTTGGGGCAACAATCAGCCCGTCGGCTGGGCCTGGGAGATCACCAACTTCGTGTGGTGGATCGGCATCGGCCACGCCGGAACGCTGATCTCGGCCATCTTGTTTTTGTTTCGGCAAAAGTGGCGCACCTCGATCAATCGCTTCGCCGAAGCGATGACCATCTTCGCGGTTATCTGCGCCCTGATGTTCCCCTTTATACACACCGGACGACCCTGGCTGGCCGCTTACTGGCTGCTGCCCTTGCCGAACCAGATGTCGATGTGGCCAAATTTCCGGTCGCCGATCATGTGGGACGTGTTTGCGGTAAGCACCTATTTCACGGTCTCGCTGATGTTTTGGTACGTCGGTCTGATTCCGGATTTGGCGACCTTGCGAGATCGCGCCAAAAACAAGGTGCGCGCCTTGATCTACGGCATCTTCGCCATGGGTTGGCGCGGCAGCAACCGTCACTGGCAGCACTACGAGCGCGCGTATCTGATTCTGGCCGGACTTTCGACTCCGCTCGTTTTGTCCGTGCACTCCGTGGTGTCCTTTGACTTTGCCACTTCGGTGTTGCCGGGATGGCACACCACGATTTTCCCACCGTACTTCGTCGCCGGTGCCGTTTTCTCGGGATTTGGCCTGGTCATGACGCTGATGGTGCTGGCGCGGCGCTTCTTTGGACTTAAGCATCTTGTCACCATGCGGGTGCTTGAGAACATGAACAAGATCATGCTGGTCACCGGCTCGATGGTCGGCTACGCCTACGCGATGGAGCTTTTTGTCGCCTGGTACGGCGGAAATCCTTACGAGCGCTTCGCATTTGCCAACCGCATGTTCGGACCCTACTGGTGGGCGTACTGGATCATGGTGTCCTGCAACGTCATCTCGCCGCAGCTCTTCTGGTTCCGCAGCATTCGGCGTTCGATTCCTGCGATGTTTGTCATCTCGATTTTTGTCAACATCGGCATGTGGTTCGAGCGCTTCGTCATCATCGTGACCTCGCTGCACCGCG
>CAYWPR010000173.1:0-8806 GCA_964460115.1 uncultured Myxococcales bacterium
TCCCGATCGTGGGAGGTTCCCATACTATCTAAAGTGCTTCACGGTCAGCACCCCAGGCAGCTTAGCCTGGTGTTCGCCGAAATGAGCCGGGCCAAAATGCAGGAACGCAGGCGAATGGGCACAGGGTTGCGCTAGTTCCTGGAAGAGGCGCGCATTTGTCTAAGGGTGTCCCGTGTTTGATAGGAGTACGAATTTCGAACAGCGGGGCCACGGAATTATTCAGTGTGTATCGGCCAGAGATATAGGGTTAGGTATATGCGTATGGCGCAATGTCCACAAACAGGCACTTTGCGCACTTTCGCACAGGATGATGCAAAGGTAGTAGATTTGTACGAGGCGGGCGACAAATCGAGGTTCGAACCTCAACGCATAATCACACTGTATCAGCCTTTTGTTTTGACAACATTGTCTCAATACTCAATAAGTCTTGTTTGAATTGGATTAGCAATTCTTCATATTGCTTTGGAATTATGAGTCGCAATCCTCTGGCAATGGAGTGACCGCAAGCATAAATAAGCTGCGGATCGCTAAAATAACTACGAATACTAAGCATTATTTTCTCCATATAAGGGATATTATCTATTTTCTGTAATAGCAGTTCTAAATCTTTGTACTCTTTCTCTTGGATTGCGTATATACACGCGTCAGCAACAGCTTGGAGATTGTAGTATTTAGCTTCGGTTATTGATTTTGCTATTAGCGAAATCGCATCTCTATGCTCGCTTTGCGCTCCATGATCAATTATCGCAGAACCCAAATACACTCGATCATCTGCCGTAAGTCTATGAGGAAGTCTATCGCTACCCCCGTGCTTTGGCGCATCCTTGCTTCTAAGTTTTCGCTCTATATCGTTATCGGATGATAGAGCACAACGCATCCTTCCCAAACCCTCTTCAAAGGCACCACTTTCATACTGAAGTCGTCCTGTAATGAATAGGATTCGGGGATTATTCGGGGACCATTGTAGCGCTATTCTGGCCAGCCGGATCGCTCGATCAAAGTGCTTCTGTAGTCGCAATTGCTCAACGCGTTGAAGTATCAAATCTGTCCTATCCGTGACATTCCATTTTGAAAGGTAACTTTCAATCTTACCATCCACTATGATATCAGCCAATCGCTCGGTCACTTTCTTCCTAAATTCTATGTCGCGACGGAACTGTTCTGCTAAGTAATCAACTGTTAATGGCAGCAGTCGAAGGCCAGTATCCATCTTTACACCACTAGCCAACACAATGCCTCTATCTTGAAGTTCAAATATTGCCTTCTCAATTTCTGATTCAGGCTGCTCAAGAGCTAAAGAAAGCATCGGAGTATTCCATTCTTCTCCCAAATAAGGACACAAAAGAGCGACTTTTTTGGCGAGAGCAGATAATTCATTATACATTGAAGCAAAGCAGAAGTTTAGAAATTCTTGCCTCTGCGGGTTACTAGTCTTTAAAACTTGCTCCACCTGAGCTAGGCTACTTCCGCTTTGACCTGCTAACGCTGCTACCCACTTGATAGCAAGGGGCAACCTCCCTGTGAGCTTAAATAACTCACCCGAAACATAACTGGTAATAGAACCCTGATACCCTAACCTAATCAGTTCATTTTGCAGTAAATCGGACGCTTCGTCATTCTCCATGGCCTCAACCGAAATCGTCAGGGCACCAAGCCCTCGGTCGATTCTGCTTGTTACTAGGACCTTAACGGGATCGGGAACTTCAAAACCAATGAAATGTAGTAGCTGTCCGTCTACAACATCTTCGATGTTATCGACGAGCAGCAATCCTTTGTTCCCAGAAATAGCATCTAAGATGTCTTTTTTCAGCTTTCCCGTGTCTCCCTGGATTGATATTCCTAAAACATTAGCCAATTCAATCAAGAATTCACTTAAGCCAGAGAATCCAGCTCTGCGTGAAGAAATCCGTCCTTGCCACACTCGACTCTTGGCGGAAAGGGAAATAATGAAGAGATAGTCTCCGCTATCATAACATTGCCTCATAACCTCGATAGCCAGTGCGCTCTTGCCGACTCCACCGGCCCCATCTAAAGCAATTACAGGGTGTCTGCCTTGTAGTGCTTCATGAACTCTTTTCAGCAGCCCAGTTCTGCCGATAAATTTTTCACAATGCGGGGACAATAAGCGGTAATATGGCTCATCAACTTCATAGGCATAAGCTTGCATATGGCTAAACGAGACACCCGAGAACAAATACTCAAAATCTATAGGCTCAATGCATGGCCTAACTTCATCATGCATGCGAACGTAATACGTGTTCTTCTTTATCTCAGAAAGACCATCAGATCCCTTGGGGCCTGATGCTAGAGCTGCTGTTGGCAATCCGCTCCTTTTCTTAATAAAGATAACCCAAATGACTCGTCCAGTAGGCAATAACAGCGAATCCTGAAATAAGTAGACATTGGTCCCCAAGTATTTGGCGAGTTTTTGTCTGAGTTTGTTTCGGTCCAGTGCCATAGATGCATGTATACCGACTGCTCTATAGTCATTTGTAATGCCTACTATGATCGCTCCTCCTTTTGAATTATGAAAGCCGAGTATGTACTTAGCTAATCGCGCAACATTACTATTGTCTTGCAGATCGAAGCCCTCTTTGTAGTCCCAATATTCAGACTCTTCACGACGACGAACTGACTGTTTATCTTCATGTAATAGCGCTTGTTCAAATGATGAACACATCTCTTCATTCTTGAGAGATTCAGCTATGCAGTGCGCTAAGGGTAAGGGGCCCATAAAACGACTCCTGTCGGTAGATGGTTTCGGCAATGACCTCGTTAGCTACTTCACAGCTAGCCCGTAAGGGCGCTGTCAGGATGACGATGCTTTTCGCTTTGTCCGACGAAGATGCTACGCCGAGGTGTTCCAGCGGTCAAGATGGCAGGATGAGCGAGGAACGAGGTGATCCTGCACAAAGCGGTGCAGGGTACGATAAGCTTAACATACAGGGAGAACGGCCTGAACCAGGCCAGCATGAGTAGCCCAGCCGCGTATGTTTGCATAGCAAGCTACTTTTCTTACTCTTGAGTATCGGCCTGTCCCTTCCCAGCCCCTGTGGTTTGTACTGGACTCCAACTTAGTTTCCTTAAGAGAGCATCATCAGTATCGATATCATTCTGACGAAGAGCAATAGATACTTGCAATTTATCTAACTGCGGTAAGCTTTTGAGCCATTCTATTGTGGCTCTGAGATAATCTGGTTTTCGTTCCACTTGCGCTACGCGCGTTAGTTCACGTCCCGCGCAGGTTAATCTATAAATAGGAAAAGTAACATTACTACAATTCTCAAAACGAACCCAGTGCTCGCCCCAGGAATAGAATTCATCATTGCTCAACACTCGAAGGACTACACTATCTGTCTGAATGAGGTCTGAATCGGCTAGCTCAAGTATATCTGTATATTTGAGGTCATACTTAGCTAATAATTCATTATTATGTGGTATCCAGCGTTTGCTAAAAACCAATGGAATAGCTCTCGCGAATAGCGTTGCTGTTTGTGGATCGAGGTAGCGTAGTACTTTGAGTGTTCTCAACGAACAAGAGCCACGGCTAGATGCTTCAGCCACCAAAAGCCGCGCATAGATTTCGCGCAGTTGTTCATCAGAAACGAGCCCGGCATCATCCCAGAATTTGGAAAGCCAGTCCTCTATGGAAGAGGATTCCTCAGTTGCACTATGAGGTGGGAGTGCAGCGTGCGGCGGATTCTCTTTAAGCAATTGCGCTGCACGCTCCAAAATCGCCTTCTGCTTAATAAACTTAGCTTCCGCAGGCTTTAGTACATTTTCTATATATTCAAGTTCAGCATCGTCAAGCAATTGCCTTGAATTCACTTTGCCCAATATCTGCCCTGTCAGCATTCGGCGTGTTTGAGATCGGAGCGCCGTTGTAGGGAATAATCCAGCCAATACTCCCGGTACTTCTTTACTTAGCTCTAGCTCAATCTCGGCCCCTTTTATGCCAGCCTTCACTTTTGCCAGTTTATCGTCCGACATGACCCTTTCCCTGCGCTCCTAAATAGCTTGCTCCGATTCCGCGAACCTGACGGTCAGACCTACTGACCATCGCTTTTGTCAGTCCTAGGCGATAGGCTTACTATGAGGTCCAAGGTAGGGTCAAGGAACACCAGTCGCGCGAAGGCGTGCCCTATCCTATGTCCTAGGCTGGGTAGGTTACTGAGCCCCAAGTGCGACACGGGCATCCATAGACCGCAGCCAACCTACTATCCGCCGAGCGATAGGACATCCTTCCGCTTGCTGCCCACGCACCGCTTTTACCTCATGCCCAACGATCGCATGATCTACGCAGCCTGATCGCCCGTCTCCTCTGGGGGATAGCTTCTCAATTCCCGTCTGGATCCGATGGACCAAGTTGGTCCATTGAATGGATTGATTGCGAGAGGCAGGCCGTCGATTTGAGCGACTGGTGGAGCCGCCTGGCAGCGCTCCGGCCGAGCGGAACGCCTCTCATATCTTGGTTGACAAAGCGGCGGCGCGTCAGGCTTCCGCTATGCTAAGCGGCATGCGAATTCCATTGCTTCTGCACTGCGATCAGCCCTGGGACAAGATGGCGGTGCGGGGGACGCAGAGACACTGTTCGGCCTGCCGACACGATGTGCATGACTTGTCGGCGATGTCGCGCGCAGAGGCGCAGGAGCTGATCACGGCGGCTCCGGCCGAGGGTCTGTGCATCAGCTATCGCACCAATGACAACGGCGAGATGATCTTCGCCGACGATCGACTGATCGCGCCGCAACGTCTGCGGCTGCGGGGCTTGCCAGCCGTCTCGGCGCAGCTTCGTGCCGGGGTCATGGCCATGGCGCTCGGATCGAGCCCTGGGTGCGTCCCGGGCTCGACGGTAAATCGCCAGCCAGAGGTTCAGCGGAGCGCCTCGCCAGCGCCGCCCACTGCGCCCGCCAGCCAGCCGCCGACACAGTCCGCAGCAACTCATGCAGACTCGAAATGGTCCGCGCAGATCGACACGGATCACGATAGGATCGTCGATGCAGCCGACAAGTGTCCCTACGAGCCGGGGCCGCTGGAGTTCCAGGGTTGCCCGCCGCCGCGAGGCCGCATGATTCCAGTGCCCGGGCGGGTCGAGATCTTGACCCGGTTCGAGTTCTCGTTCGGCAATCAGCGACCATTGGACGCGACGCTTCCGCTGGTGCAGGAAGTGGCCAGAGTCCTGCAATCGTTTCCCGAAATCGAGCTCCTGGCGGTCGTCGGCCACGCCACGTCCGACGAGCCGCGCCCGCGGCTGTTGAGCGAGCAGCGCGCCAGCATCATCATGGCCGCGCTGGTTAGCGCAGGCGTTGCCCCGCAGCGCCTGCGCGTCGAGGCACGAGGGGCTAAAGATCCAATACTGCCCAACACCTCAGGCTTGAACCGCGAGCGCAGTCGCCGGGTAGAGTTCTTCATCGAGAAGCGCGCCGGCTGCGAAGCTCCGAAGTCGCCGCTGTGAAGCACGCAGACGATGTCGCTCGCATCCAGGCGCGAGCTGCTGCGCCGGGGCAGTTCACAGTCCATCTTCGCTTCCTCCTGGCTTCAGGGGCTGCGAGGCTGTCATGCAAAGACCTAAAATCCTAGACGAGGTAGCGCGAGTCCTTACGATTGATTATTGTCCGTTCCGACAGCATTCTTCGATGGATTTATAAATGCGGTCAAGTGGGGCGGAGGACCTTAGCGGCTACCCTGGGAGACCAGAGAACTGAGCCATAGTCGGCCGATGTGCCGAACCACTATTTCTTAGGTTGGAATGATGACTTTATCTTTATCGAAGTGGAAGCCTGGTTTGTCGCCGTTTGTGAAGACGATACCTCGTGCTTCAAGGGCACTCTGGATTGCGAGCCTGGTGGATTCGTGAGGCGTAGTTTTGCCGGTCTCAAATCGAACGACAGCCACCCGTGACAGCCCTGCTGCCTCTGCTAATTGCGATTGTTCCAGCCCAAGTGAGACCCGGGCCGCTTTTAGGTATGTACGGCTAGCCCTAATTTTGTTACTTGACACTAGCCCATCTCTCCATATTGTATACTTGAAGTATCTGATTACGGCGACTTCCTACACGATCGCCACTTAAACCGACGCACCATCGCATAGGCCGCTCGCCAGATCCAGGGCGAAGTGAGTCGCTAAGGTTGCGTCAGCCGAAGGTCTGCGCCATGGCCACAGATCCATCTGTTCTGTCACTACCTACACTCGTCGAGCACATGCAGGATGTCCTAACCCTGGTGGCAAAGCACCTTCTCGTGCCAGGCCCTCTGTCGCTGGGAAATCGAGCCCTAGCGGTTCAAGACCTACGCATCCTCCGCACTCGCTTGGCATCTCTGTGTGGCGTGGTTCGGCAAGCCCACGCTGGCCGACTTGGGTCCGATAAGAAAGGCATCGAATGCGACTCGCTTGGCGACCTGATCTCAACCGATCTGCCGTCAATTCGACGGTGACATAAGGAGGCTCCATGAGGTCTGCTGCTGACTCAATTCAACTCTCTGGCCCAATCGGTGAACATCCTCCGCCTCGCCAGCGGCTTCTCCAGGTCCCTTTGCAGATCACGATGCCCCGCCGAAGAACGCGCTGGCTGGACTGGCTACGCGCTTTGATTCGCTGGCCCATGGCTCCTTGGCGCGGCATGATTCCACTTCTTAATCGAGTGGCTCATTTAGAAGCCGTCCTGGCCGGGCAGATCTCAACGGTCAGCAGGCTTCAGGGGGCACTAGATCAGGACAGTTTGACCAGCGCTTACAGTCGTCTGTATTTCATGGCGGCGCTGCGGCAAGAGGTAGCCCGCTTTGTCCGCGAGGACCGTTCACCCGGCAGGGCGAAGGGGTTTGTTGTTGGGCTCCTTGATTTAGACCGCTTCAAGTGGCTCAACGATCATTTTGGCCACGCGGCCGGCGATGATGCACTGATTCGAGTCGTTGCCGCGGCCCAGCGCATCCTGCGCCGCGACTTAGACGTATTCGCTCGGTATGGCGGGGACGAATTCTTGTTCTTGCTTCCGCAGACGTCCCTGGCGAACGCTTACACTTTGGCGGACAAACTGCGCGCCGCAGTCTCCAAGATCGGTGTCACTGAAAAAGGGGACCCACTGAGCGCTTCGATTGGATTGGCGGCTTGCCCCACGCATGGCGCAGCGGCCCAAGTCCTTCTTGATGCCGCAGACCGAGCCATGTATCGCGCCAAGCGTCGGCGCAACGCCGTGTGCATTGCGGAGGTTCTATGAGTTTTTTTCATTTCCTTCCCGCGACCCTGGCTGATCTTCGGACCGCTGTAGGCCATGTCGAGCAGACGTTGGTGCATCTATCTGCTCTTCATCAAATCCTGAACAGCATTAGGCTGCGCATGGACGGACACCCTCAATCGATGACCGATATAGGATCCGGCCTAAATCCGGCCCCACTGCTGTTTCGGAAACAGCCCAAGTTTGGGCGCACTCTGCGCCGTATGCGGGAAGCGTTGGGTTGGACGCGCGAGCAGCTCGCCCACCTCAGCGGTCTGGCCACCTCGACGATACGCAACCTCGAAACCCGCGCCAACCTGTCCCTGGCCAAACGGGTGCGGCATCACATCGTCATCGCTTTGGCGAGCCAAAGTCGCTTCAAACCTCGCCGCAATAAACCCCGAGCTTGAAACGTTCGGTTGCTTCTTCCATTTGCATTTTTCCAGAAGTACGCACCGCTTCTTTTCGTTTTGACCCAAATCCGCTGTTTCTAAATCGGGCCAGCGGAGGCTGCATCCACCTCGCGCCCTTTGTATTGGAATCAACAGGGCGCCGGATAAGGAGTTCTCATGAACCGACAAGAACTTGGTCCTCGTGTCAATGGTCCTTACTTCGATATGCCTACAGGAAGATACAAACTATGCATCCTTTCATAGCTCGCGGCCGTTCATGCTCGATCTCTAGAGGCAATTGCCGACGCCTTTACGCAGGTGCAGCGATTGCATGCAGAGGAGTCCTGAATTGCTGACAACATACTACCTTCAATCACTTCGGCTCGCGGCTCGGGAGGAGATTGATAAGCTTCTTCCTCACATCTCCTTGCAAAAGCTCGAACGGCTACTTGGGCTATCCCACGGCTATCTGTCGCGTCTTCGCTCTTGTGCTCGTGTTGCTGAGATGGGGCGACCATCTCCAGCCACTCCCAGCCAGACTTTAGTATGCACCTTGGCTCTTATCGCTGCGGATCCAATGCAGCGGTTACCGGAGCTACAGCAGCTCACGGCACATCTTCCCGATCGGGAGGATGGATCGCTACGCACCACGCCCCACAGTCCATCAACTTTCGCCGCTTCACCCAAGAAAGAAAAAGGAGTCAAGGATCGATGACACAGACTACTCGCTTCCCTAAATTTCACAGGCGCCGCAAGCGCCCGACTCGACTGGCCAAGACGCTGCAAGCCCTCGCTCGCAAGCTCCCTAAAGCCCCAGTGATTTTGCCCCTACCGTGCGATAATCAAACCATGCTGCCAAAGATCGCGCGTGTACTCGGACCTTACTGCAATGGCGACAAGTGGCGCCTCGTTATTTTTGACGAGAATGGTCGCAAAGCCCTGCTTGCTTCCTCGCGCGAAGAAGCCGAGAAGCTTAAGACCAGCCTGCTCCAGACGTTCGAAGATCGCTCATTGCTGACGATCGCTAATGCCCTGGAAGAGTGGCTCGATCACAAAGCCCAAACTGGCATCAAACCTATCAGTGTTAGCCTAATTCGCCGCCGTCTTCAGCCATTCCTTCCGACAGAAAAAACGCTCGGTCAGATGACACCGCAGCTTGCCGCCAGCCTTTATTTGGCGGAGACCAAGCGACAAGGACGTCTCG
>CAYWPR010000174.1:0-8793 GCA_964460115.1 uncultured Myxococcales bacterium
ACATCCAGGTGGCGAAATCCGGCCTTCAGAAAAAGCTAAGAATATCGCGTCCTTTCGACGTTGGCGCGCTCTTGTTTGGCAGCGGACTGAGAAGCCCCCGAGGAGCGCCTACATCCCGTTTGTGGACCCCAGAAGGACCACGGAAAGCGGCGTGATTTCGAGGGAAGCATGGGTGACATTATCAGGAAGGTTAAAGGCGGCAAGTTTATCGGCTGGTATATTAGGTATCGTGATGTAGATGGGCGGCGCAAACAACGGGCCAGCCATCAGCCGAGCAAGGCAGAGGCGCGAAGGCTGCTTTTGGAGATTGAGGCGCGGATTCTGCGCGACAAGGTTGGCATTCCCGAACCGGTGCAGGACATCACCATCGCCGAGCTATGCATCCGCTTTCTCGAAGCGTACACGAGCCCGCGCATTAAAGACCTCGAGCGCTATCGCCGCTCTGGCCGCTATGCACTTAAGCCGGTCGTTGAAAGCATTGGACGCATTTCGGTTGCACAACTCAATCGGCCGACCTTGGAACGGCTGCGCGACACTCTATCGCGACGCTGTGCAGCCAATACCGTACGTTATCATCTGCGCCCCCTCGGCGCTGCGCTTTCGTGGGGAGTACGCCAGGGTCTGTTGACTCATAATCCTCTCGCCGGAATAGAGCGGCCACGAGCAGCGTCCTCACTCGAATACCTATCCCGCGCGGATGCCGCGAAGCTACTTTTGGTGGCGGAGCAGCAAGCGCGCAGCTCGCAGCAGCCGGGCGACTGGGGGCTATTCATCGGAATCGCGCTTGGCTTATATGCTGGCCTGCGCCGAGGTGAAATTTTTGGTTTGCGCTGGCAGGATATTGATGTCGATGCAGGAAGGCTCACGATTGCTAGGAGCTACAAGCTGCTTCCGAAGTCGAACAAACCACGTTATCTGCCATTGCCTGCAGTGCTAGTTCCTTTGCTCGGTGAATGGCGGTCTCGCTGTCCCGAGACTGCCGAGCGCCTCATCTGTCCAGTATTCAACCGTGGCCGGTGGGGCATGTGCACGATCAGCCTCAAAGGCAAGCACAGCTTGCAGACTCTGTTTCGCGCTACGGACTGTTCGGTTCCGGCTCGGCCCTGGCATGCGCTGCGGCATACTTATGCCAGCCACTACGTCATGGCCGGTGGAAATATCATGGTCCTGCGTCAGCTCCTTGGCCATAGTAGCGTCGAGACGACGCAAATCTATGCCCATCTTGCCCCCGACTATCTTGCCGCCGAAGCCAACCGCGTACGCTACCGCTGAGTATTGCTTCCTTTTAAGAGAAAAATACGATGGCATAATGGCCCGCGATGGCGAGAGCCAAGAGCGAGTATCCCTACGATGGTCCGCCCGATCCGGAGGCGGCAGGCCTCGATCCGGCACGTCTTTCGCGCGCGGTTCGAATGTTTGCGGCCCAGCAGGCGCGGGGCGCTTTTCCCGGCGGTCAAATCGCGGTGCGGCGAAACGGCAGGCTTGCTGCCGACGTGGCGGTGGGCCTGGCCCGCGGCATGAAAGCGGGTGAGTCAGAAAGCCCGGCGACACCGCAGACGCGCTTCAACGTCCACTCCGCCAGCAAGCCGCTTGTCGCCTTGGCGGTGGCGGCGCTAGAGGAAGACGGCGAGATCGATGTCGCGTCCCCTGTGGCTTCATACCTGCCGGAGTTCGCTGGACAGGGCCGCGACGCCATCACGGTGCTCGACGTGCTGACGCACCGCGCTGGCGTGCCCCTGCCAACGCTTGCCAGACATCCTGCGCTGTGGCGCGACCCTACGGCGGTACGGGCGGCGCTGGCTGCAGCGAAGCCCGAATTTCCGCGCGGCACACTGGTCTATCTGCCCCTGGAATTTGGCTGGATCTTGTCCGAGGTGACAGCCCGCATCGTCGGGCGCCCCCTTGCTGACTATCTGCGCGAACGGATCCTCGAGCCGGCGGATCTGCACGGGCTTTACTTTACCGCAACCGCTTCGGAACTCGCGACGTCGGCACGTTGCTGCTGGGTGGGCCGGCGAACGGTTCGGCTGCACGGAGTCGACCTGCGCGAGCAGTTCGAGCGCATCTGGAACGATCCGGCAGTGCTCGGATGCGCGGTGCCGGGCGCCAGCCTGCTTACAGATGCGGCCCACCTGGCGGCCCTTTATGAGCTTCTGTTACGCGACGGGGTGAGCCGTTCTGGCCGTCGCATCCTGCGTCCGGAAACGGTGTCGGCTTATACCAAGCGGGCCTATTGCGGCTTCGATCGGGCCAACCGTGTGCCGATGGCAGTGGCGCGGGGATTTCTCACGGGCACGATGTGGCCGAGTGTCTACGGATTGTGGGGCAGTTCGAATTGTTTCGGCCATGCCGGGGGCTTTTCCTCCTTGGCGTTCGCCGACCGCGAGACTGGCTTAGCTGCCGCTATAGTGACCAATGGCAACGCCGGACCCGTCGACTTCTTTCGGCGCTTTTGCCCGCTGGTTTCCGCGCTGCGGCGGGCAGCTCGTAAGTAGACAATGGAGCCGCCGCTAGGGGAGGGGCTCTTACCCCGAGTTCCTCCTCTTTGACTCTTGCAAGCGCCGCTGCCAGCTAGTTGACGTCGGCGGCGTTCGAACCGACTGAGAAGATGCCGGCCGTGTCGCACTCGACCGGATGGCCCGGTGCCACAAGAAAAGGACAAAGACCATCGCCAGCGGATAGATCAATTTTTCCGCCACGGGCATAAACCAGGGATAAATCGCCACCATGATTGACGACCCAACGCACAGCCCGACGGCAGGCCAGGCCCTGGGCAGATAGTACCAGGCGGCCGTTGCCAGTCCGGCGCTAAATGCCAGTAAATCGAGCGCAATGATCCATCGTGGCTCAAGACCTGCGCGCATCGCGATCCATCGCAGCACCGCCATCTGTGCCGCACTGATGAGGACCGCACGCAAAATTCCCCAGTGGAAGGCATTCCACCACAGCCTTCGCCGCAGGATCAGCGTAGCGCTTAGGACAACCGCGAACTGCACCACCCCGAATCGAAACATTTGCACGGCCAGCTTCGAGCGCGCTCCATCGACGAGGTTGGTGAGCAGAACGGCTCCAAGCAGGATGAGCACCAAGCTGGCGAGGAGAAGCCGTCGCGCGCCTGGCGCCGCTGACCGGTCGAGGCGCGGATCGATAGACAGGTCTTCGAGCAGCGCCGCCATCGAAGGGAAGCGCGCGTCCGGATCCACCGCCATCCCACGCCGCAGCGTCGCTTCGATCGGCGGAGGCACCGGGCTTCCCGCCGGCACCGCTCGCATCGCACCGGTGCTCACGCTCTCTGCCAGCTCAAAGCGTGTCGTCCCAGAAAACGGCATGGCGCCATAGAGGGCTTCATATAGCGCCACGCAGAAGCTGAACTGGTCGCTGCGAGCATCGACTGGCGCGCCGTCGTGCTGCTCGGGCGACATATAGGAAGGAGTGCCCAGAATTGATCCGGCAACAGTGAGCGGAGTATCAAGCCCAAGACGCGAGCTTATCTCCCCAGAGACCGGCTGCACCTCGGGAGCCGTCCCAAGCCGCGCCAGACCGAAGTCCGCCACCCGCGGGCGTCCATCCACGCCCATAAGGACGTTGTCGGGTTGAAAGTTATTTAAGAATTCTCCGTCGAGAAACAAGAATTGATAATCGCTGCGGACAATTGGTGGACAAGTTAGATAAAGATGAAATGTAAGACATCCGACCGCCAGGAAGGCCCATGTTCAAGACATCATCTCGTATCGTTCCTTCAGCCTTGGCTCTCGCCGTGCTCATCCTGGCATCGCGACCTGCCAAGGGACACGACAAATGGCTCGAGGCCGAGCCCTTCGTTGCGGCGATTCCTGGCCCGACGAAGCTCTACCTTCTGACAGGAGATGCACTGCGCCAGCCGGAGCCGCTGCCCTTTCGACAGCGCAACCGAATGACCCGCTTTCAGCTTGTGACTTCATCGCTACGCCGCGATTTATCGCAAACGCTGCGCGAGGACGCTCAGCCTATCGCGTCGCTGCCGGCGGGTACCTTGCCCGCGGGTACATCCTTGATTCTGCTTGATACCGCGCCGACCGATATTCTACTTACCGCGGAAAAGTTTCAGGCATACCTCTTCGAGGAGCGGCTCAGCGACATCCTGATGCAGCGCGCCGACCAGAACGAAGAAGAGACCCCCGGCCGCGAGCGTTATTCACGGTTCGTCAAGGCGCTGGTGCAGCTCGGTTCGCAACACGACAGCATTGCCAGCAAGCCGGCCGGACAAGAGCTTGAGATCGTTCCAGCGTACAACCCCTATGCACTTCCCATCGGTAGTAAGCTCTCCGTGCAGGTCCTTTATCGCGGACAACCGCTTTCCAAGCGATCCGTGACCTTTGCCAACCGCTATCATTTCAACGTCGTTACAAAAAACGTTCGCACGGACGAACAGGGCCGGGCCGAGGTCATCCTGGAGCGGCCGGGCTTGTGGCTTGCAAGCCTTGTTCACATGGAGCGCAGCCGCGAACCCGGCGCAGACTGGCGCAGCTACTGGTCCAGCCTGACCTTCGCATTGCCCCCCACCCAACCGCAAGGGACTTCCGCAGAGTAAGTCGAGACGGTGCTATGTTGAACCGCCGATTCGCACCCGGCCACGACGCGAAGCCGCATCTCGAAGCTTGACCCAGTGTGCTGAATGGCTTAAGGCTTTGCTTAGATGGATGGTAAGCGAGCATGAATGCGATATAAGAGGTTGGGAAGCAGTGGAGAGTCGCATCTTTCTGAGAGCGTCACTCACGCATGAAGTGGCAACTGTAGCCCCCGGGGTTCTTGAGCAGATAATCCTGGTGGTAGTCCTCAGCCTTCCACCACTTCGAGGCCGGAACGATTTCGGTCACGATCGGCCGCTTCCACTTGTGCGAGGCGTCGACGCGCTTCTTGACCTCCGCGGCGGTCTGGCGCTGGGCCTCGCTCGTGAAAAAGATGGCCGACCGGTACTGAGTTCCCGTGTCATTGCCCTGGCGATTGAGCGTGGTGGGGTCGTGCATCCTGAAGAACCACTTCTCAAGGAGATCGGCGTAGGTGAGCTTGCGCGGATCGAAGACCAGGCGCACCGACTCGGCGTGGCCTGATTTGCTGTCGTGGGTGTCGTCGTAGCGCGGGTTTTCCAACCAGCCTCCAGTATAACCGACCTCGATCTGAAGGACGCCGGGAATCTTGCGGAGGATGTCCTCCATGCCCCAAAAGCAGCCGCCCGCGAGGATCGCCACTTCAGTGTCCGCGGCCTGCTTCGCAGCGGTGGACGGAGAAGGGTGGTTAAAAGACCTGACGGGATCCTTGGGCTGAGCCGGAGGTGGCTCGGCGGCGCCAGTGGGACGCGTGCAGCTTGCCCAAACGAATAGGAGTATCGAGATGAACCTGAGCATGCGTGCCTCCAAGTATATGTACGATCGGGAGCGAGGGGCGGTTTCAAAGTCTAGGAGAATGAACTCCCCTGTTCAGCGGCTCCAATTTTCAAGTCAACTTTCTATCATTTTATATAACAAAGGTCGCTCCCTCACGCGATACAGAGGCTGCCGAGGCTACCTTCGCCGTGACCCCCAAACACACTCGTCGGCTTCGCCTATCACCGGTAAGCGCGCACGGTCACCGGTGGACTCGCAGACCCGCCGAACCGGCCGGCGACCGCACTGGCCAGCGCCCCGCGCTCGGTAAGCGCTGCGAGCACTTGCGAGACGGGCATTCCTACGATTGCGAGCGCGAGCGTGGGACGACGGCCCATCGCATATACGTCGGAGAGCGCGTTCGCTGCGGCAATCCTGCCGAAGTCGATTGGATCGACGACGACGGGCATGAAAAAGTCGAGCGTCTGAATGCGTTCGAGTCTGCATATCTCAATGACGCGATGAAGCGGATCAGGGATTGGCCTCCTAAAAGAGGCGCTCGCTTGCAGAAAGGTCTGCGAGCAAAACGGGAGAGGTGTGGGCCTGATCCGATGGTAGCCGGGCACGCAGCATTTTCGGCGATACGGGTTGAGAAGTTGTCTTCCCGCGCTTAGAATCTCGGGAGATCGAGATATCAAGATCCGTCCTCATCTCCCATCTCTTGCCACACGGAGGATCCAATGAGTCAAACGTTAAGCCGAGTTCCCAAACAGAAGCTCTATCAATACTCCTTTATATCCCAAGCCATGCTGCTCCATGGGGTGCTCTTAGGAACCCACTGCGGTGCGCCGGGGCCGCGGGTCTGCGAGGAGGAGGCGGCGTGCGTGTCGCAGCGTCTCTCGGCGCTCGACTCACCTGCACAGCCAGGTCCGCGCCAGGGCGCGCGCTTCGCTTTGACGGTTCCTTTGGCTGACGGCGGTAGTCTATCCGTCACGGTCGCAGGGCCGAGCGAGGACGGACGCGAACTCTCATTTCGCGGAGCACCCTTTCCGCTTGTCGTTTTTTCCCCAGGGTTTGTCATTCCACGTAGTCAATACAATAGCTATCTGGAGCGGCTTGCCAGCCATGGTTTCGTCGCTGTCTCGCAGACTGCGCGCGCAGAGGCCAACCATGCCCAGTATCGAGATGATACGAGCAAACTAATCTCCTGGTTGATCGCGCCGACCGGTCCGAGCGCTGCACGCATCAGTGGCCGCGTGGATGGCGCGCGTGTAGGTCTTTCCGGCCACTCACTCGGTGGCATGATCAGCTTGCTCACTGCGGCGCAGGACTCGCGCGTTCAGTCGATAATCACCATCGACGCGGTCGATGCGGCAAACGCTCCCAGAGCGAAAGACATCATGAGCGCCATTCACCTGCCTGCCGGCATTCCCATCGGATTTCTTGGTGAGACCATCAGCAAGAAAGGTGGTGCGCAGCCCTGTACGCCCGCTGATTTCAACTACGAAGTCTTGTATGGCAGCACAATGGCACCCCGCTTCGCGTTACGCTTTTTGCAGGCTGCGCACACCGACTTCGTAGACACCCCCTCAAGCTGCTTTCCCTGTCTGTTTTGCCCTGGTGGCACTGCCCCCAAAGCACAGTGGCGCGATCTGGCCGTCAAATATGTCACCGCCTACTTCCTCCTAACTCTGGGCGGACAAGCCGAAGCGGAGTCCTACTTGACGGGTACCGAAGCGCAAAAAGACGTTGCGGCGGGCTACATCACCATCACGAAGCCCTGACCCCATCGTGAGGCCTCTTCAGAGATCGCACGAATCACGGATGGAAAACACTTTCGCAATCGGAGCGCGGATCTTCCTATAGCTTCGGACAGCTCGTCATCATGGTAGGCACGTGCGACGTCGCAGATGTAAAGCGAATGTTCGTGCACGGGTACTGGAACAGTTGATGTGGATGGCCTAGCCATAAGGCATGTTGCTTGCGGCCCATCGAGTTGGTCCATGCTGTACGAGATTTCCATGCCGAAAAACTGGAAGAGGCGATGGTCGCTGTCGTTACCGAACACCAGCGCGAACTAACCCCTTGGTACGGCTGATGCGCTTCTAATCGCTGGACGTTCCACAATCAGTTCAGCGAGGCTCGATTGTGGCGGCTGGACGAAAAGAAAAGGACTGCTCTTGTCTGCAAGCGCTAATTTGTCCGCATACCCAGCCTCGGTATGCGGACAAAATTTCTAAGTTTCTCGACGGAAGAGATATTCTCGGGTTTGAAGTCACGATGCACAAGGCCTGCCTGGTGCGCGGCGAGTAGCCCGTTTCCGGCATCGAGGTAGACGTTGAGTACTTCTTCCCATGCGCGTCCAGCCTCGCGCTGCCAGTGGCGAAGCGTCGTGCCCTCGACAAGCTCCATGGCGAGAAAGATCTGGGTGTCGATCTCACCCACCTCGTAGATCGACACTACGTTGGGATGTGCGACACGCGCCATCGCTTGCGCTTCGCGTAGCGTGCGAATTCGCCGCTCCTTATCGGTCGGATTGGACACGTGCAACATTTTCAACGCCACTTTGCGGTCGAGCTCCTCGTCATAGGCGGCATAGACCACCCCCATGCCGCCCTGGCCGATTTTACGCAAAACGACGAAGCGTCCGAGCCGGTTTGGTATAGGCTCGGGGGCCTGCGTCTTTTCGGCGGATTGGACGCCGAGGGTGGAAGAGAACGTCTCGCTTCCGTCCATGTCTGAGTTCATGAGCGTGACAAACTCCCCACTATAGAAAATGGTACCACGGAACGCACACATCCCGTGAATGGGCGTCAAACTTCCGATCTCAATCCCCCTCCCTATCACTTCCTGTTGTGTGACAAGTCCAGCGCTGACCTGAGATATGGAAAGCGATCGATTGACCTTACTCAAGTCGATGGGATATGAATTCCAGCGAAGTACAAAACGGATACATCCTCGAATCCTTACATAAGACTTAGAGAGGAGAAATCGACGATGAGACGTATGATGCTCATGGCTTTTTGGCTTACGGGATTGCTCGGCTGTGCAATACAGTATCGATATGTGTCTACATCCCAAACACCAGAACAGGCAAAACCGCCGAATTGTGACTTTGCAGTCTTGGCTGCCATGCCTAGTGATGGACAATACCAAGAAATCGGTATTGTGGAACCGCTAGATCGGCGGCCTACTGATCGAGTTGATCAGTTCAAGCAGTTGATTCGCGAGAGTGTTTGTCAGGCTGGCGGCGATGCTGTCGTTGGTGAAATCAATCGGGGGTGCTACGTGCGCGGCATTGTGCTCCATAAAGTGCCCGCTAATTAATTGCACCCGCCTTTCGCCCAGCCGCGTCCTCCTACAGACGTACCAGGGACCACAAAAGGACCACCATTTGCCAGCTTCTATGCGATTTCGTCGCTGATCAAGTAGCGAGTTGCACATCCAGGTG
>CAYWPR010000175.1:0-8676 GCA_964460115.1 uncultured Myxococcales bacterium
GGACGAAAATCTATTGATATACATAGCAATGATGCATATTCTCATGAAATAATCGGTTTGGGATATGTGCAAAAATCGCAACTTGATACAATCGAGAACCAATTTGCTTCCGCGAAAGAAAATCTAACTTTTGCTCGAGATTGGTTTTTGAAATCCATTGCAATAGACAACCGTTTTCCATGGGCTTATAATGATCAAGCTCTAACTTATATCGCGGAATTTAATCTTGATATGCAATATGGAAATGAAAAAATCAGCAATCTAGAGCATGCTAGAAATTATTTGGAAAAAGCAATCCATATCGATAACAAATATTTTAATGCTTACGCAAACTTGGCAGAAACCAATCGGCTTTATTCGCAATGGCTGGTCGAACATGGACAAAATCCTAGCGAATTTGTCAAATTTACCGTACATGCTGCTACCACATCTTTAAAAATCAATGAAAATAATCCCAATGCTTACGGAATCATTGGGATGGCTTATTTGTCGCAAATGCAATACCTTGCAATGAGTGGCTTAGATGTTTCGGAATTTGCTGTTCACGCCAAGAATGCCTTTGATCGGCTCATTCGAATTAATTCAACAAATGTATACAATTACGAAGAAGCAGCGCAGGTTGTTCTTTTAAAGACAAAGAATGCGAGTGCGCGCCATCCGCAAGACCGCCAAGAAGGTCTTCGTTTGCTGGCCCAATGTCGCAAACTGGATACGAACTATGCGCCATGCCTATGGGGCGAAGCGCAATTCATTGCAGATAACGATTGGAAGCGCGCCTATGGACTTGCCAAGCAAGCCATCCTACGCGCTTTGCCCGAGCAAGCTGCCGAGGCCAACTTTGTGCTTTCGACCTTGATTTACGAAAGGCTGACCCAACGCAGCGCGCCGCCGGCCGAACAGAGCCGACTTCTGAAGGAAGGACTTATGGAGGTGAAACTGGCATTGGCGCAGAACCATGGCTGGGCAAGAGCCTTGGCGCTGCAGGGAGGACTTGCTTGGCTGGGCGCCAAACGCGAAAAAGATTCGGCGCATCGCCAGGAATTGATCCGCTTGGCGGGAGATAGTCTGAAGCGAGCCTTTGCCGGCAATCCGCTGCTTTTGCGACAGTATGAAGCGGTAGAGCAAGATGTTCTTGTCGCGATTGGAAGCAAAACCCGCTAGTCCCATTCACAAATCTGCCGCAGACCAGAAGCGGTCTCATAACCCTACTGCGCGACCTGATCCCGATGTCGCGTAGTACGCTCCGGGCGGCGCCTTCGTGCTCAGGCCGTTCGCTACGGGTTATGAGACCGCTTATAGTCCCCTGAGTCAGTGAATTCTTGCATAATTCGCGCGAGAAACATCGGCTGTCGCCGATGGGCAGCAAGCTCGGAACGCACCGCGCGGCGGGGGGAGGTTCATCCGGCTTTGCCGGATGAGGGGGCACGGGCAAGTGCCCCCCTATTAGATAATTAGTTGCCGTTGTAGCCGGTGATCTGAATGCCATCGACGCGGGCGCCGGGAGGCATGACACAGCGAGGACGGGACAGATAGGCATCGTGCGCTTCGGGGCTTGGAAAGCTTGCCTTGTCGCGCATGTTGTCGCGGTTCAAGCAGGCGGCGCCGTCCGGCGACCAAATCGCTTCGATCTGGCTGCCGGGAAAGCTCGGATCCAGCGCATTCACAGATGTATTCAGCGAGTCGCCGACAAGGATTTCGGTACCCGTTTGCGTATAGGAATAGCCTAGCCCGGCGAAGTCAGCGCGTTTGGCACGCATACAGGTCTGGTGTATGTCCTTGCCAGCGCGCATTCCGCAACCTTGCGGCTGAAACGTCGGATACCACTGGTAATTGCAGGCGCTGCGATCCACCCACGGCTCGTATCCCCAGTCAATGCAGGCGCCTACGGCGTCATCCGGGCAGCCAATGCTAATGGCATTGGCGTCATCGCTGCGTGCACCGGTTTGAATGCTCCATTTTGAACCGCTGACAAAAACCGTGGGGTAGGGGGCCTGATCGGTGCCACAAACCGGATGCCAGTCGCTGGTGCCGTCTACATTCCACTTCATGTCGAAAAAGGCATAGTTGGGCGAGCCCGTATCCGGAAAAGTCACGTTCGGAGGCGGAGCGGTGACTCCGAAGATCTTGAGGTTATAGGTCTTGCGAACTCCACCGCCATTTGCCAGCGATACTTTCCATTTCAAACCCGTCGTATTTAGGCCGCCCTTGGTCTTCACTGAGAACGGCGGATCGAGATAAGTCACGCTGAGAAATCCTTTGTCACTGGCCATCCTAAACACATCGTTGCCATTGAACTTTATATTCGACAACGGAATGGCGTCCGACGCACTGCCCATGCCACTTGCAAGAGACCAGTTTTCACTGCTCGCATCCTTGATGAAGGTACGAATCAGGGTGTTATCGACTTTGCCGTTTTGCAGAAACGGACCGTTGCCGGCGCAGTACCTGCAGATCAAAGAAGAAGCGGTCGTCGCAACTTCTTCCGGCGCTGGCTCCGCGGCATTCGGCGCACAAGCGGTCAAAGGCAGCGAGGACAGCGTCCAGAGACTCAAAATACGGTTCCATCGAGAACGGTCTTTCATCGAACACTCCTTAAGGAAGCCAGGTTGCTAATACGCGGGTACTTTTTCGAGCCGCTCATTCGGCAAGCCGATGTAGGCTTACATCTGCCGGCGGCGTGTATTCCCCGCGTGGTTCGTTCGGCATCAAACTGAATTGCCGTAGTTCTAAACAGTGAGACCCGCCGCTTTGAAGTTTGGGCAAGGTGATTCAAAAATTATTCGCAATTTGTTTTCAGCCGTCGTTGGATACGATTGAGGCCTTTTTGCGGTCCGATCAAGGTGCCGCTGTGGCGCAAACACTGCGCAGGCAGGCGCGCAGCCATCTATGTGCTGGGTCAGCGTCCATGCGCGGATGCCAAAGCATCGAAACTGTAAACGCCTGCGTTCGCATCGGAAGGGGGAAGCAGAACATTCCGTGGCGCAGATTTGCCGTATGCCGATCCGGCACGGTGGCCACTAGATTCGAAGCACGCGCGAACGACAAGGCAGCGGAAAAGCCGCTGACAATGGTTCCGATGTTCCGCTTCAATTCAGGTGGCAAAAATGGTCGCTCGACGGCGCCATTTTCGAATCCGCTGCGCGAGATGATGACGTGTTCCGCGCGTGCGTATTTCGCCAGCGTCAACCTGCCTTTGCTCAAGGGATGCCCAGCGCGCACGACACCGACCAGTCGATCTCGAAACAGGGCTTGGCTGCGAACTTCCGGACCCAAGGATTCTTCAAGGACTCCCGTTTCTAGATCGACCTTTCCATCGCGCAGGGGGGCGCTGTCCTTGTCTGCCTTCTGCAGAAAATGCAGCCGCACGCCGGGGGCCTCCTGCGCAATCCTGGCAAGCAGTTTTGGTCCGAAACTTTCTACGAAGCCATCACTATTTCGCAGCGTGAAGGTTCTGACAAGCTTCGTAAGATCAATCGTTTCCTCTGGATGCAAAACGGCCACTGCGTCCTTGACCACCTGATGAACTCGCTCGCGCAGGGCACAGGCGCGCGGCGTGGGAACAAGGCCACGTCCTGCTCGCACAAGCAGCGGATCTCTCGTCGTTTCGCGCAGTCGAGCCAATGCACGGCTCATGGCCGATTGGCTAAGCTGCAACCGCTTGGCAGCGCGCACCACACTGCCTTCGCTAAGTAGCACGTCGAGCGTGATCAGCAGATTGAGATCGGGAGACGACATGTGTAGACCCTAGCATGCTCTTGCACAAGACATGGCGTCATATGCATGCATACAATGCAAATGATGCGCGTTCCGCCATGTCTGCCGAGCCCTTATCATAAAATGGAACAGGTCACAGAAAGGAGCGGTACGATGGACAAAAACGCGCTGCAGGAATTCATCGAAGGCATAAGATCAGCATGGGGGCCGCTGACAAGCGAGCTCGTTGCCGAGTGCCGCCGCCGAATGGAGACGTTGCTTAGGGCCTCGCCTGCTGAAGCGTGGCTCGCTGCACTGCACAGGAGTCAACCCACCTCCACCCCCACGCATGAAGAGCTGTATCGAGATTCCAATCATGGGTTCATGCTCCTCGCGCATATCGAACATGCTGGGCTGTATAGGCCGCCTCATGATCACGGCAGGGGATGGGTGATCTATGCGATGCAGCACGGCGAGATCGAAATGGGAACGTACGCTCGAATCGAGGCGCCGGATGGGCAAGTTCGATTGATCAAACGGAACAGCACTTTGGTGCGCGCCGGGCAGATTCAACTGTACCTACCCGGTGACATCCACGATACGCGCTGCATGACGAGCTCTGCTTTACTATTTCGCTTTACCGAACGGGATCTGCGCATCGAAGACAGGCAAGAACACCGAGTCACGCGCTACATCGAACGCGACGGGGTTTGGACCCTATAAGCGACGTGAGCTTAGCGAATGTGCTGCTTACCAAACCAACCAAAGCCCCAAAACAGAAAATTTAAAACGGCAAAAAACAGATTCTGCGGAACCACCCGAGCATGCCAAAAGCGGCGATTTGCGGAAGTCAAATGCATCAATAATACAAAATAGATCACATTTATCAGGCAAGTCGCTAACAACATATCAAAATGAGCATAAAATATGCTCATTAGATTTAGAAGCCCTAAATAAGCATATAAAATCCCCATTCGCTTTATGATTTCATGAAGTCCTTCATTGCTTTTCTGCACGTTTTCTGTTGTGGTCCAGGCAAGAAATTTTGCTGGCACCCAATAACAGATTCCAGCATAGAAAAGCACGAGAAGCGCATGCAGAAACAGCCATCCACTAAGAACATTCGCTAGACCGCTTTTGGTAAGCATCAGGACTTTCGGCCTTCCTTTAGAAATCCTAAGAGAAACGTAGATATTCTTATTGCGCTGCCGAGCTGGCAATGGCGCTTGGAATGATCAGGCGTGGGTGAGGCCGGCCGTGATTTTGCGCTTCGATTTCCACGGTTCGCTCTGTCATCTTGCGCGCTAAATTGCGCACGATGGCTTTGCCGCGATTGTCTATACAAAGGTCGCTGAAATCGTCGGTAAGGCGATATGTATGGCGATTTATTGTGGAATACACTGCAAGACGAATGAGTGCTTCATCGCGCGAAGAAACAATGGACCACAGATCAGAAGCATCGCCTTTTACGACAGAAGCACCGATGTAGCGCGGATCGGTTGTCCCATTCATGATGTGGCCCATCGCGTGATGCAGTACTGATACCGAAAACATCAAGTACGTAATGACATCGACAAGTTCCAGATCCGATTGTTTCGAAAGAGCGTGCGTGTACAAGCGAGGATGCACATTCTTGCCAAGATAGCGCAGCCATTTTTCAAGCTGCGCATCACCCAGCGGATCAAGCTTATAAAGCTTCACATATTGCGCAACATGCTCGCGCAGGATGTCCCAAAGTGCGCGCACATCTTGATAGTGCTCGGTCCACTTTACGGGGTACTCCGGACACAGCCGAACCCCCGTTCGCTGCAAGACGAAGTCAATGGCGCGCGGCCCTGAGGTGAAACCGCCGACTACGGCTGTCACGCCTTTGGAACCGGTTACGGTTTTTTGCAAACGGGCGACATTGCGATGGGTGCCGTAAAGATAAGGCAAAACCAGGGCGTACAGCGGATGGGTGTGTGGCAGGAATTGGTGCGTGGCCGTGAACAGCTTTGCCGCCTCTCGCACATGCAGGACAGTGTGCAGCAGAGTCACCCAGGCGAAGCTGCAGGCGCGAACTTTGTATTTGACGCATTCCCATTCCGCATCACCTGGAAAGTAATTTTTTCCATGATGCGTGATGTAGCGAATTCTGGATTCATCGATTACGACCTTGCCGCCGTGCCTTTCATAGCCCGGAGCCGCTTCCAGCTCGCGCATAAACTCTAGATCGAACTTGTATACTCCTTTTTCGCCATCGCGCGCGTCTGTTTGGTCGTTTGGCTCCAGCCACAAAGAGAACTTGCTGCAGATCATGTGGTGCAGCCACTCGTCGCTCAAATGTTCTTCTTTGCATTCGTAGTGTTCAGGCTCTGGCAAATTTCCAAAATGGCGCAGGGCGTCTTCGTGGGCTTCCAAGGCCGAAGCGTAACGCTCTTTTCCAATCGAAGTAGGAGCAAGCTTCTAGCGCAGCGCCAATGGCAAGGCCTTCACTGCCGTGCGCGCCGGAAGCTGCACCAAGGGCAGCTCGCCGAACATCGGATCCTGGTAAATCCGATAATGGACGGCTTCGGTCAGCGGATTTCGCTGATCCAATTCTCGCGAAAAGCGTACCAAGTCGGCAAATACATCGCGCAGCGCCATGCGGGGGTGCTTGTGCTGCCAGGTTGCCATTTTTTGCGCCTTGCGGCGCAGGATTTGACCCAGTCTAGCCTTTGCCGGCGATGCGCTATGCGTTGCGTCCTCGTGCATGGTCCGTCCTCTCGCTTGCGTGAAGGGGAAACTGGCGAAATTGTTCAATGCTTGAAGGGAGGCACACAGCTCGTCCCAAAGGGGTTTGGCGCGAGAGGAAAAGTATCCAAAATGGCCGATGCGCGCGAGCGCGAAATCCGCCGGAGCGACATGCCGATGCTGTACCTTTGCAGCGGAAAGCATGGCGAGAAAAGCCTCTACCGCGGCTTTGGGCGCATGAAATGCATCATCTGTAAAGCTGTAGGCCAGAATCGGACAACGCAGCTGCGCCAGGTTTTCCGGCACGCCCGGCTCATCGCCGATAAAGGATGGACGCAAGGCCCAGCGAGTTCCTTCGGGCGTACACCCGGGGGGAAGATCTTCTCCACCGAAGGCCAGACCGGGCATATAGCCGAGTGTCCGATTGATTCCGGGCCAGGCCAGCGCCCAAAACGCCAGCATCTTCCAGCGGGCGAATCCTGTCCAGTGGCGATAGTAGGTGCTTTGCGCCGAGACAAGGACGACGCCATCCAGGTCTTTGGTGTAGGGTGTAAATCCCAGAATCTGTCCGCCCATGCTATGACCGAGCACGACAAGCCGACTTTGCGGGTAGCGCGCCCGGGCCCAAGCAAGGACCGCGGACTGGTCCTTTTGTCCCCATAGGCTGACGCATGCCTGCGAAGTTCGCGCCGAGTTTTGGCGGTTTTTTCCGATGTCGCGATAATCATAAGTGACGGTCGCGAAACCCCGCTCTGCAAGATAGCTGGCCAGGGCGGCATAGCGCTGCTGCGGAGTTCCAAGCGCGGCTTGTATCACCAGACATATAGAGGGATCAGAAGTCGCAGTGCGCAGCGTGACGCGCAGCGCGATTCCATCCTCAGTTAGCACTCGGTGCGGCGTCGAATGCACATTCGCGAAAGTGCCCATCACGTATGGCGCTGTTACTACGCTTGTCCGCATCCGTCAATCGGAAAGAATGTAAATGGGCGACAGGCGATATACCTCTCGGCGCGACTCCATTCCTATTTCTGTGCATTGGCATCCTTGAGTGAGTGGCGCAAAGCAGGAAAAAGCGGCGGCCAAATGGCTCGTCTACATTTTTGGCATTTCTGCCAATCCTTGCTCCGGGTGAATCTGTGGCTTGTAACCCATCTCGCGACGAATCTTATCGATGCGTAGCGTGCAGTTGCGCGACATGAGCATGACCGCCATGCGGGTGAGCGGGGGCTGCTTGTGCGCCCCCACAGCCTTCCACACCGCCTCAAGTCCGCTGGCCATGGCATTGGCCAACCACGATGGCACTGAGCGCTCGGGCAGTGTGAGTCCTTGCGTCCCCAAATAGCGGCTGAGAAACTCGTGCATGGTCATCTCTGCGCCATCTGTCACAAAGTAAATCTCACCACCGCGGCCGTGCGTAAGGCTTAGCAGGATCGCGTGAACCAGGTTGTCTATGTGAGTGATGGACGTGCGCGCCTGTCCTCGGTCTATCCACATAAAGGCGCCGTTTTGCACCATTGCCACGGCCGCCGGCAGAATCGTATTATCGCCAGGCCCCCAGACCATGCGCGGGCGCAGCACCAGGGTGGTCAGCGTGTCGCGGTTTTCTTCACGCACCCGCTGCTCTGCCAAGCCCTTCGTTTCTGAATACAGGTACGGGGTTTTACGAGGATAAGGATACGTTTCGTCGGCGTCGTAGATATGCTGCCCGGCAAGTAGCACCGCCTCGGTGCTAATGTGAATAAAACGTTTTACGCCGGCCTGCCTAGCGACGCGCAGAAGCTGTACCGTGCCTTCGACGTTTCCGGCATAGAAGTCGGCGCGCGAGCCCCATTGCTCGACGAAAGCAGCACTGTGCACGATGACGTCGCAACCGGCAAGATGTTCGGCACTGACCCTGCCAAGTTCACAGCGCATGGGAGTGGCGCCGCGTGCGGCCACTGTCTGTGCGCTTTTCTCAGAACGCGCCATGGCCACCACGGAATGTCCGGCTTTGACCGCGGCCGAGGTAAACGCCCCGCCAACAAAGCCCGAGGCACCGGTCACGAAAATCTTCATGAGTTTCTCCATTCGCTTGTCTTAGACCGGCAGGATAGAGAATGCAGGCCTGCGGGCGCAAGCCCATGGGGGTATCAGCGCTTCTAGTCGTTTGTTCGCAGTCTGTCCGCAGCCATGCTCAAAGGGCAAGTTCTCGATGGCCCTTTGCATGGGCATTTTCTAGCCCGCCAATGTCATGGTGACTGGAGATGGGACGACCAAGCTTTTGGACTTTGG
>CAYWPR010000176.1:0-8512 GCA_964460115.1 uncultured Myxococcales bacterium
ACTTAGAAGAGGTAAGTAATGGCTCGCGGCAATCGAGTTCTTGTGACGCTTGAATGCAAAGAATGCAAGCGCCGGAACTATCACACCAATAAGAACAAGCGCACGACGCCGGACAAGCTAGAGTTCAACAAGTACTGCAAGTGGTGTCGGCGCGCGACCACTCATAAGGAAACCAAGTAATCTGCTCGACATTGACGTCGAATAGCGGAGTTCTATTTGTTTCCAAACATTTCAAAAAACCGCAGCGTATGGCCCAGGCTGCAGCAAGCGTCTGATATAGATGCAAAGCAGCCTTATGGCTGTCATTTGCAGCGTCAGAACTTCGCGCCGCGGCTGAAAAGCGAATGCGGTTTTTTGAGTTGTTTGAAGGCGAGTAGCTCGAATGGTAGAGCAGCGGTCTCCAAAACCGCGGGTTGGGGGTTCGAATCCCTCCTCGCCTGCAATAGATAGCCGGAAAAAGATCGATGGATCGTAAGTGGGTACATTTCCTATACGCGATGGTCGGCCTGGCAGCGCTCTTTTTGCTGATCAAAACCGGTGATTGGGTATGGAGTCTTTTTGCCAAACCCAAGCCCCTGATACTCTATGGAGTATCATTTGTAATCGGTGGAACGGCCCTTTGGCTGGCCTGGCGCAGCGAGGAGATCTTCGGCTTGGCTTCAGAATGTGTTGCCGAGCTTACTAAAGTTGCATGGCCCACCCGCCGCGAAACTGGAGCGGCCACTGTGGTCGTAATTGTCACGGTGATTTTGGCCTCGCTCTTTCTTGGTATATTCGATGCGTTGTGGGCCTATCTGACCGGTCTTCTTTATGGATGAACGGGGCAGCGTGCAGAATCCTACGGTGAATGCGATGGTTCACAAGTGGTACGTCGTCCATACCTATTCGGGTCATGAAAACAAGGCCCGTTTGTCGCTGCTTGAGCGCATCAAGCAGATGAGCTTGGAGTCGGAGTTTGGCCAGGTTCTGATTCCGACAGAGTCGGTTTTGGAAATGGTCAAGGGCCAGCGGCGTACCACGACCCGCAAGTTCTACCCCGGCTATATGTTTGTCCAGATGCAGCTCAATGAACGAACTTATCATCTGGTCAAAAACACGGCTCGGGTCACCGGCTTTCTTGGTGGCACAAATCCGGTTCCGGTCAATGAGAAGGACATCGCGCAAATCAATTCGCAGATGTCCGAAGGGGCTCAAAAGCCAAAGCCGCGTGTTTCGTTTGAAGAAGGCGAAAACGTTCGCGTGATCGAAGGTCCTTTTGCCAATTTTGCGGGCATCGTTGACGAGGTCAAAGCAGAGAAGCAAAAGGTGAAGGTCCGCGTCAGTATTTTCGGCCGAGCGACCGCGGTTGAACTGGATTTTGCACAGGTCGAAAAAGCCTGATACAAGGCGGCCTCAACAAAAATACTTGTTTACGCGCTGAATTTATGCCATACGAGCCGTCCGTACTGCATTCGGATCTTGTTTCGCGCGAACTATGCACGGTGCGGGGGAGGCTCACCGGGTTTGCCCGGTGAGAGGGAGCCCAAATAGTCCCGACCGAAGGACGGGGGAAGGCTCCCTCTCAGGAGACAAAAGGCGATGAAGAAGGTAACAGGCTATATCAAGCTGCAAATTCAAGCCGGCAAGGCGAACCCTTCGCCTCCAGTTGGTCCGGCCCTCGGTCAGCACGGCGTCAACATCATGGAGTTCTGCAAGTCGTTCAATGCACGCACGCAGAACATGGAAGCCATGATGATTCCGGTGGTGATTACGGTTTACTCAGACCGTTCATTCACATTCATCACCAAGACTCCGCCGACCCCGATCCTTATAAAGAAAGCGGCTGGATTGTCCCTGGCCAAAAAGCCTGGTTCTGGCTCGAAGATTCCCAACAAGCAAAAGGTCGGCAAGATCACAAAGAAGCAAGTTCGGGAAATCGCGCAGCAGAAACTGCAAGATATGAACACTACCAACGTCGATAACGCGATGCATAGCGTTGCCGGTACTGCCCGTTCGATGGGCATCGACGTGACGGATTAACCCTGCAGTAAGCGGGGGCGTCCACCGCAACGCAATTTGCGGGAGATTCGCCGGCCAATTTTTGGGCGCGGCGCAATCGTTAGGAGACAATCGAGATGGCCAAACAGGGTAAAAAATTTACCGCCGCTGCCAAGCTGGTGGATCGCGAAAAGCGCTATACCATCGAAGAAGCGTTTGATCTGATTCCCAAGCTGAAGATCTCGACCAAGTTCGACGAGACGGTTGATTTCGCAATTCGTCTCGGCGTCGATCCGAAGCATGCCGATCAAATGGTGCGTGGCGCCGTTGTGTTGCCGCATGGCACCGGAAAATCGGTTCGCGTCGCCGTATTTGCCAAGGGCGATAAAGTGAAGGAAGCGCAGGAGGCCGGGGCCGACTTCGTCGGTTCTGACGATCTCGTCGCGCGCATTCAAAACGAAAACTTCCTTGATTTTGACGCCGCTGTGGCAACGCCCGACATGATGGGTCTTGTCGGTAAAATCGGCCGAGTGCTGGGTCCGCGTGGACTCATGCCCAACCCCAAAGTTGGAACCGTGACCACGGATGTGGCGCGCGCAGTGCGCGAGCTCAAAGGCGGCCGTGTTGAATTCCGCGTCGAGAAGGCAGGCATTGTCCATGCCCCGATCGGAAAAATCTCTTTTGGAACCACGAAACTATTAGAAAATGCGCGGGCGATGCTAGAGCTGCTCGTAAAGCTCAAGCCGCAGACCGCCAAGGGCCAGTACATCCGTTCCATTGCCGTATCGACGACACATGGACCGGGCGTCAAGCTCGATGCCAATCAAATTAGTCAAGCGATGGTGAAGTAACCGTCCCAGACAGCAGGTGCCGCAAGGCTTAATTTCCTGCTTAGACCGGAGCCCTGGAATATGGATCGGACCCAGAAAGCGCAGCAGATTGCCGAGCTAAAAGACAAGCTGCATAAAAGTGCGGCCATCGTGCTGGCCGACTACCGCGGACTTACAGTGCCCGCGGTCACCAGCCTCCGCGAGGATTTTCGCAAGCAGCAATGCGAGTACAAGGTATACAAAAATACCCTGGTCAAGCTTGCCATCAAAGGAACGCCCCTCGAAAAGATGGGCAAGTACTTGGAAGGGCCCACCGCAGTTGTGTTTTCGTGGGAAAGCCCCTCAGCTGCGGCGAAAGTCGCCAAAGAATTTGCCAAAAACAACGATAAGTTCAAAATCAAGGGCGGTTACCTGGAAGGCAATGTCCTAGATGAAAAGGCCGTTGTTGCTTCCGCCGACCTGCCCGGCAAAGACGAATTGCGCGCGGCCTTGCTGGCCACTCTCGTGGCACCCGCCACGAACCTTGTCCGTACGCTCAACGCGGGAGCACAGAATTTCGCGTTCTTAATCGACGCTCGAAAACGTTCGTTAGAAGCGACGAACCCTTAGGCTTCCGACATCCCTTTTCAGGAGAACCAAACCATGGCCGATGTAAATATGGATCAAATCGTCGAGCAACTGTCGAGCATGACAGTTATGCAAATTTCTAACCTCACCAAGCTTCTCGAAGAGAAGTGGGGCGTCAAGGCCGCGCCGGTCGCGGTTGCGGCTGGCCCCGCCGCCGGTGGTGCAGCCCCGGCCGCCGAGAAGCCGGCTGAGCAGACCGAGTTCACCGTCGTGCTGACCGGCGCTGGCGCCAACAAGATTGGCGTCATCAAGGTCGTGCGCGAGCTGACGAACCTTGGCCTTAAGGAAGCCAAAGATATGGTCGACGGAGTGCCCAAGGAATTGAAGGCGGGCGTTCCCAAGGATGAAGCTGAGACGATCAAGAAGAAGATCACCGAAGCCGGTGGTACTGTCGAAATTAAGTAAAAAGAACCCTTTGCTTGCAAAATATGCAGCGAAGGGGCAGGCTTAACCGGCGTTTGCTGGTTGAGGAGGGGGCACAAATGTTGCCCCCCTAGAAGGAGTTGGCGCTGTCGCCACCTCGGACTCACAAACGAAATGGGCTTCAAGGGCCAGCCAGGCGGCTCGTAGGGATTACTGTACCCTGCGGGCCGCATGCCTATTCCTGAACTCGGCGGTGGTTTTGGGAAACCCCGAACCGCCTTTACGCCACTGACGACTGAGCAATCGTCGAAGAAAGGATCTCTATGGCCTCGGTGATTCAGAACAATTTCCGCGTTCGCAAAAATTACGCGAAGATCACCAAGATCATTGACATCCCCAACCTTATCGATATCCAGAAGCAGTCCTACGAGAAGTTTTTGCAAAAAGACATCCCGTCGGACCAGCGCGAAGAGGTCGGATTACAAGGGGTTTTTCGGAGCGTTTTTCCGATCAAGGATTTTTCGGAGACATCTTCTCTAGAGTTTGTCTCCTATCACCTTGATAAACCCAAGTACGATGTCGATGAGTGCCGCCAGCGCGGTATGACTTTCGCCGCCCCGATCAAGGTGGTCATCCGTTTGGTTGTCTGGGACACCAATGAGGAGACCGGCCACCAGTCGATCCGCGACGTCAAAGAGCAGGAGGTCTACTTCGGCGAGATCCCGCTCATGACCGACAACGGTACGTTTATCATCAACGGTACCGAACGTGTCGTCGTATCGCAGCTACATCGGTCACCGGGTGTGTTTTACGATCATGACAAGGGCAAGACTCATTCTTCGGGCAAGCTGCTTTACAGCGCGCGCGTAATTCCTTACCGCGGCTCGTGGCTCGACTTCGAATTCGATCCCAAGGACATTCTGTATGTCCGCATCGATCGACGTCGAAAATTGCACGCGACGGTGCTGCTGCGCGGACTTGGTTTTTCCACCGAGGAGCTGCTCAACTACTTCTACGCCACAGAAGCGGTGCATTTGGATCCGGCCACTCAGCGCTACACCAAGTCGGTGGAATACGACTTGCTGCCCGGACAGCGCGCGACCCGTGATATCCGCAACCCTGAAAGTGGCGAAATTCTGGTCAAAAAGAATCGCAAGTTCACCCGCGCCGCGATTCGCAAGCTGCAAGAATCCGGCATCGATCGATTGCCCGTTGAATCCAGTGAACTTGTCGGCAAGGTTGCGGCACACGACGTGGTCGATGATCACACTGGCGAAGTGCTCCTGCAGTGTAATGAGGAGCTTACCGAAGCCAAGCTCGACGAACTGCGCGATCACGGCATTGCCGGCTTCAAAGTTTTGTTCATCGACGGTCTGAATGTCGGCAGCTATCTGCGCGACACTCTGATTGCCGATCGTCTGAACACGCCCGAAGAGGCGCTGATGGAAATTTATCGCCGTCTGCGCCCCGGAGATCCACCGACCATTGAGACAGCTCAGTCGCTGTTCGACAATCTGTTCTTCAATGCCGAGCGCTACGATCTGTCCAAGGTCGGTCGCCTCAAGCTCAACTATAAGTTCAAGATTGACGAACGGCTGGACAACTGCGTTCTGACCAAGCGCGATATTCTTGAGACGGTGCGCTATCTCATCGATCTCAAAAATGGCAAAGGCGCCATCGACGACATCGACCACCTCGGCAACCGCCGCGTGCGCGCTGTCGGCGAGCTCATGGAGAACCAGTACCGCATCGGTCTAGTGCGCATGGAGCGCGCCATCAAAGAGCGCATGAGCATGTCGCAAGAGATCGAAACCCTGATGCCACACGATCTGGTGAACGCCAAGCCAGTCTCGGCGGTCGTCAAGGAATACTTCGGCAGCTCGCAGTTGTCGCAGTTTATGGATCAGACCAATCCTTTGAGCGAAGTGACTCACAAGCGCCGTCTGTCGGCCCTTGGTCCGGGCGGTCTGACCCGCGAGCGCGCTGGCTTCGAAGTGCGTGACGTTCATGCCACCCACTACGGCCGCATTTGTCCCATCGAGACCCCGGAAGGTCCGAACATCGGCCTTATCGCATCGCTTTCGACCTATGCGCGTGTCAATGAATTCGGTTTCATTGAAACTCCCTATCGCAAAGCCCACGAAGGACGGGTCAGCGATGACGTCGAGTTCTATTCAGCGCTGCAGGAAGAAGGGCATTTTATCGCCCAGGCCAATGCGCCGGTCGGGGCCGAAAACCGTTTCACTGGCGGAGTCGTGTCTTCACGTCACAATGGCGATTTTGTTCATGCCAAAGCCGAAGAAGTGACGCTCATGGACGTGTCGCCCAATCAGCTTGTGTCGGTGGCCGCATCGCTGATTCCGTTTTTGGAGCACGACGACGCCAACCGCGCGCTCATGGGCTCAAACATGCAGCGCCAAGCCGTGCCCCTGATTCGCACGGCCTCGCCGCTCATCGGCACCGGCATTGAAGGCATCGTGGCGCGCGACTCCGGAGTCACGCTGGTGGCCAAGCGCGAGGGCATCGTCGAATCCGTCGATGCCGCCCGCATCGTAGTTCGGCCCCTCGAAAATGAGCATGAAGAAGCCGAACGCGCTGCTTCGGCCAAGCCGGATATCTACACGCTCATCAAGTTTCAGCGCAGCAATCAAAATACCTGCATCAACCAAAAGCCCATCGTTCAGCGTGGCGATCGCGTTCGCCCCGGTGACGTCATTGCCGACGGCCCGGCCTGCGAAATGGGCGAACTGGCTTTGGGGCAAAACGTCGTTGTCGCCTTCATGCCTTGGGGCGGCTACAACTTCGAAGACTCTATCCTTTGCTCCGAGCGCCTCGTCAAAGAGGATGTCTACACCTCGATACATATCGAGGAATTCGAATGCATCGCGCGCGATACCAAACTTGGAAAAGAGGAAATCACGCGCGACATTCCCAACGTCGGCGAAGAAGCGCTAAAGGACCTGGACGAATCGGGCATCGTGCGCATCGGTGCCGAGGTCAAAGCCGGCGATATTCTAGTCGGCAAGATCACTCCCAAGGGCGAAACCCAGCTTTCTCCGGAAGAGAAACTGCTGCGCGCCATCTTTGGTGAAAAAGCCGGAGATGTACGCGACAGCTCGCTGCGCGTGCCGCCCGGCGTGCAGGGCATCATCATCAGCGCTCGCGTCTTTGCGCGCAAAGGCACGGAAAAAGACGAGCGCGCCAAAGACATCGAAGACGCTGAAAAAGAAAAGCTCATCACCGATCAGCGCGACGAAGTCAAAATCGTCTGCGATTCGTATTGGGCCAAAATGCGGCGGCTTCTATTGGGCAAGGTCACCGCTTCGCGCCTTGTCGATGACAAAGGCAAGGTACTTTTGGCCAAGGGGCAGGTCCTTGACGAGCCCATCTTGGAACAAGTGCCGTCGCGGCAATATCGTGAAATTCGCGTCGAAGGTGAAGGCAAGATCGAAGAACGCCTCGAGCAGCTTGCGCAGCACCTTGAAGATGACATTCACGCCATCGAAGCGCTATATCGCGACAAGATCGCCAAACTGACCAAAGGTGATGAACTGCCCCCCGGCGTCATCAAGATGGTCAAGGTCTACGTCGCCATCAAGCGCAAGCTGGCGGTTGGCGACAAGATGGCCGGTCGCCACGGCAACAAGGGTGTAGTCAGCCGTATTCTGCCCGAAGAGGATATGCCCTATCGCGAGGATGGCGTTCCCGTGGATGTCGTTCTCAATCCGCTGGGCGTGCCTTCGCGCATGAACGTCGGTCAGATTCTGGAAACGCACCTTGGTTTGGCGGCGCTGCAGCTTGGTCGCCACATCGACGACCTGCTATCCCAAGCGCAGAAGACAAGTGCCAAAGATCTGCGCGCTCGCCTCAAAAAGATCTACACCACTGATCAAGCGCATCAGTTCATCGAAGCGCTAGATGATGATGATTTGCGGCTGTTCGCGAACAAACTGCGCCGCGGTGTACACATGGCCACACCAGTCTTTGACGGTGCCAAAGAAGAAGAGATCAAAGTGGCGTTGACCATGGCTGGAATGTCCACTGGTGGCCAAATGCTGCTCTTTGACGGCAAGACCGGTCAGTCATTTGATCACGATGTCACGGTCGGCGTCATGTACATCATGAAGCTGCACCACCTTGTCGACGACAAGATCCATGCTCGCTCCATCGGACCGTACTCGCTAGTGACCCAGCAGCCGCTCGGTGGCAAAGCGCAGTTCGGCGGTCAGCGCCTCGGAGAAATGGAAGTCTGGGCCATGGAAGCCTACGGCGCTGCCTACGCGCTGCAGGAATTTTTGACCGTCAAATCGGACGACGTCGTCGGTCGTACGCGCATGTATGAGTCGATCGTCAAAGGCGACCACAACCTGGAATCCGGGCTGCCTGAGTCCTTTAACGTCTTGCTCAAGGAACTTCAATCGCTCTGCCTCAACGTAGAACTGATCGAAGACCCGAGCGCGCCGAGCAAAGAGCAATCCGCCTCGGCCGTGCAGCAGATGGCCCGCGAAGTCGCTGCGAAGATTGGTGCATAACTATTGTCTACAGAGGGAACCCAGGCTGAGACCATAAAGGCGCGCACCGAAGCCATGAGCCACGACGTATTTGCCATACGTTCTGGACCTAAGCGCTGCGGCCTTGCAAAAGGTCAAAAGCCGGGTTCACCCGGACAAGGAGAGATTCCGTGAAGGATCTTTTCAACTTCTTCGAGAAGCCCA
>CAYWPR010000177.1:0-8197 GCA_964460115.1 uncultured Myxococcales bacterium
TCATGCTCCGTACCACGAAGCGGGGTTGAGTCGCCTTCCGATTGCGCCAAGACAGCGGCGCCGCCAGCACCTCCACGATATCCAGATCGTTGCGCTCGCTTGTAAGGACATCCTTCAGCAAGGCTTCGACAGCTGCTTGTATGCGCGGTCGCATCGTCTCCATCAGGCGGGGCGCGAAAGCTCGATTGACAAGCCCCCGCAGCCGCGTATGGTCCGGTGCATCGGTGAACATCATCCAGCGCGAGATATTGCGGACAAGCGGCCGTAGCCATTCTCGCTGTGCCGCTGTCATGCGCTCTTCATAAGCGGAATTTCGGTTCGATAGCAGGCGCGGATCTCGAAAGCCTGCCGTCACGTCGCTGTAACGGGTAATCAGGAATGCGTTCCATTCCTGACTAAAGTAAACTGGGGCATTTTGACGCAGCCAGGCATAGGCTGGATATGGATTATCAAGGAATTCGAGGGTATTCAGAGACGGAGCTTCATTCAGATCAGAATGGGACATTCGATCATTATATACTGGAAACTATCTCGACATAAAAGAACCCGTGGTCGACGCACTTCGTTTAGGAAAGTTAGGCTAGTCAATCTTCCTAAGCCAAATCTTGCGCCAAACTCCCCAAGGTATCCTTGGACAAGACACTGCGGGCGAGGTGTTTGGGATGAGAAATAACGACGGCGGCATTCGCTGTCTGCGCGCGAATCGCCTGAGCGGCAGCCGGCGAAAGCGCAAACTTTAAGTAGTGGACGGCGGTGGTACGTCCGGGAAGTACGCCAGCAGCTTCCCCTTGGGCGGGAAACTGTTCAGCGTTTATGGAAAGCGCCACCGATTTTTCCAAACCTTCCAATTCGCTAAGCATCCGGTCGCGCAGCTCGCGCTCGGGAATCTCAACAAAAAGCGTCATGCTAAGCTGCAAATCCGCAGGAATCAGATCGTTATATGTCTCAAGCTCGTGCAGAATTGCTGGCTCGCTGGTGATGCGTTCGGTGCGCAGCATTTCCTGAATTTGACACAATACCGTGTCGCGGTTTTCAAACACCACGCTGATGTGCTCGCCGACGGGCACGCGGCGCCGCTGTTTTTCGGCGATGATGCGCTGGCGAAAATGGGGGCGGATGGTTTCGTAATCCTCAATCGGCAGGATTTCATTGCGAGCAATGCGGCGCATGATCAGCCTTCCTCTTCTAAAAGCCCATAGGCGCGGGCCAGCGCTTCGATGGGATGCCATACCGACGTCTTGGCTTCAAAGCCAATGCGCAAGCCGGCCAGCGTACAGTCGCTGACTACCAAATCCGGAGTCAGCTCGGTCACACCGCGAATGAGTTTTTGGGCGTAGCGCCGTCCGGTTTCATAGTGTTCCGCTTTCATGCCCCAGGTTCCGTCTACGGCCGAGCAATGCTCGACCATGCGCACATCGGTGTCGGGCACGACGCCAAGAACGCGCATGCCGGGAAATCCGATCTTTTGCGCGCGCAGATGACACGCGGCATGATAGGCCACTATTCCAAGGCCCCGTTGAAACTGGCGCACCAGTCGTTTTTCTTTGCCCAAAACGACCAGAAATTCCATCACATCGAGCGTCGCCTTGGATACGGCATGCGTCTCGGGAGTATTTAAATACTCCGGCCATTCCTTTTTCATCATGTAGCCGCAGGAAGGACCTAGGACGATCACTTTGCGCCCGGCCGCGACGTGCGGAAACAGCAGCTCGACATTATGGGCGATTTTTTTGCGCGCCGCTTCCACATGACCGCCGTCGAGATTAGGCAAGCCGCAGCAGGCCAGCATGGCGCTGTCTTTATCTTGTCCAACTCCGGGATAGCGCACGCGAAAGCCGTTGTGTGTAAGCACGCGCACGGCGGCTCGCGCGCTTCTCGGAGTGTTGTATTCGCCGTAACAAGTGGCAAACAGGACGACTTCGTTTGCCGAATTGCTTGTGTCCGAGTTTTGCGCGGCCGCGCTTTTTGCGGTGTATTTGCGCATCCACTGCGGAAACGATTCCTCGGCAAACGGCGGCAAAGGAAATTCGGCGCTGATGCCGGTGACTGCTTCCTGCACTTTGCGCAAAAGCCGGCTTTTCAGCACAAAATTGGTTGCTTTGGCGGCGGTTCCCGAAGCGGCGCGGCCTAGTAGCTGCGGTTCGCCAAGCAGCCGATCGGTAAGCGGAATGCCTTCAACATGCGCGCGATTGGCCCGTTCCCGCGCCATAAGTCGCGGAAAGTCAAGCAGCTCCGGCGCGGCTTCATCTTCGGTATAGGGGCATTTGATATAACAAAGCTTGCATTGCCAGCAGGCGTCGCTGACCGCGCGGATGTCCTTGTGTGCAATGGCTTCTGCGCCTTCGGCTCGGCGGCTTTCGATGGCTTTGTCGATGCGATCAAACAAAATCGGAAAAGCCCCGCAGTAGCCCACGCACATGCGGCACTCATGACAGATCTGAAATGTCCTTTTCAGTTCTGCTTCCAGATCAACGGGATCGTAGTACCGCGTATCCTCGGGACTTTTTGCCGGGGGGGCGCTAGGCCGGCGGGCAATGACGCTCATCAAGACTCCGGACCGAACGGCTGTGCCCCTTGGTTCTTGCTCCTAAGTCCTTTCAGGCCGGCAAGAACCAAGGGAAATTATGAAGGAACGGACTACGTTTTTGCGATGAGGGCTAGAAATCCAAGCTGTCGAGCGCTTTTTTAAAGCGCCCGGCGTGACTTTTTTCCGCTCGGGCTAGCGTCTCGAACCATTCGGCGATATCGGCGAAGCCTTCTTCGCGCGCCGCTTTGGCCATGCCGGGGTACATGGTCTCGTACTCGTGCGTTTCGCCGGCCACTGCGCTTTTCAGATTTTTTTCGGTGTTGCCGATGGGCAATCCGGTGGCGGGGTCGCCGGCTTGTCGCAGATAGTCCATGTGTCCATGGGCATGGCCGGTTTCACCATCCGCAGTGTCCTTGAATAAACCCGCGACTTCGGGACGGCCTTCGACGTCCGCGACCTTGGCGAAGTAGAGGTAACGGCGATTCGCTTGCGATTCACCGGCAAAAGCCTCTTTGAGGTTCTGATGGGTCTTGGTTCCTGCGAGCTTGGTCATATAAAACCGCCTCCAAGATTGCTGTTTTGCTACGTCCTAAGAATAGGGAGCAGGCGCGGGGTTTCGTCAAGCCTGACCCGCGCGAAATCCTACGCTTTTGTCGCAGGCGCTTGAAATGCGCGCGCGAAGATTTTTAACGGCAAGAAAAACATAATAAGGAGCATTACAAATCCCAGGCCTGACAGAATTCCGCCGAGGCGCAATCCGCGGTCGCGGTAGATCATTTCGATGCGGTGATGTCCGGGAAGTAGGGCCACGCCGCGCTGCGCCAGATTGACTGGCCAGATGGGCTGCGTCACGCCATCGACTTGCGCCGACCAGCCAGGAAAATAGGTATCGGCAAGGACCAGCACACCGGGCGCTGCCACTTCGGCCTCTAGGCGAATCTGGTGGCGACTGTAGCTGCGCAAAGTCACCGGTCCGTGCGGCCGATTGCGATTTTCAACAAGCGGCTCTTTGGGCGTAGATGTTTGGGGCGAATTCGCCAACTGAAGGCCCAGCACGATCTCGCGATGCGGATCAAAGTCGGGCGCCGCCACATAAGCGGCTTCTTCGCTTTGGCTTTTGGCCACCCGCGCTTGATAGGCCATATAGGCCCGCGGCATCACCTGGCGGTTTTCGTAGACCCGCAACGCCGAATCCCACAGCGGCTCATAGCGCGTCTGCGGAGGCGTTCCGCGCGGTGGAGAAAATCGCTCGATCCACTTGGTCGAAGGCGGCGCGCTGGCGATAAGGTAGCGAATGTTCATCATATCGACGAGCGGCGAACCAAGCCGCAGAAACTGCAAGGCCGCCGGATCATAGCGCAGCCGCGCAAACGGATAGGTTTGGCCATGATTGAGGATGTAAAGCAGATGAACGTAGCGCCACACCAGCATCGAGCTATATCCCGACGCGCTTTCCAGACCCAGCGTCTCGCCGGCACTTAGCAAGCGAAACGGGCCGCGGCCGTCGGGCACAAAACGCGCAGGGCTTTCGGCGGGCAACTGCGGCATTTTTTGCGAAAGCCAATTGAGCGCGGCAAAGCGTTCGGTGCCGTACGCAAAGTCGATGGGTTTGGGTTGCACATAGCCGCGGCCCGTGCGGTACTCATCCGCGGCCGTGCCGGCGCATAAAATTCCCAAAAACAGCGTGCTGGCATATCGGCCCGGAAGCCGCGCGGCCAGCGCATCGGCAGCATGCGCCCCGAGAATCGGCAACGCGACGACCAGCATACAAAGAGCGCGCGCTGGACAGCGCAACGCAGCGTACAGCGGCAAATGCTTGTACAAAAAAGGATGCAGCGGCCCCGCATCGCCAAGCGCAATGAGAACGCCGATTCCGCACACAAGCAGTAGCCCGATAAGCACGGGCGCGTTGCGCCGCCCGGCCAAAAACGCCCCCGGCAGCGCCAGAATCACTGCTGCAATTCCCTGATAGTAGCCGGCAAGTTCCCAATGATTAAACGGGCCGTGCCAAGGATTGGCCGCGCCTCGCCATTCGCCAATTCCCAATCTGTCGGGCTGCCACAAGAGGCGTATATAGCTCCAATTGGGCCAGGCATATGTAGAAGCAAATGTGTAATCGGTCCCGAGTGCCCGCGCGCTGTGCGGCATCGCCAATAACGTCGGCAGAAGCGCTACAGCGGCCAAAAGGGCGCCGCACAGCGCAGCCAGACTCAGCCCTAGTGTGGTGCGCAAAAGCTCAGGCAGCCGTCCGCCAGGCGACGGGTGCGGCTTGTCCGCGGCGGCCTTTCCGAGAATGCCAGCCAGGGCATAGCTAACAATAAGCAGCGCCATAAAATGCAGCAGCGAATGCGCTCCGCAAAGCAGCAGCATTCCGGTACACAGTGCGCAAGCTCCGAGCATGCGCAGCGTTCGCGTTTCTAGATAGCGATCGATGGCGGCCAGCAGAAATGGCACCCAGGCCATCATCTGCACGTAAATGATGTGCCTGATGCGCACGACTAAAAAGGACGACAGCGCAAAAGCAATGGCGCCAAACAGCGCGGCTCCAAAGTGCAGCGGCTGGCCGTTTGCGCGCCGCCGTCCGCGCAAATAGACGTACATGCCGATTCCGGCCAAGAAGGCATGCAGCGCCGCCGAAACGCCGAGTCCTTGGGCAACGCCTCCGGCCATACCGGACGGCGGTTCGCTTTTTTTGGGACCCAGATAAAAGACAAAATTCAGCGGATAAAAATATCCGTAATAAGGATCCGAAAGCAGCGGCCAGCCGCTCATCGCGTTTGGTTCCCAGCCGGGCAAGCTGCCTTCGTAAAGCGCGCGCCGAAACGCCACGCGAGCCGGATAGTAGTTATCGGCGGCGTCATCCATGTGATAGATGGCGCCTTGCCACAAGACCTCGCGGTGCAGGCAGGCAATCAGAACAAAAAGGAGGACTCCGGCCGCGCAAAGTCGCGCGCCCGGCTTCGCGAACTGCTGGAACATCCACGGCATCGGCAGTGTGAAGTTAGCACATCCTTGTCGCGCTCCTTTTTCGCTGCAAAAAAACGGCATGGTATAAGCGCTTCGGTTTTCTCAAAGAAGCGATGTCCGCGCCGCCGCTGCCCATAGATGAATTGCTGCCCGAAATTGCGCGCATTCTGCTTTCTTCCACCACGCAAGCGCTGTGCATCGAGGCGCCCCCCGGCGCTGGCAAAACCACGCGGCTGCCGCCCTATCTGCTTTCGCATTTTGCAGAAGGCGAAATCGTCGTTTTAGAACCGCGGCGTCTGGCAGCGCATCTGTCGGCCGCGCGCGTCGCCGCCGAGCGCGGTGAACAGCTGGGCGAGACCGTCGGCGTGCAAATGCGCTTTCACAGCATCTGCGGTCCGTCCACGCGTCTGCGTTATGTGACAGAGGGCGTACTTTTGCGCCAACTGCAAAGCGACCCGACGCTTGGCGCCGTCAAAGTGGTGGTGCTGGACGAATTTCACGAGCGCCACTTGGCCAGCGACTTGGCCCTGGCACTTTTGTGGCGCTTGTGCGCCCCCGGCGGACCGCGACCCGACCTCAAGCTGTGCGTGATGTCGGCGACTTTGAACGGCGATCAGATCTCGGCCTTTTTGCAAAATTGCCCAATCGTTCGTAGCAGCGGCCGCAGCCATCCGGTGGACATTGGGTATGACACCTCGCTTTTGGACGAACCGCTGTGGAAGCGCGTGCGTGGTGCAGTGCGCCAGCTATTGCGCGATGGTTGCGGCGATATTTTGGTATTTTTGCCGGGAAGCGCCGAAATTCGGCGCTGCGCTGAAGCGCTGGAAGAGCTCGAAACCCAAGCCGATTTGGAAGTTTTGCCGCTGCACGGCGATCTGCCTTTTTTCGCGCAACAGCGCGCCGTGGCGCCGCGTGCCAAAGACGGCCGGCGCAAAGTGATTTTGGCCACCAACGTCGCCGAGACTTCGCTGACCATCGATGGCGTGACCGCGGTCATCGACAGCGGACTGGCCAAGGTCGCTGGGCAAAGGCCGTATTCGGGCTTGCCGCTTTTGCGCGTCCAAGCGATAAGCCGCGCGCAAGCCGCCCAGCGGGCAGGGCGCGCCGGACGGACCGGCCCGGGACGCTGTTTGCGGCTGTACAGCAAGCTCGATCATGACGCGCGTCCAGAGTTTGAAACGCCGGAGATTTTGCGGCTGGACCTGTGCGAATTTCTGCTGACGCTTTACGCGGCCAAGCTGCATCCGGCAAATCTGGCCTTTTTGAGCCCGCCGTCTGCCGCGGCGCTGCAAGGGGCGCAGAACCTGCTTGAGCGCTTGGGGGCCCTTGATGAAAACGCCCACCTGACGCCGCTTGGCAGGCGACTGAGCACGCTGGCCATTCATCCGCGGCTTGGGCGGCTGCTTTTGGCCGCAGCCGAGGCCGGGCGCCTGGAAGAAGGCGCGACTTTGGCGGCGCTGCTTTCCGAACGGGATTTGCGGCTTTCTCGCGCCGGACTTGGCGATGGCGAAAGCAACCTCGCAAAAGTGCATGGACCTTCGGATCTATTGCACCTACTAGACCTTTTTGAAGAGGCCAAAGCCGCGCGCTTTTCACGGCCCAGCCTGCAGCGCATGGGAATTGACGCCGACGTTGCGCAGTCTGTGGAGAGGGCGCGCAAGCAGCTTGTCGGGGCGGCGCAACGCACTGGTTTTATGGCCGCGCCGGCTGTCGCCAAATTCGCCCTGGAAAACTGCCACCCAAATGACGCGGCGCTTTTGCAGGCAATTTTGTGCGCCTATCCGGATCGCGTCGCGCGGCGCCGCCAAAAAACCGTCGGCCAGTCTCCGGAATTCGTTTTGGCCGGCGGCGGCAGCGCGGTTCTAGTACCAAGCAGCGTGGTGCGCGAATTTGACCTGGTGGTTCTCGTCGATACCGAAGAACAAAGTACGCAAGGCCTAAAAACCGCAGCCAGCGGTCGTACTTGGGCGCGGCTTATCAGCGCCATATCCGCCGATTGGCTGCTCGACTTGCCGGGGGCAAAAAACGCGCTGCACGAAACTTCCGAAGCGCTGTGGAATTTCGAAACCCAGCGCGTTGAAGTGGTGCGCCGGCTGCAATATGAGCAGCTCGTTCTTGATGAATCGCGTCAAAAGGGCGACGGTAGCGATGCCGCGCAGCACAGTCTCTTGTTTCGGCAGGCCATGGCCACCGAGCTGCGCATTTTTGCCGATGGATCCGCTTGGCCCGAGTTTTTGGCGCGTCTGCACCTGGCCGCCGCGCACCATGCGAAGTTTCAGGAAATTGGCTGCGACGCGCCGGCGGTCGAGCAGCTTGTGCGCCAGCTTTGTCAGGGGCGCAGCAGCCTGGTCGAACTTGCGGAATTGTCTCTGGTCGATGCTTTTTGGGCGCAGCACCCAAGTTCGCTACGTGCCGAGCTTGGGCGACTTGTTCCCGAGTTTTTGACGCTTTTGCAAGGTCGGCGCGTGCGCGTGCATTACGAGCTCGATAAGCCGCCGTGGCTGGCTTCGCGGTTGCAGGATTTTTTCGCAATGCAGCAAGGCCCGCGCGTGCTGGACGGGCGCGTTGCCGTGGTGCTGCACCTTCTGGCCCCCAATCAGCGGGCCGTGCAAGTTACAACCGATCTGGCGGGATTTTGGACACGCCATTATCCGGCTATACGCCGCGAACTTTGTCGCCGCTATCCCCGCCACGCCTGGCCGG
>CAYWPR010000178.1:0-8045 GCA_964460115.1 uncultured Myxococcales bacterium
CTTTTTCTTTGTGGAGCTGAGGGGAGTCGAACCCCTGGCCTCTAGAGTGCGATTCGCGGGGGTTCGTCGAGAAAAGGTCCGGTTTCGTTGCCCAGCCTGAGTAAGTACTTGGAAGGACTGGCGGTTTCCGGGCAACGAAACCACCGCGTCCAAAGCCTGGCGAAGGACCGAAGTCGTCAACTATCCCACTGTGGGTTCGCTCCGATGGGAAATGCTGTCGCTGCCTACCTGTTGCCCACTACCCGGATCGTGGCTGCCCATCCACTGCCTAGGACCATCACTAGGTGGAAAGCAAGATATGCTGCGCCGCGAGAATTTCTCCGTCGAGGAATACCAGATTAGCATTGGCACTGCGTTTGCTGATGTCTTGCGGCAGGTTGCCTTTGAATATAGACAGGGGCAGCCTGAAGTCCTGGCTCCGTAAATTAGGGAGGAAAGCCATCCGTGCTCTTCAACAAATGTCATGACACTTCAGCATGCCAGTTCCGTTGGGACCATCGCGCACGGCCCCGGCGATACAATGGGATTCTTCGAGTGCGCCTATGAGCCCGAGCGGCATACGGTAGAACTTCGTTATGCCTTTCGCGAAGACCTGCGGGCATGGATTCCTGAGGTCCCTGTACCGCTTCGCGGCCTTAGGGAGCGACGAGAGCCGCGGTGCATCGGCTGGCCGATTACTATGGGCGAAAGATATGGATGAAGAGGGTGCTGTGGTCCGTCGGGTCGTATAGTGTGTTGCTCGACACCAGGATGTCCATCGATTTGTCCGGCGTCGAACTGACATCCAGCCGCCCCACTGCTATGGCCTTGATCCTGGGCCCCGCCTTGGCTGCATCCAAGTCCGCCGACCACACGGACTCGAATCGGTCCTGCTGACTCTGCAGCACCGTTACTTTCAGTCCTCGCCCGAACACCACATCCCCATCGAAGCCATCGCCGTCGATATCTCCGGCCGCCAACGCATCGATGGGTAAGGTCCCCATGGCTGCGCTGAGCTGCGTGGAAAGGTTTGCATCGGCGATCCTTTCGAAGCCACCCGTTGCCGCGGCCAAAAACACGCCCACCTTCAACTGTCCACTGGCCTGCCAAGCTGCGATCAGGTCCACCTTGTTGTCATTATTCAGATCAGCGACCGCCATTAGAACGCCTGCGCCCGTGGTGACTATGGCCGGACAGGGGGGCTTCTCCGTGGAAAGTGCGCACGCACCTATAGTTCCTGCGTCATCGGCCAAGATCATGCGGCTCTCATCGGGAGTCACCAGCATGGCCTTAGTATTGGAAGGCAGGACGAATTCCAACTTGGTACAGTTTGGCTCTTGAAGGGACGGCATGCTGGCAGGGCATTTGAGCACAGTGTCTGGCGACCCATTTGGATTTTTAGATAGATAAATGCTTTTTTCGGTCACAGCCATTAATGCGGAGGGGGAGACAGGATTTACAAAGAAGTCTGTTATAGTTGATTCAGAGAGGCCTTTTTCGTCAAAGATATATCGGCGAATCGCGCGGACATCGGTAGAATCGGAGGGCTGTATACCTGACACAAGCCCGAAGATATCTGTTCCGATGCCCATGGATTCGAGGACGGGGCGCTGTGCCTTGGCCACCGTCGTTGATGTGAACACGGTAGGAGGGGCTAGATACGCAACGGGCTTGATAAGGCGTACGTTAGCTGGATTGGATTTCCGAAAACCCTGCTGTAAATTTAATGTTAAAGTTCCGAGTTGAAATCCCTTGAATTTTTCATTCTCTATTCCAAGATTCAGCTTGTAATTGTTTCCATTTACAAGCTTAGTGATAAGATCAACTTGTTTGCTTCCTTGGCTCAGTTGAGCGCTTATCGGATCTGCTCCATTAATGGCTATTATTACATCTATCGCATTATCCACGCCTTTAGTATATTTATCTTGTTTTAGTTCGAACGTAATCTGGCACTCTGGGTCTGCTTCATGATCTTGACAATATGGGACTTTGCACGCTCCCACGAAGGTCCAGATTGCCAGTCCGCTGAGGATTAGTTTGCAGTTGTTGCGCATGATGAGTTTCCCTTGGATGGCTGGGGCCGTCGAAAGGAGTAGATGAGAAGGCCTCCGCCAAATAATACGATAGCCCCCGAGGCGACGATTCCGCCGATGGCAGCGTCTCGGCTGTTTAGCCGGCAGGGGGCGTCGGAACCCATGTACTGGCAACCGTTTTCGCTGACTTTGCTGCCATGCGCCGCGTAGAAATACCCTGACGGAATGAAGCCAGGTAGGCCGGCTCCAAGAAGGATGCCGCCGGCAATTTTTAGCTTTCGCCCATTATCGGTCTTAGGGCATTCTGCTTGCTGCGATGGGTGAAGGGTCTCAGCAGTGAGCTGAGACCCTTCCGCATTCGAATCTGATGCGGCCATGGAAGTGCTCGATGCGGGGACTGGGCCTCCATTAGGCCGCATCGCCACGAGCCGGCCCGGCGGAAGCGGATTCGCGCAGCTTGAAGAGGCGACTGGAGCAGCAACCAGCGGAAGCTCCCCGCTGTCAAGTATGGCGCCGAGGTTGATACGTAGGCTGCGGTCGAGCTGGTTCTGACAGCCACTAAAAGGACAGTAAAAGCGAAGCTGGCGCTTCTGACCTTGTGCCTGTAGGGTCAACGCGATTTTTTCGACGGCGCCGCGGCTGTGGTTGCCGTCGCCAGCCAGTTCGATGTCAAGCAGAGCGGGAGAGGGACTTGCAGATTGAAGGGCCGAACTAGAAGTTTCGGAGGAACGAACCGTGGCACGGATGCCCATCTGAAGCAGCGCCTCATGCACTCGCTTCGCGAGGTTTGCGGCTGAAACGTGCGCTCCGCCTGTAGCATGCAAGGAAATGAGCACACCTTGCTCCATCGCCGTACGTACCGGCTCTGCGGGACCTATAGCGGCTGGAGTCATTATTTCGGAAGAGCGAGCCAGACAGCCATCCCCCGAATCGGCAGGCGGCGACGGTGCTGTGAAGACGAGCTGTGCCGCCTCGCGAGGCAATATCTGCAATAGGTCACAGCCGCGACATGTCCAGCTGCGCGAAATCACCTTGGAGGTCGCAAGATCTACCCACCACAGCCAGATACGGTGCTCGCCGGTTGGCTCAGTGTTGATGTGGCTTCCGATGACTCGGCCGACCGGGACATCCAGGGCATTCCGCAGCGCCAGACCACACGCAGGACCGCTGCACGGAACTGCATTCGCCACCTGCGGCGCGGGCAGCACAGTCTCGCCCATCTGCTGCAATCGCTGCCAGACCGCAGCCTCGACGGCAGCCTCGCGCGTTGCTTCCTGCTGCACACCCCAGAGAAAAACAGGAGATTGCTGACCAGGTTCCTGCGCCTGCGCAGGCCTCGCCACAATGGACATCAGGGCCGGCGCCAAAAGCGCCAAGATCCGTTTATGGGTTCGCGTGGCCATTATGTCCCCTACTGCAGACAGCTAGAGCCTCTTTCCGCTGTTCTTCACAGCGACCTTTGACTTCTGAGCTGAAAGTGTTCTCTCCACGGCTCGGTATAGCTGGGCGATGCCGTTGACAAGCTCTGGCCGCCGCGACAGTAGCGAACCTACGAAGGCCTGCCGAATCACGTCATCCGAGTCGACCAGCAGGGTGATGGGAAGGTTTAGCTGACGTTCACTTGGCGAGTCACTGCGACCATCAACCGCACTTCCCTGCGGCAGCACGGCCAGCAGATCCGCCGCAAGCTTGTTTTCGTCGTCATGATAGAGCAGCCCGGTCGGCATGTGTTCATGGTGCCGCTCCATGAACTGCTTCATCTCTGCTTGCGAGCTCAGGCTATCGGCAATGTATATGAACTGGACTGCTCCCTTATAGTCACGCCGAATCTGCAGATCCATTTGTTTGATAATGGGAAACTCATCTTTACAGGGACCACACCACGTCCCCCATAAGTGGACGACGCGAATCTTGGTACTCGTCGGAGGCCCTTCTTTTGGGAGGAGGCTGCGCCATTCCTGCCTGGGCCCCTCCCAGACTGATAGGAGCGGTAGTGTCAGACGATGATGCAGAAGGGCGGTTTCGTCCTTGCTTGTGCACTCAGCGCTCGTACGCACAGCTCCTGGTGGGGAGCCGGCCGCCGCGCTGGCGCTCGTTCCAAGAAATACAGCAAACGAGAAGGGAAGAACTCGGGAGATCATCCGCAGTCTACCTTGAAAATCCAGATCGCTATCTGGGGTTCGCGAGACTTGGGCTCTTGCGGCACCGGTTTGTCGGGAGCCACACGCCTGGAGTAGCTATCAAGCAACTGCGACTTCTGTTCGCAATTGACGAGGAATGGACCAACGCCGCCGGTCGCCTGCGCCAGCTGCAGATCGCGGCGAACAAAGTGCAGCAATTGCTCCCCTCGGGGCTCGGGAAGTTTGACGGAATCTGCGCGACTTAGGCTGACTGGCATCGTCAGAATCAAGAGGCGTGACATCGAGCTGATTTCCGACGATTTCAGCATGTCCTGAAGCTGAGAGATTCGAAACGGTGCCATGTCCTTGGCTGCTTGCCACGGCTTCAACCGAATGAGCACATGCCGCTGATCAATCATGAAAGCTAATACGCGGTCGAGGTTGCGCTGTGGGCATTGCCCTTTCGCGCATTTCTCTGCCTCGATCATGAAGTCGGCGACTTGCTGATTGGTGCAGCGCAGGCCACGCCAGATTCGGCGAGTTTCTTCTTTAAGCAGACCGATCTCTAGCTGCTGCTGGTCATTTGCCTGGCGAAGCTGGGTCACGGTCTCTTTCATAGAATCGAATTCAATGGCTGATACACAGCCATGAAGGCTCAACATGGCGAGTAGCCATCGGGTTCGCAATGCAAGCCGCGTGAAGGTACTAATCCCTAGCGTAGGCATTTCAAAATGACCTCGGCTGGCACTGTCTGCTGCGATGGGGCGAGAATTCCGCGGAGTGTACCGGAGAAAAACCGCGACTTATCAGAAGAGATGGCAGACCTCGGCTCAACCAGCATACGGCTCCCTTCCCGCATGAGCCGTACCGTCTGTCCCCGAACAAGGCTCAGACCGCTCATGTGTGCTGCCGAGGCAACCGCTCTCCGCTGGGCTGGAGACAATGTGCCCTTCGGATCCACGATACAGCTTTCCGACACCAGAAGCCGCTGTGCTACGGGTCGATGTGGCTTTTCCTCCTCAGAACGTGCGGCGCTGTGGCTGGGAATTTGAGTGACAGGCAGCGGCGGTGTCCCAGATGACCCAGGCGTTGTTTGCGGGGAAGGTGTGGGATGGCTTGGGACATTAACCCGCTCTGCAGAAGGGGCGCTGAAGTTCTCTACGCGGCCGGGCGTAGGCCGTTTGAGCGTCACCCAAAGTACAATGCTTAGAGAAGGTACGAGCATCCCCGCGCCGATGATAGCGAGCCATCGCCAATCTCTGGGTTGCTGCCGACGGAGCTCGCTGGCAGCTCTGCTCATCGTCGAAGCACTGGAGAGAGCGGCGACCGGCATCTGGTCTGATGAAATTGAAGAAGAAGAGTCAAGAGCGGAAGGCGCGAACTCCTGAGAGATTTGCATTTCTATGATTGAGTGCCGTACAAAAGTTTCGGGCGTGGGCTCGCTGATTGCCTGGGAGGCATGCGTACTGGACGATATAGCGGCAAGCTGGGTCGCCACCTCTATCATGCTTGGGCGGGCTGCTGGCTCTTTGTGTAGCATCCGCTCGATGAGCTCTTCCAGGGGCTTTGGTACACGGGGGGCTAGCATGCGAAGAGGCGCGGGTGTCTGCGTGAGGTTTAGCACGATCAGCTCTGCCTCGCTGCTGGCTCGAAATGGCGGCTGACCAGCCAGAAGATGATAAAGTAGCGCCCCCAGCGAATAGGTATCGGAGCGCCCGTCGACATCAGCCGTGTTCTTGAGTTGCTCTGGCGACATGTACCAGAGCGTTCCCATGACCGTTCCTATCACTGTTTGGGCTTTGGCCTGGCCCAGGCCTGGCCGCACCTTGGCGATGCCGAAGTCGAGCAACTTGATCTTCTCACCACCAACGCTATCGGCGTGCATCGCGATCATGACGTTGTCTGGCTTGAGATCTCGATGGACGATGCCCGCGTTGTGAGCAGCGGCCATGGCCACTGCAATCTCGCGCCCGATCCAGGTTGTTTCCTCAATGGACAAAGTACCGCCTCGGCGCTCTATGCGGCGGCCGAGAGTCTCGCCTTCGATAAACTCCATGACCAGGTACGTGGTGCCATCTGGAAGCGACCCCATGTCGTAGATGTCGACGATGCTCGGGTGATTGATGCCGTTGGCCGCACACGCTTCGTTTAGGAATCGCTGTACGTACTCAGCGTTGCTCGCGAGCTCAGCATGCAACACCTTGATCGCGACGCGTCGCCCGATGGCCTGGTGAATGGCCTCAAGAACGACGCCCATGCCTCCTTGGCCGAGGATGCGCACGATGCGATATGGGCCGATGGCTTCCCGATCCATCGACGTTAGCCTAGTGCAGCCCCGTGCTTCCACGCAAGGTGTTTCCTGAGCTAGCCGGACCTATTTCCGTTGACGAATCACTGGGGCGAAAGATATGGATGAAGAGGGTGCTCTGACTCATCGCGTTGTATGGCGTGTTGCTCGACACCAGGATGTCCATCGGTTTGTCCGGCGTCGAACTGGCATCTAACCGTCCCACTGCAATGGCTTTGATTCGCGGCCCCGCCTTGGCTGCATCCAAGTCCGTTGACCACACGGCCTCGAACCGGCCCTGATGGCTCTGCAGCACCGTTAGCTTCAGTCCTCGTCCGAACACTAGATCTCCGTCGAAGCCATCCCCATCGATATCCCCAGCCGCCACCGCATCAATGGGGGATGTCCCAAGCGCTGCGCTGAGCTGCGCGGAAAGGGCCGCATCGGCGACCTTTGCAAAGCCACCCGTTGCCGCGGCCAAAAACACGCCCACCTTTAACTGTCCGCTGGCCTGCCAAGCCGCGACCAAGTCTACCTTGTTGTCATTGCTCAGATCAGCCAGCAACATTAGAACCCCTGCTCCCGTGGCGACCATGGTGGGACAGGGGGGCTTCTCCATCGGAAGTGCGCACGCACTTATGTTTCCTACGTCATCGGCCAAGAGCATGTGGTTCTCATCGGGAGTCACCAGCATGGTCTTGGTCTTGGGAGGTAGGGAGTAGCCCAACTGGGTACAGTCTCTCTGCTGAACAGGAGAGTTGCTGGTAGAGCACTTGAGCACAGTGTCGGGCGTCCCCTCTGGATTTTTAGATAGATAAATGCTCTTTCCAGTCACAGATATTAATGCGGATGAGGAGACAGGAAGTATGAAGAAATCATATGTGGTTGATTCAGCGAGGCCGCTGGGACCAAAGACATATCGTCGAACCGAGCGGGCATCGGTAGTGCCGTTAGTGCCTGACACGAGGCCGAAGATATCTTTTCCGATACCCATGAACTCGAGGACGGGGCGTTGTGCCTTAACCACCGTCGGTGATATGAAAACGGAAGGGGGCGGGTACATTAATGATTGGATTACACGAAGCTGGCACGGTTTGGCGAAGCGGTTGCCGTCTTGTAGCGCCAGCGCCGCACTGCCTGATCGAAGGAAGCGGAAACCATCTGACGAAGGGCTGCCAAGAATGTACGTTGAGTCGACCCCTGCATTAACTATCAGCGAATATAGCCGCCCATCCTGCAGGAGACCCGCCGTCAGCGGAAACGGGTCCGTACGAGCAAAGACATCGACGAGGATACTTCGATCTTGCAGCTTATTGATGGAATCCTTGTGCGGAGAAAACCATAATTGACAGTCACTATCTTCTATATCAACTTCACAGACGCTGGTCAGAAAGTTACATTCAGGCAGAGATACTGCCAACAAGCAAGCTGCTACTCTCGTTTGGCAACGCATAAAGCCTCCGTACGTGAACGAGGGGGATAGTAGGAAAGCGTTAGCAACGTAGCGCCACTCGCCAGAGCAAGCCCGGATAGTACGAAGCCCGGAATGGACGCAGGCAAAGTGTTGCGGATGCAATCGGTGGGTAATCCATAGAAATCGCAACCGGGAACGCGCGAGCCATGGAC
>CAYWPR010000179.1:0-8030 GCA_964460115.1 uncultured Myxococcales bacterium
ACTTCGTGCAGCACCATCAACGCTGGTCAAGATTCATTTGCGGCGCCCCGCAGCGTTTTGAGACTGGCGCCGACAGAAGCATCGGATCAGGGTCTAGACACCTCTCTAAAACAGAGACTACTGGCTGCGGCAGGTCCTTACGCAGCATTCCAAGACGAGGGATTACCAAAGGATGATCGTTCCAGACCGCAACTACCGGTGGCACGGAAAAAGGCATCTTACCGGTCAGCATTTCGAAGGCGATGACGCCAAAACTGAAGATGTCTGAAGCCGGTGACGCCTTGCGTGAGCCATGGGCAAGCTCCGGGGCCATATAAAGTGGAGTACCAATCACCACACCGGTCTGGGTCAGATGCCCGGCCGCTAGCAACTCATCCGGTTCTGTGACAGCTGGTGCGGCGTCTATAGAGCTCGGCGCAGAAGCCGAATCCAGCTGTTCCAAAATAGGTATTTCTAGGGGAGGTGACGCATCGAGTGTTGCTGGCTCCTGATCATTGTCGTCTTCGAGCAGAGCCGCTGCGGCGGCGGAAGCTTGGGGCCCTGCGGGTGCAGGGGGGCGCTTGGTTGTCGTATTTAGGGCGCCGCTCGCGCTTCCTTCGCTACTTCCGAGGGTTGAGATGCCAAAATCCGCAATCTTTACCTGCAGTACCGCATTCGCTTCGGAAAATAGTACATTGGCTGGTTTGAGGTCCCGATGGATAATCCCCTGGACATGAATTGCTTGAAGACCCAGGGCAATCTGCCGCAGCACCGACCCCACAAAGTCAAGATCTGCATAGCGACTTTTGGCATCCTTTAATGTCGTCCCCTCGACCAGTTCCATGACCAAAAACAGATGTCCATCCGGAGAGATGTCGATGTCCGCAATAGTCACTAGATTTGGATGCTGAAGCTTGGCCAGCAGCCGGGCTTCGCGTACGAAGCGGATGATGACGCTACGTTCGGCTTTGGCGGTTAGCAGCTTGGCGGCAAGGTGCAGTCCGTCCGAAGTTCGCTCGATCTCATAGACGCTGCCCATGGCGCCCTTGCCCAGGGCGCGTATCACGCGATAGTGCTCGGAAAGCATCTGATCGGCGAACAACTCGGCTGGTGGCAGGAATGCTATTGCTGAACGGCTGCGTGAAAGCAGCTCGATCATACGATCCGAGCGAAGCTCAATCTGACGCCGCAGCTCACCGTTTAAGGTCTGAATCTCTGTATTGCGTCGCTCGAGCGCTCGAATCTGTTCGGAGAGCAGTTCGGAATATCGTCCCAGCTGCCGATGCGTTTCCATAAATCGTCGGATGAGCACAAGACCCATAGACAGAATATAGATGAACAACCCGCATTGAATGAATAGAGCTCGCGATGTGTGTTTCCATATTCCTGACAGCATTAGCAGGTCGGGAATCACCATCAGCCAGCAGATTATCAAGCCGCAGCACATAATCTTGGCGTCAATGTGACCTTGGATCGCGGAGCGGCTAACGGTGAAAATAATAAGAACGGCCAGGAATAAGAAGAGCAGGTTGTTCGGTAGATCGGGCAGCGGGTTCCCAAAAATCGGTGCCACGACGACGAGGACGGCATCCACAACCAATAAGTACTGCGGCCAGCGGAAAAGCTGTATGCGCCTATCGTCAAGGACGGATCGTGTAAATCCGAGCGTGCCCGCGACATTCAGGAGCGCCGAGCCCCTGAGAATGGCATTCATGGGAAGCGCTACTTGAAAAAGGAATCCCGCTGGGGTGCTCGTCCCGGCGATATAGAAGCAGGCGCTAAGACAGATGAGCGATAAATAAAGTAAGGCGACGTCCTTGCGGGTCACCAGAAAAAAGGAAAGCACCCCAAGCGCCACAAACCCCAGCACCGTAGCCAGGAGCAGCGCCGGCAAAGAGTCACGCAATAAATTGAGTCCGACAGCCAAGGACTCACCCAGATAGGTAAGAGGTTGCAGGCCAATCATCCGATCCGACGATTGCAAGTGAATGCTGAGAACCTGGCCTGAATAGTTCGCCCGAAGAGGAATGATAAGATCTCTGCCGAACTTGAACTTTTTATCCCAAGCATGAAAGGGAACTTCCTCGAGGGGGAGTCTGCGCCCTTGCAAGTACGCCTCGGAGATGTCGCTATTGGCTCGTAAGATCAGAATCGGACTGCTTAGGGCAGGCCCGGACACTAGAATGCGCGCCCACAGCTCGTGTGAACTTCGCTGTACCGGTGCTAAGCCGGATACTGCTGCCAGCTGCCAGCTGGTGTCATCGAAGTCCGGCTGGGCCCACAGCAAATCGCCATTGGGCAGCTGCGGCGAGCTGCCATCAGCATAGCGCCACGCGCCTTTTAACGAATTGACTTTCCATATCGTTGATTGTGCAGCGCTTGGTGTTGCGCTCGTCACAGCCGCGGGCTCCGGCCGCTGGCAGGCTCCAAGCAGCAGCAGCGCCACCAGGATGCCCAGTTCTAAGGTCAGGCCATTGAAGCGCTCGATGCTGCACCTTTTCATTAGGGGCATGTTCGTACCTCAAAAAGTGATACGTCCGCCAATACGCAAGTTTCAAGGTTCTTGAAACTTTGGAGGCTGCCCATAATTAGCGGTAATCCCGCCAGGCAGCCGTCTATAAGGTCTTAGATGTTTCGAGTTCGCGCTCTTTCCATGTAAAGGACTTACGGGAGCCACGATGTATGCATCATCCTCATTGAAAATTTCTTTGTTTGAATAGTATCGATAAAATCAATCATGAGGCTCAGATTCACCTTTTTGGAGATCGTGGATTTATAGTCAAAGTGTAAAGCAAATTAAGCGTAGGAAGGAAAATATTCCTTCCTGTATAGGAGGCCGGCAGTGCCAAGGATACGACAGATATCTGATCACTTGACTATAGACAGAGACAATACCATGGGAGGCGTTGCGATAGTATTTCACGTCGCGTCTCATCGTGATGACCCTGGCACCTTGGCAGGCAATCCATCCGGCGACTAAAAACCATAGTTGAAAGTATTATCCGATCTCATGGGTATGGTTTCCCACAAGAGCTTAAATTTTGTTAAATTAAATTAAATTTTATTAAATTTGAATTTATAACTATTACATTCTCTCGTGGTTTACTTTCTTTCCAACCCGCTTGCTGTTCGCCGCTTCCAGCCAATCATCAACGGCATTTAGTTTCACACTATACGCGCAAAACTCGCCAAGATCGCCAAGGTATGGGCGAATGGACGGCTGCCTCGTCAATTCCTAGGCTGTGAAGCTATGTTATTATTTTTCTGCATCCTAAGGTCATCTATTCTGTGGCCCTGCCTACAGCCCCCCGCGCCCAAACCGTGGCCGATCCCAATCATCTATTTAGGCTGGCCTTGGCGTGCGAGTTTCAGACCCTGGCCTCCCGATCCCATCCCAATCTGGTTCGCATCTTCTCTTATGGATTCGATAAGGAGCTTGGCCCCTAAGTGTCGATGGAACTCCTGGAAAATGGTCGACATTTCCTGTCCGCGGCGTGTTTGGGGAATCGCACTGGGCCGCCAGGGCGTATCAAGCGACGAAGCAGAGATGCACCTGCAAAGGAGTCTAGAGCTTCATCGGCAGAGTGGACCCGAACGGCTTTGCCGGTCGGGGGAACCGGCAAAGTGCCCCATGTATTAGGGTGAAGGCTTCTTAACGTCCTGCACTTTTATCAGGGGCAGTTCGGGGTCCAGCAGATACCCCTGATCCATTCGCCGCAAAATATTCTTTAGCCCCAGACTGCGCAGTCCGGCGATCGCGTTGCGCAGCCGATTATTGGCGGCTGCGGTCAGGATGCGTTCCTGGGGCCAGCCGGCGGCGATGAGCTGCCCGTTTTGCACCGGCTGGCCGGGATGATGAAGCCGGGCTTCGACAAGACTTGCTAGAATTCGCCGTGCGGCCCCACGGGTCGATAGGGAGACCCGCTGTCCCTTCGTGAGTTTGAACCATCCGCAGCGCGACGAAACCTCAAGCACCGCGGACGGTTGCGGGACAGCAGCTGCGTGGCGCAAGGCACTATTTAGCACATGTTTGACCGCAGATATCGGAACCCAGTTCCATTGCGGAAGCTTGGTGTCGGACTGCAGGTTCTCAGCATATTGTTGCACTTTCTTACGCAGGCTCGCGGCCGTCTGCAGATCACCCTGCTCCTCGGCACGTTGCGCGCGACCGAGGTCGACGATCCGTTCATAGATATCTAGCAAGTCGGGTAGTCGGTTCACAAAGCTGCTTTGTTCGATAAGCAAAGATCGGCTTCGAGCCAAGGCCAGCGCCCGCTCGGCGTCATTCAGGCGATTCTGAACTGCGAACAGGGCGCCTAGGCACCCCAAACCCACTCCCTCGGCCCAGAGCTCGCCGACCTGTTCACAGATGACGATGCCTTTCTCTAACGGACCCTGGGCTTCGGACCAGCGCTCTTGCGCACAGCGCAACACTCCCATAAACGTCGACATCATCCCTTCCAGCCGGCGATTACCAGTGTCCAATACCAGGGTCAGCAGGCGCAAATAGATGGTATCGGCGGCATCGCAATGCCCCAGCGCTTGTTCGAGCAATGCCAGGGGGGCGCCAACGGTCAGCTCGCGGCCAGCATCGCCGATTCGCTGAGCCAGCGCACAGCCTTGATGGTAGTGAGCAAACGCTTGCTCGTATGTACCATACAAAAGTCCACGCAGGCCCAAATTGGCCAGCAGCCGGATGCGGATGTGAACATCGTCGACCTCGCTGACCAGGCGCGTCTCTTCCAGCAGCGACATCTGCCCGTCTATTAGCGGCTGGCAAAGGGCTTGGGCCAGGGCCGCACGGTCTCCAGATTGCCGAGCGATGACCAGGGATTCATGCTGCAGCAGGCGGGCCACCTCAAATTTTGACTGCTCAAAGTCAACTTCGGCAAGTTCACCGAGAATTCGACTTTCCAGGGCCAGATCTCCCCACTTTCTGACGACGTCTAGGGCCGAAAGCAGGATGCTGCGGGCAGGGTCGAGCTGGCCCTGGTTGCGGCAGGCGTTGGCCAGCGCCCGGCGGTAGCGAACCTCGAGCGGTCCATCGGCTAGTCCGTTAAGCGCCGCTGCTCCTACTTCGAGCAGGTTCAGCCGGGCGGCCAGGGGGCCTTTCTTATCAAGGTGAGTGTCCGCAGCCAGTGCAGCGCGCAGACGCAAGCTCGGCGGAACCACGACACGATGAACAATCGCGGTCAAATCATCAAGGGCGGTGCTCAGGTGTGATAGCGCGCTCTGCCAATCGGGGCCGCCGGCTAAGCTGGCCCAGGGCTCGGCTGCGGCGACGAAAAACTGCGCATGCCGAAAGGCGGCTGCCGCCGTGCAGTCGGCACGGACGCGACCGTCGGCGTAGGCACGAATGCTCTCGAACAAGGCCAGCTCTAGGTCCGGCTTGTTGATTCGCCTCAGCAGCGATTTATCGCGCAGCGAGTGTAGAATATCAAGAACCGGCGGGGCGTCGGGAAAAGCGCTGACATCGACGACCGCCTCGGCGGCCCGCAATGAAAAAGCCCCAGCGAACACTGTACATTGCCCTAGCGCCGACATTTCCCACGGCGCCAAGGCATTAAAGGACCATTCGATGGCGCTTTCCAGCGTCAGATGATGCTCTGGCTGGGGAGGGCGGGTGGTTCGCAGCAGCTCAAAGCGGTCGGCCAAGCGCGAAAGAATCTGCGCCGGTGACAGCACCACTGTGCGCGCCGCTGCCATTTCGATGGCCAAGGGGTTGCCGTCAAGATGCTGAACAATCTTAGCAATCTCGGGAGAGTCGGTGGCCAGCGCTCCAGCATGAACTCGGCGTGCGCGATCATGAAACAGCGCCACTCCCTCAGCAAGGGACAGTGGATCAAGTTCGTAGCGCACTTCCTCGTCAAGCCCCAGCACCTGCCGAGACGAAATTAAAAAGCGCACCGCCGGGGCCAGGGCCAACCAGCGGCCCACCGTCGCCTGGGCGTGGGCAGCGGCCCGTTCAAAGTTATCAAGCAGGATGAGCCCCGGTCCCTGCGCCGCAATGGCATGCCCTAATTGGCCGCTGGCTCCCACCGCCGTGATTCCGGCCGTCAATGCGATTTCCAGGCCACGGGCGACGGCTACCAGAACATCTTCAAAGCTCTGCGCCGGGGTCAGATCGCAGAACCAAACACTTTCGCCCTGCTGCAAAGCGTGGGCACCGAAACGTCGCAGCAAGCGCGTCTTGCCAAGCCCTGCCGTGCCCAGGATGGTCACCAGCCGAGCTCCGCTGCTGAAAGATTCGGAAATCTCTTGCAAGGCCCCGGCGCGGCCGACAAAGAGCGAGCGCTCAAGCATCCAGCCGGCTGGCATCGCCGATTCTAATACAGGGGGCACTTGCCCGTGCCCCCTGCTAGGCCGTAGGAGCGTCTTCCCTCGCCGCGCGGCGCTTTAAACGCTTGCTGCTCATCGGCCATAGCCGATGTTTGTCGCGTGGGTAGAACTGCGGACAGTGCTAACTGCCGCGTGTATATTTGGTCAGATAAGTTGGCCAAGCTTGTCGCCATTTACGGATCTCCACTAGATTATTGTACTATGGAGCTCAGCTCCCAGTTACGCTTACAATTCAATGGGCTTCTCGCCGGGGCGCAAAGTGACGTGCCCCCCGAACAGACTTTCCATTTTGGGTCTTCATTTGCCTTAACTTGGTCTTTATCGGCAAAGCTGTTCCCAGACCATTCCCTAGAATGTGTAAGGAGCCAATTTCTCGACGGATTTTGCCAAATTGCCCGCACAGCCTGTACGTCTAGTCTGTGATTTTTCGTCGTGGAATCAATGACTTAGGAATGGCAGGGAACGGGCTGGGAATGGGCTGGATGTGGCTGTTTCAGACGAAAGCGTGTCCTTCGACCTACTTGCACTCCATCATGCAGTGATCCGCTGATGCTTTCGATGCGGCCATTCTTCGATAGGCGCAAGATCACCGTCCGCCTCTCTTTTGATCAGATATAGTCCGCGGCTCAAGAGGTTCCCATGGTGCTTCGGTTGCTGCTTGGATTTCTGCGCCTCCTCACACGCTGCGTCTTCGCGTTGCTTCGGCTCTGCACCCTCACCGTACGTACGCGGCTCGGTTTCATCACGGTCACTCTGCTTTGCGTGTACTTGTCGGCGCGGGGATGTAACGGTACTCCGCTGCGCGTCGGCACGTTCAATGTCCGAGAGTTTGGCGCGAGGACGGATTGGGTGCGTTTGACGGAAATGCTGGCGGAGTCGGATTCCGATGTCATGGCGATGCAGGAGATCCAGAGACCAGATCTGATGCCCAATCTAGCAGAACGACTGTCCCGGCGGAGCGGTCGGAGCTATCGGGCTGTTGTTTCGGCCTGTGGCGGCAAGCGGACGATGCACGTCGGCTTCCTTTACGATGCTGCGCGCTTGCAATTGGAACAGATTCAAGAGTTCCCAGAGCTGCGAGATGACCAAGGCGGAAGCTGCACGCTCGGCGCACGCGCCGGACTGCTGGGGGTGTTTTCCACGCGTCGCTGGTTGCGCAAGAAGCGGTACTCACTCTTGACGGTCCATTTTCCCGCTGGCGGAGGCCCCGAGCAGGTCCGCGAGCGGCAGACGTTCTGGTCACGCGCGCTTCAGATTGCGACCCGCATTCGTGACGGTGGCCAGGATTACGTGCTGGTGCTGGGAGATGTGAACTCAACCGGATACCGGGACAACAGCCATCGCGAGCGCGACGCAATACACAACACCGTGGAGCGCGCTGGCTTCCACATGCTCACCCCAAATCTAGGTTGCACAGAGTACTTTCAACCAGAAGGCCTGGCTGCGTTCATGCCGAGCCATCTGGATCATATTGTCGGCAGCGCCGAGATGATTGCTACCGCACCGGCTCGGGTCCTGGGCTTTTGCGAGACACTGCGTTGTGCGCCAACACGAGCCATGCCCAGCGACTACAACACGGTGTCCGACCACTGTCCTGTGCTGCTTAGCGTAAAGTAGCCGATGCGAGCACAATGGGCCCGCGTCCGAGTCGACATCGCACATCAGGACTTCGGACTGTCTTTTTTAAGCAGGTGCCGGTACGGGTACAGCTT
>CAYWPR010000180.1:0-7788 GCA_964460115.1 uncultured Myxococcales bacterium
GGTCAGACGCTATTTGTCGGGGCCGAGCGCGATGGAATGCCGCACGCGGTGCTGCGGCGCTTCTCTTTGTTCAAGCCAAGACAAGCCCGCGACATCGAGCTGCCGTTTGCCACGCTAACCGCCGTGGCGCCGCTCCCATCGGGCGCGATGGCCTTGGCAGCAGCGGATGGCAGTTGGAGCATTCTGCAAGCGGACGGCTCGCTGCAGCGCCACGGCGTTTCGCGGGTATGGGATGTCTCGCCGTATGCGCTGCGCGTCAATCAGACCGGCGAAGAAATTGAGCTGCGCCTGGGCCCGCGGCCCACAGAGCGCCTGCGCTTTTCCGTTTCGGCGCTGGAACCTAGGCCCACGGCCAGCGAAGATGTACGGCTGCGACCGCCGATTCTCGAAGTGCCGCCGCCGCATCGCATTATCGGCTGGCAGCACAGCCCGCCTGTGTACCTAGACGATGCCGTCATTGTGCCGCGTACTGAAGATCCGGCGGCGCTGGCCATTTCCCCGGCGCGCGATGCATTTTTGCTGGGAACCGCGCGTGCGCTTTTGCTACATCGCTTTGCGCGCGCGACGCCGGACACCTGTCCGCAGCCGCCGGCGCAGGAAGGTCATGTACCCGCGCCCTGTTTCGCACAGCCAGTGCCAAGTGCACTGCGCGCGCTGAATTACAGCGGAGACGGCCGTTTTGCCGTAGCGCTTTTGGCGGATGGCACCGTGCGCTGGTACGACGCTCGCGACGGCCGTGAGCAGCTAGTACTTTTGGCGCAGCCGGGCGATGCACGCTGGCTGCTTTATCGGCCCGATGGTCGTTATGCCGCATCGCCAAGCGGCGCGGAACTGGCGGGCCTGCAGATCAATGATATTGAAGAGCGGGCGCCGGATTTTTTTCCGCTGTCGCGATTTAAGCAGCGACTGGAACAGCCCGAAACGGTCGCTACGACTTTAAGTGGTAGCGCGCCCGCGCCAGCCGCGGCAGGCGCAAGCAGCTTGCGCCGCGACGAGCTGCCGCCGCTGGTGACGATTTTAGAGCCGAATGACGGCGCCCTGGTCAGTACATCAAACCTCAGCATCAAGCTGAGTTTGCGAGGGTCGCCGAGACAGCCGGCACCGACGCTGCAGGTGCGCATCGATGGTCGTCCGGTTTCGCTCGGCCAGCCGCGCGGCGTCATCGATATGGCAAAAAAGGATGCACCGCCAAACTCTTGGGAAACTGGGAGCGCCGACGGGACGCGCTCAATCACTTTGAACCTTACAATTCCCGAGCGCGACTGCGTGGTGGCGGTGTACGCCGAAAGCAGCGCCGGGGCCGGTCCGCCGGCACTTTTGCGGCTGCGCTGGGGTGGCTCCGCAACCGCAAATTCCCCCCTTCCGCCGGTCGGTGAAGGCAAGCCCCCGGCGCTGCCGCAGCCCAAAGGCTCGCTGCGCGTGCTCGCGATTGGTGTCGATGCCTATCAGCAAGCGGCGCTGCAATTGCGCTATCCGGGCAAGGATGCGCGCGATCTGGTGGCTTTGTTGGAGCAATTGCAAAACGCCAAATCCGGACCGCGGCTTTATCAATCCGTGGATGCGCGCGTGCTGACCGGACAGAAAGCCACCAAAGCCAATATTTTGGAGGCGCTCGATTGGCTACAGCATCGCGCCACGGCAGCGGACACGACCATTTTATTTTTGGCCGGACACGGCATCAATGAACCCACGACTGGCGAGTACTTTTTTCTGCCGGTAGACGCCGATTCGACGAGCGCGCTGCGTACGATGGTGCCGGCCTCGACGCTGCAGCAGGTGCTGCGCAGCGTACCCGGACGCATCTTGCTGCTGCTAGACACTTGCCATTCCGGAAACGTCCTGGGATCGACTGGACGCAAGGCGCGGGGCCTGCCGCCGCTATCGCGGGCCATCGCCGAGCTTAGCAGCGTCGATAGCGGCATCGTGGTGATGGCGGCGGCGACCGGCGCGCAAGCCTCTATGGAAGACACGGCATGGCAAAACGGAGCCTTCGCCAAGGCCATTTTAGAAGGGCTGTCCGGACGCGCCGATGGACGCAGCAGCGGTCGTGTCACGGTCAACATGCTGGACCTGTACGTCAGCGAACGCGTCCGCGAGCTGACCGACGGCAGCCAAACCCCGGCCACCGCCAAACCCAGCACAATTGCCGATTTTCCGCTGGTCTTAAGCCGATAGGACCCTGCTCCTTACCATCTAATGGCAGGCAAAGTTTGCGCGGCCGCAAAGCGCAGCGCTAGCTACAGGCAAGCTTTGCGCGCGCGGCTTGGGCAATTCGCGCAAGACTTGCCTGGGTTGGCTTAAAGGTAGCGCTGTCACCGTCGGACAATGCACTTTTTTAAAAGTTGGCACGCGGGGTGCTTTGGTCTCCGTACAGCTCACTTGGTGGCAACAAACACCAAAAGGTTTAAACGGCGCGGAACTCCGCGCCAAGGAGAATGACCATGACCCTGCGCAAGCTCTCAATCTTGGGAATCGGAATGCTCGGAACCACACTTTACTCTGCGGCACCAAGCCACGCCGCCGATGAAACCATCGCCTACGGAATCGCCAACTTTGGCGGCAGCGGACAGTGCGGCAGCGCCAGCCAGACCCACTCGGTGCACACCAGCACGGCAGCGGCTTTCAACAACATCTTCTCGCTGCTGAAGACCTTCGGACTGTGGGATTCGGTCAAGTCGGCCAATAACGGTAGCGCCCGCGGCAGCTACTTTACCGACAGCAGCAAGGGCGGCGCCTGTAGCTGCACCGCCGATGACATGTCCAGCACGGCGGGCGCCGACACGGCCGACGTCATGTACGTCCACACCCACGGCGGCCAGGACGGGGTCAGCAGCGGACTTTTGATGGGCAATAGCAGCTACGACTGCGTCGCTCGAACCAACGAGAATATGTACTTTGGCGACCCGAAGACCGGCGGCGACCTCGACATCGCGGTCATCAAAGCCTGCGAATCCGGTGACTACGATGTGTGGAAGGGCGGCAACTACCGCAAGCAGATGGTCTCTTCGGACAGTTCCTTCTCGATGTGGAATGCCTTTCATGGCGATTCTTCGTGCGGCTCGCACGTGACCGCCTACGTCGGAAGCTACGCTTCCGGTTCGCTGCTAGACGGAGCCGGCGAAAACTGGCTGGATGCCGCGTACGACAACAACTCGTCGGCCAACACCGATGACTGCCCGGTTTCGATAGTCTTTGGTGCCAGCCATGCGCAGCGGGCCAACATGTACGAGTACGGCGGGTGGCTGGATCGCAAGAACACCGGAAGCAAGACCGGCTCGACCATCTGGTTCATGGGCGGTTGTGATCCGGCCGGCGGTTCGGTGCTGCCCAAATAAGGCAGCGGCATAGACAGCGACGCACAAGATTCCATAAACGGTACACCCAAAAGGTTTAAAAAGGAGAATTCCCATGAAACGCTCTACTTTCTGTCTCGCTCTTGCCCTGCCCTTCCTGACCGCCCTTGGCTGCGCAGTAGAAGGAAACGATGCACTGTCCCCCGCACCGACTGGGCAGACGGCGCAGCAACTGTCCGGCTTCAACTTCGATAGCACGGCCCTGGCAGAGACACCTCCGCGCACGCTGCCGACCGGATTGCTGCCTGTCGAGGCGTTCTCAAACGAGATGATCGTCCGCAGTCTGATTCAGACCACCGAGCCCTTTGCGGAAGGCGCGCGCCTGGGTGCGACCACCGAGATGGTGTCGCCAAACTGGAAGTTCGAAAAAGATACGACGCAGGGCGCGATTCTGGTCCTAAAGACCACGCCAAGCGGCGCGGGAGAGAAACAGGACGAAGCCGTCCTACAGCGCCGCGCCCTAAGCCGCATCGGCAGTTTCGGAATCGGCGGCGTCGAGATTGGCAGAACTTTGCAGCGGCGCTCGATGCAGCAACCGCAGGATGACACGCTGGGCGCTCCCGAGCTGCACCGCTACAAGACCTTCGTCTTCCGCGCCATCAACCGCATTCCCGTGGAAGGTCACCGCGTCGTCATCAGCCACGCGCCGGACGGCAGCTTCGTACGCGCCTTTATGAAATGGCCGGCCATCGCGTCTAGCGGTCATCGCCTGACCACCACGCTTTTAGCCCGTGAAATCGAAGAGCGCGCGGTTCGAGCGCTGACCGCCGAAGGCGAGACCAAAGGCAATGTTCGCCTGAGCTACAAGTACGTCCCCACCCAACTGCCGAGCGGGGAAGTCGCGCTCAGCCTAAAAGTCAGCGCCCGCATGGACGCGGCAGGCGATGCTGAAGAAGCTCGAGAAATTGACGTAGACGTCGACGCCCGCTAAACGCAATCGCCCCGCCACCGCCATCCGCACCAAGTTTTCGCCGCCACGCTTCTCCGCCCTCCCCTCCTTTTTCCTAAGTTCCCCTGCAAAAGCGCCCCGCAAATCATGCGATGGGCGCTTTTTGCGCAGCGCCCAGCAATCTCGAAAAATGCCATTTCGCTGCGTGATGCCGTTCGAAAACGTTGCGCAGCCGTGCCTGCTGCGTGCAATTCTTGCGACAGAAGCGGCACGCCGGTTTACGCTGAGCGCATGGATCGCATGACCTTGTGGGCGCTGTCGGCCAGCATCTTGCTGGTGCTGCTCAACGCCTTCTTTGTCGCCTCCGAGTTCGCCATCGTCAAGGTCCGCCGCACCCAGCTCGAGGCGCTTGTCAAGGCGGGCAGCCGACGGGCCCGCACGGCGCTCAAAATCTCGCGCAACCTCGATGCCTATCTGTCGGCCAACCAGCTCGGCGTGACGCTTGCATCCATCGCGCTCGGTTGGGTCGGCGAGCTGGCCTTCGCCAAGCTCGTCGGGCGCGCGCTTTTGGGCATCATCGACAGCCCCGCGATCATTCATACGCTTTCTGCGGTGCTGGCGTTCCTTGTCATCACTTTTTTGCACACGGTGCTCGGCGAGCTGGCGCCCAAGTCGTTGGCGATTCAAAAGGCTGAGCAAACGGCGCTGTGGTCGGCCGGTCCCTTGCACCTTTTTTACATGATGTTCTTTCCGCTGATCTGGGTCCTTAACACAAGCGCCCGCATCGTGCTGCGCATCTTCGGACTCAAGGCCGCAAGCGAGGCAAGCGAGGCGCACAGCACCGAGGAACTGAAGCTGGTGGTGGCGGCCAGCCATGCGCACGGCGTGCTCGATGAAAGTACGGCGAAGCTGATGGATCACGCGCTTGATTTTCGCAGCCGCCCCGTGCGCACTGTGATGACGCCGCGGCCCGAGCTTTTGACGCTCGACATCGAAACATCGGTCGCGCAGGCGGTGCGCACGACGGCAGAAAGCGCCTACTCGCGCTTTCCCGTGATCTCGCACGCGCAGGGGCGCGACCGGGTGCTCGGCTTCGTGCTCGGCAAAGACCTGTATGCCCACCTTGCCGGGGTGCGCAGCGCCGGTTCGCTGCGGCAGCTTGTGCGCGAGCCAATTTTCATCCCCGAAACCATGGCGCTTGACCGCCTGCGCCGCCTCATGCAGCGCCGCCACGTTCACGTTGCCTTCGTGCTTGATGAGTACGCGAACTTCGTCGGAATGGCGTCTATGGAGGACGTGATGGAAGCGCTCGTCGGCCCCATCGAGGACGAGCAGGACGAGCCGCAGGCCCAGGAGGTGCTGCGCCGCGCCGACGGCACTGTCGAAGTGGACGGCGCGCTGGCCTTGCCCGAGGCGCTGCGGCTGTTCGAGTTTCGCGACTACGAAGAAATCGGCGGCATTGACACGCTGGGCGGCTACGTCTTCGCTGTCCTAGAGCATCCGCCCAAGCCCGGCGACATCATTCGCATCGGAAGCGCCCACGAAGTGGCGGTCTTAAAAGTCGAGCACTTCCGCGTTCGCCGCGTCCTTGTACGCGAGCGACCGCCCCTTACAAGCCAAGCGCCAGAAAGCGCGGCGCCCAATTCGGAAAAGGCATAGCTTGTGGCATAAATGATACCAAAAATGTCATTTTTGCCATCTACTGCATTGCCGGCATCACCTCTACCTTATTTATCAGCATTTCTAAATAAGAAGAGTCGTGATGAAATCGATCAATATCCCATTGTGTGTCCTTCTTCTGCTTGCTGTCGGATGTCGCGATTTGTGGAGCGGATTCGGGCAGCCAAATCCGCACAACTGTGCTCTGTTTCCAAGTGCTTGCACAATGGAAGAGCGTTGCAATCTCTACACTGAAGTCTGCGAACCGTGGCTCAGCTTCGATCAGATCACGCCGTCGCAAGGCAGTAGCAGCGGCGGGATCCCGCTGACGCTTAGCGGCTACGGATTCTCGGCCGAATCGGTGGTCACTTTCGGTGACAGCGTGGCTAGCACTTCGGAATTGATTTCCGGGACAGAGCTGCGGGTTAGCCTGCCAGCGCTGGCCGGCGCTTGCGGAGGAATTTCCGTGAAAGTAGCGCGACCAGACGGACTGTCCGTTACCCGCGAGGATCTGTTTTCCTATTCCCTGGCGAACGTGCGCTTCATGCCGGCGCAGCCGGCGACCACGGACCCAAGCGGCTTTGCCGCTTACCTGGCCGCAGCAGATCTAGACGCCGACGGTAAATCCGATCTGGCAGCGGCAGCCTACGACGACGACGGGGTCATTCTGATGTTTGGCAACGGCGATGGAAGCTTCACGAGGCTGCCAAGCATAAAGACCGGCCTACAGCCTTTTCACATCGACATCGGCGATCTGAACGGCGATGGAATCTTCGACCTTGCCGTGGCCAACACGGGGGCGGGCACGGTATCGCTGCTTTATGGACTTGGCGGCAGGCGGTTCGAAAGTACGGTGGATCTGGCCAACGTCGCGGCAATGTCCGTGCAGATTCTGGACGCAGATGGGAACGGACTTGCGGATCTCGCCGTGTACACAAAGGACGGCAAGCTGCGGCTGTGGCGAGGAGACGGCGCCGGTAACTTCAGCTTTCAGGGCGAGCAGATCCTGCACGCCGCGGGCGGCAGCGGCAATTACCCCGGCAAGGCCGACGCTTAGGCAAATTAAACCCCTCCGTTAAGGGCACACAAACACCTACGGAGGGAACGTCATGAAGGCAGCTCCCAATCCGTCCGCGCCGACTTCGCGGACTGATTCGATCTCGACCAGCCGTAATGTCATGATTCGGCGGGCGATTGGCTATATCCGGGTATCGACGGATATGCAGGCGAATGAAGGCATATCGCTCGAAGCACAGCACGCGGCTATCGAGCAATACTGCGCGATGCAGGGATTTCGGCTTGTGAAGATTTGCAAGGATGTGCTCTCCGGGGGGAAGGACCAGCGGCCGGGGCTACAGGATGCTCTTACCAGCCTCGAACGTGGGGGCGATGTCCTCGTAGTGCTCAAATTCGATCGCCTCAGCAGGTCGATTCGCCATTTCTGCGAACTCTACGAGCGCTACTTTAAGGACGGCGCGAAGGAGCTGGTCGCTATCCGCGAGTCCATCCGGCTGGACTCGGCGCTGGGGCGGGCGCTGATCAGCATCCTACTCGTCTTTGCACAGATGGAGAGGGAGGCGACGGGCGAGCGGACGCGCGAGGCGATCCGGCACATCCGCGGCAGCGGCTACCACTTCGGCAAGGTGCCGTATGGCAAGAAGACGGTGCCGGCTCCCGACAACCCGCGCATGCGGATTCTCGTCGATGATGAGGGGGAGCAGGCCGTGCTCGCGCAGCTCAAGGCGTGGGCAGCTGAGGGAGTTGGGATCTCCGAGATGGCGCAGCGGCTCAACGATGCGAGGACGAAGCCGCCGCAAGGGGAGCGCTGGACCAAGAGCCTCATCTATAACCTCAAGCTGCGGCTGAGCTGGATCTCGCCGCGTCCGC
>CAYWPR010000181.1:0-7785 GCA_964460115.1 uncultured Myxococcales bacterium
TCTGTGCGGGGGGCGACCCGACCCTATCAAGCTAAGGGTCGTCTCTACCGCGACCAGGTCTATGGAACAGTCCTACGGGAGAGATCTGGGTATCTGGTACCAGCGGGCTCATCATGCGATGGGACGGAAGTCGATGGACCCAACTGCCTGGAGGGACCTCGGTTTACCTGAGTGAGATCTGGGGCAGTAGCGAAAATGATATCTGGGCGGTCGGCGCGCAAGGTAGCGTCTTAAGATGGCATGGTACTGTCTGGGAAAGCTCGATCATTCCCAACTTGAGCAACCCTGAACCCGCATTTCTCGATGTGTGGGGAACGAGCCCGCTTGACGTTTGGGTCGTTGGCACTCTTGGATTCATCGTCCACTGGGATGGGATGAGCTGGTCTGCCCCCCAGATGCCAATATCTGCCCCCCCAGCTACGCAGAGTTGGGCGACGCGTACCAACACGAACGTCTTTGGTACATCCGCGGAGCAGGTCTTTATCTCTGATGCTGGGGGCAACGGAAATATTCTGAAACTTAAGGGCACTGAGTGGGTCTTGGATTTTTCGGGAGGTCCTAACCTGTATGGCATGTGGGCGCCTGATGCGAACTCTGTCTGGGTCGTCGGTGACACTCAACTTTATAAGCGGTCTGGCAGTAGGTGGATCGTAGACTCCGGTATTCAAGCGCCGGATGTCGGCCTCAAAGGTATCTCCGGAGCGGATCCATTCCATGCCATCGCCGTGGGATATGTTCCTGCTGATAATCAGGGACGCTTCCGCTATTGGAATGGAAGCAGCTGGAGTGCCATGCCAAACTTCTGATCGCAGCAGTTATCGACAAGCGTCCCATTTGGCATCTTTGAACGCCCAATGATTAGCATGACAAATTGCCACTGCGTGGGCTCGGCATTCGTCCCCGATGCGTCCTAGATTATAGTAGGTAAGCCCAGGCTTTCCATCGTAGCAAGCAGCATAGCAGCAATCTGTACGGAGTAATTGCTGCTCCTGAGACGTCGGTTCATCAGCACTAGTCTCGGGCAGTTCATTTGCTCCACAGCCATTCAGTGATACGGCAGCTACCAGCCCGATGAGGATAGACAATAGCTTAGACTGTTTCTGCTGATTGTTTTCGTTCGTCATTGGGGGTTCTCCTATCCGGATAGATCTGTTGATTTTTAAGATGCCTGGCTAGGCATCTACTTTGACCTTGAAGCATATCGCGTGCCAGCTTCACAAATGCCCCTTTAAAAGGATTCTGGAAGCCGAATAGGTGGATATGCTGGCATTATCTGCCAGCATTGCCCTCTTGCCGATTCAGCGAAGACATCAGTAGTGGTCAACTATTTGACCAGCGCGCTTACCCATTGGTCAGGGTTTTGACCGGTTACACTGTGCGGTGAATCTTACTCTGGGAGGGTAGCGGTACTCTATACACTCCAAACTCGTGTCGATCGATCTGCTGCTGCTGCCTATGAGGCTTCTTCGCGGAGGCGTTTTGTTCAAGAAGCGCCGAGAGCTGTCTAACCCTCAACGTTCACCGCTCACTCGAAACATACCCCTTCAAATTCCGAGGAACCTTCTCATTGGTGATGCCATCCGCATCACGGAAAAGAGGATTCCCCTCCAAGTCGGGATCTCCGCTGGCGATGAAGACGCGTTTGACGCCACGGTTTTTGAGGTGGTGGATGGTTGCATCGATTCGCCAAGAGGTTTCTGGAATATTGAGATCGATGAACGCGACATCAAATGTCGAATATTCCAGACGGGCGACCTCGCAGACCTCCATGGATGGGAAGATGCGTAACTCGGCCAGGCCCATCTGCTTACTCTGTGCGCGCCAGGACCAGGAGATAAGTGGGTCATCATCGATGACAAGAACGCGCAGGTTCATGGAGGGCGGCACCAGCGGCGCTTCATCTCGGGTTGGCGCGGTGAACGTGATGGGAACGAGGCCGACCAGCTCTTTCGGGATCATCTTGAGTCCCAGCTTCGCCGCGCGCTCGACGATCTTGAGCTCAGCATATCGGCTTGTCACCAAGATCGATTGTTTAGCAATTTGATGTTGCTCAATGAGATCCAGGCCTGTGAGATTCTGTCTTAGGAGTTCATGATCGATAAGCCCCAGGACGGGCGTGGTTCTATTTTCGGTGAGCCAGACCGAGAATCGCTCGGCTTCTGTAAAATGAACAATCCTGAATCCGGCGGCAATATGCGGCGCAAGGAGCTGATCCCAAGTGATATGGATGGAGTTGTCATCATCAAGAACCAGCACGACCGTGCTGGAAGTAATTGCGATTTTTTCAACGAACCACTCCGGTGGAGGGGCTTTGGGTATCCGTACCTCTACGTTGGTACCCATGCCGAGCTTAGAATTGATGCGAAGTTGACCGCCCCAGCTCTCGACGGTTGAGCGAGCATAATATAGCCCAAGTCCGCTGCCTCCCGGCTTGCCATGGGTGACACCTCGTTCACCCAAGTGAATCAAAACTTCTTCGGGAATGCCCTTCCCGTTATCAGAGAGCGTCAGCAGTACTTGGCTATCTTCTGCAACCAAGCCGATTGTCACCCGTCCTGTACTGTCTAAGGCTTCTACCGCATTGTCGATTAGGTTTGAAAGGACCCGTCTAAACTCGCTTGCGCGCAGTTTGGCGAAAAGACCGTATGTTCCGCTACCGAGCAGTGCCTCGATTTCGACACCTATTTTCGATGCGTACTGTAGACGTTTTTCAGAAACGATCTCCCCGATCAGGCTGGAGATTAGATGCACCGCGGGCGCATCTTCAATTACGGATGCAGATGTCTGTCCTGGTCCCAATCTGCGGTTCGCTTCAATAAGGTCGTTCGCGATATCGCGGATGCGAGCTACGGCGCTGCGCAGCACCCGACGAGTGTCTTCGCGAATGTCTGCCTGGCTTTCTCGAACTGCAATGTCTAGTGCCGCCAGCGGTGAACGGATATCGTGTGCAACCTGCGACTGCAAGCGGTGCATCTGCTCGATCGATCGCTGTTCCTCGCGAAGCTTCTGTTCGCGAATTGCTTTTGAAAATCCCAGTCGGTAGATCTCGCGCAGCTCAACCGGCAAGCTGGTCGCCGACGTCATACTGAGTTCATCTTGGTGCGCTAGTTCCGCTCGAAAAGTTCGTCCTAACTCCGTTGAAAACCACTGCACGCGTTCGACCATGATCTGGCTGAGGAAGACCGCAGCAAAAGCCACCACCCCACTTCCCAGACACAGGATTTTCAAACTGCGCAGCCCTTCTTGTTGATACAGGGCGTACACTAAGACCATCGATAAGGCGACTAGCAGAAGTCCAAGCCGATAGCTATTGAGCAGGCTTGTTTCCTCGAAGGATGTGACGAGCTCTCTAGGTCCGCGCCAGAGGAATCGCAGGGTGGTTGCGTACAATCCGAACAGGATAAAAACTGAGGCAAATCCGAACTCGGCTTGTTGACCCATAATTTTGTCGACGCGAATCGACCAGTCGCCAAAGACCAAGCAGACGATTCCAGCCGCAAAGATCGACCATCGAAGCGACTTGGAAGAAAGTAAGACGAGCAGCGCGAGATTGAGGGCAAGGTAGGAAACGCCGATGGCCGCCGTCTCGCCTAAGTTAAATGCCGTCAGCCCCAGGTCGCGATGAACGAGAAATGGATCCAGAATCAGGCGGAATGCGATAGGAGTTGTAAGCAGCAGCGGAAACAGCGCAACCCAGCGCAGAAGGAAAGCCCGGCGTGGCCTTTCGATGGCGCTAAGCATGCAGCTCATGCATGACGTGAACGCCAAAAAATACCCTAGCTCTGTTGCCAGAACGACCGCCAGCAAACGATTGCTTTTGTTGAAAAGGAAGAAATTCGATGCCCAGCCGATTTCTGCAATTCCCCAAAAAATAAGAATCAGCGCCGCGGGAACAGCCGTCCATAAGCTCAGGCCTTCTCGTCGCGCGCGCTGCCCCACAACCAGGCCTGCAACCACCGCGATGAGGCCATGCAGCATCAGCATGCCGCCTTGGCCAAATCGCGAAAGGCGAGAGATGATCAGCCAGTAGAGGAGCACGAGCGCTCCGAGGCCGGTCACCCTGCGAAGGTATTTTGCCGAAGCTGTCATGTCAGCGTGCTGGATGCGTCGAGCAAGAGCACCGCGCTTCGCACATCACGCAATCCTTTTAGCTCGGCTGTGTAAAACATTCCGACTTCCTGATATCCAAGTTTCTTGAAGAATGCTGTTGAGCGAGCATTTCGGATCGGAGACTGAATGACCGCCGCAAGGATGGGCGCCGTGCCGCAGGAGCGCCCGAAGTGGGCGTGCAGTGCTTGAGCGACCCCTTTCCCATGAAAATCGAGGGCCACACCGATTTGATCGAGATACATGAAGCTTCCGGACCTATAAATCTCACCGTAGCGGCTTTGCCACGGATCGTTTTCCCAATCAAGCTGAGTCGTGGGATGATTCGCCAGGAAGGTTGCCCCAGAATTTGCGAGTAGATATCCGACGATTTGGCCGCCTTTATTCTGCCGTGCGGCGAGAAGAACTCCGCCTCGATGGACAAAGTTCATCAGGTCGGCTCGCTGATATCCGGAGATCAGAAATCCGGTGCTGGATTCCTTCGCACCGGATTTTATCAGACTGGGCAAAATGGCCAGCTGCGACTGAATAGAGACGATCTCATCGAAGTCTGATTCCGGCGCGTCTTCATCTAAGCGCTCGATGAAAATGGATGTCTGAATTCCGCTGTTTTTTGAGGTCGGCTCCACTTTGTTTCCTCGCCAGGTTTTCGAAAACCGCACAATAGTAACCTGCAACCAGCGAAGAAAGGAACTAAGGCGTGGATACTATCAACGAAGCTTTTTGAGCGCCTGAGGTAGGCGTGGAAGTGCGGATTCTAGAGGCTGGCCAGATAGCGGCCCCCTTCGGCAAGCAGCCGCTTGAACGAGGTCCGGTTAGCGTGCGACGGGCGGTGGCCTGACCCCGGCTGGGCCACCATTGGCGGGAACCCAGGTCACTCCGCCTTGATCGAGGGCTTCTTTCAGTTTGGTGATGCTGTCGAGGGTGGCATTGCCGCCATTTTCGTAACGGACCACCGTCTTCGGGGCGACGCCAGCGCGGCTGGCGAGTTCAGCAACACTCCATTTCAAGGCAGCACGCGCCATCCGGACTTGTTCCGCGGTGATCATTTTGGGTCTTGATTTACCTTAAATTGGTCTTTATAGTCCTCATTGAGGTCATCAAACATGGATGGCCGCAATCACGACAAGTTTTTTTCTAGTGCACCATCGCATGAGTCGCTTTGCTGATCCAAGCGCGAAGTGGGCCGGCGAAGTGCATGCGCTGGAGGTCTGTGCCATGGCTCCTCATCGCCCTGCTTTATCGCCGTCGTCCATTGTCGAACGTATTGAGGCTCACTTAATCTTGCTGAGCAAATACCTCCTAAAGCCCGGTTCAATGCCACCGGGAGACCGTGCGATGGCGGCTCAGCATCTACGACGCCTCCGTGCTGAATTGGCTTCCCTACAAAGCGTATTCCACAGCGAAGGTGCTGATCCCATAGGTCCGGACGACGAAATCACAGAACCTATCGGATGGGGCACCTCACTAGTTACAGAACCCTACCACGATAGGATTCAACAGAACCTTGACGTACTTTCGATGTCGAGCCGCGATGCAGTGCTCGTCATCGATCTGGCTGCGCTGCTGCTTTTAGATCAGCCCGAATTTGGTCACACCGTACGCAATCTTCGGGAAGTACTTGGCTTGACGCGCGAGCAATTGGCCCACCTCAGCAACACGTCTGCATCGACCTTACAAAATATCGAAACCCGGGTCGACTTGAGCATTACCGCCTCGCTACGTAGCCGCATTGTCCAAACACTCGCTTCCGCAAGTCGCATCTGCCTTTGCTGCACCAAACCCAGCGCCTGACCAGAAAGGAGACTCCTATTTCTTCAGTTCGTACGCTGAAAGCAAATTCATACCACTCGAAAAATTCCTGATGTCCGCTGCCACTTCTTAATCGCCGCAGTAATTTTCACAAAATTTGGCCGCTATTGAGGCTTCAACAAGGTGCGGCCGGAATGTCTGTGGCATAGCGAATGTGGCCAATTTTCACAGCTCCGCAGATAGAAGTATCTACGGATGCTATTCACCGAAGAGGACCCATGTCTACCCACTTCACCTCACAATCTCTTGCAGCGTCTTTACCGGAGCTTCGTCGAAAAGCTCGCCGCTACTTGCGCCAGCAGAAAAGGCGCCGGGCCTCCGATTGTCACGATCCATCCGAAGGATCAACAAAGGGGCGACCAATTGCAGGCAAGGCCGTAGATTCTGACAACATGGCCCTAAAAAGCGTTCGGGTTCTAGGCCCTTACGAAAACGGCATCAACTTCCGCCTTATCGTCATCGATGGCAATCGGCGCAAGTCAGTCACCGCGCCAACACGAGAGGAAGCCCAGGTGCTCAAAAAATCCATGGAGGGTCAGCTTCAGACTCACCACACCCGGACGATCGAAGAAGCGCTTGCCGAGTACACTGAGTACTGCGTCCGTGACCACGGCATTGTCGCCCTTACCGTTGATGAGATTAACAGACTGATTGCGGGTTTCCTGCCGGCGGAAGCTTCGCTATTGGCCATTACCGCGCAAGAAGCCGAACGCCTCTATCGCACGCTGACAGAACGCCTGACACGACGAGGTACCGTCATCGCGACAAGTACACATCACACGTTGCTGAGCCGCGCTCGTGCATTCTTCCGCTGGACCGTCGAGCGTGGCTATCTGACCCAGAATCCCTTCGCTCACGTTCGACCCATTGGACAGAAACGCGCCGGCAAAATTCAACTGACCATTGACGAGGCCCGCCGTTTCAAGCAAGTCGCCCAGCAGTTGGCCGAAGCAGGGGACGTGGCTGCGCTTGGGGTCCTAATGCTCCTTTTACTCGGATTGCGCTGTGGCGAGGTTCTGGCTCGCCAAGCGCGCGATGTCGATGATGACGCCCGAGTCTTATGGATTACCCGCGGCAAGACCAAAAACGCCCGCCGCCGCCTTGAAGTTCCCGAAGAGATACAGGAATCGCTGCGCCGCCTGATTGCTGAGAAGGCGCCCACAGACCTCATCTTCGGGACCAATCGAGCTGGCGGAGTCCGCAACAAAGCGTATCTGTGGTTCAAGGTCCAGGCACTGTGCAAGGCCGCAGGAGTCCCGCCCGTATGTTCGCATAGCCTACGAGGCCTTCACTCGACCTTGGCATTAGAGGCGGGAGCCACGCCACATTTGGTCGCCGCCGCGTTAGGACATAGCAGCTTCCGCGTCACCGCCCGCCACTACGCAGAACCTAGCACGCTGATCAACACTCGTACCCGGCGCCTCACCGGAGCACTAACGGAATCAACCGCCAGCAGCCCTACCAGCAAAGACAATTCAAGTGCGGCCCCGAAGAAACAAGCAGATATGAAAGCACTGCTAGAAAGCCTCTCCCCCGAGCAACGCGAGAGTCTATTGCAACTGCTAGGCGGTCCTTCCGATGCTGCATAAAAGTAAGTGGATGCCTACATTGCCGACTACAGAATATTCAAGAAACGAATTCCCTGACCATTCCCTATGATCTGTAAGTAACCCATTTCTCGACGGATTTTGACGTATTGACAGTTGAAGCTGTGCGGACATACAAGCGGAACACCCGCCGCTTTGCAAATGCGCTGGGTCGTTGCCCATAGTGCGGTGTAGCGCCCTGGTTTTCGAGCTTCCCCGTGGCGTTTTCGTACGGCAATCGCTGCATCATATAAGGCGGCAGCTCGCTTCGAAGTGACCC
>CAYWPR010000182.1:0-7661 GCA_964460115.1 uncultured Myxococcales bacterium
GTCGAATTCGCGCCTGCGGTTTTTCCACCCATCATCGCAATCTGGCCGAGCATGCCGCTTGCTCGCTTCCGCACAGTTGAAAATTGCGCGTTCGACTGTGAAATGGATTTATAACGAAATTTATTGGTAAAATAAAATACAAACTTGACGTAGACCATAACTCCAATGGACCAGGCTGGTCCAAGCGCTTCAAGCGATCTTTGGGATGCTACGTTCTCGACCATACGCAGATCAGTGATTTCGCGGTTCAAGCTTCTGGCGCAAGAGATGATCAATGCTCACGCGCCCTGGACCGCTGAACAGCAGCCAGCCCAGCAGCAATAGGAGTAGCGTTTCCGGCAGGTATAGAAAATCAAGCAGGCCCTTCCAGTTGGCGGAAATGTTATGTTCCGGAATCGCCGCCGTTCCTAAGGCGACGACCATGGTTCCAGACAACAGAAAAGCGGCCGGCCGCGTCAAAAGACCGAGCATCAGCCCGAGGCCGCCCAGAAATTCCACGCCAACGACGAAGGGGGCCTGCAGCGCCGGGGCGGGAATGTGCAGACTCTGAAAGTAGGCAACGAAATCGCTCAGGTTTGCGGCCTTGCGAAGGGCGCCCCCAAAAAACATCAGTCCGACGCACAGTCGCGCCGCCAATCGTGGAAGGAAATCCAGGCCTTCGAGCCTGGCATAGATGCCAAGTCCCCACTGAACCAAGCGTTTCATGCGCTGTCTCCTGACACCGAATCATCGCATTGTCCGGCGCATCAGGCGATGGAAAAAATCGCTGAGGAGTGATAGGGTCCGCACGATAAACATGACTGCTCTTACGCATCGAACACCTGGGGCTTCGCTGCGGCGCCTGGGCGCTGCCGCCTTTATTTTGGGTCTGGTGCTGGGCTTAGGGGGAATCGTGCGCGACTGTGCGCTGACCTGTCATGTCGGGTACCGCCATGCACCCATCGCATTCCTAATTGTGGCTGCTCTGAGCCTGCCGATGATGGCCTTGCAGTTGCGCATGCAGCGGCGCTTGGGCGCAGAGTCCTGGCGTGTGCGCTCGATCTTTTTAGTTGTCGGAAGCTTGCTGTTCTTTCGCCTGCTGCTGTTTCTGCTGCATTCTGACCCTCATCACGTTTCCGCCGTGGCGCGCGTCACCTACGTCGCATTTTTTGTCTGGGTGGATGTCGCATTTATGATCATCGGGGCGCAGCTTTTCGCGCTCGTGCAAGGCGACGAGCAAACCACGGATCGCGGCCTGACGGTCTTCGCCGCGTCCGTCTATGCCGGCGGCCTACTTGGCGGCTTGGCGGCGGCTGGCCTAAACACCTGGCTTACCGAGCGGCTGCACCTGCCGTTCGATATCGCCCGCGATCACTTGATGATTGGCATGGCGGTGGTGCTGCTGACGCTTTTGCCCATCGCGCGCACAGATGCTGCAGCGCCCGCGAGCTCACCAATTCCTGATAAATCGACGCTCGAAGACGCCGAGGCGGCGGGTTTGAAGGTCGCGTGGCAGGTACTCGCAGGCGATAAGGAATCGCGTGTGGTGACCGCGGCCTTTGTATTCGCTGCAGCCTCCAGCATCTGTCTTGAATCGCTCTTTTTCTGGATTCTTACGCTGCAGGCATCCGGAGGCAGCGGCTTTGTACGCTTGCTCGCCACGCTGTCGATCTGGATGAACGGTGCCAGTCTTTTGCTGGCTGCAGGTGGTGCATCGCGAATCATTCGTTATGTCGGACTCGCGGCAGCAGTACTAGTCGTCCCCGCCTCGCTACTTCTTGGCAGCGGCTATCTGCTTGTGGCCACGGGGCTATTCGTGATGCTGGGGATGCGCGTACTTAAGGATAGCCTGTCCGGAGGACTTTATGAGCCAGCCTCCGAGCGCTTGCTTTTCCGCTTACAAGGCAATCGTTACGGCAAGCAGAGACCAATCTTTGAGGTCGCCTCGCGCATCGGAGCCGGCTTCGGCGCGCTGCTCGTGCTCTTTATCACGCTGGTCCTACATGCGCCCGTGCAAGCGCTGGTCGCGCTTGTAGTCGGACTGCACGTTTTGTGGCTGCTGGCGCTTATTCCGCTGGCGCGGCGGTCGCGCCAAGGGGCGGCGTTGCATTGAAATTCGCGAGATGCTCAGCCGCTTCTGGCCGGTTCCGTGTGCGGCAATTGTGATATAAAAATACCTGTGAAGGACTCCATCTCAGGTAGTCACCCGACAGGAGCGCACCCTACGAGCTGTGCGGCAGATTCAGAGGGGGCGCTCATCGAGGGGCTGCGGCAGCGCAACCCGCAGGCTTGTGAGCGGCTGGTGCGAGAGTACGGCACCGCGCTGTTTCGCGTCTCCCGCCGCTACCTAACAAGCGACTCGGATGCGCGAGATGCCTTGCAGGAAGCCTTTTTGAACATCTGGAAGGGCATCGATCAGTTTTCCGGACAGTCGAGCTTTTATGCCTGGCTGCATCGTATCGCGGTCAACGCGGCGCTTATGCGGCTGCGCACACAGCGCCGTCGCTCAGAGCGCTCCATCGACGAGCTTTTGCCGCGCTACAAAGAGGATGGACACCAAGTCACGGACACGCAGCCCTGGCGGCACAGCGCGGAGTCAGAGCTCGAAGATGTGCGCACCCGCATCCAAGTGCGGGCGGCCATCGACGAGCTTCCGGAACCGCATCGTACGGTTCTGCTTTTGCGCGACATCGAAGAGCTCGATACTGCCGAGACGGCGCGGCTTTTGGGAATTCAGGAGGGAACGGTCAAAGTGCGCCTGCATCGCGCACGTCAGGCGCTGCGCGCGCTGCTTGAGCCGCTCTTTATCGAGTCCCAAGATGCAGGACTGATAAAGCCCGACGCCGGCAACTGCCTAAGCGACCAGGTACGGAGCAAAAAGCCATGAGCACCGCAGTTTCGAATCGGCCCTATATCACCTGTCAAGAGCTGATCGATTTTCTGTCCGGCTACCTCGAGGAGGCCCTGACGCCGGCTCAGCAATTCGAGTTCGAGCGTCATCTTGCGGTCTGCCCGTCGTGTGTGAATTACCTCGACACTTATAAAAAGACGCTTGAGTTTGGAAAGCGGGCGATGCTTGAACAGGATTCACTCGAGTCGATTCCCGAGGAGCTTATTCGCGGCATCCTTTCGGCGCGGGCAATGGCACTGCCGTGCGATTCCTCGGTCGAATAATCGCAGGAAATGGAAGTGCATGGATCTTTTGGCGCAGATGACCACCTTCGTAAAGGTGGTTGATACGGGCAAACTGTCGACGGCGGCCAAAGCGCTGCGGATGTCGCTGCCGGCCGTTAGCAGACAGCTCTCCGGTCTTGAGGCCTTGGTCGGTTGCGCGCTGCTTGTGCGCACCACGCGCAATCTGACCGTGACGGACAATGGCCGCTGCTACTATGAGCACTGTCTGCGTGTCCTGCGCGAGGTCGACGCGGCACAGAATAGCGTCCGCGCTCGCCATAGCATCGCGGGCCTTCTGACCGTGACGGCGCCGGTGACCTTCGGGTTACACCGGATAAGCCCCCATTTGCCGGCGCTTTTTAGCGCGCATCCAGGCCTGCGGGTAGATCTGCGTCTGGAGGATCGCACCGTCGATCTGGTCGCCGAGGGGGTCGACGTGGCCATTCGAGGAGGCGCGGAATTGCCGAACAGCGCCTCGCTCATCGCGCGGCCGCTCATCCGTTACGAGCGCGTGGTGGTCGCTAGCCCGGCCTATCTACGCCGCCGCACCGAACCGAAGAATCCCGCCGAGCTCGGGCGTCATGATGCCTTGCTCCATCTTGGCGCTTCGGGCATCGCCGACCGCTGGCAGTTCAGCAAGGATGATATTGAAACAACGGTTGAGCTGAGCGGACCAGTGCGCACGAACGTCGTGCAGGCGCTTTATGACGGGGCTGTGGCGGGACTGGGCATTGCGCTTTTGCCCGATTGGCTGGTGGCCGCTGATGTTGCGGCGGAGCGGTTGAAGATCCTCCTCGGGGCATATAGGAACCGGCCGACGCAGGTCAGCGCTGTTCATCGCACGGAGATGCGCGGCGTGCCACGCATCAAGGCCTTCGTCGAGCACCTCCTGAAGGTCTACGAGCGCGAGAACGCGGAAAAGCCGCATTCCGTACGCTGAAAACCCAGCTTGCAGCCTGCGGCCGGCCTTCAGCGCCCGACCACGCCGACGGCAGTCGCCGGCCGGCCGCTAAAGTCCTGCTTCTCCGCTCCTGAAAATAAGGGAACGTTCTATAATGAATCTTCCCCTCAGTGTCTGCTGGTGCCGCCTATTAGGAGGTAAGTGTGCGCTCCGACGCCTATCAGTTACGCAATCTGTCCGTCGTGCGAAAATTACTCGAGTCATTCGGCTTGCTGCTTTTTGGCGCCATTTTCGTTGGGACTTTCATCCTATCGGTGCGTCTGGCCAACGAGGCTTACACCCGTGAGGCGATTTTCTACTACTGGGGCAATGTTCTCACGGACATCCGCATGGAGAACAAGCACCAGTTTATGCTGCTGTTTGCAGGCAACCTCGGCTCGATGGGTCTATTGTTTCTGATATCGCAGCGCTTGTTTCGACGCAGCGCCTTGCGCGTCCGAGTGCGGTTCCTGTTGACGCTTATCGCAGGGTTTCTCACGCTGCTTAACGCCCTACTATGGATGACGCTGCGCTTTGGTTCAATCGTCAACGGAATCATCGGACCAGTGACTGCCCTTTCGGCGCTGGTACTTCTGGGCTATCTGGCCGTGCCGTTCGCGCAAATGTGGATCTACCCGCGCTGGAGCAGCCCGGAAGGCAGAAAACAGCGAGTAATCATCGTCGGTGGCGGCTTCGCGGGACTTTATGCCGCACTCGAGCTTGATCGATCCCTTGGCCATTGCCGGGATCTTGAGATCATGGTTGTTGATCAGAACAACTACTTCCTATTTCCGCCGCTACTGCCTAGCGCCGCCACCGGTACCATCGAGACCCGCCAAGTAACATTTCCCTTCCGTCGCATCTTCGAGACCACCAACATTGCCTTTCGCAAAGCCCAGGTCGAGCGTGTCGATCCGGAACGCAACGTCATCATCACCAACCACGCATCGGATACTGGCAACGCCAAAAGCGAAATCGCCTACGACTACCTTCTTTTGTGTCCCGGTTCGATCAGCAATACGTTTCGCACTCGCGGTGCCGCCGAGCATGCAATGTTTATGCGCCAGCTCGGCGATGCCATGGCGGTGCGCGACCGTATTATTGACTGCTTCGAGCGCGCCGCCGCCTCCACCGATCGCGCCGAGTGCGAAGAACTACTGCGCTTCGTCATCGTGGGCGCGGGCCCCACCGGAATCGAGCTGGCCACCGAGATTCACGATCTAGTGCATCACGTCCTGCTGAAGCGCTATCCCGAGATCGATCGTAGCCTCATTGAAATCCTACTTGTACAGTCAGGACCGCAGGTGCTTCCGGGGTGGAATAAGAGCGTCGTGGATATCACCACCAAGCAGCTAAAGACGCTGGACATCAAACTGCTGCTCGATAACCGCGTTAAGGAAGTTGCTGCTGATTACGTGGTGCTCAAGGACGACAGCCTGAAAAAGACACGTACATGCGTCTGGTGTGCCGGGGTGCGACCATCGCCGCTGCTCGGGCGGGCCGGTGTGCCGCTGCACGAGTCTGGACGTGTCTTAATTGACGCCGATTTGCGCGTGCCGGGGCGAAAGAACATGTTTGTCCTGGGCGACGCAGGATATCTCATCGAACCCAAAAGCGGCCAGCCGCTGCCACCTTTGGGACAGGTGGCGTTTCAGCAGGGGCCTTTAGCGGCGCGCAATGTGATTGCGCTTTTGCGTGGTCAGCCGACGCGCCCCTTTCGTTACTTTAACTTCGGTTCCCTTGTATCGGTGGGCGAGCACTTCGCGGCTGTAGAGCTGCTCGGCGTGCGACTGTCCGGATTCATCGGCTGGGTAGTATGGCGCACGCTGTATCTTATCAAGGTGGTAGGATTGAGCAACAGAGTACGCATCCTTCTTGACTGGACGCTTGACCTGCTCATCGAGCGCTCCTTCACTCAGATTCAAGGCCGCGCCCGCGATCTGGGTGAAGAGACCCCTAAAACTTAGGCGCTCTAGGCCGCGGCCTACTTCACTTGTACGTAGACATAGTCATGCCCCTGGTGCGAGGCGTCCGAACCGGCTGCGCTGTGACAGCCGCTGCACAGCCCCACTCCGACTCCATCTGCAAAAAGACTGCTGCCGCTTCTTTCATACCAGTACCAAGTGTCGGCGGTACTGCCGGCCTTGATGTGGCGAGAGACCGCGTAGCCAATGAGCTCATCGCTGCTACTAAACAGCTCCTTCACACTGGCGCCACCGACTGCATACTCGCCGCCGGTGTTGGTCTTTACCAGATTGTTCGAGCAGACACGGGTACGACTGTGGGCGCCGTTAGGCCGCGGGGGCATCGGTCCGCTTTCGCAGGCCCATGCCTTATAGACCGCGGTCGCGAGCCATGCCTCAAGTGCTGTTTTGCCCATGGGCGGTGTCTGATCATCTCCGGTTACGTCAGCAGTTGGGCCTAAGTCGAAGCCCTCAACCGGGCCGGTGGTACGGCCGCAGCCAGTTCCACCAGACCCAAGAAGTACGCAACAAAAAAGCATTGCACGCGCAGAACTCATTTCAACCTCCTTCGCATGATCTAGATGTCGGTCAGCAAATGCTCTGCGATGGTCTTGGGATCTTCCCATTGCGGATAGTGACCGAGCTCGTTTAGGCGGACATATCGCGCATCGGGCCGGCGCTGCGCCAACTCCTCGGCAATGCGCGGCACCGAGACGGGGTCGCGCTGGCCCCACAGCAACATAAGCGGTGCACGATGCGCCGCCAGGGCTGAAAGCCATTTCAGCTCATCCTGCTTGCGCTCGTTTAGGTACTGAATCAGCAAATGGTAAATGTGCTGACCATCATTGTGCGCAATCAGCGACCAGAAAGCATCGATTTCATCATTCGAAGGCGGACTGGGAAACAGACTGCTGAATTGCTGGGCGAACAGCGGTCGGCGGATAAGTCCCAATCTGGTAAGTAGCGGTCCGATAGTCGGATGCAGAAGCAAACGCTGCGCCAGAACTGGCTGATAGTACTTCAGCAATAGGCTTCCGTTGAGCAGCGTGAGACGCGTGACCGGCAGCCGCGCCCGCTCAAGCAAAATAAGCGCCACCGACGTTCCCATGTCGTGTGCCAGAATTTCTACATTCGAAAGCCCGCGCTTGGTTGCAAGCTTCTCTACAAGGGCGGCTTGCTCGTACAGCGAATAGGCATGGGGTCGCGGCTTGCTTGAAAATCCGAAGCCAAGGAAGTCGAGCGCAATCAGCCGTCTATGCGGCAAAAGGAGCGGAACCAGTCGCGCATAATCGAAGCTGGCTGTCGGAAAACCGTGAAGCAAAAGGAGTGGGGGCTGCTCGGCGGCGCCATATTCGTTTACGAACAGCCGATGGCCGCCAATCTCGACGAGGGAACCGTGCTTTTGCCATTTTTGCAGCTCGCTACGCGTATCCATACCGCCACGTTAACACACTGCAGTATGATTCGAACTTTCTGCACATGTACCAAGGAAGGACCACAAAGCGCGCACAGCATTAACTTTCCGTCGAGCAATATAGTCGCTCCGTCTTCTGGCCGAGCATGCGGTGATGATGGATGCGGACTTTGGCGGCGCGGGCAAAAGT
>CAYWPR010000183.1:0-7651 GCA_964460115.1 uncultured Myxococcales bacterium
CGTCTCGCGTCGTACACTTCTGACAAAAGACATCGGTCAGCGGACCTGAAAGCTGCTGCTTGAGCTGATCTTTGATGAGCCCGAAAAGGACTGTCAGCAGGGCATCGGAAGCCACACACCAGGGATGTCCGATGTCGATGGGACCAATCGATATGTCGCCTTTTTCAAGATCCAGAATGTCGATGTTCGCAGTCTGAAAATCCAGCGAGGTCAACTTGGTGTCGGCATTGACGGCGGCTTTCAGTGGCAAAACCAGGCCAATCGACGGATTTCCCGAGCGGGTGCTATCTAGCGACAAGTTGCAATTGTCGCCATTGATGTTAAGCCTGAAGCTGGGCATCGTCCGAATCTTGGCGCGAATGGTTGCCTGCATGACGGAATCGACGGGCTTGGGCGTAAACTGCAACGATGCGAACTCGGTTTGCAGCTTGCAGTTCTGCCCATTGCAGATGCAGATGTTGATTCCGGCGAAGGTGGTGCAAGTTGCGGGAATCGCAAAACCATCGGGCGGTATCAACTGAGCGGCCAAGTTGGCGCCGTTTGCTGCAATAAAATCCAAAAGGCCTTTGGTGACGCGTACCGAGACGGCGGATTCCAGCCGTTTGCCCACCGGATAACCGCCGGGAATCTTGTTAAACCCTACCCCCCCGCAGCCGGCGCCACCGCTGCCGCCGCAAGAAACGATAAAGCCAAGGCCGATGATGGCCACTAGGCGCTTCCAGCCCAGAGCCATCGTACTGCGCACTCGAGCCTTCGAAGGAACGTGAGTCGGCATGGGACACTCCGCGTAAATGTGGGAGGAACGTAGTCCAGCCCGCGTAGAGTCACAAGCCTTGGTTTTGCAGCCGAAGAGCCAGCGCCGCAGCGCGGCGCGCAGGAATCGGGGGGGCCTACGCCAGCAGGCGTTTGGCGAGGGCGATGATTTCGTCTGCGGTAAAGCCGAACTTCTTTTGCAGTTCTTTGAGCGGAGCCGAGGCGCCAAAAGTCTTCATGCCGACGGCATAGCCGCGGTCGCCGATGTAGCGGCGCCAGCCGAAGGTTCCCGCCTGCTCAATGGAAATGCGCGCGGTCACGGCGGCGGGAAGGACGCTTTCGCGGTACTCGGCGGTCTGGTGCTCAAATAGTTCCCAGCACGGCAGACTGACCACCCGCACGGCGATGCCTTCGCTGCTGAGCCGTTCATAGGCGTCAATGGCCAGGCTGACTTCGCTGCCGCTGGCAATTAAGATGAGTTGCGGCGCCTGATTTGGTGCATCGGCCAGCACGTAACCGCCGCGCTGCAAGCCCGAAGCTGGGGCGTAGCGGCTACGATCCAGCACCGGCATGGCCTGCCGGCTTAGAATCAGCGCCGCCGGTTCGTGGCGCAGATGCATCACGAAGCGCCAAGCTTCCACGACTTCGTTGGCGTCGCCGGGCCGAATGGTGTAAAGGCCGGGAATGGCGCGCAGCGACGCCAGATGCTCGATGGGCTGATGGGTGGGACCGTCCTCGCCGACTCCAATCGAGTCGTGCGTAAAAATATGTAGCGTCGGAATCTCCATGATCGACGACAAGCGTATGGCCGGGCGCCCATAGTCGCTGAAGATCAAAAATCCGGCGCCATAGGGACGTAGCTTGCACAGCGACATGCCATTTAAGATGGCGCTCATCGCATGCTCGCGGACGCCAAAGTGCAGGTTGCGCCCGGCGCTGTCCTTGGCGGTAAAATCGCTCGGCTCGTGATCGGCGCTGTCCTTGGCAAAGCTGAGCCGCGTTTTGGTCGAAGGCGCCAAATCGGCGGCGCCGCCGATGAGCCAAGGCACATTTTTGGCAATGGCGTTTAGCGCTTTGCTGCTGGCGTCGCGCCCGGCAATGCCTTTTTTGTCGGCGGCAAAGGTCGGCAGTTCTTTGTCCCAGTCATCAGGAAGCTGGCGGTGCTGCATGCGATAGACGTGATCGGCCAGCTCGGGATACTGCTGCCTATAGGCTTCAAAACGAGTCATCCATTCTTCGCGCAGTTTGTGGCCGCGCTCGCCCATGCCTTGGGCCATGTGCTCATAGACGCCTTCGGGAATCAGAAATTTGGCATCCTCGGGCCAGCGATAGTTGCGCTTGGTCAGGCGTATTTCATCCTCGCCGAGCGGCTCGCCGTGGGCGGCGTGCGTATCCTGCTTGTTGGGAGCGCCCCAGGCAATATGGCTGTCGACGATGATCAAAGTCGGCCGATCGGAAGTGCGCAAAAAAGTCGTAAATGCTCGGTCAAGCATTTCCGTATCGTTGGCATCGCCCACTCGAAGCACATTCCACCCGTAGGCAATAAAGCGCGTCGCCACATCCTCTGAAAAAGCCCAATCGGTATGACCTTCGATGGTGATTTTGTTGTTGTCGTAGAACGACTACACTGGTCGGTGGCAGCGACGGCGTAGCGCGACAATGGGCGAATTGTCAATGGATTTTGGTCCTTGGGATCAAGGTGGGGCGCTGTCCGGAAATGGGCGATGGGATCTTTTTTTAAAAGCGTCCGCGATAGTTAGCGAGTTTTTGCGCGCGCGGGCGGACTCGCGACAGCAACGCTTCGATTTCCGCTGCGGACATCGGAGTCATATAGGTCGCGATATCCGCGTTCTCATTCACCTCATCCATCGCCGAGCAGCCAAGGATGGCGGTGTCGATGTCTTGTGAAAGCGCATAGCGCAAAAGCTCCCGCGCAGAAAAGCCGGCATCAAGCAAGGTTCCCTGCCCCAGCACCTTCATTCCAATGATGCCCATTTTGCGGCGCCGCGCTTCCGGAATCACCTCGGTCAAAAATCCTCCGAGTACGCCTTCGGCGATGTTGACTGGAAGCAGAACCGTCTCGACCGGCAGCTCGCAAACAGCTTTGCGCAACACTGCTGGATCGTGGTGACCGGTGACTCCGATATGGCGCACCTGACCTGCTGCCTTGGCTTGCAGAAATGCTTCGAGCGCGCCGCCGCGCCGGGTCAGCTCGGCAAGCTCGGACTCCGTGCGGATGTCGTGAATTTGCCAGAGATCGATTTCCTCGACTTGAAGCCTCGACAGCGTCGTTTTGAGATCTCGGCGCGCCGATGCGGCATCGCGCGCGGCCGATTTGCTGGTGATAAAGGACGTCTCGCGAATATCGGGATAAAGCTTCCAGAGTCGGCCATAGTAAGCTTCCGATCCGGCGTAGGCATGCGCGGAATCGAAGTAGCTAACGCCACGTAGGAAGGCAGCGCCGATTACGATATCGGCCACTTTTTCCATCCCATGCGTGCGTAAAACGCCTTCGCCGCCAAGGCCAAATATCGTGACGGCCCGGCCGGTCGAGCCGAGGACGCGCGTGGGAATACGAGGATGTTTCATGCGTCGAGTTTATCCAATTGCGATCGGCGACAGATAAATCCATTTTCGGTTGGCTCGAATACTGTTCCACCGATATCTTTGAAGATTTGTTGCAATTTCGAATTTAATTTAACACCGAAGACTTCAAACTCCGACCACGGTGCAATCGAAGTTAAATCGCCATGATGCTCGTCCACGTCGCCTACAACCCTAACGCAGACCTCTTTTGAGGATTCCTTGGCTTCAGCAACAAATGACGTAATCCCTGTCGCAATAGAGTTGACATCTAAACCCTGACGCTGGCTCTTCCAAAAACTTTGAATATATGGAGTATTTTCCGGCGACTCTATCACCCAGATGTGGAAGGCCTGAGCAAGTGTCTCAATTTTGTGGCCAAAGCTCCGATCGAGCACCAGACCAATTTTGTGTGGCTGCATTAACATAGTGTGTTCCTTCATTTAGGCAATTCATCCGACCGAGCAGCTCTTATCCCTCCGCTCGTCGACTTCTCATGAACGTGCGGGGTCGGAACCTGTTGGCCGGTAGCGTTATTGTAATGAGTATGCTGATTTGCGTGCTGAGTGTCGACGCGCTTTATCTGATCCATTCCATCTGGGTTGCGGGAATTAGGCTGTCTCTTTAATCAGATCTGCTTGATATGTTTTAATTATATAATCAGCCAATTTACACTCAGTAGTATATAATTCAAAATAGCTGGTATCGAAAGCGCGAATCTCCAGGATCACGTCCCCGAGATCTGAAGAAGGTTCATCTTCAGTAAGAATTCCAGAATTTAAGCGTGGATTCACAATTTTCGCTGGGACAGCCAAAAATATTCCAGAAAGGAATTGATCCACTTGCGAACAGAGTTTACTTAGCGCCTCGTTAGAGAGGCGCTGTTTCTGAAGCTCGCCAGCAATGCATATTTCCACAGAGTTGTTAACCTTTACGTCTGAAAGGTACCAGACACAATCATTCACCCATGAGCTGATTTGGTCAAGAAGTTCACGGAGCTGTACTCCAGAGCAACATATCGATTCTCCTTCGACTTGTTTCCCAGTAATTCTTATAACGTTTAATTGATGATTATTCATCAGTTGCTCCTACGGGGAGTTCCACCTGTCGGGTTATCTATCCATAGATGATCGTGAGGACTCTGATGTTGCCTGGGGCGACCATGGTCCGTCCAGTCTGTATCTTTTACTGGCTTTCCGTGCTCTCCAAATTCGCGAGTCTGACGGTACCCGCTTTTGCGTCCCTCGCGCCATCCTATTTGGCTATGAGGCGCTGACGAGGAGGGTGCAAATTCCCCGTGAGTGTTTCGAGGAAGCGGAAAGGGATTGCCCTCGGCATCGCGAGGTACATAATGCGTAGCTGCGGACTCTGCCTCATGCGCAGTCCTCTTCTGAACCTCGTGCTTCGCAGATCCTTCCGCAATTTGCCGGGCTTCCGCTTCCGCCGCTCGTTTGGCCTCCGCCTCGGCAATGCGCCGGGCCTCATTCTCGGCAGTTTGCTCGACGGTTTTGCGGGCGGCGGTCTTGGCGGCTTGTTTTTCGACCGTTTTTACGATTTCCTTCTCGGCTACATGTTCCACCGTCTTGGTTGCGCCCGCGGCTAGACCGCCACCGGGCAGTACAGCGTTTACGGCCACCTCGACCACGGCTTCAAACGCCAGCCGGCCCGCTTGGTACCTTCGCTCGGACCAGCTCATTTGGCTCCAGCGGTTTAGCTCTTCCCGTGCCTGGTTCGCTTCTTCTCGAATGCACTCTCCCAGATGGTTCAGACATTCTTCCTTTTTGTCGCGCCACCACTGTTTGACTTCTTGCGGTCCCGGCAGCACCACCAGCGGGCCGTTTGCTTTGACGGCCTGGTAGATCTGTCGCGCGTGCTCGACTGCGCTTTCGGCTCCATCAACAAAGCCCTGCTCGAAGGCGCCAAGACCGGTTGCGCGAACAGACTGGGTGGGGGCCGTGGTCCCAGTCCGACGCACCGGGCCGCTTGGCTGAATTTGAGACGGCGCAGTCGCGACAACCGCGTCCGCAGGGGACGGCTTCGCAGATTGCTGCGCCGCCGTGCGGCTACGCGCGCCGCTTCTGCCATAAACTATTCGCGCCCCTGCTTCTGGGCCTGACGCAGACATCTTCTGAACGGCTACAGCAGGCCGGCCAGACGGAGGTTCATGCCGCGCTGGCGGCACCACGGCGCCAAGCGGCAGATGCAGTCCATCCCAGTCGCACCACTCGCCGGTCGAGTCCACAAAACCCATGCGCAACTGCTGCGTCCCATCCACGTCGTACAGGTAGCAAGCAGTTCCGGGCAATCGCTGGCGCACCGAAGGGGGCGAAATGGGAATGCAGTTTGGCGCGGCGGGCGCAAGATGCGAAATCCCATCGGTCTGTACACCGGGCGCAGATTGCGATGCAGGCACTGGTTGCATGCCGGGCGGACAGCCGCCGCCGACCACAGACGTCGAAGCCAGAGCGACCGCCACTTTGGGTGGCGTCTCGGGCTTATTTCGGGCCGCAATCAGCGGCTTGATGTGCGGACCAACTTCGAAGCTGAGCAGACGAAACAGCAGATCCACGCGAGTTTCAATATCCGACTTGGTCAGCATCAGCGTAAAACCTGCGCCGACCCCAAAGTCCGCCCGCTGCTGCACACCGATTGCTAGCGTACCAGCTACAGGAGGTGCCAGATTTAGCGTCTGTACTGGTTCCTGCCCCGGAACTAGCGGCCCCCACGACGGCGCCTGCACCATGGCCTGACCGAAAATCCAAAAATGTTCACCGACCGGCAATCGGTATCCCAAATGCGGGCCAAATTGCAACGTACCGGAATGTGTGACGTGATCGATTAGCACGCTGACCGCCGCCGCCAGTTCCAGACGGCCGATGGGATGGCGGTAAGCGAGGCTGACCTTGGACAAGGGGCCCGGCAGACCCAGATGATTCAGTCCATGGAAGGGACCGGCCTGATATTCAAACTGATACTCAATAGCCAGCGCCGGATTGGTGTGCGGATCGCGAAACCACGGAAACACCAGCAGCTTGGCGGCGAGCCAGAACGGACACAGGCCAGCCGGCCGATTGCCCTGCGGGTCCGCGTTGGCCGGGTTCACGTCCTCTTTGGACACCCACCAGCCGGCGTAGCACGAGCCCAGGCCAACCTCGGCGCGGCCAAACAGTGGCACGGACATCGCAAAGGGCAGAAGGACTCCGGTGCTCCCATCGAAGGCCTTGGGGCGGATGATAAGTTCCAGGTGAGCGTTCAGCGCGAAGGGGCGATCAATCAGCGCGCAGGCGAGCGGACCCAGGGAACACAAACTGCCGAATGCGGAACGGTACGGGAATGACGCGCGCCACTTCGGCGATAGGATTTGTGATGCATAGTCCGCCGGCACGGCCTGCGACGCCTGGCCACTCGATGACGACATGGGCTGCGCAGAGACGACGCGACAAGAACCGCTTAGCAGCAGGGCGAGCAGAATGAATACACGGCAAACATCTACGCGACAAAACCCTACGAGCAGCTGGATCATAGTTGACTCCGGATATTGCAAAGATGAGCAATTGGGCGCCGATACTCTTCTTCAAAAAGACCGATGAGTGGGCAGCACGCTATCACAACTGCCTGACGCCAAACTGGGTCCCTGAACTGCTTTCGAGTGCGCATCTTTTTCGAAGTGCGCCATAAGCAACCGTAGGGCCAAGCCTCGGTTATAAAATCCTGCGTCGGAAAATCGAAAATTTAGAGCAGCCAAACATCGCGACTACCGCTGGGCAACGGTCCTAAACAGTGGGCACTGCTGAGCAGCCGCGGCAGGTAACTGGGCAAGACCTGGGCAGCGACGACAGTTCGCAGGAGCTTAACTCCATCTACACCAATTTCAACACGCGTCGCATCCCACTTACAACACCAGCGACAGCGCAAACTGAGTTATTGAAAGATTCGCCTCCGGCCGGGACAACAAAGCTCGCAGGGTCTGCGACCAGCGCCGAAAATGACCACATCCGGGTTGTCGGTTACGTCCGCGTGAGTACCGATATGCAAGCGCTTGAAGGCGTCAGTCTTGAAGCGCAATCCGAGAAGATTAAGGCGTATTGCAAGCTGCATGAAGTGGAGCTTGTGGGGATTTACAAAGATGAAGGCTTGTCCGCTAAATCGCTGGAGCGACCGGGCCTGAAATCTGCGCTCTCGATGTTGGAGCGCGGCAAGGCGAGCACGCTGCTTGTGGTGAAACTCGACCGCCTGACGCGCTCACTGCTCGATCTCGACACCCTCCCTGCCTATAACTCCGCAACCATCCACCTGAAATCATTTACTGAGCAGG
>CAYWPR010000184.1:0-7442 GCA_964460115.1 uncultured Myxococcales bacterium
CGATCTGTTTATTAATTTTGGATTTGGCTTATGGCCGTGGTTCACCCGGCATGAATATTACGGCTTCGGCTTCTTCCCATTGCTGCAGCTCGGCACGCAGATCATGTTTACCCGCGCCTTCGGGATTGGACTCCAGTTTGGCTACCCATCGGCCCAGTTCACCCTCAACTTTGGCTTTTAGGAGTGCTTAAAGGCACATAACCGTTCGAGAAAAAAGTGAGCGAGGAGGCCAAGATGCAAGACGCACCAATCAGTGTTTGCTCACCTTCTGTACCGTGCGTCGCAGGTTTTGGCCGACGGTCTCGGCGAGCAGCCAAAACCACTTTGCGTACTACAATGGTAATCCCACGGGCTGTCATGTATCGCCATGTCTACTGAGGAGATGCATTTACGCCCCGCAATCCCTGCAGGCGATGCACCGACTGTGATCGGAATGACCATCGCGGGGCGCTACAAGGTCGAAAGATTGCTGGGCGAAGGCGGTATGGGAGCGGTGTATCTGGTTCAGCACCTCGGTATTCGCAAGCGCTTGGCGCTAAAATTATTACGCTCTGACCTGGTGCTAATGCCGAACGTTCTTTTGCGCTTCGAGCGTGAGGCCATGGCCGCCGCCCACCTTGACCATCCCAACGTCGCAGCGGCCAGCGACTATGGCCGTACCGAGGATGGCCGATTCTACTTGGTGCTTGAGTATGTTGAAGGTCAGGAACTACGGGCGGCACTGGCGCAGGGACCCTTGCCGCTTACCCGGGCTTTGTTCATCACCAGGCAAATCGCCAGCGCACTGGCCCGCGCTTCAGAGATCGGCATCGTTCATCGAGACCTGAAGCCCGAAAACATCATGCTGGTCCAGCGGGAGGGTCACTCTGATTTCGTGAAGGTGCTCGACTTCGGATTGGCCCAAGTGCCGCGGCAAATCGTCGAAGATCCCAGCGACAAGGGCGCTACAGCATCCTCCCCCAAGCTTACAAAGCTCGGCGATATTTTCGGCACGCCGCTCTATATGGCGCCAGAGCAATCCATCGGCGCCCACACCGATGTGCGTACCGATCTCTATTCACTAGGCATCATTTTGTACGAGATGCTCGCCGGAAAGCGGCCGTTTGCAGGGAAATCGACGCTGGTTCTGATGCAGCAGCATCTGACCATGCCGCCACCAGCGATAAGCGAGTGTGCACCGACGGTCAAAGTGCCAAAAGAGGTAGAGGCACTGGTGCAGCGACTGCTCGCCAAAAATCCTGAGGATCGAATTCAGCGTCCCGAGGATCTGTTAGCAGAGATCGATGGAGTCGCCGCCGCTTACCAGCTTTTCTGGCCGAATGCATCGAAATCCTTGGCCGGACTAAGCCCTGTGCAAGAGAGCACAGCCAGCCAGCGCCTTTCAGCTAGCTCGGCAGTGGCATCGAGCTCGCGAATTGGGACGGATTCGCCGCTTCAGTCTGCAAAGAGCTTGGCCTGGTCCAAGCTCGAAGAGACATTCCCATCCTGGCGCCAGAACCTGGGCGGCCCGCTGCGGCGGGTGCCGCGCTGGCTGGGCATCTGCGGACTTGTCCTTGCCATTGCCTTGCCGCTTGGACTTACGATGCGGGCGCGGCGGCACCAGGATTCGGAAATCCCACAGAATGTCATTTCTGCGACGGCGCCGCTGCCTTCGATGGAAGGCACCTTGGCACCGCAAAGCGCGCTAGATACCGCTACAGCAAAGGGGTTAGACGCGATGGCAACCTTGGGCAGCCGGTATCCAGCCGATCCCCGTATTCAGCACGCACTGTTACGCAATTATACCAGCCGACACCGACACGCTGAAGCCATGCGCGTCATTGCCAAGCTAGCGACGCTTGATCCCGGCGCCGGCACCGATTCCGAAGTGATCCGAGGCATCGTTGCGGCAGTGCAAGGCGACCCAGATTCGGTGGAGGCTACCGCTATTCTGCTGGAACAGGATCTCGGTGCTGCCGGCGTCGATCTGCTTTATGACTTAACCGTCAAGCAAACGGGCGCACGCTGGAAGCCACGACTCAATCACAGCCTGACCAAGCCTGAGGTGCTGGCCAAGGCATCGCCGGCGGCGCGTCTGGCGCTCGAGTTGCGAGCGGCGAAGTTCTGCGAGGCCAAGCGTGCCCTTTTGCCCCGGGTTCAAAAAGAGGGCGATCGGCGCGCGCTGATCCAGCTTAGGAGCTTGGCACAAACGCAAGGCTGCGGCATCTTCTCGCTGCAGGACTGCTGGCCATGCCTGCGCAAGACCAGGGCACTTCAAGACGCGATGACCGCTCTGGAATCCCGTACCAAGGAATCCGGGCAGCCATAAGGAGCGCGCACTTAAGGAGCTAGGCTTCGGACAGTGTGTCTTATTTGCATGGGCGAGGATTCTGGTGATAAAAGCTGAGCGATGAAGCCGATACTCTACGTAGGAAATCGGAACTACTCGTCGTGGTCGATGCGACCGTGGCTCTCGCTTAAGTGGGCGGGCGTGGAGTTCGAGACCCGTGACGTGCCACTCGGAGGACCCGGATATGGCCAGAAACGGATGCCGTCCGTGTTGGTTATTTCTCCGACGGGAATGGTGCCTGCTCTACACCTCGGTGACGGCATCATAACGGACTCGCTTGCGATCTCGGAATGGGCAGCGGAGCAGTCTCCTTCGCTCTGGCCCGCTTCTGCTCTGGCCCGCGCCTATGCGCGCGCCGCGGCTTGTGAGATGCATTCGGGTTTTGGTGCGTTGCGCGCGAACCTCCCATGCAACATTCGCCGCCGCGCGGAGCCCCGAGCACTCAGCGAGGAAGTGAGCCAAGAGGTCGCTCGCATCGACGCGCTCTGGACGTCGCTCCGTGCTCGCTTCGGCAGCGGCGGACCATATCTGTTCGGCGCCACCCCGACGATCGCTGATGCGTTCTTCACGCCGGTCGCCACGCGCTTTCGCACCTACGGGGTGTGTATCAGCGACGACGCACAGCGCTACGCCGATACGCTGCTAGCAAATTCCGGATTCCGCGAGTGGGAACAAGCCGCTCTCGAAGAGCATTGGTCAATGCCACAGTGGGACGTGGCCTGAAGTTACGTCATACAGATCAGCAAGCTCGCTTCTGGCGAGGAGAATATCGACGCTCCGAGCATCGAGGATCTCGGCGTAGCCTAGCGGCACCGTCGGAAGAAAGATAGCTCCGCGGTGGGGGGCATCTGCCGGGAAGCCCCTCGGCGCAGATTTTCAGCTCTGAGCTGCCGTCTGCGCGCAAGGCCATCTGGAGTATCCCTATTCTCGCTCGATTCTGGTATCGTAGTTTCTCATGGCAGATCTGCGTCAACCCTGTGAGCAGCCGCTTAAGTGCGGGTGCTCCGAGTCTGTAACTACCATCGGATTAAAGATCATGAACCGAGTCCTCATCGAAGGTCACCGGCAGTGAGCGCCGCTTTGCCTGCTCGGTCCGAACGGGCGCGAAAGCTCATCGGCGCCACCCTTGGCGAGCATTACAAGGTCCTGTCGGTGCTTGGCGAAGGGGCCATGGGCGAGGTGTTTCTCGTCGAGCATACCGGCACCCACACTCGCATGGCGCTCAAGCTGCTAAACGACCTGATGGGGAAGTTGCCCGAAGCCGTGGCTCGCTTTGAGCGCGAGGCGCTGGCCGCGGCGAACATCCATCATCCAAATGTTGCGGCTGCGATCGACTCGGGACGTATGAGTGACGGCGCGCTTTTCGTCGTGTACGAATATGCAGACGGCCAACCGCTGTATGAGCGTATTCTCCAGGGACGGCTGCCAGTGCCCCTGGCTCTGCAGATCACGCGGCAGGTCGCGAGCGCGCTCAGGCGGGCGCATGCCATCGGCGTCATCCACCGTGATATCAAAGCCGAAAATATCGTATTGGTGGCAGGCGACGGTGCTCATGTGACGGTCAAGGTCCTTGACTTCGGCGTGGCCAAGGTGTCCTCGGATTTGCTGAGCGAAGGAACTGCCGGCGTGCACCCAAGCTTGGTGCTCACGCGCTTCGGCACCGCTCTCGGCACGCCTGCCTACATGGCACCAGAGCAGGCGGTTGGGGCAGAAATCGATGGGCGCTCTGATCTCTATTCGCTAGGCGTCCTGCTTTATGAGATGCTGACCGGCAGTCTGCCCTTTGAATCCGACAATCCATCGGAGCTGTTGCGTCTGCATTTCACGGCCCCGGTGCCTCCGCTGGGGAAGCGCGTGCCTGGGCTCAAGTTGCCCGCAGGGGTCGAAGCAATGGTGCTCAAGCTTCTGGAGAAGGATCCCGATATGCGTTTTGAGAGCGCGAAGGCACTGATTGAAGCCATCGACGAACTCGTGCAAACCCCATAATCACCAGGGTTGGCTGATGTCCAATCGATGCAGCCGCAGCGGGGACAGCGTTAACAAACCGCTTGTCTCGTCTTTCTAACCGACATGTTTTCATGTGGTGGTGATGGCAGGTGACTCCCTTTCAGCGCTTCGCGTATATCTGAAGGAAAATGCGAATCGCCTTCGCATGCTTCCTAGATTTACCTAGAAAGTCCTCCCGGCCGTTCGCGATGGAATCAGGCCGCGGTGACTTGGGGTTCCACGGTGACCTTGAGGCCCAGTTCCTCCAGCCGTCGGACGTGGTAGTTGCGCAGTCGTGTCGTACCAATCTGGTCGAAGTAGTCACCGCCCAGTTCGCGATAGGGGACACCATCAGGTCCATTGTCGACACCCTATCCGTCTCTCACTTGGTGTCCACAAAATCGGATCAAGCCCACAGGGGACTTGGAAGACTTTCGGCGGCACCAGCAAGCCGTACAAGTGATGCAGGACAGCGCGTCTGCTTGCTGCCCCTGAACGCGCTTTTAGCTCATATTCCGGTTGCGCAAACGATGGGCGCGAGCAGCGGCGGGCGGTTGCTATTGGATGGCGGTGGGACCAAACTCGTAGATCATGTTGGAGCATGAATACAGTGTTAGACGAGCAGTTTATTGGTCTGCACAGCTACCGGATCGAAGGAACCTGGGTTCACTGGAAGCCGCGCGGAACCGTCGATTTGTCCGACGCGCAGGCGGTGACCTCGCTTTATCAGGAGATGATTTCGCGTAACGGCAGAATGCTACTTCTAGTGGATTTGAGCGATCTTAAAAAGGCCCAGCCCGATGCGCGCAAACACTTTGTTGGTTGGCTGAAGGCGACCGGCAACGGCACTCGCATGGCGGTTGCTCCGTTTGGCGCGAATCTGATTGCGGCGGCGATTGCCACCTTGCTAGTCAGTGCAGCGCGGCGGCTTGGCGGATTCGCGCCGCGCGTCAAAATTTGCACAGATCGCGCCACCGCACGTGCATGGCTGATCGAGCAAGAGCGAATCCTCTCTGCTTAATTTCATCTCGACAGTTCCACCGCTCCATAGTCGGGTAAGTGTCGGCGTCGAAAAAGTCTGCCCGGCGCAGGTGGGCGTCGCGCCGCTTGTCGCGGGTGTTAATCAAAGCAACCTCGATTTCGCAAGCCTGCAACGTACAGGCCCTTTTATACAACCTGAATAGTTCCTATCTATTGCGCTGAAGGCGAAAAACAGGAATGGAATTTATCGCAGCGCTTGGCGGGGCTTCACGTAAAATTCTATCGCGTTATTTTCAAAGATGCCGCGCATCTGCTCGCCACTCAAGTGCGACAGTGACTGCGCATAGGCTTGCACAAGCGCGGAATATGAAGCGCAGACAAAAAAATGTTCGCGCTCCATGTTTCCATGCCCAACCATTTCGATGCATTCGATGCCGGTCTGCTGTTGCAGCTTGTCAAAAGCTGCCAGGCGCTGGCCTAACTCAGATACTATGTAAAGCCAGTAGCCGGCAGGCGCCGCCTTGACCTTGTCTTGCCGAATTCGAGATTCGACCGCGTTGCGGCGGCAGTGGCCGCCCGTGAATGTGGGCAAGCAAGGATTCAGGGGATAAAGCCAGGCGCCAGCATGGTGACCCAGCGCGCGGGATTCTGAAGATTCTGTTTTTCCATGACCAGCGTCGCTGCCTGCATCATCTTGCGGCCTTGTTCATTCCGCAGAAGTTCGCCTTGCCGCCATTTTGCCGCTGCCGCAAAAAGCTGCATGTCCAGGGCGGCTAAATCGCTTGCCGCCTTTGCAAGCACATTTAGCGCTTTCTGATTTTGTTGGCGCACGGAAAGGATTCCCGCGCGCAAAAGAAGCGCCAGGGCATCTGCCCATGCCATGTTCTCGCTAGCAAGCTGATTCGCGATTTTTTCCACTTCTTTAAGCAGGCGCGGCGCGAAAGCTTCACTGCCTGCCGCCATCGCCAGTTTCACGCGGCCTAAAATTTCCAGCGTCTGAATGCGCACGCTCTGAATCTGCATAAGGATTAGCGACTGGCGTAGCTTTTTTTCATCGACTTGCAGCCGCTGATGGGCGATGTCCCACTTTCCCGCATAAAGATTGATCATGGCTAGCGAGTACATCGCCTGAAAATGCTGAAAATGAAACCCTGGATAGATCCATAGGGAAAGCCCCTGCAGAACTTCCTTATGGGCCTGTTCCGAATTGTCCTGCGCCAAATAAAGAAGCGGCGTGAGCTTGGTGCGCAGATTCGTGATGGCGAATCAAGCGCTGCGCTCCTCGGCTTCCTTGACCGCGTGCAATGCGGGCTGAACAAGCTGAGGAATCTCTCCAAGATACATGCCGCAGGCGGCAATGGAATTGTCCACATGCGCCATGTCGCTTGCGGGGCCGGTACAGTTCTGACGGAACATCTGCTTTGCTTGATGACGCTTTAGATAAGCCGGCTTAAAATGTCCGAGCAACAGATGAAATACGCCCTCGGTTTGGGCAAATCTGGCCTGCAGCCATGGCGCAGCGCAGCGCAGCGCAGGACAAGCTTGCGAATTTCTTCCAGCATGACGGCAGCTTTTTTGCGACCGCTGCCATTGGGGGCCATCGCGGCGATCACTTTGCCCATAAGCCCTTCCGCCACTTCACTTGGCTGTCCCGCTTCAAGCGCTCAAAGCAGCGAGCGGATTTGAAATTCCGTTCCGGTCCCATAGGTCTGCTGGGATAGATCTCGAAGATCGGAATCGACAGAGGGTAGGTTAGAGGACCGCCACTTATGGTATTTGGGGTATGTGCGGCGATATTCGGCTTCATCATAACTGAGCGGCGCCAGCGGAGGCGGCCAGTAGCCGTCAGCATACAAGCGGTTGACGATGTCGATGGGCAGCATCACTTCGTCTTCGGTGTGCATGATTCTTCCCCGCTGTTCCAAGACGCTGCCTAGCTCTCCATCTCTTGATCGCTGCGCGATGTCTGCACGCTCGTCGAGGAACTGTTCAGCGATGAGCGGAATCATCTGCTCTCACTGTGCGGCACGGTGAACACGCACTGCGGCATCAGCCGATCGGACTAGGTTGATCGGCCGATATACTTCCTGTCGACTGCGCACGAGACTATCGGTATCCTGGTTCGCCATGCGAGCGATAGGAGGAC
>CAYWPR010000185.1:0-7433 GCA_964460115.1 uncultured Myxococcales bacterium
CATTCCTTACTGCTGCTCCGTCGCCTCTCTGTTTCCCTGCCAGCATAACCTGCCCCAACTTCTCAAGTTCGTGCATCCTCTCTCTTTCTACGCTCCACAGAAGTTGAAGTCTGGCGCTGAACTCAGGTTTGGTTAGCAGATCAAGACATGGTTCCCTGACCAGGCCAGTAAGGCAAGCCTCCCGAGCGAGCCAGGACGGAAGTGAACACCCTGCTCGTTATTTCAATACTTACCTTGCAATTAAGGGCTGGTACGCTTGGTGCATATTGCTCTCTGTGTGAATCGGACTTTGATCCGGGAGGGCGTTGCGATGACTACTTTGCGCGTACAGCACAAGCCAGAAAATGACCAGAAGTCTCCTTTTCAAAAAACTACTAGCCACGACAGCCATGCCTTGACCGCTTCGGTTGCGCACAGTCCATCGCCAGGATGGGCGGGTCCCAGTTCAACCAATTTTAGTCGTGAACATCATGCGGCGCGATCTGCTCTCTTTGGGCATTACGCCGAAACTTCCCCAAATAAGATTTTGTTCGATATGCGGACAAGAGGTGCCTCTGCAAAAACGGCAAAGCAAGATGGCCTGGTCACCGGGCGGCGAGCATCGGATCAAATGGCCAAGACAGATTTAGCTTATATGGAATCTCATGAAATGAAAGGTCACGGGCACTGGTTTAAAGACGTTGGTATGAGATATAATCTCCCACCCGCTATCCTTGCTGCCATCGCCAGCCGAGAGAGCCGTGGCGGCACTTTACTCGATAGCACCGGACATAGTACGGATCCAAGGAATAAAGGTTATGGACTGATGCAGATCGATGCAGGAGCTCATGATCATCCAGAAAAACATAGCCCTTACAGCAAGGCTCACATCGTAGATGCAGCGCGAATTTTAAAAAATGATCTAGCCCAAGTAAAGAAAGACCATGGTAATTGGAGTGAGGCTAAACAGTTACAAGGCGCGGTTGCGGCTTATAACTTCGGGACGAAAAGTGTAGTTACTCAAGCAGGTATAGATAAGGGAACTACCGGGGGGGATTACTCATCCGATGTCTGGGAGCGAGCTCGCTATTTAGCCCAGCATCATCCTACGATGCTAGGCGGGCACTGAGCACCCCTCACAGACTCTGCTACTGCTAGGCGCAGTCTGAGCTCGTGGTTGATCCCTAAGAGCTTAGTCGCGATGGGAAGCGTAAAATAGCGTTACATATCAGCCCAGCGCTGTGACCGTGAGCCTTCGACACAAAAAGGTGGAAGCGAACAGAATACCGAGCGTAAGCTGGTGGCGAAGCCACATTCCCTTGAACATTGATCAGACTGCTTGCACGATGCGCTTGGTCAGCATCCTCAAACCTCCTTTGGTCATCGCAAATCAAGAAAATTAGGGGAAGGCGGCTTCTTTGTCGCCTTTGGCTGCCAAGTTCGCTATCGGCGCCGGACGCGTAGGAGACTTCAGTGAAGCGATCGCGCTTTCGGAATCGGCTAGGGAGATAGAGGGGATCACTCAGTCTTCGCTTACCTTCGGAAAGCTAATAATGAAAGGGATATATCTGTTGCTGTGAATTCATAACTAAATGCGTTGTAAATTACGATAACGTAGCAACTTGCTACAAGGCAGCCATCAAGGCGTCTGCAGGGACGGAAAACCACGGAACGGCAACCGCGATCAGCCGTAAACTTGTCCGCAACCCCACCGCTTGGGTGGCCCCCACTCGCCCTGAAACATCTGCTTTTTGTGCTACGCGAATGGTTACTTATGCATCGAATGGGACGGACGAACCGAGTCGGGTTTGGTCGCTTTGGGGGCTGAAGTACTTGCCCCAGGGGGGGCGGAGGTTCCTTTGGTGTTTCGGGGCGCATTTGCTTCGGATCGTAAGGATGTCTGGTCACTGACCGCACTAGGCGCAGATGAAGTTGTCGGCGCCATAGCGAGTGTGATCGGAGTTGCTCCTTTCGCGGAAGCGGATTTCTCGGATTGGAAGGACGAAGGCGCCTTGGCAAAATTGTTCGAATTTAGATATTCATAGCCAGCAGTCAGAGTCAGAAGCACGGCGGCGCTGGCGGCCGCTACTCCGCCGGCGCGCTGCTTGACCTCGCGGACTTTGGTCTCGGAAAAAATCTGCTCGCGGAAGCCGTTGTGCAAAGCTCGGGTCTGTTCTAGAAGCTTGTGCGCGGCATCGGCTCCGCGCTCGCTACGGTTTCGATTAAAGCTATCGCGGTAACCGCGGACCATCGCCCGCATGATGAGTTCCATGAGCCGGTCCTGCCAGTAGACATCCGGTATTTTCAGATCTTTTCGCAGTGTTAGGTAGCTGTCGCCATGCCGGCGCTGCAGAGCGTCGGCGATAAGCTCGCAGGGGTTGCGCTGGACGGCATTGACAAACCCGGCCAGGTGATCAACCCCCAGATGATTGCCCGTAAAAATGTAGTAAAAAAGTGCTCCCACAGAATAGATATCGTGCGCTTCTCCCAAGGGTAAGACCAGGTGCATCTCTTTTCGCTGTCCCGGCGATGGTGGCTCACCTTCAAAATAGGCATACGCCGTACCCGGTTCAGGACCCGATTCGATGCGAGTGATCGTAAGTTCGTGCGCATGGCCATGATCCCAGGGAAAGGTCAGGATGTCCCCTTCGTGCACAGAAGTAGGTGACTTATAGATGTCCTCTGGAAATTTGATGCGCTTGAGCTCGCCATCGACCATTACTTTTTCATTCACCCGCTGCATGCGCTGCCTGGCCTCGGGTGAGAAGTATGGAAACTTATCATAGCCAGTATTATTGATATCCCTTTCGTCGTACCACTTGCGAGTCAGCTTCTTTCGATCGGCCAGTCCGAAATCGATGACCCTCAGGTTGAAGCTTGGATAGCTGACCAGGTCGAGAAGTTGTGATTGCAAACCTATCGTACGACGCCGGCGTATTTGGTGCTGCTGCACGCTGCCAAAATTCACCATGATGTTATCAGGCGTCAGATCTTTATGAATAAGCTCCATATCGTCATGCAGCCAGGCCACTGCTTCGGCCAACTGGACCATGAGCACCATCTTATCGAGCGCCACCGCGCGGCCCAGCCGGGCTCTATCCTGAGCTTGGCGGTGTCTTACGAACAGATTTGCCGAGGAGTTCGAATTCGTAAGAGTCGCGTATCCCTGGCAGCGCTCGCTAAAGAAGCTGCTTCGCTTTTCCAGAAATTCTTCCAGCCGGGCGTCCTGAAGCTCCATCACCATCGCGCGACGATCGACGAAGTTGATGATCGTTCCTTCACGGGCATTTCGGCTGCCCGAACAGCAAGACTTGGCCGGAGCGCTCGTCAGTTTTTGGCGCTGTGTCTCGATGTCTTTGGCCGAGACTTCATATCCGCACTCGCTTTGTGGACAGGCGAGCGCGGGGTATTCGCCGTCAATGTCTTTGCGCTTAAGAAGATGCTGCCCGCACTCGGGACAGACCGGGTGGTAAACGCGTCCGCAGCCGCACATGATCATCGGTCCAAGCTGCACGATGTCGAGCAGGTTGAGGACGTTGCTCTTGGACTTGGCGTTTAGGTCCTTGAGCAGTCCGATTTCCTGATCGAAGAGATTTTGATGTGCATAGGTGGCGGTATTATGCAGAATCTTGATGGCCACTTCGCGGATGCCCTGGCCGTCGCTGCGTTGCCAGACACGATAGACCTTAGCGAAGCGTCCTTGGCCAAGCTGGTCCGGTTCGCAAAGTCCGCTCGCAGTCGCGCGGCTTCCGAACTGATAGACAATGTTGGAGTTTACCCGCTCGGCAGATCGAACCAAGGTGATATACTGTTCGAGCTGAGAGAACTGCAGAGTATCTCGCTCATTGGCTCCGAATAGTTCGGTATCTCTGCTAGACATCTTGGAACCTCCCTGAGTTTGGTGCTGCGAGCTCATTTGAAAACCAGGCACACAAGGTAGGCCAGGCTTTGCTGGACCTCTGTGCGGTAAAAAACCACCGTCGTTTGCCCCCCCAACGGGGCCACCGCGCAAAGTCCAAGCTGAGGCAGCGAAATCCGCGGTGTGACTTCGCCTGGCGAAACCGTAGTACGGACGGTGACGTGTACAAGATGGAGCTTCCCGCGGTGGTGGCCGACGTAAAGCGGAATCGTGTCGTTGTGATTCGGAAGCGTGAGCGAGTTCCGCGCTGCGGTGCTATGCACGTTTCGGGGGTCTGAATAGATGCGCACCGTGCGTAGGGCCTCTGAACCAACGCGAAACTCGAGCAGTCGTCCCGCGATCAACAGTTGCAAAGGATAGCGGCACCCATCGGCTAGACCACTCAAGTCAAGCGGGATGGGAATCGGCTCACGAACCATTTGCGGATCGATCGGCACGACAGTCAACTTGATCCGCTCAAACTGCGGCGTGCGTAATTCCCGTTGGGCGGCCTTTAGCTCAAGCGGCAACTCAAGTTCGGAATTGCCAGATTGACCAGATTGGCTTGTTCCTATCGATGGCAGAACGGCTTGTGTCAGGACCGCGAGGAATTCAGCGAGCAATGGGCGCATTTCCGGATCGATGTGCAGTGCTTCGAAAATGACACGCTCGACATCCGTGCCTACGGAGTGCTGTGCTCTTGCCGAAAGGGAAGGCAATTCGAAATCCTCCTTTATGGAGCACTGAGCGACCTTTACATCGCCACCAAATAGCCAATAAAAGATCATTCCAATCGCGAAAACATCGGCTGGCGGCTTCGGTGTAGTTCCCTCCCAGCACTCTGGGGCCAGATAAGGAGATGGCGTCGCAACCCCTTTTAACTTGGACTGCACATGCAAGACCGCACTGGGACAAAAATCAAGAAGGACCGGTGCATAGGAATCGCCAGCGCGTGGCACGAGGCCAATATTTTCTGGCCGCAGATCACCATGAACGAATCCGGGGGTCTTCTCTCCAAGTTCGCGCAGGCCCTCCAGAATCTGAATCATGAGTCGCAACCGCTGCGCCACTGTCATGGTGACGGCATCCAGATCGCAGAGCCGCAGTGAATAGTACGGAGTGACCAAATACAAGGGGCCCTGCGGCCACGCCTCGCGGTGATCTAGAATCGGGGGAAGCACCCGCACGGCGCCCTGACTGCATCGCTGGGCAACATATTGCGAAAACCTTGCGGCCTCGGTCTCCGCCAATGCGTACTGATTGTGCATGCCGCCACAAAGGGCAAGTGCCACTTGCTCTTCCTGCCCATTTGCCGTCCTCTGCACGGCGAGATAATGCCGTTTCCACAATCCCCCGACGTCGTTCTCGTCAGCCGCACCGAGTTCCGAGACCAGCCGGTAGCGGCCATCAGATAGGGGGCGGGAGAGGAGAACTTCCAACGGCACCGAGGGCGCTACAGGTGGTGGCGGAGCAGTCCCCAGAAGCGGCGGCCGGCTCTTTTTTCGTGCCCGCTGTACGAGCTCCGGCTCGCCAGCCAAGAGCTCAGGCGGAGGGCCGTCGAGGTCGATGCTCAAGGACTTCAGGGCGAAGATAAGGTCCTCATGTTTAGCATACTGTGAGCCGATTTCCGCTTGTAGCGCCGCAGCGATTTCTAGAGCACTGGCTGGACGCTCATCCGGATCCTTGGCCAGGGCGCACTGGACGATTTGTTCGAGCGCTTCGGAGGCTTCCGGACATAGGCTGCGCAGAGGAGGAACGTCATAAAACAGGACCGCATGTAAGGTCGCAGCAACGGTGTCACGCTGAAAAGGTCTGTGTCCTGTACAAAGCTCATAAAGCACGACACCCGCGGAGAAAAGATCCGAGCGTCTATCCACGTTGCTGGGAGTTCGAATTTGCTCGGGAGACATATAGGGCGGGCAGCCAGCAATCTTGTTTCCCTCGCTAAAGCTTTGGCCGACGCGGTTCTGGGCGCGGGCCAAGCCGAAGTCGATAAGTTTGACTTCATCGCGGGTCACAAGAATGTTATTGACCGAGATGTCGCGATGTACCGCCTGAATCAGGTGTTCATGCGCGGCATGGAGGCCAAGGTAGATCTTCTGCACGATTGCCGCGGCCAGCTTCGGGGGCAACCGCCCGCCCTGTCCCTCGCTGGCTCGCAGAATCTGCCGCAGAGACACCCCGCGCAGATACTCCATCGCTAAATACATGATTCCATCGGCATCCCCCACATCGTAGACGCGGACCACGTTGGGGTGTTCAAGCTGCGCTACAATGCGCGCTTCATCAAGCAGGTGACAGGCAGCTTCCGGGCCGCTGTCGGCACAGTCGTCACGCAGGAGCTTAAGGACAACGTATCGACCAAGCTGGGTATCGTAGCCCGTGTAGACCTCGCCCATGCCCCCAACGCCGATCCGACCCGTCAGCAGGTAGCGCCCAAACGGGAGCGCGCGTCCGATTCCAATGTGGCAGATCGGTCCCCCGGGGCCAAGCTGCACCTCCAAGCTCGATCCTGGCGAAAGAACTCGCTGGGTGATGCGTGCTTGCGTGCTCGCCTCCAAAGTCCCTTGTGTACTCCCGACATCTCGCACAAGCAGCTTGCCCCCTTGCACTTCCAGCTCAAGGTGTCGTCTTGAGACCATTTGCTCGTTGGCAGTCAGAAAGCCGATGTGCGCATCCGGACTGCGGCCAATCTGCAAGGGTTTCGGAAAAGACAGCGGCAGGGGATCCAGATAGGTATAGGTTTTTTCGGCCAGGCTACCGCTGCGACAACGAACTTGGATGAAAAGCGCTTCGTTCATGTCTAGGACCTTCGAAATTGGACTGCGAAATCCAATTTTCCAAATAGGAATTGTTAAGTGGAGAGTAATGCAGTGTTTGTGCCAACCAATGTGAAAGGGCTCTGCCGATGGAGCCTCCTCCCCCGGCCGCGCGTTCCTGGCGCGACATTGAAGAGTGGACAGAATGAACTGCCATGTGTATAAGCCTTGCAGGATGCACATGCGTGCCCATGCACGCACCCACGTGCCGTCCTCCTATAGGCTTGAGATTGGCCGAAACCTGGTCACTTCGTTGACCAGATCATTTCCCCATTGGTCAATCTTTTGACCAGCAACGTACGCTCCAGCATCCAATGGGGCGCTCCTAGGTGATCATGTAGGCTGCAGTAGCGCATGTCGCGCACCTTGAAGCCCCCCAAGCCCCCGAACACGAAGTCTATTATTTCCCGAACTTCTCAACGGCAACTTTCACTTATGGAAAAGCTTCGGGCGCTTTCTCGAAGGGAGGTGAGGCCCCTGTCCGACTCTCGATGTGTCATTGTCTGCCCTGGCAGCAGCGCACCGGACGCTTGTTCGGCGTGCAGACGCGCTTTCCGCGCAGTCAGACGCACGTCGAAGGTCGCGCCACGCAGTATGTGCGCACCGCCGACACTCGCCAGTTAGAACGTGCTGTTTCTCGATGTACGCGGAAACCGTGAGGAAAGCGAATCGTCGGAGATTTTCGCAAATCTCACGCTTTCAGACCGACTCAGCCTCGGACGGGATTTCATCGGGCT
>CAYWPR010000186.1:0-7432 GCA_964460115.1 uncultured Myxococcales bacterium
GCGGCGTAGGAGCCGGCGGCGGGGGCGGCGGCTTTTTCGGGATAGTCAACGGCAGCGTCCCGAGCAGCTTTGGTGGCGGCGGCGGCTTCGGCGGTGGCTCCGGCTTGCAGGGCCTAATCGGCGGCTTTGGTGGTGGCGGCGGCGGCGGACGCGGCGGCTTCGGCGGCGGCACTGGCGGCGGTGGCGGCTCCGGCGGCGGCGGTGGCCTCGGCGGTGCCATCTTCCTCATGTACGGCTCACTCACCCTCGTCAACTCCACACTTTCAGAGAACGTTGCGGTCGGCGGCAATTCCGACCCTACGTTGGGCGGCGGCGGCTCCGCCCTGGGCGGCGGCGTATTCAACCTGGATGGCGTCCTCTTTGTTGTAAACTCCTCCCTGATCGATAATTCCATCTTCGCAGGGATGGCCAGCTCGCAAGGCAGCTCACTCGGCAGCGCCATTTACAACCTTTCCTTCGGTACAAAAAATCTCAACGCCACCCTGACGCTGCAAAACTCCATCCTTTATGGTTCAGCCCCTGGCATGGAACTTTTCAACCGCCAGGGAACGGGCACCGCGATCGTCAGTGCCTCTGCGCCCAACATCGTGCGTTCGCTCTTTAATCAATTGGGCACGGTCGATGCGAGCGGCATCAAGATCGACGATCCGCAGCTTGGCTCGTTACAGGACAATGGCGGACCCACCCCGACGCGGGCGCCAAGCTTAGGCAGCCCGGCGGTGGGCGCCGCCGATTCGACGCTATGCGCGCAGGCTCCCGTCAGCGGCGTCGACCAGCGCGGGCAGCCGCGGCGCCCTTGCCGCTGCACGCTGGGCGCGGTCGAGGGCGAGCAGCGCTTCTGCAACGGCTCCCCCTGCGCCACGGGCGCCGAGTGCGTGAGCGGATTCTGCACGGATGGGGTTTGCTGCGACGCCACCTGCGGGGATGGCGCTTCTGACTGCCAGGCGTGCAGCCTGTCCGCGGGTGCACCAAGCGATGGGGTCTGCGCGACACTGCCGGCCCGCCGCGTGTGCCGCCCTAGCAGCGGGCCCTATGACCCTGAGGAGGTCTGCGATGGCCAGCAGTCGATCTGTCCAGAGGACGTGCATGATGTGCCAGTGCGGCGCGCCGCGGGCGGCGGCTACTCGCTTGGCTGTTCGGTGTTCGGACGTGAAATGAATTCGTCGAGGGACGCCGCAGTGCTCATCCTACTGGCCTTGGCGCTGTTAGGACGGCGATTTGCGTCCCGGGGGCCAGGCCAGCTCCGAGGCAGAAGAGAATACACAGGCTTGAAGATGGGTTGCTGAGTCGCCATGCACTGAGGTGACGCGAATTGTTTAGACAGGATCGGCCGGGAGGATGGTTAAAGAGGCGGGCTCTTATTGTCTTTCCTTTGGATGCTCTTTCTTGCTGTGTTGGCAAGTCCTTGCTACGCCATCAGCGTAGTTGATGGACTCCATGGCTCGCTATGGATTCCTCCCTGAGCCATCCCCTCAAATTTTCTGGATTTGGCATTCTTTTTGATTCGCGTCGGAGTTTCTGTTGTTCAGTCCGGTCATTTCGTTCTTGAGCTCGCTGGCACTCTCCATTCCCATCGGTCATTTACATGGCATGCCATCTGCTACTCGCGTCAGCCCAACTCGGGTTCATAAATTCATTCACCAACTGTTTGACCCGCTGCTTTATGCCAATCGCGTCGCTTCCATTGCCGACGCCACTCTCGCCGTCTTGCGCGGCACCTCCTTGGCTATCCATGCCATCGGCGCCGGACTGGCCATGGCAATCGGCAAACACGCCAAACACGCCACAAAGCAGGTCGACCGCCTTCTGAGCAATCCGGCCTTCGACCTCGATATCCTGTTTCAACAATGGGTTATCTTTGTCTTGGCTCAGCGCACAGTGCTCATTGCTGCTTTAGATTGGACCGACTTTGAACACGACGACCACACCACCTCAAACTCCGGTTCCTTCGCGAACTCAACATCGACTACATCATCCGCTTCCGTCAGGATATTCTCGTCACGGACAGAAGCGGCCTCCGCCAGCGCGCTAGCTACTTTGTTCCCAAAAACCATCACGCCAAAATCAAGGTCAACACCGTCAAGTACCGCACTCATTCCCTATTCCGCCAAGGCTGCTTTTACTATCAGGCCATGGAGTCCTGGCCGTTTGAACGCAGCGCTCGCCTCTTGGGCCATTTCTAGAAGCTAGCAGCAGCCTAAGGGTGGAACTGATGCAGGATGAGGCGCTGCGTCAGCTTGCACCGCCACCGTGGCTGCAAACCCATACACGCTGCGTTCGCTTCTGAGGATCGACTTAGAACGCGTAGCCGATGTTGAGGTCTATTGTCGGCACGACTCGCAGGAAGCCGGGGAATTCGGTTGAGCCTGCAAAGCTGGCCAGATGGAGCTGGCTTCCGACGCCCGCGGCGATCAGCAGGCGACCGTGGACGAGCCAGGCCCAGCCCATGCTGATGCCAATGGCAAAGGCCGTTCCAAGCAGGGAATCGGGGCCGCGCGTGCCCCGGACGACGCCAACCTGTGTGAAAGGGGACAGCCACAGGCCGGCGGGTGAGTGGGCCTGCGGATAAAAGAGCGCGCGCAGCCGGATGACGCCGCCAATGACGTCGCCGGGCGGGTCGTGGTGTGGGCCGGCGAATCCCAGCACGTTGCGATTGACCATCCACGGCGAGTACAGGCCGACGCTTCCCTGCAAGCTTATCGCACGATGGACGGTCCGTTGATAGCCGGCGTTGATGACGTGAAGACCCAGGTCGGCGATCACCGCGTTAGGACGAACGGTCACATCGGGCTCAACGGCGTGAACCAGACCCGCGAGCAGCGGCGCGACCAAGACAATTAGAGCTTGAAGTGGCTTCATGGAGGAATGGGCGAATGGTGGCATGATTTGCCGCGCGCTTCCATAGAAACGAAGCCAGTCCGCGCTGAGCCACTTTCTGCGACAGATGGAGGAAGATGCCTCATCCGAGCTCATAAACGGTGGTACGTTGCCGCAACGTAAATCAGACGGGTGTACGGCCCGAAGAACAGGATGACCTATGATATCAGCGCAGGAGCGATTTTGCGGGGGCATTGCAGTAATCACAGGTGCAGCGAGCGGTATCGGCGAGGGTCTGGCCCGTCATGCGGCTTCGTTGGGAATGAAGCTCGTGCTGGCCGACATCGCCGAGGAGCCGCTATACCGTGTGGCCGAGCAGCTGACCCGCATCACCAGGATGCAGATTCTGGCCATTCCCACCGATGTTGCCGACGCTGCTGCCGTCGAGCGTCTTGCAGAGCGCGCCTACGAGGCCATCCTTATGGGATCCTAGCGAGACGGCTGACGGGCCAAGTAAAAGAACATCGGACATGATTTCGAAGTCGTCCGTCACCGAGCAATCATTGGGCCCGTATGCCGCTCTGGTGAGCGGCTTCGTGCACAATTACGCGCAGGCGAGCTCTTCGCCAATCGCTTCGAGATCGACCGCGTCGCAGGTTCGGGAGGGATGGGCACCGTCTACCGCGCCCGTGACCTATTCTTCGGTGACTTTGTCGCCCTCAAGCTCTTACGCAATCAGAGTTCCGATGCAGGGGATGGCGCACGCTTCGGCCGAGAGGCCCAGCTTCTTTCCGAGCTTTGCCATCTCGGTATTGTCGCCTATGTCGCCCACGGTCAAACTGTGCAGGGACAACGCTTCTTGGCCAGGCAGTGGCTCGAAGGTGAAACCTTCGCGGAGCGCCTCGCCCGTGGACCTCTCGTCCTATCCGATGCCCTCCTTTTGATCCGCCGCGTTGCTGAGGCGCTCGGCTTCGCGCACCGGCAGGGCGTTTTGCACCGTGGCCTACAAGCCTCTTGCTGTCGCGGATACGGCAAGTTGGCGCCCCCATCAAAGAAGCCGACATCGCGGAGCGCGCCTGGCTGAATTTGGGAATCGCCTGGTACATGCAGGACATCGAACATGAGCCCTGGTTGTCTAAGCAAGCCGCCGAGCAGAGTGTGGCGGATTTTGTGACCATAAATGATCCTCACAATGGATCGATCGCTTACATGATCCTGGGGCTCATCCATGGAGATCTGGGCGATCTCGAAGGCGGAATCGAAATTCTGCGCCAAGGGCGTAACCTCGCTGCAGCAGCGAACGAGGCGATGCTCTGTCCTGCGCTGAGCTTCTATATCTGTTCTCTACTTCGAAAGCAGGGAGATTCAGCGGCTCTCGATGAAATCGATGCAACGGCGACCTCACTTTTGCCGTGGACCCATGTGCCAGCGATTTGCAGCAGCGGGCACTACCTGCGAGGGGTCCACTTGCAAGCCGAAGGGAAGCTGGAAGCCGCCGAAGCCGAAATCCTCACGGCTTATGACATAGGATTATTCTTCAAACCGCTTCTTTTAGAGGCGTTGGCCTTGTGCCGATGGCAGATGGAGGTGACCTGGCGAAACAAATATTTATTCAGTGACTTGCCGATAAGGCTTCGGGCTTTTCGGTATCTTCTAACAGTTCGGCCAAAAGCTCGGCATCAGAAAGCTGACAAGGGGATCCGTCTTTGGCCCGTCGTACCTCGCGATACGCTTGCAGAGTTGCCTTGAGCAAGAGCGGCGGCGTCCCGCGGACGGTCAGCCAGAGTGCGGCTTCGTTGCGCACCTGCACGGGAATGTGCAGCTTGCGCGGTCCCGAATAAACCGGCGGCGGCGGGGGATTCGAATAAGGTTGAGGAGTGCCATACGGATACGGCGGCGGCGCGGGATTAGGATAAACCACCGGCGGGCTGGGATTGGGATACGGTTGCGGAGTTCCGTACGGATACGGTGTGGGGCTCGGATAGACCGGCGGCGGCGGTGGAGGCGGAATGGGACGGACCGGCCCAGATGAGCCTGACGAGGGATTATAGGGACTCGATCCTGCCGAGCTGGGACTAGAAACTCCGGGATCGTCTGGTGGCAGATTAGAGGCCCGCGATGAATTTCCTGATGAATCGGAAGAGTGATCGCTGGATCGTGAGCCGCTTGAATCCGAGGAGTCGCGCGAAGAATGATCGCTCGACCGCGATCTGCTGGAGGAATCAGAGGAATCCCGCGAAGAGTGATCGCTCGATCGCGAGTTACTCGAATAGCGCGAAGAGTCGCCAAACGATGAACCGCCTCTGCTACTGTGCGCCTGCGCGGGATTTGCGACCACGAGCAGCTTAAAAGCGAGGAGCGCGCCAAACCAGGGAGCCAAATGCGCGGCAAACAGCGAGGCCTTCATGGCTTTTCTCCTGCGAGGTTCGTGTGGCTTTTCGAGCTCAGGCTCAGACGGTTTCGAAAAGCCATCGAGGATTTCAGGATTTCCGCCAGCATGAACTTTCGGTTCTGCTCCGTCTGCACATACTCATCATATAGCTTTGCGTCGTCGATTTTGATCAAAGTCATCGCATTCGTGAGGATCTCGTCTGGGAACGCTGGATGGACCTGCCGCGGCGCCAGCCCGAACTCCCTGAGAAGCGGAACGCCATAGCCCTGCTTGACGAGCTCCCAAGGCAAACGCAAGCTGCTCAGGTGGTCCTTAAGTCGCTGGCCCAGCTCAACATAACGGGGGTCGCGCTTGAAAAGAACGCGCGCTAAGACCAGCCGCTCTATATCCTTCATCAGGCGCTGCAAGATAAGCCCTTCGATGGTAAAAAGTCCCGAGAGCACAGCCGGCTGCGCGCGAAGCAAGGTTGCCCAGGTGCGCCGCTCGGCCGCTTGGGTGCTCTTCAGATATCTGTTCAGCTTACGTGGAGCGGCAGCGGGAAGTGTATCGCGAAAAGTAAGATATAATTTTTCATATCGCTCTAGCGCAGATTGAAAAAGATACCCACGCTTCAGCGCTATTTCGCGATCAGCAAGAACCGAATCGTCGGCAATATGATTCTTAATCAAATCATCGCGCAAGCCGCGCGGCGTGAGGGTCTCCAGCGCTTGGATTTGGCGGTCCATACGCACCGATTGGATCAATCGCAGTGATTCATCCGCGCAATTATTGGTCAGAAAATAATATTTTCCGCTATATCCCCAATAAAGTTCTAAAGAATGATTTATAAATTGCCTGATTTCTTCTCTATTCATTTGCAAAGGAAAGCTTTGCAAATCGCGATAATCTTGCTCTGTATAATCGTTTAGGATCTCAGTAAGAGGTTTGATCAGCAACTGCGACATATATTTCCCGGTCAAACCTTTCCAGGAATTTATGGTTAGATCTTCGCGCAGATTGGCGATAAAACTGAGCACCACCTGATCATGCAGATCCTCCAGGCAGCTTTCATCGACGCGAGTACGCAGCGGCGAGCAACTGACGATGCGAAACATTGAATGCCCAAAGCGACTGGCGATGCCCTTGCCGCGCGCGGCGAAGAGATAATGGATCTGATAAACACGATCTGGATCGATATAGACCGGCTGATTTCCGGCATAGACCAGTGTATTGACCACACAGTGATTCGATACAAACGGCTGATGGGCAAGCTCTGTTTTTAGGAACTGATAGACTGCTGGGCGCCGACACTGAAATTCCGGATCAAGGATAAAATATTCAAAATTCACCGCAAGGCTTTCTTCAATATTTTGAAATTCATAAATATCGGGCGAGCGCAGACGTAGCTGATTATGAGCTTGTAATTTTCGCCGAATGCCTTGCCGGGAAAATTGCAGCAAGTGTTGATATGCAGGATTCTTGCTTACTCCGCTAATCTGATCATAAAGATGCAGGACCTCATGAAGCAGCGTAGCCAGCACCAACTGATAAAGCGATTGGTGACCGCAAGCAAAATGCACCGATTGCTCGCGGCCCTTTCGTGCGATGTGCTGCACACCGGGATGCAGCACAATTCGATGAGGAAGATCGGTGCGCTCCGCAAGCTGTGACACCCCAAGCGTCTGAATCGGCGGCGCTGCGGCAGGCGGAATTTTCGCATCGAAGGGAAGGTCGCAGACAGGAATGCTGATCGATTCGTTCGCTTTGCTGCCATCAAGTTCGACGAGGATCGTTTGGGCGATGCGCTGCTTGATTTTTGCCGGAAGGATGCGCTCGGCTTCGGAGAGAAGCGCCCCAAGGGCCAAGCCCGCGTCGCCAGCCGCTACAGAATCGGCAAGAATCAGCGCGAAGCCGTCTCGAGACGCCGACATCCGGGTTGAGCCGGTGGATAGATGGGCCAGGTTCGTAGCGTGACAGCCACATAGCGCCACGGCGAGCCACGTGAACACCCAGTAGAAAAACCTGAGCCTCGGCCATGTGGGAATTGCGAGCATCAAACAGCTACTTTGCCAAAGCGTATGCGCTGCGCCATCGCGCTGTCAACGCTGCTTAGACAAGTAGGAATACCGTCGCTGTCTAATTTGTAGGGATTTATTCGAGACGAATTCGTGATGGATCCGTGAAATACCCGAAATAAGCACCAATTCTCAGACGAGAATTCATGTAGGAAATATCAAACCGAGT
>CAYWPR010000187.1:0-7417 GCA_964460115.1 uncultured Myxococcales bacterium
TTGGCGGGCTAAAAGACGGGTCTGAGGTGGATATGGCGCGAAATGCTGAGGCTTTGCGTTTTTCCGACGAACAATCCTTCTCACGGATTTATTCTCGCGCTCTTAATACTATCTTTCGGATGAGCTTTCTCCAAGGCGCCGCGTGCGTTCTAGCGCTGCGATCAGTTTCTCGGCGGTAATGGGCTTGGCGACATAGCTGTCCATTCCATCTGCCTTTCGAGCTCGAATAGCACTGCCTCTACGAAGGCATCGGCGACGGTAGTCACCTGCTTAGGGGACTTGAGATGTGCTGATTTCTGCAAAGAAAAACTGTACAGCCTAGGAGCTCGTAGCGCGACCTTCCTATATGAGGATCATCAGCTTGCGGCGAGCGCTTTGCACAAGCTGTAAAGCGCTGCCCCCTCGAAAAGCGGAATCGGAGTCTCTTTGGGCAATGCGGCCGCGCAGTCGCGCGCGCTGCGAAATGAAATCAGCGCCTCCTTCCAGTCTTGGCGGCGCTGCGCGATGGTTCCCAAAACATAATGAGCCAGCGCCGAAGATCGATCCAGATAGATCGCGCGCTGCGCCGCGCTGCCCGCCTCTTCCAAACGCTCAAGCTGTAAAAGCAGGAGGGCGGAATAGATCTGCAGATCCGCATAAAACGGATAACGCTCGGCCGCAGCGGTGCAGGCCCTGGGCGATTCCGTGCTGCGCCGTCACCTTGAACACGGCGGCCAGCGCCGCTTGCGCAACATCGGAAGCGGAATGTCCGTTTGGCGGTCGCTCGGTTTCAGCAAAGGCCACTTTCACGACTGTAGACTTCGGAGTTGGCGTCACAAGGGCTTTATGCGGAGCTTGTAAGGGCGCGACCTGCGCCTCTTCTTTGCCATACAGAATGCATCCAGGAAATCGCATTGAAGGAAACGGAGCAAAATCCCACAGCGGTGCGTCCGCGGCGCCCATCAGGAGCCAACCGCCGCGCGCTAGGTATTGATAGAAACGTTCGGCAACCTCTTTGACGGTTTGCAAGGCAAAGTAGATGACGACATTGCGACATATGATGAGATCAAATTCGCGGCCGGCGCCGTCTGGAGGCGCATTCGAAATTAGGTTGTGCAGCGCAAAGCGTACGGATTCACGAATGTGCTCGATCAGTGTCAAGTGGCCGCCGGTTGCCTGAAAGTAGCGCCGCCGCATTGGTTCCGCGAGACCGCGCAGCGACCATTCTCGATACATTCCACTGCGCGCTCGTTCTAATGCTTGGGGATTTAGATCCGTGGCCAGGATGTCTGCTCGATCGAGCCAGCCCTCTAGATCAAGCAGCATGGCCACAGAGTAGGGCTCTTCTCCGGAAGAGCAACCGGCGCTCCAGATTCGCAGCCGCTGACCCGCGCCGAGGCGGCTGATAAGCGCGGGCAGCACCGCGCTACGCAGCGTCTGCAATTGCTCGGTTTCGCGAAAAAAATAAGTCTCGCCGATCGCCAGTTCCTGCGTCAGTAAAGTCAGCAGAGTTTCCGATTGGGAAAGCCGATCTAAGTACTCCCAAGGATCGGCAAGCTGCGCCGCGGCTTGCGCCCGTTTGATTCCGGCTTCGATACTTTCCAGTCGACTTTTGGCGCAAAGGATGCCGGTGCGAGCGGTAAATAATGCCGCAATTCGCGCATATGCGGGGTGGCTGTAACTCCACTCCATTCTGTCTAGAATATCATGCCGGCTCGACAAAAGATGATATCCTAACCGAGGCTCCTGACTTTTCATCTGGCTCGAGTCGCTTTGCCGAATCGCGCCGTCAGGCTGCCTGCTGGCCGCCATGTCAACTTCCTCTTCGTCGAGCTTGGTCGGGACCACAATAGGCAGTTATCGGCTGATTCGCGTGCTGGGCAGCGGCGGCATGGGCACTGTCTATCTGGCCGAGCATGTGCGCATCGGCCATCAGGTGGCGCTGAAGCTTTTGCGTCCGGAAGTGCGCGACCGTCCGGAAGTCGCGGCGCGTCTGCGGGCCGAAGCGCGGGCTTTAGGCCGCGTATCGCACCCCGGAGTGGTCGGCATTCTCGATCTGGACAGCCTGAGCAACGGCACCACCTATTTGGTGATGGAGTATGTGCCGGGCCGCTCGCTGCGCGAGGAACTGCGTACGAAAAAAGAGCCTTCGCCTTTGCTTTTGAGCCTGAGTCTGCTGCATCAGGCGGCGCTGGCCATGGCGGCCGCCCATGCCGCCGGCGTGATACATCGCGATCTGTCGCCGGCCAACATCATGATTTTGCATTCTCGGCCTGATAGTCCGCCCGAGCTCAAAATTCTCGACTTTGGTCTGGCCCGGCTGTTTGGTCCGGATGGAGCATCCGATTCCTCGATAAGCCGCACGCGCGATGGCGCGGTCCTTGGAACTTTGAAGTATATGGCCCCGGAACAGTGCCTGGACCCGCATTCCGTAGATGAGCGCGCCGATGTCTATGCGCTGGGCGTCATCGGGTACGAACTATTGGCCGGCCAGCCACCGTTTGCGGCGTCCTCAAGCTGGGATCTGATCACGCTGCACTTGCGCGAGCCGCCGCCGCCGCTGCCGCCTCGGGCCTACGGTACGGATACGGATCTGCCGCCGGCTCTGTCGGCACTGATTTTCGAAATGCTTGCCAAAAGTCCGATTGGTCGGCCGGAGATGGCGGACGTAGCGGCCCGGCTCGGCATGCTTTTGCCGAGCCGCCTGTCCACTGTGTCCAGTTCGGCGCAGCCGCCCTTGCGGGTTATGCGGCGGCGGCGCGCCCGCAGCCGATTGGGAATCGCCTTGGTGCTTTTTGGTCTGTCCGCCGGGCTTTTGGGCGTCGGATTTTACGCACATGTGAAGCAGCGCTTGGCGGAACAGCGGCGTCGCGAAACCCTGGTTGCAGTGGGGGAAGTGCTGGACGTGATCAACCGCAGTCTGCGACCCATTCCCGGGGCCAATAGCGCTAGCCAAGCTTTGCTTGACACCTCGGCCCACCTGCTCGATGGCCTGAACGCCCAGCGGCAGGCGGATCTAGAGGCGCTGGATGCCATGATTCGCGTTTACATCCTGCGCGGCGAACTGGCGCGCAATCATGGCGGGCTGGCCATCGCGCGCAAGGAATTTGAACAGGCCATTTTGCTAAGCGAGTCGCTGGTTGCAAAGCAACCGCAAAGCCTGCCCTATCAAGCGCGACTGGCCAGCGCCTATGACGGACTGGCCGATGCGCTGGAGCAGACGGCGGAGCTGCCCCTGGCCAAAGTCCATTACGAAAAGGCGCTTTTTCTGCGGCAAAAACTGCTGCAAGAAACCCCCGACGATCCGGCACGCAGGCAAGAAGTGGTCGGCAGCTACCTTTTGCACGGTGATCTTTTGCGATCGCTCGGACTGCAGCGCGAAGCGCTGGAGGACTATCAAAAAGCGCAGATTCTGCTGGAACCGCTGTGGCGGCGCGAACCGGACAAGAAAAGTTATCGCTGGCAAATGTGCGGTGTGCTGTATCGCTTAAGTGAGCAGCGGCTGATTCTGGGCAAAAGCGGCGACAGCTTGGTCGCGGCCGAGCGGGCGATGGATCTGCTTTTGCGCATTGCTCCGACCGATCAACAGGGCGCCAGCTATCATCTGCTGCTGTCGCGGGTGCTGCAGATGCGTGGAATGGTGCGTCAGCGCCTGGGACGTATCACCGATGCCGGGCACGACTACAGCCAGGCTTTTGACATCGTGCGCGGGCTGCTCAAATCTTCGCCATCGGATGTGCAGTGTCGGCGGGCGCTTATAGACAGCGGCTACAAATTGATCGACATGTGGCTGCGCCTTGGCAAGCTAGATGCTGCCGAAACGCTGGCCAATCAGCTTCAGACGACAGCCGAGGCTCTTGTGCAGGCCGACAGCACGCACCAGGGACACAAGTGGCGGCTGGCCGGCAGCTTGCAGCGGGTTGGCGACGTGGCCCTTGGGCGAGCCCATCCTGACGAGGCGCTGCGCATCTACCAGCGGGCGCTGGAATTGCAGGAAGCGCTGCGCGCGCAAACTCCGGACCACTCGCATCATCGCGAGCGTACGGTCTGGCTGCTTGAGCGGCAAGGAGACGCGGCCGCGCGCGGAGCATTTGCCGAGCAGGCCCTGCCGCCGTGGGCGCAAGCTTTGGCCCTTCTGGCTGAGCTAGGCCGCGTCGATCCGGCCACCGTCGAGGTGCGCTTGGCGACGGCGCGCATTTGCCGCAAGCGCGCGGCGTTGCGCTTTCGCTTGGGAAAATTTCCAGAGGCGATGGCCGACTGGAAACGCGCCGCGGCCCTGGCTGATGAAGTGCTAGCACTCGATGTTGCTAGCGGCGAAGCGCAGCGCGAGCTGATTCTGACGGAATTTGCGCGAGCGGTGGCGCCAAAATCGGGGCTGACTCCGCCGGATTTTGCCGAACGGCTGGCTCGCGCAAAAACCCTTTGGCAAGGCTTGCAAAAGCAAGGACTTTATACAGAGGACCGCGAGCTTTTGACGGCTGTGCAAACCTCGCAGACGCCACCAAGCCGTGCCGCTCCGCTAAGATGAAGCAAGATGTTTGATAGCTCTTCAGATTCGGCAGCCAATACCATCAGTGCGGCTCCTCCGACGCCTTTTGCGCTGCGGCCGCGCTTCTATTTTTTGCTGATTCGTAACGAGACTTCATCGATCTATGCACTGCCGCAAGATGGTCAGATTCTGGCCGGGCGAGCCGCCGAGGCCGAGCTGCATATCTCCGATCAGTCAGCATCGCGGCACCACGCGCGATTTTTTATCGAACAGGGAACCGTACGGGTGCGCGATTTGGGCAGCCGCAACCGCACTTGGGTCAACGGCGAAGCCGTGGGCGCAGCGAGCGAGCGTGTGCTGCAATCGGGCGATGTCATCAGCATCGGCAGCCTGACTTTGGTGCTGCACCGCGCGGCGGAAACGGGGCCGCGCGTTTCGCAAAAACCTTCGGAATTGCCAGTGGTTCTTTCACTTGGCAACCGCACTACGCTTTTGGCGGATCCGGCGATGGTGCGGCTGTATGAGCTTTTGCGTCGTCTGGCTCGCAGCCTGCTGCCGGTGCTTATCACTGGAGAGACCGGCACCGGCAAAGAAAATGCGGCCAGCGCCGTACACCATTTTTCGACGCGCAGCGCCGGTCCGCTTATCAGCCTCAATTGCGCGGCGATTCCGGAAAACTTGTTTGAAAGCGAACTTTTTGGACACCAACGCGGCGCTTTTTCCGGGGCCACCGCCGACAAACCCGGCCGGCTGGAAAGTGCGCGCGGCGGCACCGTGTTTTTGGACGAGGTCGGCGAGCTGCCGCTGCCAGCGCAGGCCAAACTGCTGCGGACGCTCGAAACCGGAATGGTGACTCCGCTTGGGAGTGTGCGCGAGCGGCCGCTTGACTGCCGTCTGGTGGCGGCGACCAACCGCGATCTGGAGGCGGAGGTGCGCGCCGGGCGCTTTCGCGAAGATCTGTTTTTTCGACTGGCCGCCGCCACGGTCACTTTGCCGCCGTTGCGCGATCGCCCGGCCGAGATTTTACTTTTGGCGGAGCGCTTTTTAGAAGATGCGTGTCACAAGCTTTCCCGGCCGCTGCTGCGCCTTTCGCCTAGCACCTGCACGCTGCTTCTGGCCCATCCCTTTCCCGGAAATGTGCGCGAGCTGCGCAACCTTTTAGACTACTGCGCCGCGACGGTCACAGACGCTGAGATTGCCCCCTGGCACCTGCCGGCGCGCTTTGTGAGCGCTCCTGTTTCCGACAAACTGGCACAAGCTCCCGCGCTGGCTGCTGAGACGGCCGAAACCGCCGCCGCTGTTCCGGCTTTTCGCAGCATTGCCGATGAAGTGTCGGCGCTGGAGCAACGTCGCATGCGCGAAGCGCTGGAGCAAACTCAGGGCAACCAAAAACGCGCCGCGCAACTTATCGGCATGCCGCTGCGTACTTTTGTCTCAAAACTAAAACAGTACGGCCTGCGATAAACGCGATTCGACCCAAGCGGTCGGCGCATCCTTTAGCGGCTTTTTCGCCACTACGCCGAATCTGCGCAGTGAACTACGCCAAATCTGCGTGATTGCGCAACGGATGCACACGCCGTGATTTTCCAAGCGCGGCCAAGTATGCGCCAGCTTTGGCTTTCGCAGTCTTTGGCGAGGTGGGACGGCACTGGCTTGGCCTTTGCTGAAGCTTGATTCGTCCTGCCGTCAACTACACACGGGCCCGTGCGCCGGTAGGCAAACTACGAAAGGAATGACCATGGCAAAAAAAGATGAAAAACAGACTTTTGTGAAGTTCGAAATGGACAAGGCTCCCGTGCCGTTTTTCGCGTACCTGTTAAATCACCAGGCGGATCCGGCGGCGGCTACGGCCCCGACGGATTGGTGCTATGACAATCCCTGTCCGACCAAAAAATACCCGAGCGATCAGGATGAACCGACCTCGCCGACTTGGGACCGTTAATCGTTAATCCTTAGCTAAAACTAACCGGGCGCCCCGACCTGCAAAGGAGGAAGTGATGAAGGACTCCTATGTCCTGCTCTTGTCGCATCGTCAAGAGTCGTTCTGTACGGAGCAGGTCGCGGGCGCCCTGCAAGCCCGCGGGGCCCAGCCGCTGCGAGTAAATACCGATGATTTTCCGACCCAGCTTGCGCTAAGCGCCATGCTTAGTACAGACACTGAGGCAACGGTGCTTTGGGCCGGCGAGCCGATTTGCGTGCGCGCGGTCTGGCTGTGGCGGTTGTGGGCGGCGCAGCTTGATGCGCGGCTGTCGCCACAATACGTCGAAGCAGCACAGCGCGAGTCGGCTTTTGCGCTGCGCGGCATGTTGGACCTGTTTGCCGAGGTGCCCTGGATCGATGCAATCGATGTGAATTATGCGGCAAGCAATAAGACGCGGCAGTTGCGGCTGGCGCAAGCCGCGGGGCTTTTGATACCCCCGACCCTTATCACAAGCGATCCGGCAGCGGCGCGGAACTTTTATCATGTACACGGTGGTGCGGTCATCGCCAAACTGCAGACTCCGCTGTCCTATGGAATGCAGGCAAAGGACAGTTTGCCGACGCGCCTGCTACAGCAAAAGGATTTGGCCGCGCTCGATGGCCTTGTGCACTGTCCGATGGTCCTGCAGCGCTATGTGCAAAAGGCCTATGAGCTGCGCATCGCCTGGGTGGATGGTTGCGCATTTGTCGGGGCCCTAGACGGCAAGAAGTGCGGTGTGGACTGGCGCTATGAATCCACGGCGAACTGGCAGACCTTTGCGCTGCCTGGCCATATCCATGCGGCGCTGCAGCGGCTGATGACGGCGCTTGGTCTGCGCCAAGGGGCAATCGACATGATCGTGACCCCAGAAAATGAATACGTCTTTTTAGAAGTCAACCCGAACGGCGAGTGGGGAATGCTGGAGCTGGAACTGGATCTGCCCATCGCCAAAGCACTGGCTGACGCCCTGCTTGGAATCATCCATCGCG
>CAYWPR010000188.1:0-7186 GCA_964460115.1 uncultured Myxococcales bacterium
GCCGAAAAGATGGAGCTGCCGCTTGATAAGGTGCGCAAAGTTCTAAAGATCGCCAAAGAGCCGATTTCGCTGGAAACGCCCATCGGCGAAGAAGAAGACAGCCACCTTGGCGACTTTATCGAAGACAAAGGGGTGATTTCGCCGTCCGATGCGGTCATCTCGATGAATTTGGCCGAGCAGACGCGCAAAGTGCTGGCGACTTTGACCCCGCGCGAGGAAAAAGTTCTGCGCATGCGCTTTGGCATCGGCGAACGTTCGGACCACACCTTGGAAGAAGTCGGTCAGGACTTCGAAGTCACGCGCGAACGCATTCGTCAAATCGAAGCCAAAGCGCTGCGCAAGTTGCGCCATCCGTCTAGAAGCAAACGACTGAAGAGTTTTGTCGAAAACTAACGCGTAGTCGTAGATGGGAAGCAGTGATTCGAAAGACCGCGATGGCCCATTTCACCCCGGACAAGCGCGAAGTCCGGGGTTATTGCGCCGCATGGCGCGAATTTTTACCGAGCATCGTCGGCTTCGGCGCATAAACAGCGATCCGCTGCGTCAAGATTTGCTGTCGGGGGGCCATACCATGGCCTACCTGCGCCATCTAGTGCGCGGCAATGCGATCAAGAACAAGCGCTTCTTAGACAACCGGCTGGACCCGATGTCCGATCGCAGCACCCCGGTGCTGCTCATTCATGGATTTCTGGGGACGCGCGGATCGCTGTTTCAGCTTGAACAGCGGCTGGTCGGCGACGGCTTTCATGTGGTGTCGTTTAACCTTGGCCTGCTCAATGTTCGAGATATACGCACCTCGGCGCTGCTCATTCACCGCAAAGTCGAATCGATGTTGCAGCAGTCCGGCCGGCCGCGCATAGATATCGTCGGACACTCGATGGGGGGGCTCATCGGGCTTTACTACATCAAGCGGCTCGGCGGATTTCGCACCGTACGCCGCATGGTGATGCTGGGGACGCCGGCGCGCGGTACCTGGGCGGCGCTCGTCGGCGTAGCGACCATGGGCTTATGGTCGTCGTCGTCGTGGCAGCTATTGCCGGGCAGCGATTTTTTGTCGGATCTGCACCAGGGACCGCTGCCCAATGAAGTAGAGTTTTTCACCATCGCCGCCGAACGCGACTGGCTTTGTCCGCCCGAAGCGACTCAGCTTGAAGGGGCGCACGCGATTACCGTACCGCTTGGCCACTCTTCTTTGGTGGTCAGCGAAGTCGTTTACCGCAAAGTGCTTTGGGCTCTGCGCAAAGAAGACGCCCCCAGATAGTTCCCGTCCACAACCGTTATTTTTTATCGGCCATGTCCCCATCGCGTTGAACTTGGACTTCGGTTTTGAAAGTTCCGCCGCCGCTAATTTGAGAACCACCCGTTGAAACTGAATATTTATGATGCACCGAGAATACGTAATATTTTCCATTAAAGCGTGTGTCTTTTACATCCAGATCAACGGTGGCACCCAGGCGCATGCGCGGATTGCCCGCGATATGACAGGTGCCAAGGGTGTAATTCATATTAAGTGACTGCAGAATCGAATCGGCCAACGATTGGGCATGGTCCGGATCTCCCGACCATGAGACGGTATAGGTGGGTTTGTCCTTATTTTTCTCTGTTGCATTACTCTTAACGAGTTCAGATTTTACTTCTTTTGTTTCTTTACGAACTTGCTCTTGTTTGTCTGGATTCCAGGCAATGACCTGCGCATGGTGCTTGACCCCAATCGCGCTGGCGCGCACTTCGAATCGCTCCATTGCAAATTCAGGAACCTGCTTAGATGGATTGGGAGCCTCTTTGGGATTCAGGATTAATTTGCAGACCGGCGTTTTCCCTTTATTGTAAGCTTCGTAATGAAGTGTATCATTATCATCTATTGATATCCAGAACCTTCGTCCCACTAATTTGGCAAGATCACATAGTAATTCATATTTGCTTCTTCCCAGTGGATGCACATGTTTATGGCTGAGATTTGGATCGTTTTCGCCAAATGCTATTTTATTGCCTGCAAGTTGCGAGACTATTTCTTTATGAGCAATAAGCTCAATAGGCCATCTATTCGGATTTCCTTGAAATGCTTTAGTCTGCGTCTCGTTTCTCATTTTATGGAGCTTATTCATTCCATGGATTTCAACAATGTGCGGAGCAACGAACGCAGGATTGTTAATTACAATAGTCCCATTAAAAACACGATGCTTATCGGCATTAAATTCTTCGCCGCCAGACCACAGAAATATTTCTAATTTCTTTTCCGGTTGAGCCACTTCACTGAGGCGGCCAGAACTCGATCCATCGCCCTTTTCGCCATCCAGGTTCTGAAAGCGAATGCGCGCATAGTCTGGTTTGTCATAATTTGAAAAGATTTCTAGTTCGCCGACGTTGTCGGCGAGCTTGGTAATATTTTCAAATTTTTCACTGCCATCTATCTTGATCACGATATTGGCATTTGTTGCAAGCGTGCTCTCAGCCATGGTATTTATTTCCCCGTATGGTATCCGGCAGCGGTTCGAGCTTATGCAAGATAGTTTGGCTTACTCGAAAATGAATCGCTTAGTTATCTTTTTTGGGTGCCATGCTCATCAGTTGAGATGGATCGTCAACTGGGTCACACTTTGGAAGCGGGGTCGACGTTGAAGTTGCCGGCGGTTTCGGTGGTGTCGATTGCGTTTTCTTCGGGGGAGATTTATGTCCACCACCACCGGTTTTGGATGGGGGGGGCGAGTTTTCGTTAATCGTCACATTTGTTTGACTGTTATCAACGTTTGTTTGACTGTTATCAATATTGGTTTGGCTGTTGTCATTAGTAATGTTGTATTGAGTAATATTATTGACTGTGACCTTCTGATCGCCGCTGACAAATCCGCCGGCATAAGAGGCTCCGTCGCCCAAACCACCCATGTAATCGCCTTGCGCCACTTTGGTCCCGGCACCGATGGCGGCACCAGCGATGCCGCCGATCATTCCGCCCGCCGCACCGGCGGCAAAGCTGAGCAGGGCCGTGGGACCGGCCTGAATCGCCGAAACGGCGCTAGACGCCATGCCAACGCCCGCTTGCACTTTGCCAGCGGCACCAGCGGCGGCGGCGGCAGCAGCTCGGGCTTTGGCCAATGCGCTTGTGCCTGCACTGGCGGCGGCGCCGGCAGTGGCCGTGGCGGTTGCGGCGGCACCAGCAGCGGCACCGGCGCCGGCCTCTGCCGAGGCGGCGGCAGCGGCGGCCGACGTGGGCTCTGGCGAGGTGGCTTTGCCGGATTTTTTCATCTTGATCGTTGCTTCACAACGAACCGGCGTGCCATCACACAAAAACATTGTGTATTTTACATTTAAAGTTTCCATCACGCCTTGGAAGACGAACTTATTCCAAGAAAAAGCACACAGTGGCGGATGCTGTTTGGCTTTATCCGTATTGCTGATAATCGTTACTAGTTTTTCAAGTTTTTCAATATATTCCGTATAGACGGACTTTTTGTCCTCATAAGTATCAAACTGCAAAGTTACGCTTAGGGTGGCTGGTGCCGGAGTCGTGAATTCTTGATCAGGCTCGTCGCAAACTTTGCCCGTCTTCGCTTTCCAAGTTGCCTGTTTATCAACAGAAAATTCTTTTGGATTAAAACAAACGGGAATTGGCTTACTTTTCCGATCAAGATCTTTCAATTCCGCTTTTTCTAGCTTCGACATAGGATCCAGACCTTTCTTCCCTTACGAACTTCTACAAAATTCATCCAAGCGATGGAGGCGGGTTGCTTAAAAGCCCAGTCCTCTGGCTCGGTTCATTTCATTCTGTTTTTTGCACTCGGCGATGACTTCTTCGGCGCAATGTTCTATCGCCGCTTCCAAATCAGCGGAATCATCCCCTTCGGGCGCTGATTCGGAGGTTTTTGCCGGCGCGCTGGAATGGAAACCGTCAGTCGATGCCGCAAATTGCTTGTTTTGATCGGCAAAGGCGATGGTCGCCATGTCTCCCAGGTTGATGCGGTTGCCGCCACCGGCCAGCGCCTGAGCGCTGGCATGGGCGCGCAGCGCCTCGAGCATTTTCAAAGAGGCGTCCTCTACCGCTTTCGAGAAGCCCTGGCCGTCACGGCGTTCTGCCGCCTGCGGCAAAGTGGCAGAGGCAGAGGCAGAGGCGGCGACCGTATCGCTTTTGCCGCTGTGCAAAAGCGGCATACTTGGCGCATCGCTGGCCAGCGATTTCGGCGGGGCCGGCATCGCGGCCGGCGCTGGCGATCGCGATTCGGCGGCCCCGGCGGGGCCGGCCGCGGTGACATAGTCCGTGGTGCCGGCTTCGCGAGATGGCCGCGGCGCATCGCCGCTGACAGGGGCGGCGTCGCCCAGCCGGCCAATCACCGAGTCGGCGATGCGCAACGAGGCGGCCGTGGCCATTGGCAGATAAGCCGCCGGCTTGCTGGGCGTCTCAGCCATTTTTGGCTCCCTGCTTGCTGATATATTCTAAACCTTCATGGGCGATTTCGATGGATTCGATGGAGATTTCATTCTTGGTCGCATCGAATTCCGGACCTTCCCATTTGCAAATCCAGCCATTCTTGAATTGCCAAGTATGGGCTCTCGCCCCGCCGGGGCCGAATTGAATGATTGTGCCGCTAAAACGTTTTATCGGCACAGTTGGATCATCGTTTACATATTGCAGGCGCTTTTCCCATAGCATCGGCGAGGAAAATCCCTGCTTGAGCACGATATTGGCCAGCTTGGTATGTCCGATAAGCTTGTGATCGAACGTATTTACGCCGCCTTCCTGGACGATAACTACTTCGGCTTCTGATTTTAGGCCACTGCAGGAACGAAAGAAGGCTTCCTGCATGCCATCAATCTCAATTCCAAAGTAGTACACTCCATATGCTGCGCGCCTTTGCCCGGTCCCAGCCATCTTTATACCTCTTTAGGCTCACTGTGGCCGCTCGGCCATTTCCTGCTCGATCGTAAATAGGATGTACTCTGCAGGGAGCGCCGGTGCGACGCGGATTTCGACCAGAAGCCGCCCAGCTTGTACCTGTTCAGGCGGATTGGTCTCTTCATCGCAGCGCACAATATATGAATCTTCGGCCGTTCCACCCGCAAAGAACCCTTTCGCATAAAGCGAATTCAGAAATAGCGATACTTCGCGCTGTATCACCGCCCAGGTGCTTGGCGTATTTGGTTCAAAAGTAATCCACTGGGTGCCTACATCAATTGCGCGATAAAGCATGATAAAGATTCGCCTTACGTTGATAAACTGCCAATCTTTATCGCTAGAACAAGTGCGCGCGCCCCAGATGCGTATCCCTCTTCCGGTAAACTCTCGAATCGTGTTTACGCCCTCAGCGTTCAGCTCTCCAACATGATCATCGGAAAGTGGCAAAGTAAGTTGCGTCACTCCGAAAAGCTGTTCATTGGCGGGGGCCTTGTGTACGCCGTACTCGAGCTCGCAGCGAGCGTACACGCCGGCGATATGACCCGAGGGCGGGTGCTTTTGCGATTCGTCGTTTTGACCGGTCAGCACCAGCCAGGGAAAATAGTAGGCGGCAAACTGGCTGTCGCGCCGATGGCGCAGGCGCCGAAGTTCTTCAATATCGTGCGTATCGGGCAGATCGAGGATGGCGAAGCGATCGTTTGTCTGCTCGCAGATGTCGATCATGGCGTCGTGAATGCGCTGTATAAAAATCCGGGCCTCGGGAACGGACATGTAGCTGTAGGCCACTGCGGCGTCAGGCACTGCCAGAAGCGCCACATCCTCGACGTACTTGAGCAACATAAGGCCGCGCCGATTGTCCATGCCGCGGTCGTAGCCAATGAAATCCTCGGCGGTGATTCCAGAAATGCCGTCGCGGCCCCCGGAAAGCCGCCCCATGGGCATGGCGATCGGCAGGTTGTTTGGCAGCGGTGAGGTGGAATTCAGATTCTCCAGCCAAATGAGCCGCGATTGCTCATTGACCACGCGCGGGGCGTAGCGACGCGATAGAGCACTCATCTGCAGGTTGCGAAAAACTTCGCGGCGATCGCGCAGCGCCGCATGAATCTCAAATTCGATGACCTCAAGGTAGGTCGGCGAGGCGGCTGCATACCGATTCACAACCGGCGTGTCAGTGCCCCAGCGCAAGGTTTTGTTTTTGTCATCGACCTCGGTGACGACGATGTATTCGCTGTGCTCGCGATCGTAGATGCGAACCAGCGATCCGCGCTCGATGCCGTGGGTCGAGGTCACGCGGGCGGCGCCTGCGCCAATCGGCAGATCCAAGGTCAAAAGCGTCTTGGCGCCGGTACTTTGCGCAAAACGCACCCAGATGTTGTTGCCCCAGCGGCCTTCGTTTAGGGCCAGCACGCGCAACGTGATTTTGTCCCAGCCGTCTTTGATGAGCCGCTCGGCCGGCGCTGCATGATCGGGCCCGAAGGCTTCGCCGTCGCGCGGTCGCCGCGCCACCCGTACGACGTAGCAGGCGCGGCCGCCGTTTATGAAAAAACCTTCTACCGATCGCGCCAAATAGCCGTCGCTGCCGCTGCCATAGACTTCGACAAATTCGGCCCAGCTGCGCAGCAAACAAGGAGTATCGAGCGGGCCTTTGTTGGCCACACCCACAAATCCAGCGATATGGGTGTTCGCCACCTCGATTGTTTTGACCTGCTGCGCACCGCCGGCAATGTGATAAACGCCAGGCGGTCTGACTTCACGGGATGCATTCATCGAAGTTCCCTCGGCGAAATGATCAAAGTGAACTTGCGGTTTCCGCTGCGGGCTCGGCTTGGATGCTTGTTGCAAATCCGCGCCGCCCAAGCAGCGACATGTTTGATAAATAGGAGGCGCAAAAAGCGCTAGCGCGCCTCTATGGCCAGTGAATTTTATCAAGTGTGCCGACAATCAGAGCGAAAAAATGCGCGTCATCGACACCGAAAAAGGGCGATTCATAGGGCACGATTCCCTGCATGTCGGGCGCGACCCGGCCAAACCCATCCGTTTGTTCGAATGGATTCCAGAAAAAGGAATTCAAAAATCGCCGATTGGATTTGGCCGGCAGCAGGCCACTGAAAATGCCTCACCAAACCGTAGCTTAACCACGTCGGCGGGCTTCGTTGATCTCGCGGTTGATGCGGGCGATCTCTCGCAACCAAATGTGCCGTTCGTCGTGCTCCATGTTGAGCACATCATCAAGCGGCCAGTGAAAGTGATACGCGATGTAGGCTACCTCCCGGTACAACTGCTCCAGGGGGTAGCTCG
>CAYWPR010000189.1:0-7104 GCA_964460115.1 uncultured Myxococcales bacterium
TCCCGGCGGCCAAGGCGGGTTTGGCGGGGGCAGCGGCGGCAGCGGCTTGGCACAAGGCATCGTCGGGCCCAACGTGCCAAGTCCTTAAGGCGGCGGCAACGGCGGCGGATCCGGTGGATCCAATACCGCACGCGGCGGCGGCGGCGGCATGGGTGCGGGCGGCGCCGTATTTTTGCAGCAGGGCACCCTGCTCGTGGTCAATTCTACGCTGACGCTGAACACTGCACGTGGCGGCGATGGCGGCAGCGCGGCGGGAGGCGATAGTAACGTAGTTCAAGGTGGCGGGGGCAGCGGCCTAGGTGGCGCCATCTTTAACCTCAATGGCACTGTGCGCTTGGTGCATGCCACGGTGGCCATCAATATTGTGGCCTCAGGCAATCCTGGGCAGCCGCTCGGATCTGGCGGCTTCCCGCCCTTTGAAAACGCCGGTCCCTTAGGCCGCGCCGCTGGAGGCGCCGTCTACCACTTGGCTTTCGGAAAAAACCCGACGGACGGCTCGCAAGTTGCGGCGCAACTGGTTTTGCAAAACTCTATCTTGTCCGGTAGCGACGGAGGAGTGGATTTGGTCATCGACCAAGATCAAAGCCGCGGCACTGGGACGGCCAGCCTGGAGGCCATAGCGCCGAGCATTGTGGAAAGTCTATCCAAAATTGGCAATCCAACGGCCCAAGACAGCGGCATCATCGACGCCAATCCCGAGCTCACTGTGCTGGCGGACAACGGCGGGCCGACTTTTACCATCGCCCTTGACCCCGATAGTCCAGCAATCGGTGCTGCCGATAAAGCCATCTGCTTGGCGTCACCCACCGATGATCAAGATCAGCGAGGTCTGGCGCGCAGCGTTTGCAAAAATTGCTCTCTGGGCGCTTTTGAAACGAATACGGCGGCCCGACGCCTTGGTGAGGCTTGCACGAGCGACAGCGAATGCGCGACTTGTTTTTGCACCGATGGCGTATGTTGTGATACCGCCTGTGGCGGTACAGTCGCAGGCGATTGTCAGGCCTGCAGCGTGGCCACGGGCGCAGAAAAAAATGGCATCTGCCATCTATTCGCCGCAGGCCAGGTATGCCGTCCTGGTGTTGACCGCTACGATCCGGACGAAATATGTGACGGTCATGCGGCGGAGTGTCCGGCAGATGTGAATGACATCGCGCTCACCCATAAAGGTGGTGGTGGCTTGGCTCCGGGCTGTACGTCCCTGCCCCGCCAGTCTGCCGCCCCCCTTTCCGTACTCAGCATGCTTCTGGCGGCACTTATGATCGTAAGCCGGCAGCTACGCCGCCGATTTAAAGCATAATTCGTAGTTCGTAACGTCAGACTCTACTCCTTCCTCGATACAAAGAAATCACTTCCCCTCCCTTTTAAAGTAGGAGAAAAGGGATTCCCTGGCACACGCTGGCTCAAGGGAATATTCAAACGATGACACAGTTTTGTCGATATGAGCTCCGAACGACCGATGTAGCGGCAGCACGAGCATTTTACACAGCAGTCCTTGGCGAAAATGATTTGGCGATTGTGCCCTTACCAGCGGAAGCAGCAGCACGGGGCGTACCGGCGCACTGGCTTGGCCATCTACGCGTCGATGATGTCGAGCGCACGGCCCAAGCATTTGCGCACCTGGGCGCGACGCGGCTTGGTCCGATTCGACCGTCCGCGTCCGGCGGCGAAGTGGCCATTGTCCGCGATTCGGGGGGGGCCGTCGTAGCGCTAAGCACCGCGCCCGCGACACCAAGCAAGAGAGTGGTCTGGCACCTCTTACATGCAACAAATAGCGCGCAGGCGATAAGCAGCTATCGCGAGCTGTTCGGTTGGTCGCTGACGGGCAGCCAAGACCTTGGAGCACTCGGTCACTACCAACAATTTGCCTTTCGGCCCGGCGAAGCGGACGTGGGCGCGATGCTCGACATTTCCGCGCGCCCCGACGTCCATCCTCACTGGCTTTTTCATTTTGGCGGAATCGCGCTACAGACTGCCGTACAGGCGGTACGCGCTGCCGGAGGAAGCGTCATTGCGGACTCCATTCGCCTACCCGGCGGCCCATGCGTTGCCGTATGCGACGACCCACAGGGTGCAGCGTTCGCATTGTACGAGGATTCCCATACTCTTTAGGCCGCCCGAGCGCTGCGCATTCGGACCCTACTTTAGGTCGTCGCCGGGTTCATTTTGACGAGGAATTCGCAGTGATCTGCTTTTTCTCGAATGCACAGCGGATGATCGATGTGCACGTCGGTCTTAAAGCGTTTTCCCAGCCCATTTAGAAGTCCGATGACCATTGGACAAAGCCCGGCACGCTCGCTGTAATAATGCATGCGTACGGTATGCGCATCCAAATCCTCGCAAATAAAAGAAGGAGGGCGCAATTGCGAGAAATTTTGACCGATGCGCGAATGCAGATTGTCCAAGTTAAATAGAAAATCACGCAGAGAGTGCCCAGCGATTTGAAACAGATGACCATACCCGGCCTGGCCAGTAAAAAGCACCCAGTATTCGCCGAAGGCCTTCATGACCTCATCGGGAGAAAGATTCAAGACTTCGCTGGCCGCCCCTACCAAGTTATAAGTGATTTCCTCAGGATAGGGCTGCATGCGATTAAAAACTTCGATATCAACTTTGGCTTTCTGTTTGATTGCCAACCATTTTTCCGTGCCAAAGGCTGAGCATACCAGCTCTTGAATAGCTGCATTTACCAGTCCGTACATCGCCTCCTCCGGGGGTTATTGGTTTTTGCCGCCAAAGCGCGAGGCTTTGTCTAAATTAAGTCGTGTCAGGGTAAGCGTCAGATCCATAAAATCGACCGGCTTGTTGATCAAACGGTTTCCACCATAGGACAATAGCTCGGGCGCCGAATACCGGCCGCCGTAGGCAGTTACAAAGAGGATCGGCAATTCCGTCAAGACTGGACATGTTCGGGCGTAATCAGGAAGTGAATTTCGTACCAATTTGCCGCGAATCAGCTTGGTAAGCTCAATGCCATCCAGGCGCGAGCCTTTCAGTTCGATATCCATCAGGATGGCATACAGATTCATACCGTGGGCCGCCACTTGTGTGCATGCCTCGACATCATTGGAAGCGCGAATTAGATCGTATGTACGTTCCAGGCGCAGTCGCGCAACTTCCCAATTATCGTCTACATCCTCGACATAAAGGAGCAAGTTGCGCCGCGGTGCTCGGCCATCCGAAATCGCATTGTCCGTTCCTTTCGGTGTCATGCTGAGTTTCTTCATTGCTTCCTCTAAATCACCGCTAGGATGTCTCGACGATTGAGCAGACTGGCAACAAACTCGACGATGGTCTTGCGATCCCAGGGTTTGCTGACCCAGTGCGCGCGCAGCGACCGGGCCAGATGCTCATTGTCGGGATGAGCACTTGAGACCAGAACCGGACAGCGATGGCCGGGTGTTTCCGCCAAGCGGCGTAGAACGGTTCCGCCGTCAAGGCCTGGCATGATGACATCCAGAATCAGCAGATCCGGCTTCACCGTTTCCATAAGTTCCAGCGTTTTGCTGGGATTGGTGGTGCATACGACCTTGCAACCGCAAGCTTGTAGCAGAAGCTCGGCCGTGGCCAGGACCGTTGGATCATCATCGATCACCAGCACCGTGCCAGTTTGCAAAAGCGCGGCCAGCGCCGGCGAAGTCATAGCAGCCGAAGATACGGTTTCTGGTTTAGGAAGATTCGCGGACTCCGAGGCGCGCAGCGGAAGTCGAACATAAAACGTACTCCCTTTTCCCAATTCACTTTCCACCCAAATGGATCCGCCGTGCAATTCGACCAGGCGCTTGGTGATGGCCAAGCCCAGTCCGCTGCCTCCATATCTGCGAGTATTGCCGCTATCTACCTGGCGAAAACTTTCGAAAATTAAGGAATGATGTTCCGAAGCCAGACCGATTCCGTAATCACGTACCCAGATAAGCACCGCCGGCCCATCCGCCTTGGCTCCAACTTCGATGTTTCCGCCATCGGGCGAAAACTTGATGGCGTTGTGCAAAAGATTGCTCAGGATCTGCGTGCATTTTATCGGGTCGCCATACAAATTTAGCGACGTTTCAATCGGCAGCAGACTGACTTTGATGTTACGTTCTGTCGTAAGCGTTTGCAGGGTCGAAGCTACTTCTTTTAGCAGGCCGGCCAAGTATATAGTCTCACAATAAAGAGTCATCTTGCCGACTTCCAGTTTGGAAATGTCCAGCAAGTCATTGATGACCGCCAAAAGATGCGCTCCCGAACGTTTGACAAGTTGTAACAAGTCTACGGTTCGATCCGCAGCTCCGGTGAAAGACCAATGGGACTCTTGCCTTAAAGTATTTTGTCCCGGCTCACAAGCTGGACAAGCGGTCTGCGCATCAAAGGATTCTTCCGCTTCCAATTCGAAAAGGCTATTGCAGACGCTGCAGCGCACCATCCGCTGCTTGGAAAAGTAGTCCAGTATCCCATCAGGAATGTTGATGATGGCATTTAATGGAGTGCGCAATTCATGCGAGATATTGGCCAGAAATTCACTTTTTAAACGCGTGGACTCTTCGGCGCGTTCTAGCGCGGCTGAAAGTGCGGTATTGGCTTCGGCAATCGACGTTGATAGTTGTTTGAGATGCTGATTGGTTCTTTCGATTTCGTCGCGCTGCTTGATGACGGTTTCGCTAAATTGCTGCGCGTCGGCAAGCGCCAAAGATTTGGCCCGCACCATGTATAAAAAATCAACGATGGAGTCTGCGACCGTGAAATCCTGCAACTGCAAACCGGTGGCTTCAAGCTCGTCAAGGTCGGTAAACCATGGCGCGCCAACAAACACGAGCAGGTCGGATTCCGGTTCATAAACGATCTGGCCGCGCATGCGGATGCGCTTGGAAACACTCTGTAGAAAAAAAGTGGCAGTTGACGCCCGCTGCAATGCCTCAAAGGTGGGTGCAAGTTTGGGGCGCGAAATGCTAAAAAGCTCGGCAAAGTGCTGCCCGGCACTGACCCCTTCGCATACTTTCTTCAGGCTGTTTCCAAATTGAACGACGCACAAGCGGCGATCAAAAGCCACATGGAAGGGAAAAAGCTTGCCGATAAGCTCCGGACCAAACTTGAAAATAGGCGATTCCTGAAGCATAGTCCGCTCTCACTTGGAAAAAATCCCCAAGGCTTCCTTAAGAATCGCATTTTGGCAAATTTCTCACAAGGCTTGGCGCGTTCTCATACGGCTACATCCATATTTCAAGCGGCCCTGCGCGCCGCTTTCTGTAGTAAGATGCTCGAAAAACGTGGAGAATTGACATGGCTCGTACTGCCTCGACAATGTTAGCGCTTGGCACCTCGGCACCGGATTTCGCACTGCCGGACTCAAGCGGCAAAGTGTACCGCTTGGGCGATTTTGCGGACTCTAAAGCCCTGCTCGTGATGTTTATTTGCAACCATTGCCCGTTTGTAAAACACATTCGTCACGAGCTCGCCAAGCTGGGGCGCGATTATCCCTTTTCTGATTTGGCCATCGTCGCCATCAATTCCAATGATGCGCGCGCATATCCCGACGACAATGCTGAAAATATGCAGCGCGAGGCGCGCGAGGTCGGCTATGCCTTTCCTTACCTAATCGATGAAACGCAGCAAGTGGCCAAAGCTTATCGTGCCGCTTGTACCCCTGATTTCTACTTGTTCGCTGGGTCGACGCTTTCGCCTTCTCGCAGTTTGGTGTATCGCGGGCAGCTCGATGACAGCCGCCCCGGAAATGGCATTCCGGTCACCGGTCGCGATCTGCGCCAAGCCATTGCCGCAGTGCTTAGCGGTCAGTCCGCGCCCGATGCGCAAGCTCAGCGCCCAAGCATCGGCTGCAATATCAAATGGAAGCCCGGCCATGAACCGGACTATTACGGAATCCCATCTCAAAAGTAGCTTGCGCGGATACGATTCCGCGCGAGACGCGCAGGGGAGACGGAAAGGTCTTCGTTTCAACGATGGTTCTTGATGTTCTGATTCCAGTCGGACAGCGCGGTATCAAGGATGCGATCACGCACGTGCTTGATCGCTGGCTCTAGATTGTCGCGCAAAAGGCCTTGTTCATAAAGTCGGTTCACAAAGTCTTTCTCGGGGCGATCGAAATCTCCATCTGCAAACAGCGCCTCGGCCAGCAGCGGATAAAGCTGCTTGGCTTTGGACGGTTCGCTGTGCAAAAGACGCACGGCCTCAGAAATTTCCATGCGCTCGATTTGCACAAGGGATATTCCGGTTTCCTGCATGATGGATTGCATCCACTCTTGTTCGTCCTTGCTGTAGACGCCGTCCACAGCGCATGCGGCATACAGCAGCCGAATCAGGGCGATGCGTTCATCGACAGGCCAGCTTGTCAGATGATCGGTACGAACAAGCTTCTTGATGCGGTCAAAAAGAGACATGAGACACCTATTTGGCACACTATATCAGCAAGATGTAGCTTCGAACAATAGAAATGCCGCGGCGGCGAAATCGCGAGCAGCCGTGGCCAAGCAGGCAGGGCACCGAGCGTTCTTCGCGTACTATTTGGCTTCGGTCTTTATTGAAACGGGCTTCCGCGCGCGACGGCAGGCACGGCAGCGCTTGGCAATTGAGTAAACCTGCCCCTTTGCCACTTCATACCACCATTTTTGCTGCGCCGCGGTAAAGACTGCCTCGGTACCGCAGTCCACGCAGACAAAAGGGATATCCCAGTAGTAGCCGCGCGCGACGAACTCTGGACAGCCATAGCTATGGTAGGGAGCCAGCGCACTGGCATCAACAGGCACAGCATTTGCCGGGCGCTCCGCGGGCAAAGCCGTCGCCTGCCGCTCTTTCTCGGCGGCGCGGCGCAGGCGCCGCATAGTAAGTTCCGCACGCTTTTGCTTACTACTTTTCACAAGATCAGCATAGCTGAACCGGCAGTCCAAAGCTTTTACCCTGCGCCCCAAAAGAACGTACAAGCAGCCAAAGCCAAGTGCTAAGTTCTTAAGATTGCGGCACTTTTAGGCATTGGCTTACATGGCTTTTTTCCGTCGGTGGACGATGCTACCCTATGCGTTCTACGGAGGAATCCATGGATCCGCTTGAGTTATTCGCCCTCTAAGAGATCCCCTCATTATGTCGACGGAGCCGGGGATCAGACGATCGCGAAGA
>CAYWPR010000190.1:0-7096 GCA_964460115.1 uncultured Myxococcales bacterium
ACGGTCTTGAAGATCAACCAAGCGATTGCTCGGCTGAAGGAAAACGGCGCGATCGACACGATGAAGAAGCGCTGGGTTTCTGAAGAATAGGAAACCCTCAAAAGAAGTCGGAACACCGCGAATTTCAATTCGAGAAAGAGAAGGAACGCATGGATGTAAGCAGCAGAAAACGAGTGCTCGCACGGCCAGTGCCGGCAGAGGGTGAGGACGGCCTGTTTACACAGTCCTGGTATCCGGTGTGCATGTCGAGCGAACTAGGCGCCGGTCAGGTTCGTGGCATGTCGTTTTTGGATGGACGCATCGTCGTTTTTCGTGGTGCGGACGGAATCGCTCAAGCTGTAAGCGCTTACTGCCCGCACCTTGGGGCGGACTTGGCGGCAGGCTGCGTCGTGGAAAACCAACTGCGCTGCGCCTTTCATCATTGGCAATTTAATCGAGAAGGGCTTTGCGTAAAGCTTGGAACCGGCGATCCACCGCCGCAAAATGCTGCCCTTTTTAAGTTTCCCACGGTGGAACGCTACGGACTGATCTGGGTTTTTAACGGAGAAGTTCCGCTGTTTGCGTTGCCGGATATGGCTTTTCCTGATTCCGAACTAGTGGTGAAGGCTTGGGAGTATTCCGAACAGTTTCCGGTGGATCCCTGGGCAATCTGCGCCAACACTCCCGATTTGCAGCACTTAAGTGTGGTCCACGGAGTGAGCTTCGATAACGCTGATGTGGAAAAATCCATCTCTTGGAGCGACTACGGTATGGATTACCATCTATCCGGAGGATTACCCACCGGAGATCGCGTGGAATTCGATCTGAAGATTGCCGGGACCAGTCTATTTTTTCAAACTGGTACGCTCAATGGTCGCTGGTATGGGTACATGGCTGGCATGACCATGCCGCAGCCTGGTACCTCCAAAATCTACCTGGTCGCCGCGGTGCGCCGAGACGACGGAACTCCTGAAAGCGCTCAGCAAATGCTTGAGTTTCTATGCCAGTTTGAAACTGGGCTTATCGATCAAGATGCGCCCATCTTTCGCGGCGTCCATTTCAAGCCTGGCGTCCTGGTGCGCAGCGATAAAGCCCTGATACGGTTTTTCGAATACGTACGAAACTTTCCGCGAGCGCATCCAGCCGCAGATTTTATGCGCTAGTCCTTCACTCAAAAACTACTGCGCGATCCTGTATCCTTTGGCCCTACAGACCGCCGATCAGGTCTTGGCGGGATTTTCAGAGGATCTACACAATAATTCGTCGTACCCCGATAGTGCATCGGCTCCGGCTGAGATTTATATTACGGCCCTGCAAGCAAACCCATCTTGGGCAGCACGGCTGATGCCGCGTGCGAAAAAGGCGGTTCTGCGCTTAGAACAATCGGCTCGTGTCCATAAGATGAATCTCGTGCGCTCTTTATATTGGGCGGGAATTCTTTGCGAACTGAAAGACGATCGAAGAAATGCTTTGCGGCTGCTTCATGATTCCTATGAATGTGCATGCCGGATGCAACTGCCCTTAGATGAAGCGCGCGCGCTTGGCTATCGGTAGATTGCTGGGAAATCGTGATGCGGTGGGCCATTCCCATCTGGTTACGGCCTTGAACATATTTCAGCGCGCGACGGCCGTCTATTTTGTGCAAGAGGCCAAAGCGTGTCTGCAAAATGCTTGATGAACGCATATTTCACGCATTCTTTTTCATCCAGATTACCAATGTTTCCAAGTGCGTACATCATGCATCGGGACTATGAACAAATTTCTGATATAGAAAATATATGACCCTTCAGCGTATCGAAATCACCGACACTTGTCTGTGGGTTTTGGACAGCGGTCCTGCGCAAGCGGCTGCTCGGTCCCAAAATAACGAGACGATCGTCTTTAGCCACGGTCTACTTTTTAGTACGGAACTTTTTGCTCCGCAGATCGCCGCGTTACAGAATCGCTATCGATGTATCGCCTATGATCATCGCGGCCAAGGACGCAGCGCGGACAGTGACCTGCGGAGCATTTCAATGGAGCTTCTATATCAGGACGCAGTGGCTTTGCTGACGCAGCTAGCCGTCGGGCCGGTACACTGGGTAGGGCTATCCATGGGAGGGTTTGTGGGAATGCGCCTGGCGGCGCGGCGTCCGGATCTTGTGCGCTCGCTGTCACTGCTTGAAACTTCTGCGGACGGCGAGCCGCAAGAGAATCTTCTGCGCTACCGTGCATTAAGCATGGCGGCGCGGGTTTTCGGAATGACGCCGCTTTTGGATCGAGTGATGCCTATAGTCTTTGGCCGCAGCTCTCTTTCTGATCCGGAGAATCAAGAAAAGGTGCTGCACTGGCGGGCCATGCTTGCGCAAAATCGCCGTAGCATCTGGCGCGCCGTCAACGGTGTCATTGAGCGCGTCGCGATCTATCCCGAGCTTGATAGAATTCGCTGCCCAACGCTGATTGTCGCTGGTGAGGAAGATGTGGCGACGGTGCCAGCCAAGGCCGAGCGGATGCACCGGGCTATCGCCGGCTCGCGCCTTGTGCGTATAGCGCGTGCTGGTCATTCATCGACCATCGAGCAACCAGAGCAAGTGAATCGCTGGCTCATCGAGCATTTGGATCAAGTGACTTCTAAAACGGGAATGTCGATCTAGTTTGTTCCAAACAGACTCCCTTTCGCCTGCGATTTGGCTTCAGGTTATTTTCGACAGACCCGCCAAGTCAGGCGTGTAGAATTGGCATTTCACCAATTCCTCGCCCACGCAATTCCAATGGGGAAAAACAGAGCCTAGTTAGGTTTGCTCGCTGTGGGGGTCGCATCGGTGGTCGGCACCGGCCGCTTGGTCAGCGCGTAATAGGCGTTTAGGAAGCGCTGACAGGTAGCGAGATCCTCGGCTGCCGGGCGGAACCGCCAGATCTCCTCGCCGGAAGCGCTCGAAGCTGAGACGTGATAGGCATTTGAGCGGGTGACGATGCCTATGTTTGCAACCTTTTCAAGAAAGAGCGTAATCGTCCCTGCGCCTACATTGCCCACAAACACTTGGCTGATGTACTGATCCGTCACTTCAATCGTGACGATGTTCAAGCCGCTCATGCGGAGCACCGTGTCGATCTCTTTGACCGGATCCTTGACCGCGGCCGGATTTAGCTGGACCGGCACCGCAGTCCAGCTCCCGCAGCCAACGCTGACAAGCATTGCAACCACCACCATGAACTTGAACACCTTATGCATGACCTTGACCATGAGCATCTCCGTGTATTGAGCGTGAAGCAGCCAGACGAAACACAGTGATGTTAAAAAGAAAGATTGAGTTTGCCTAGCCCTTCGTCATGGGCCAGGAGCAAGATGGGTTTAGGCACAGCAGCGGCGCTGCGCAGAGCGTGGAGGATTTCTAGTTGCAAAACGACTGCTTCGCGGCGCAGCGTGCAGCCGCTAGGAGCGATAAGGATGAGCATCACCATCACTGCCTTTGAACGATCTCCCGATCGCGGTCAGGGACTGGCGCGCGACATGCGCGTTCGCTGGGCGCTTGAAGAAGTCGGCCAGCCTTACAAGGTTCGTCTGCTTTCGTTCCGTGCGCTGAAAGAACCGGCGCGTCTGGCGCTGCATCCGTTCGGGCAGATTCCTACCTATGAAGAAGGCGATCTGGTCCTGTTCGAGTCGGGAGCGATCGTCCTTCATATCGCGCAGCAGCATGCGGGCCTTTTGCCTGACGATTCGCCAGGCCGCGCGCGCGCAATCACTTGGATGTTTGCCGCGCTCAGCACCGTAGAGCCGCCGATCGTCGATTTCTCAATGCTCAAGCTTTTTGAGCGCGACAAGTCCTGGTACGCGGAAAAGCTGCCTGTACTCGAGCGTCGCGTGCGCGATCGCTTAGACGAACTTTCCAAGCGGCTTGGCAATGCCGACTGGCTCGACGGTGCGTTCAGCGCCGCGGACCTGATGATGGTACACCTGCTGCGCAGGTTGCATAGCTCGGGAATCCTGAAGGACTATTCGAACCTTTTTGCCTATGTCGATCGCGGCGAAGCAAGGCCCGCCTACAAGCGGGCTTTCGCGGATCAATTGGCGGTGTTTACAAGCAGCTCACCGACTAGCTGACTAGTTTGCCGCTTGGGCTGCTTTCTCTTCGCGGATGCTCGAATTCCATAACTTCTCGAGCGACGGCCAGGGCATATGCACAACCCGATGCCGCAAACTGTGAGATCGCGCGATCGATGTGAAGCTGGGCGGTAGCCCGGTCGCCTCGCTCTAGACAAATGCGTGCCCACCAGAACTCAGTCTGCGCGGCGTCAAGGACGAGCTCTCCCAAGGTACAGGCATGCAAGCTCTGCTGGAAGTGAAAGGCCACCTCGTCCTGACTTCCGCCGAGCCGTCCAAGTGCTACCGCCCAGGCACGCTCTGCAACGGCCCAAGACAACGGGCGGGGAAGGGCTTTTGACAACTCCACCACCGCCTCGGCCAACTTTAGCGCTTCTTGGGGGGCGCCCAGCGAGTTGGCTACCTCCGCCTCGCCAGCCAGCCACCAATCGCGGCCCATCATGTTTCCGCCCAGGCCGCGAACCAGCTCTCGTGCCTTTTCTCGGGCAGCTAAAGACTCCTGGCGGTTTTCAAGCTGCCCGTGCGCCCAAGCCAACAAATTCCAGGCCAGTACTGTATAGGTCTTTCCACCCAAACGGTCGATTTCAACAAGTATAGAGGGGATACGCTCTATGATCGATGGCCAATCCATGCAAGTTCGATAGCCAATAATTTGTATAATAGAATTTACGATACGCATTTGCCATTGATTTAGCTCAATCGCTTGAAGCCGTAACTGTTCAAACAAATCATTGCCTTCTCGCGCGCATCCACGGCTGACCATGGAAAGAGCTATGTAATTCTGTATGCGTAATAGTTCAACGGTATCGCCCATTTCTTGAAGCGCGGCGCGGGATTTCAAAAAAATAGAATAGCAGCTTCCTAGATATCCCTGAACAAGGAGCGCCATGCCAATCGTAGCTCCTGGCATTGCTTTCAGCTCGGGATCATCGAATTCTTGGGCTTTTTCTGCAACTTTTTTATATATATTAAGAGCTTCACTGGTATTATCGTTGTAATAATATGCTCTCCCTATGTAATATTCTTGTCTGAGCCTGCGCAGGGAATCCTCTTTGCAGATTCCCTCTTTGCGTTCTAAATCGTCTAAAAAGCCTTGAATTTCTTTACCCCGAACGAGCAACGCTCCAAGTGGTTCCAAAACCAGGGAATTTTGCATGATTTTAAGCAGAAGATCGATCCGTTGCCGTTGCCGTGCGAGTGTGGTGGGCAGCCTAGACAACATGTTCATTGCACTTTGATAGTGCACTTGCGACTCACTTAGAAGCCCGAGCTTGCCGGCCTGCTGTCCTGCCTGGATGTAATATTTCAGTGCGTGCTCCGGCATTTGTCCGCTTGCATAGTGATATGCAAGTGTGCCGCTTTTTATAATTCGTTCCTCGGCGCTATAGACGGATTCCATCGTCTCGGCGACTTGCCGATGAAGATCCGTGATTCGGCTTGAATCAAGCTTGCGTAGACACGATTCACGTAACTTATCGTGCGAAAATTGCCAGATTGTTCCTAAGGTTTCGATAACACCGGCATTCGCGCACTCGATCAAAAGCAAGCGTGTATCGAGTTCTTGAAATGCAACTTCCAAGACTCGAAGATCCAGTTGCCGACCGGCTATCGCCAAAAGCTCCAAGCAGTCCCGGTATGCGCTAGGTACACGTTCTAATCGACATTCTATGAGGCGCTCGATTCCCTGCGTAAGCACTGTTTGAGGCAATGCACCGCAGCCGATTCGTTGCAGCTCACCGGCATCTTCGGCCAAAGCCCGGACGACTTCTACCAGAAAAAATACATTGCCTTCGGTTTGCTGTTCCAGATAGTCAATCAGCGCAGCTTCCTTGCCAGCTTCTCCAAGAATGGACTCGCTCAGTTGCGCAATTCCCTGCCGGCTCAGCCGTTCCAGGCGCAGGCTCTGCATCTTGTCCAGTTTGGTCGGCAACGCCGGAGTCTCTTCCGTCCGATACGTGCCAAGGATAAGCAGGGGGAGATTGCCGACACCGGTCAGCAGCCGTGTGAGCAGTTCCAGACTCTCGCTGCGAGCCCACTGCAAATCCTCAAATATGAGGAGGAGCGGCTTGGTCAACCCTGCGAGGACGTCCGCCAGAGTCTGGGCCAGGCGCTGCTTTGCGACTTCGGGAGACACTCCGGAAATGGGCGCGATCTGTCGTCCGAGCAGCACATCGAGATCTCCTACAAGCTCCTTGAAGACTCCTATTTGGGTGTCAGAGAGCTCCGTCCGAAATCCGAGACCTCGTAAAAGCGGAAGCCATTCCTGATAGTAGGTGGCGGCATCTGTCGTGCTTTGGCCTTCCACGACCCAGAGACCTTGCACCAGCGCCAGCGTTCTTAGCTCGCCGACCAGGCGCGACTTCCCTACGCCGCTCTCCCCGCCTACGAGGATTCCGCATCCTTGGCGTTTGGATGCTTTTGATAACGCCGAGCTAAGAACCTGGAGCTCGTTTTGACGGCTGGCGAACGCCGTTGCCTGCAAGCAGCTCTCGCGCGTTGCCGCGGTCTCGACAGGAAGCTCGCCTCCGACGGCCTGCGCCAGGTCTCTTAGCGCCGATTGCGCATTTGGATAGCGTTCTTCAGGCCTTTTGGCGACGAGCTTATTGATCACTTTGCCAATGGGGCCGGGCACATCCTGCCGCCAGCTGTCCACCTGCAGCTCGAGCTCCGCAGGGTTCGAATGAAATTCGGCATCTTCCATGCTTGCAAGCGACGAACGGTGCGGGCGGCTGCGATAGTGGGCCAAAAGCCGCATCGCGGCCGGCGGCATGGTCAGGTCGGAGCGGGTTCCCAAAATGACTTGCAGCATCTCCGTCATACTGTCCCGACTGTATGGGAAGCTTCCCGTAAACATTTGAAAGGCCAAGACGCCGACGGAGTATAGATCTGTAGCCAGGCTGGGCGGATGACCGAGAAATAGCTCGGGCGCTATGTACTCGACCGTTCCGGCAAGCCCTGCTTCGGATTTGGATTCCACCGCGATGCCAAAGTCGAGAAGCTTTACTTTCCCGTTTCTGACGAGTACGTTGCTCGGTT
>CAYWPR010000191.1:0-7083 GCA_964460115.1 uncultured Myxococcales bacterium
GGCTGTGGGCCGGCGCCGAAAAGAGCGCAATGCCGCGATAAAGGCAAGCGCGAGCTTATATGGCTGCGCCGCTTCCGGTCGCGGTCGCAGTCGGATTGATCCTGAATTTTCGAGAAGGCTTGGCTGTTCTGCACAGCCAAGGCATCATGAACTGGGAGCATAGCAGCTGAGATTCCGACGATAATAAAGCCCCGAGAGAAAAAGCCGTCCCATCGTTCCCAATCCTGGCGAAGTGCTTGCAAAGATTGAGAGATTTCTGAAAGTATCACTCCTGACATGCATGGCTCAGGATGCCGGCGCCATCGACCGGAGCGGCCAAGACCGCTGTGCTTGTCGGTTGGCCCCAGGGAAGATGGTACAATGCCCTGATGGCCAGGGACCCCGTACCGCTGCCCAAAGATGCGACAGCATCCGCTGTAGCTCCTGTCCCAGAGGGGGAAACCCCAGCAGTCAGCTACAATGAGGACACAGAGTCTCCGACTCAGGACGCCGTCATTGGCCCTGCACATTTCAACGCGCCGCCCAGCCAATCAGCGCAGCCGCTCCCTTTTCCAAATTGGGAACGGTATCAGATTGTCTCGCTGCTTGGCGCAGGTGGTATGGGGGTGGTCTACAAGGCGGAAGATCTGCGGCTCAAGCGCAGTGTCGCCATCAAGTTCCTGCGCACAAGCCAGGTCGAGGGCGATGTCGCGCACCAACGCCGGCGCTTCGAGAAAGAGGCACGGGCCCAGGCGAAAATCGAGCACCCCAACATCTGCAAGATCTACGAAGTAGGCCAGGTCGACGGACAACCCTACATCACGATGCAGCTTATCGTGGGCTGTTCGCTGGCCGGCCTGCTGCCAGCGCTGTCGCGAGAGCAAAAGGTGCGGGCCATCACTCAGGTGGCTCGGGCCTTACAGGCTGCGCATGAACTGAGTCTGATTCATCGCGACATCAAGCCCTCCAACATCATGGTCGAAAGCCGGGGCGAGGGAATCTGGATACCCTATCTGCTCGATTTCGGACTGGCGAGAGAGGTGGATTCCAATACTCAGACTTCCACGGCGGGAGTCTCCGGAACCCCGGCTTTTATGGCGCCGGAGCAGGCCCGCGGTGATGCCAAGCAGCTCGGCTGCGGCACGGACATCTATGGCCTGGGAGCTACGCTGTACACCGTCCTGTGCGGGCGACCTCCGTTTTCTGGGAACTCGACCGATGTCCTTATGGATGTGATGTTCAAGGACCCGCCGGCTCTGCGTAAACTCGACCCGTCGATTCCGATTGACCTGGAGACGCTGACTCTCAAGTGTCTGGAAAAAGATCCGCAGCGCCGCTATCCATCCGCCAAAGCGCTGGCCGAGGATCTCGAGCGCCATCTGGAAGGGCTACGAATCTCCGCGCGGCCTCCAGGGCTTTTTCCACGGGCTGCTAAGTGGGCGCAGCGACATAAATTGCTCGTCGCCAGCGCTACTACGGCGCTGCTTGCCGCCTTCATTCTGGCCGGCGTCCTTGTTCGCTCGCGGTTTCAGGCGGCGGCGCAGGCGCGGTTGGCACAGGAGCTTGGGCAAGAGATCAAAGATATGGAATGGGTGATGCGCAGCGCCCACCAGATGCCGCTGCACGATCTCAACCGCGAGAAGCTAATCGTTCGAAAGCGCATAGAGCAGCTTAAACAGGAGCTGCAAAACCAGGGAGAGCTGACCCGCGGACTCGTTCACTATGCACTGGGTCGCGGACATCTGGCTTTGCAAGAATATGATCAAGCACACGAGCATCTTCAGCTAGCAATTCAGAATGGTCAGAACAGCGCCGCGGTCTACCACGCGCTAGGCCTCGTCGGAGGAAAGGTCTTTCGCAAGGCTCTGCGCTATTCCTATGTGGAAGGCGGGAGCCAGTCCAGCAGGCTCAAGCTGCTTACACCCAAGTACTTGACTCCGACAATTGAAGCGCTCAAGCGCAGCCGTACGATGAAGCTAGATGCACCCGCCTATCTAGAGGGACTTATCGCCTACTACCAGGAGGACTATCCATCGGCGCTTCGACATGCAGCCGAGACCCTTCAGCAGGCACCGTGGCTTTATGAGGCGCATCGACTGGCGGGCGATGCCCATCGGGACCTCGCGCAGCTAAAGGGCAGCAAAGGGGAATACCAGGAAGCGGAAAAGGAAGCCGCGGCGGCGCGCAAAAGCTACGCAGCCGCGGCGGCGATTGGCCAGAGCGACGCCGAAGTGTACTACGACATGGCAGTATCCTTGCGGCGGGAGATGGAGAGGGAGTTAGAGCGTGGCAGCAACATCGAAGCGACCAATGCCCAAGCGCTGGCGGTTGCTGAGAAGGCGATCACCGTAGAGCCCGATAATCCCGATGCTTATTGGTTGAAGGCTACGATCGCCACGATGGGAATGAATGGAGACGAGAACTCTGGTCGCTCGTCTGCGTCCAAACAGATGGAAAACTGCCTGGACGCTACAAGCGTGGCGCTTAAGTTGGCACCCGAGGATAGCTTCGTACACATCGCAAGGGGAGCCTGTTTTTTTTATAGCGCGCAGCTTCCGCAGGCGGATAAGACAGCCGAAGAATTTTTTCAGAAGGCCATAGACAGTATGAAGTGGGTGGCTGATCGGAACCCCAATTTCTTCGATGGGCAGGCCAATCTGGTCGAAATGTACTCTAGGCTCGCGATTCATCAGCAGCTGCGCGGCGCAGAGGAAGCACGGGCAAACTTGGAGCGGGCCCGCGCCTACGTAGGCAATGCCATGGCGATCGACCCGGATGTTCAAGACATGACGATCTACACGCTCCTAGCGCTCGAAGGAATGGTCCCCCTGGTCCGTTCCAAAAAGGAGCTCGATGAGCTGATTAGACAAGCCGACACGCTATTTGCGCGCGGCAAGGAGCAAAACGATAAAAATCCAACCCTATACGCGCAAGGGGGCGCGGTTTACACGCGGGCGGCGTGGCGTCTGTTTCTCGCGGGCGAGGACGCGCAAGCCCTCAATCAGCGAGCGCTCGACGCCTTCGCTGCGGGCCGCAAGCTAGCGGGCTTTTTGTCGGCGCTCGAGCAGGACTCGGCCCTTTCGCACCTGCTCGATGCCAGCCTGCGCGTTCGCTTCGGACAAAATCCCGCTCCCGCGCTGGCCGAGGCAGAGGCGTCGCTAAAGCGTTGTATCGACAAGCACCCGGAGAATGCTCGCTGCAAAACCACGGCGGCGCAGGCAGCGCTTCTGCAAAGCGATTGGCTGGCAGAGAAGATGGAGGGCTCGTCTTCCCGCGCGCTTAAACACGCGATTGAAAAGGCGACTGCGGCGACGCAGAGTTCGGACATTTACCCCGACGCCTGGTGGGTGCTGGCTGAGATCGAGCTGCGGCAAGCGCAAGCCCAGCCGCGGCGATCACCGCGAACCGACCAGCACCTTATTGCCGGCCTCGCAGCGACGGAGAAAGTCTTTACTCAAAATCCCAATCATGCAAAAGGCTACGCCACCGCGGGCCGGCTCCTGCTCTTGCGCGCGCAAGGACAGGACGACCCGCAAGCCCGCCGCGCGACGGCACGATCCGCAGCGCTGTCCTTTGAGAAAGCCCAAAAACTCGATCCCATGCTGGCGTCTAACTACGTCCCATGGCTCGCACAAGCAACTGCCGCCGCCGCCGATTAGTGGGTGGCGTCTTGGGACCCTGCTGCAACGGCGACAAGTGGCGCCTCGTCCGCTTTGACCAGAATGCTCGAAAACCCGGCTGGCAACTGGAAGGCGGGCGGAGGCGAATCAGGCGCTGAGGTCGCGCTCGGCATCGGCCAGAGCATAGCGCGCCATCGCCAGATTCGCGCGGGATCGATCGACCGCTAAATAGATGAAGACAGCTGGCCGACTGCGCAGCGGACGAATGAGATGGTACTGCTTGCTGAGCGAAAGCAAGATATCTTCGATCTCATCACGAAGATTTAGCGCTTTCATCGCTTTGCGTTTGGAGCGGACGACTTCGGTATTGCCGGCTGCTGCGACTTCGACATTCAAGATGCCAGCCCCTCCGATTGAGCCCAGGCACATACCGCTGTCGCTATCTGCGACGGCAGCACCAATGAACCCTTCAATGGTAAGCTCAATACGGGCAAGGACTTCTTTTACGGAACTTGCATTTACGGCCATAGGACTCTCCTTTTCTAGTTTTTGGCTCAGTGAAATGTCACTGACACATAATTGCTGCCAGAGATTCTCGTTGCTCTGCTCCAAGGCTTGCTCACCGCTTAAATGCACGGCCTTAAGCGATGGGTCATTGATATAGGCGTCGCTCGAAAGCGAAATCGGCAGCGGCTCGATCAGGCGCGCATCGGTTGGCGTGCCGACCGATGGCAGCGCCTTCGGCCATTCTGGGTGGACGCCGCTTGAGACATCGGTTTCCACGGACGGCGACAAGAGCTCGCGATCGGTGAAGGATAACCATGAGAAATCGGCCTCTTGCGAAAGAGCCCCGTCGGCTAAGAGGCTCGGCAGCTCCTTGATTTGCGCCTCCTCAGATGCACTCTTGCTTTCACCTGAGGGGAGGCTCGCCGGCCAAGCTGCCGGCGGCGATTCATCGCTACGGCTTGTGCTGGTTTCGTCTGGCGCTGACGGGCGCTCGTCGTCCATCGCTGACTGCCAGGAAAAATCACTCACGGACGATAGCCCATCGAAAGAGGCGTCCTGCACCGAATTAACAGACTCGGCCAGCAATGGCTCGACGGTTTGCGTACTCGGCGGGGTGTAAGGCGATGGCGCGTGCAGCGGCAGCTCTTGCAGATCGCCGCTTATTGCGCTTATTTTGAGAGGCGGTGAGTACTGGCTGCCAGCCATTCCGTTTGCTTCCGGCATACTCGCCGCTTCGTCTTCGGCCCCGTCGGACAAAGAACTGATATCGGCAGGGTCCTGCAGCTCATCGCTGCTTGTGCCCGTCGTAGTAAGCTGCGGATGATACAGGCCCAATTGGAGCGTCTGCAGCGGCGTGCGGCCCTTCTGAAATCGAAATGTGCCGCGCGGCAGATCACGCATGGCCTGCAGCGCTGCCAGTCCCTGCCGGTCTCCGCACTCGGCATGGACGAGCTGCGAGCGATGTATCCACATTTCGCCGCGCATAAAAGCGCTCCATACGATGAGCCGTCCGGACAGCCCCGCGAAGAGCAAAAACTGAATAATCTCCAGCAGACTGCGACCTTGAAAAGGACCCTGAAACGGCAATGCTTCGCTCGTGACGGGGCGTAAAAGCTGTTTGCGCAGCTTCGTTGCCCGCAGCGGTGTATGGACGTAGGCAAATGTGTCGTGCTGGTGGTTGATGGCATGCCCTACGACCTTCCGCGGGGTGACACAGATGATTCGGCAGTTCGTACCAGACTTTTGCACATAGCCGATTGCTTCAAGAATAGATTCATTCAAAGAATTGAGATCAAAAATAGCTGCTGAAATAATATAATGATTGAGTGCCACGCGCAAAGCATTAAGCTCGGAAAATTTAAAACAAAGCAGTCTGGTCGATTCATTTGTGTTATCCATAATTATGGATTCATACATAGATGGGTCATTGCTGCACAAAATGATATAACGCTGAACCTCCAAGGAAGTCTCCCGTTCACGAAATGAATTGTCCGATTCTCGTAAGGGCAGCATCATTTGACTGTTCTTAGGCTATAGCAGCTTCGTCATAGCGTCAGCTGTCCGTTCGGCTAGGCAAGCCCCTAAGGGGGCCTGTCCTTTTGGCCAGGCTTACATCTATCCAGCTAGTCCAAAAGTCAGGAGCAAACGTATCAGGCTTGGCTCAAATGTGAGCTTTATAGCTACATAAATAGGCGCATGAGCTCGTGGCGAGATTCGACACCCAGTTTCTGCAGGATATTGGCCTGGTGAAACTTCGCCGTGCGCGGACTAATCGACAGGACAGTGCCGATCTCATCGCCATTTCGACCCAGCAGCAGCAGGTCAAGCACCTCTCGCTCACGCGCTGACAGGTGGACCTCCTGCGCGAGCTCGTCGACACGGCGGCGGATGAGGCCTTCGACGTTGCCAACCTGCCGACCTAAGAGATCTTTATACTGTTGGCGGATGCGCAGCAGCACGCGCACCCGCGCGCGCAGTGCCAACTTGTTGATGGGCTTGGCCAAAAACTCGTCCGCTCCGGCTTCAAAGCCCCGCACGATGTCGCCTTCATCATCAAGAGCGGTAACGATGATGATGGGAATATAGCGCCAATCGGGGTGCTCTTTTAGCATCCGGCATAGCTCGAAACCGTCTGCTTCCGGCATCATCACATCGGTGATGATAAGATCCGTCGGTTTCTTGGCGAGATGCAAGAGCGCCTCCTTGGCACTGTGCACCAGCCGCTGTGAATGGCCGTAAGGCGACAGCAGGGCTTCAAGACTCAGGCAGGCCACGGGATCATCATCGACAATCAGAATATTACTCATCGCCTCGCTCACCGGCTAAAAGGGGGTTGGGAATCGATAGAGTGAAGGTGCAGCCTTGCCCTGGTACGCTCTCCAGGGAAATATCTCCCTGATGAAGCAAGGCAAGGCGGCGGGCCAGATATAGTCCGAGTCCTGTGCCCTGATACTTGCGCCGGGTCGTCGAATCGATCTGGCTAAAAGGTCGAAAAAGCTGCTTGCGCTCGGCTATTGAGATGCCTATGCCGGTATCTTTGATGGCAAATTCGACAAAGGAATCACGACACCGTGTGCATAGCATCACCTCGCCGCCTGGCGGGGTAAATTTTATGGCATTATCAAGCAGGTTGACAAGAATCTGCATGATGCGGCGGCCATCGGCAAAGATCGACAATTCGCCATGTCCGTAGTTTTTGCGCAGCGCAACCCGCCTGCGTTCACCAGCGTCGGCAACCATGGCCAAGGCCAGGTCACAGACTGCGGTGAGCTCCTGCTCTTTCAGATCGAGTCGCAGCATGCCAAGTTCAATCCGTGACAGATCAAGAATGTCGGTGACTAGTGCGCTCAGATGTCGGCCGCTATACAGAATCGTCGCTATGCGCTCGCGTTGATTGTCAGTCAGTGTCTCGTCCGATTTTTCAAGAAGCGCTTCGCCAAGTCCCACCACCGCGTTTAAGGGCGCCCGTAGCTCGTGG
>CAYWPR010000192.1:0-6898 GCA_964460115.1 uncultured Myxococcales bacterium
GCGCCGTAAAAAATCCCGGTTCTGAAACGCTCTGTAACTTCTTCGGTTCGCGTTCGTACATCGCGCACCGCTCGTTTTCATCACGACCCAAACCTCGCTGCCAATTGGATTGGCCGCGGAGATTTCCCAACCTAGCGCCCCTGCTTTGGGTCTACAGGGCGCCGTACAAAGGAATTCCCATGCCCCGACAGAAACTTGGTCCTCGTGTCAATGGTCCTTATTTCGATGCTCCAACTGGAAAGTACAAACTCCGCGTCTATACTAGCTACGCGGACAAAGGGACTGATCACTACTTTGATACCGACAAAGCCGCTCGGCATCACATGTCGGTCATGCAAAGACAGTTGAACGCCCCAACCCGTCGCCGAGTAGGTCGATTGCTTGAGCAGTATATCGCAGAAAAAGAGCAAACTGGCCTTGCGAAGCCGCAAACCTGCAAAGTCCAGCTTCAAGCGTTACTCGCCTTCTTCGCCTCCTGTTTGGAAGAAGATGTGGCACGACTGACGCCCAAATCCGCCGCCGAGATGTATAAGGAATCGATCGCCGTGCCCAAGCTCAATGGCATAGCGCGTCAGCCTGCTACACATCGCCTCTACCTGGCGCTGGCCAAGGGATTCTGTCAGTGGGTCGTGCGCAAGGAGATCTTGCAAAATAACCCATTCAACGAAGTCATTCCGATCGGCCGGGTCAGCGCTGGAAAAAAGCAGCTCCGCGTGGAGGAAGCTCGGCATTATGCTGAAACCGCCTTCCGACTGTTTGATGAGAAAGGCGACAAGATGGCGCTAGCCAGCGTAGTTCCGCTGTACCTGGGATTACGAGCGAGCGAGGTACTGAAGCGCCAAGTCCGCGATGTGGACGCCGGTGGATCCTTACTCTGGATTGACGGCGGCAAAACCAAAAACGCGCGACGGCATCTCAAAATTGAAGCGAAAGGATTACAAGCACGTCTGCTGGTTCTCACACACAACCGTACTCCGGAAGAGCCGCTCTTCGGTTATGGAGAGACCGGAAAGCCACGCCTTTACACCGCTCTATGGATAACGACCCAACGCATTTGCAAAGCCGCCGGAGTTCCACTTGTCTGCCCACATAGTTTCCGCGGTTTGTGGGCTACCCTAAGTGTGGAATCTGGAGCTGCATCAAGTGCAGTGGCGGCCTCGCTTGGGCACGGCTCCTTTGCCATGACTGCCCGTCATTATGCGCAGCCCGAAGCCGTGGCTAACGCCCGCAGTGCTCGCGTTGTGGACATGCTAAGTTTAGATGGGAATTCTAATCAGGACATGGGACTAAGCCCCGAGCAAATCATCGAACGTCTTTCGCCCAGTGCCCTGGCTAAGCTGGCCGAAATCCTGTACAAGACTGTTCCCGTCGCCAGCCGAAAGGGCTCCGTCGCAGTTTGAATTACAGCGAAATCGAGTTCTGAATCAGTGAGGAATTCGTGAAAAGCCATTTCTAAATGCCTGTCTTCAGACGATAAATGCTTCTAGCTGTATTATGGCGCTTAATGCTTCGGTCGAAGCGGCGCGCGCTGGCGAACATGGACGCGGCTTTGCCGTGGTTGCTTCCGAGGTTCGCACCCTGGCCCAGCGCACGGCGATGGCGGCTCGAGAGATTTCCGAACTTATCAAAGACAGCTTGCAGCGTCTCGATCGGGGCGTTGAGCTCGTCGGACGTTCTTCGCACGAGATGGGCCGCATTGTCGAGAGCAGCCGCGACTACACCGGACTTGTCGCCAACATCAGTGCAGCGGCGCAGGAACAAGCCAGCGGAATCTCTCAAGTCACGCAAGCGATGATGCAGCTTAATGGAGTGGTGCAGGCCAACAGCGCCCAAGCCGAAGAGATGGCCGCCGCTGCCGCCAATCTGATGGCTCAGGCCGAGGAGCTAAAACGCTCTTTGGCGATCATTACCGGTGGCAACTCTGAAGAAGAAGCCCGTTTGGCGGCCCCTCCTATGCGGCGCCAATTTCTGTCGTCTGCCAGCATGATGCAGGATAGACACCGCAGCGAGCGCGATTCCGATCCGCCGATTCATTCAGCGCCGCGCGACAACAGTTTTGCCAGTTTTTAGGAATGAACATGGCTCACCATCGCGAGTTTTTATCTTTCGGAATTGAACAGGAATTATATGCCATGCCGCTGACCACGGTGCGCGAGATCATCGGTCTGCCAAGCATCACGCGCCTGCCTAGCACCCCGGCATGGCTGCGCGGTGTCATCAATTTGCGCAGTTCGATCATTCCAGTCGTAGATATGCGTCAGCAATTCGGCTTGCCACTAGTTCCGTACGGAAAGTTCAGCGTGGCGATTGTGGTAGAAGCAGCCGGCGCGGTGATTGGTTTGATTGTAGACAGCGTCAAGGATGTCGTCGATCTAGAGGCCGCGCAAATAGAGTCCTTGCCGGCCAATTTTGCCAGCTTGGTGCGTGCGGATTTTTTGACCGGGCTGGCCTTGGCCAGAACCCAAATGCTTTTGCTTTTAGACGTCGAGCGGATGCTAACCGATGAACAAGTTGGCGTTTTGCGCGAGAGGAATGTCCCTTGAGTGAAATACGCTTAAGCGACTTTGAGTTTCAACTGCTACGCCGCATGATCTACCAGCAGATCGGCATTGCTTTGGGAAGTAGCAAAAAAGAGCTTGTGCAGGCGCGGTTGGCCAGCCGGCTGCGTGAGCTCGGCATCCCAAATTATCTTACTTACTATCGCTTTCTTCGGTCTCAGAAAAACCGTCAGGTCGAGCTTCAGGAACTTGTAAATCGCATCACCACCAATACCACTACGTTTTTTCGCGAAAAGGCCCACTTTAAGTTTCTGGCCGAGGAAGTCCTGCCGGCCTGGCGGCGCCGGGCCTTGCGCCAAGGTATGGCGCGGCTGCGCATGTGGAGCGCCGGTTGTTCCACCGGACAAGAACCTTATTCGATGGCTGCGGTAGTCCAGACGGTTTTGGGCGAGCATTCGAATTGGGACATCAAAATTTTGGCCACCGATGTATCCAGCCGCGCGCTGGCGGTGGCCCAGTCTGGACGTTATGCGGATTCCTATAACGATCTTCCGGCCGCTTATCGCGAGCCTTTTGCTGCCATTCGCAGCGGCGGGCAACTGACGGTGGCGATTCCTTCGGCGCTGCGCATGCGGGTGGTTTTCCGCTTGCTGAATCTGTTAAGCGAGCGCTTCCCATTTAAAAGCGGCTTTGATGTTCTATTCTGCCGCAATGTCCTTATTTATTTTGATGAAGCGACTCGGACGACGCTGATTCGCCAACTTGTAGCGCAGCTAGTGCCCGGCGGTTATTTATTTCTGGGGATGTCTGAAGGCCTGGTCCAGATTCCACCGGGGCTTGCCGCTGTGGGACAGTCTATTTACCGCAGCACCCCCCCCATCGATCCTAGTGGCAGTGAGGTCCGTAGCGATGTCTAAGCTGCGTGTACTTGTGATCGATGATTTCGCGCTGGCGCGCCAAGTGCTGACAAGCGCCCTTGCCGCCGATCCTGAGATCGAAGTGGTCGGTACGGCCGGCGATGCCTATTTTGCTCGCGAAAAGATCGAGAAATTCGCACCCGATGTCATCACTTTGGATGTCGACTTGCCAAAGCTCGATGGGCTCTCCTTTTTGCGCGCACTTCTGGCCGTCCGTCCCATGGCCGTGGTGGTGGTCAGCGCGTTTACGCGGGCTGGGAGCGAGCTGGCGCTGCGCGCGCTGGAGCTTGGGGCGGTCGATGTGCTGGCCAAACCGGAACGCGGCCTGCATCTAAGCAGCGACGAGTTTGTCACCGAGCTTGTAGACAAGGTGAAGGCCGCCGCGCGGGCTCATCTGCGCAGAATCCGCCGGCCCATAAGCGCGCTCGGCGCCAAGCTGCAACAGCCGAGCTACGGCTTTCGCAATGTACAACCCGAAGTCTTTTCAAGCTTGGCAGAGCCTGCCTGCCCCGTCATCCTGCTTGGCGCTTCGACCGGCGGCTGCGAGGCGCTGACAGAGATCTTGTCCAGCTTTCCTGCCGATGCGCCACCGGTTGTGTGTGTACAGCATATACCGGCGATTTTCTCAGCGGCTTTTGCCGCGCAGCTAGATGCCCGCTGCCTGAGCTGCGTCAGCGAAGCGCGAAGCGGCGATGTTCTGGAATTCGGACGCGTCTACGTCGCGCCGGGAGGCAAGCACTTGTACTTGCGCGAAGGACGGGGCACCAAACTGGAGGTCCGTGATGGCCCTTTGCACAATCGCCACCGCCCGGCCATTGATTTGACCTTCCGTTCGGCCGCGGAACTTCTGGGGAGACGCGCCATCGCTGCTTTACTGACCGGAATGGGCGAAGATGGAGTCGCCGGCCTTTCGGCCATTCGCGAAGCTGGTGGCTATACTTTGGCCCAAGACGAAGCCACTTCACTTGTCTTCGGCATGCCCAAAGAGGCCATTGATCGGGGCGCGGCCATGGTCGCGGCACCGCTTCCGCGCATCGCCAAGATGCTGCTTGGCGAAGCTATCAGGAGACGCGTATGAACCCTGTTTGCATCCTGATTGCAGATGACTCTCCTTCCATGCGTCAGCTTTTGGGAGATACCTTGAATGAGGCAGGTTATAAGACGCTGCAAGCTTGCGACGGACAGGATGCGCTGCTGCAGCTACAGTCGTCGGCTGGTGTGGCGCTGGCCATCATTGATGTCAACATGCCGAATATGGACGGCTTGGCGCTTTTGCGGGCGCTGCGCGAAAGTGACAAGAGCCGCTTTGTGCCCATTTTGATGCTGACTACCGAAAGCCGAGCTGACAAGCGGGCCGAGGCGCGCCGCTCGGGCGCAACTGGCTGGATTATGAAGCCCTTTGTGCCCGACGAAGTGCTGGCGACAGTACAGCGTTTGCTGAGGCGTTGCGGATAAAAATGAAACGACAGGAGTTTTTCATGAATGGCCATATTCCGGCGGATCTACAGCTTTCTGCGGAACAAATCTTGGCCCTTGCGCGCTCCCAAATTGCCGACGTGACAGGTGCGGTCGAGCGGCATGGTGTAGAGCTTGGCATGCTGCTCGCAGTACTGGTTGGACTTATCGAACGTCATGAACAGGAAGCCGCGGACATCGTCCCGGGCGCCGCGCTTGCCGCATCGCAAGACTGGGAAAAGCGCTATGCGCAGCTTGCCCTAGATCATCAGACCATGCTGACTTTCAAAAATCCTCTCGGAATCCTTCGACAGTTTTATGACAGACTCCGTCAGCGTCTGGAACATATTGAGCAGGCACTGGCGCAGTTGCCGGCGCAGTCTCCACATGGGAAGCGATATTTTTCCGCCGCGATCTCATTATTTCCGCTTGAGGAAGAGCGTGAAATCTGCGCCCGCGTTTGCGGCGTCGAGGAAACGGTTGAAAGAAGACCTGATGTGGAGCTATTCACATGACCAATCATTCGGCATTATGGATTGTCCTTTTTACCGCTCCGGGCTGCGTGCTGGCTTCTAACCGTGAGCTATATCGCCTGGGCAATGTTCAGCGTGTGCACAGTGCCGATCACGCTTGTGCCGCACTTTTGGCGGGCGCTGCCATCTTGATTACGGATGCGACCTTGTTTGGTTATTTTACCAGCGCAGAACGCGAGCATATCGCGGCGCTGCGCAAGTATCGGAGCGCGAAGGTCGTGCTCGTGTGGAAAGAACAGGCCTCCGATATGCAGCTTCCCGGTCCGCAAGAAGTGGATGCCATTTTGCCTTCTGAGCTTTCTTCCGTCGCGCTGACCGGATTTTTGCGCAAATTTTTGCGACCGCCGTCCTCCAGCATTTCTGCCGCGCTGGGGCGCAGCGGGCTGCGCCGTGTGCTGATAGTCGATGACAGTGAACTGACCAATCGAATTATCACGATGGTTCTGGAAGAAGCGGGTTATACCGTTCGCTGTATCACCAGTCCGTTTGAGATCCGCCTGGCTGTTAAAGAAATGGGGCCGGACGTGATCCTTGTTGACTACAACATGCCGGCTTTGCGCGGCGATCGCTTGATCGACATCAATCGGCGCACCGGACTTGGCGTTCCGATGATTTTGTACTCAAGCGCCAAAGAAGAAATTCTGGAAGAAGCCGTCAAGCGTTGCGGTGCCGCCGGATACATTCGCAAAGAAGCCGCCCCGATGCAATTGCTTGCCAAATTAGAGTCTTTGGCCAATCCAGGGAAAAGTGAAAGCATGAAATCGCCGAAAAATGCCTAACGAAAGATTTCTGGAAATGAATGGTGTCAGCATCGGTGGTGGGGCGCTGTCATTGGATCATAGTGCTGACCGCCGCCCCTTCTGGCGGCGTTAAGTCCCTTTCCCTGGCTTTTTTTCTAACGGAGTTGATTATCGGTTGGTTCCAAGTGTAGTCTAAAGGCCTGGCGCCGCTTGTTAATCCACTCTATGGCTTCAGCTTCCGTTTTGAGAAAGCCAAGGGGAGGCATGGCTTTTGTCGTAATCTGAATTGCATTGGCCACTAATTGCGATATTGTGCGTTCAAGGAAGGTCCCGCCGACGGCGGCAATTCCACCGACCACTCCAGGATGCTCCTTGTACCAATCTGCTAGATAACGTCGGATCTCTGGTGGCAAAATAGTAGACCCCATTACAACGGAAATTAAAAAAACCGGCTTGTGATGAATCGCCATTTTCAACATGAGTCGATAACAAATTTTAATGTCCTCCAGACTCAGTGACTTCTGAACTTCCCAGTGTATAGTATCCCCCACCTGACGGTAGCGCCCGGTTGCTGTCGATACCCATTCTCCAATAACGCTCTTCTCTTCTGACATGACTGTATAGTCCAGAAAAATTCTTCACCAGGTTATATCATTCGTCGAGATTTCTCAAGCAAAAGGAATAGAGGCAATCCGCCCTTTTGTGTAGCTTCAGGCGAACTTGGACTTTAAGAACGGCCTGAGAATAGAAGCCGA
>CAYWPR010000193.1:0-6819 GCA_964460115.1 uncultured Myxococcales bacterium
TCTCCACGTTGAACTGAAGCGCGAGCCCACGCAGCGGATCGTTGGAGTCAAGGACCGCCACTTTCTGCGTATCTACCTCCTTAATGTCCATGAGCTCTAGGCGAGCCGGCGCGTTGTCGATCTGCACTTTGCCACGCAAGAGATCCTGATTCAGGACAGTTCCGATTTCTAGATCGTCTTCTACCAGCCCGCAGGCGAGCAGTGCACTCAGCGGCACAGAAATGATGTTCTGTGGGTCATAGTCCGGATATGTCGCCTTGAAGGAAAAGATTTCGCCTACGGCCCTCCCTTCTAATTGACCAGCAAGCACTGGGTCATTGTGTGCGCTACCTAGCAGAATCGCTTCATGGCGATAAGCCATCTGTGTGCCGACCAGATCTTGGTCGTCCGCGCGAAGTGTTAATCGCACTTCGCTAACCGACAGATAGTTCACTGCCAACGTGTAAGACACATACATACCGGCCATGGATCTGATTTTTTGTGTATTCATAATTAACAGTAAAAATCTGGAGCGATGGAAGCGTCAAGAGCTCCTTTCGAGAAAAGGCGCAGCATAAGGAATACCCATTGCGTTACACCTAGTTCCGACGTAAGAAAAATATTAGCGATGAGCGGTTAGGCAACCATTGCCTTACTTACATCCAAAAAAATAAGTAAGACATAAGGACTTCGAAAATTCGTCTATATACCTACATAATCAGGAAATACGCTACAAGTGGATTTTCTGAAGTCAGATGGTCTTGAATTCTTCGAGGAGGGCTAGGACAGATTTACCGAGCTGGTAGATGATTTCAACAATACATAGCAATATTAATGGGATAGAAGACTACGCAACCAAAAACGCTGACCGAAAACGCCTGCTTTGCGCAGAGCTTCTTGCGGAGAAAGTCGATGCAAGCCATCGGTGAAGGTCTTCGCAAGGGTGTCCAAATCGGCATCGACCGAAGGGGCGCAAAAGGTCTGCTGCGCCCATTTGTTAAGCAGATCGGTCGGGTTTAGCGACGGCCGGCGCTTGGGCAAAATGAACAGCTTGATGCGCAAGTCTCTGGCCAGCTCTGCGCTGCGCGGGCAGTTGTGCACCTTGTTGTCGTCGAGCAGAAGGGCCAAGCTGCCCGTGGTTCGCAGGTGGCGCAGCAGCAGCAGAAACTGTGCAAAGTCCTCGACCGTATTGCGCTGCCTCGTCAACAGCAGGCGCTCGCCGGTCTTAAGGTTCAGGCCCCAAAAGATCACCCGCCGTTCTGGGACATCCCCCTCAGGCTCATCCGCAGCTTCTTCCGCGTGCGTCCAGTTCAGCCGAATGGAGGAAAATCGACGCAGTGGAGTCGCACGCGCGGCCCACAGTTCGGTGTTTTTGGGCATCTGGGCGATTCTGCGAAGCAGCGCATGCCGCTCGGGAATCGCATCGGAGTCATGCGGGCGGCGATACGCTTTGCGGACGAACGAATAGTTCTGCATCCGCAGAAACCGGCCGAGCGTCGCTTCGGTCACAGGCCGGCCGCTCAAAGTGGCCAGGTGCTCGCACAGCAAGGCGATGGTCCAGCCGGCCGCCCGGTATCCCCAAACCTGCGGCGGCAACGCCAGCGTTTGATCTAATAGATCTTGTAGATCTTCAGTGAAAAGGCCGGGCCGGCCGCGTCCTGGGCGATCGAGGACCGCCAAAGGATCGCGATCTTGCAAGTAGCGCTGGCGCCAGGCATACAGCGTGGCGCGACTGGCTTCTAGAAGATCGATCAGTTCCTCAACTGCATGGCCGCGGTCCAGGGCGACAAGCGCCAGCAGCCGACGATACAGCTTCGCATCCGAAGTGGTGCGCCAAGTGCGAAACAACTGCTGGCGTTCGGCTGCCGTTAGGGGAAGCTGCCCGGTTTGGGGCACTTTGTATCGCTGGGCCATATCTAGCGGGTACCAAAGGCACGCTTGAATGTCCAGATTTTTGTCCAGATGTATGCAAACTGATGCAATGGAATCTAGCCCTTGCAAGTGCATGGATCCATTGCGCAATAAACAAGCACATTTTTATGCTTGTTATTAAGTTTTCGCAATTGCAACACTGAACTATGGCAGATGACTTTTCAACAGCAGTTCCTTCTACGGCAATGACCCTTAGCGCGGCTCCGGTATCGGCGCCCGGATTGAGCTGGCGAGCTCCGGCCCGGCTAGAAAATGCGGCCGGTGCTGCTTCCCCAGTCATCGAAATGGTGCCGGCCCAGCGGCCCCGGCAGAAACGCAAAGCGCCCGTTCCCAAACGACGCCTGCGTGCAGGCCGCACATGGCGCACCAAAGGGCGCGGAAAGCCCGCGCGCCCGCCCAGAAAGCGAACAGCCGCCCAGCGGCAGCAGAAACGCATGGCTGGCTGGATGTTCGGAAGCACGACCGGACGGCCAACCGAACTCAAGCGTGCTGCCAAAAAGGGAGGCGGACAAGCCAGCCTGAGCATTGGCGGGTCGATGTTTGCGGTTCTGTTGGGCGTCGGAACCGGCGTGGCGATCGACTCAGCCTTTAAGACATATGTGACAAGCAGTCGTCCGGTCCGGTTGCTGGTTGGAGTGGGCGTATCCCTCCTGATTTGGTTCATCGGGGGATCCCATCAGCTTTATGGACAATTCCTCAAGTTGTTTTCGCTGAGCAACGCGGCGACCGGAATCATTCTGCTTGGGTGGGAAACCGCGCAGGTGGTCAGTGCCGCGAATACGTCGGCGACGGCGCCCGCTGCAGGGGGCGGGAAGTAGCATGCCGACGCTGCTGATTCTGCTGGGGTTGGCGGTGGGATTTGGTGTGTATCTGGATCGCAAGTTGCGTCCAGGGACTTCACCACCCCTTCCGAAATCGTTGGCGGATCGCGCTGAGGCCATTGATGACCAAATGGAAAAGGAACGCATCAAATCCCAAGAAGCCAAAGACGCTGATAAAGCCGCGCAGAAAGAGAATCTCCTACGAGCCGCTGAGAAAAAGGCTGCTTCGGAGGGTCACGCCACGCATCGCGAGGGGAACGCAGTGATTCCCCAGGCCATGGAAATGGATGAAGAAGAGACGCGACGCAATTTTATGCAATGGGCTGCCAAGAATATGGCTGGCGCGAAAAAAGAGTAACCATGTTCGGGTTGTTGTGGGATCTAGGGCGCCGCCTTCTGGGAATTCTACGAAGGGGATTGCAGATTCTTGATGCATTGGCCCGGCGTATCCGAAACGCGGTGGCGCCGGCTGATTCCACTTCTGCATCAGCACAGGATTTAGTGCCACAAGAAACAGATTCTGCCTCAAAGATTCCCATGCCGCCGATTCTGGATAATTCGGATGAGATGGCGCTGGCACGAATGCTGGCATCGGAAGATCGCTCGCTCGATGCAAAAGCGGTCATTGGCTGGATTACCGTGCAAAAGCAGCGCGCGCGCAAAACAACGATGTACAGGCTGCTAACGATGGGTCTTGGGTACGGTCCACAAGATCGCCGTTCGATTGGTCAGCCGGTTCAGTACGCCTCAACGGCGAAGGCGCCCAGCGCTTCTGATCTGGAACTGGCGCGCGGCCTTTTGCGTGGAACCATTCAGCCCTCGAAACAGATTCGCGCTCACAAGCCTGGAGGCTGGGTAGAACGTGGGCAGGGTGTATCGGATGAACGGATGGTTCAGAAGCAAGCAGAATGGAACGAAGGAATTTACGGACGCATTGAATCCACGCGCTGGTTCCTGTATTCACCAGATTCCCGCCGTCTGAAGTCGACTGGGCAACAGACCGCGAAGCTTCTGCTTGATCAGGTTCCTACGATTCCGGCGCTGGATACGCGTCCTGAACAGGCGGTGGCGTAATGAGCTGGTGGCAATCTTTCCTAGAAGGAATTCGCGAGTTCTTCCGGCATGACCATGCGCAGCAGTCCGGGGTCACGCTGGAACATGCACCAAATCCGGGGCCAACTGCGCCCCCATCAGCGCCAGCAACGGCCCCCGTTGAAACGGTGGCTGTTGCACCAAAAGCGGAAAGCCCTCCGGTGGTTCGCGCAACCCCGCCGGCGCCTGCTCCGGTCCAAGTGGTTCACGCGCCCGCATCGGCCGGCGTGGATTGGGGCGGCCTGGTGAAGACCGGACTTGGTGCAGTCACGACTGGCATGAAACTTTTCGCCAACAATCACGGCAGCACAAGCCGCTTTCTTGGAGCGAATTCCTCGGAATCCGATTCCTCGATCTTTAATTCCTCAGATTCAGATTCCTCGGACTCAGAGGATACCTACTCTGAAGAATCCAATGAAGGAACTGACAGTGATTTCCAAAACGAAACGGAAGGCGAAGGCGGCGACTAATGGGAACCAATGAAGTATTTTACGCGGGCCTAGGCTACTTGGATCAGAACAACAATCGCTTTGGCTATACAGATAACACGTTTTGGTATCTCGGCGAGCCGCGGATGTTTATGATCGATCCATCCAATTCGCGGACCATTCACGTCGAGACGTATCAATGGATCTCGTCCACCGTCAATCATTGGATCAGCGACAATCCTGCGGCTCTCTCGACGCAGCCGACGACAAATTTGGATTGGATCGATTTCCGCTATCCAAAAATTATACCGGGTTCTGGTGCGCCCCAACTGGTGCACCTCAATTATCTGCGCGTAGGAAGACCCGACCCGAATCCGATCGTCATTCCACCGCAATACAAACAGATCTTCTCTGCTTCGGCGTATGGAATTTCCGGCGTCGGCTTTGGTTACATCGATCCCATTGCGATGCGCAGAGTCGGCTACACAGATGGGCTGTTCTGGTACAAAGGTGAACCCAGATTGGTACGCACCGCGCAGTTGCCACCTGGTGCACGGCAGATTCCAGCGCCGCCGCAAGGGGCTCCGGCTTCCTCCGGGGTTGCCTATTATCAGTCCGGCGATGGGCGAATTTGGGTGACTGGCTATCAGTCTGTCTTTCAGTTTATGCCTTATGCGGCGCTGCAATCGCTGGTCGATCGGTGGATCGCAGAAGACGCCAATCGCCATTGTGACGAGACAACAAGCGCCTGGTTCATGTGTGGCTTTCTGTACCTAGGTCAAACGTACTGGCAAAGCCTGGGCAGTTGGCAGTTGTTGCCAGATGAATTCGCGTTGGCGCTGCGCGACTGCGAGGCGAATTTGGATGTAATGATCCGCTGGCTTCCGGGGACGCGCGCAAATTTGCCCACGAATCCAGCGACCGGCGCAAGCAGCAATCTGGCAGTTTCGCTGCCTCGCCTGGGAATGCAGAACTCGCCGCCCATGCAAATGGGGAATGGCTCGCTGACAAATCTACTCGCTCTTTCCTATCTCGCCCAGAAACAGAAGCGGGGCAAACGCAAGAAACGGGGTAAAAAGTCATGAAAAAGGGATTTCAAGGTCTATTCATTACCGACAATTCCAGCGCCATTGAGCAACTGCGCGAGGACTTTCAAAAGGATCTGAAAAAGCAAAAGCGCAAGCTCAAGAAAAAGGAAGAGCAAGGCAAGAAACAAGAGAATGCGCTGTTTCAGGAAATTTCCACACTCGACGCGTGGAACAAGTGGGGCGCGGTTGCACAGAACATTACGACGCGCTTAAGCCAGCTCACAGCTCTAGCAGATCAAACTGGGCCCAATGCTGGCAAAATCAGCATTCCGTTTACCTATGAAGAATCGCGTCCGCTTTTGGCGGAACTCCTGAATGGGTACCTGGGCCTGTCCATAGACGTGTACAACGGCTTTGCGGCGGATCGCTCGCTGACGCTGTGGACCATCTTAGCCAGCGACCTGGGAATTGGCGGAATGGGAGACAATCTGTTTGGTTCGATTTTGTTCTTGCAATTCATGGGCAATGGTTTGAATTCCACTCCGATGCTTGGGGGAATGACCGGAATTCCACCCGTCACGACCCTGCTGATTCCTCGTCTGCTCGGTGCACAGATCGCAACGCTGTAAAAGGGGTGACCTATGAAGAAATCACGCATCGAGCAGGACATACGAGCTGAAGCCCGGCACCTGCAACAGCTCACGCTGGAACAGATCATCGGATCGATCAAGCCAAACGAAGTTCAGAAAAACAGTTTCATCGCTAAGAAACTATTATCGGTGAATAATCCGGATGCGCCGTGGGTGCACTTCGCCAATACGCTGGGCAGTTGGGAAATTGGAGTCGGCGAAGTGATGCGTCACATTCAAGCAGACACCACCACGGCCCTGCAATTGCTACAAGTCTTGATGGGGGCGCGCAACGACTTGCAGCTTATGGAGATTAACCAAAAGCTGCAACAGGTCAAAGACAGAATTCCGTCCATGGTTCGGCAGATTACAACGGGACTGGTCGGGGGAATGATGGCGCATCCCCAGACGCCTGCACTGCCCCTGCCGGCCCCAGCACCACCTGACGACAAACCGCGGCGGGAATTCATCACCTATGACTGGGCGCGCATCGCGCGCAATCCCGATGGTCCAGCGCCGCAGCGACTGGCTGGCGTCTATGCAGCGGCAGATGGTGCACGTATCTCGAACCATTTCCAGGATGCAATCGGCGTTGCGGTGTCTGTCGATGAAAAAGCCTATACAGTGAAGGTGGCGACCAACGGGCAACTTCTGGATGACCTGCCTCCTGATTGTCTGGGAGATTTAGCGGTGGGGACCGTGCTGCATTGTTCCGACTCGCCGCTAAGTGGGCGATATTTGATTACCCGAGAGGAATTGAAGTCGCTCGGATTGCCTCCGGATGCAATCGTTAAGCCCATCGCTAGAGTCGTCAGAAATAACGCCCAGGGCGCCATGCTGCTTGTCGTCGATCGCCCTCTGCAAACTCTTCAATGAGAGACTCGCGGAATTGGGAAGCCGATTCCGCCGT
>CAYWPR010000194.1:0-6792 GCA_964460115.1 uncultured Myxococcales bacterium
CAAGGCTTCTTGATAGCTGCGGGCGGCAAAGGCTTGGTCGCCTTGTTGCAGGTGCACTTGCGCAGCGGGATCTTCGATTGCGGAAACGCCGGACGGAGAAGGGACCGGCAGCGGCGAGGGCGGCGCGACGGGCTGAGTCGCCAGCGGTGCGGGGGGCTCGGCGGATGGACTCAGTCGTTTCTCGACAGGGGCCTCAGGCCCAGCGGTCTGGGGCAACGGCACGGCTTGGGGCGGCACTTCGGGGGAAGACGAAACCGGCCAGCTCGCAGAAGAAGAAGCCACCAAGCTGACACGGCGGACTTGGGACCACTTGAAGCGCCGAACCTCTCCGCTCACGAGGCGAAGCGTGACATGGCTCTGGGGCACCGATTCGAGGATCTCGCCGCGATAGAGCGCGCCATCAGTCAAATGGACAATACGCTCCAGCGATTCCGCTGGCGCTGCCGCCGCCAAAGGCGCAAATCCGCCGAGAAAGACGAGAAGCAGCGCTGCGATGGCTGATTTCATTCCGCTCACCTCGGAGCACACGCTACGACGACGTAAGCCTGCCTGGCAAGAGCGTTTGAGGGTGGTTTTGCGGGGACGGATCATAATGCTGAAAAGGTACGCTCAGGATTCGGACAGCACGACTGTATGTCGTGCAGTGATGCGAGTAGGCAGCCTCGTGAAATGGGGCGGTACATCGGAGAGTTACCAACGGCGCCCCCTGGGTTGCCTGCACCATCGTAGGCCGGCGATGGTGTCAGGAAAACGTGGCAGGCAACGTTGCCAGCAGTGATAGATACTGCGATCCGGATACTAACCTATAGCAAAAAAAGGCCGTTTTCAAAATCGCATATTTCCTCACGCTCAGGCAAGCTATATTGTTCTCCAAGGTATTTGCGAATATATAAATCGATCGCGTCCCGAGCAGACGATGCTGTGACGAACTTTTCAGACAGCTCTCTACATTTGTCTAAATCAGCATCACACATTGACATTGAATATTGATCGACGATCTCTTTGGCGAGAGCCAACGATTTATCATCTTTTCCATTATTGCCATCAAGTCGATAATTCGTTCCATGAGACACAATTGAATATAAGTGTTCAGAGAATTTCCGAATGGACGCCTCCTTATCTTTTAAAAGATTGGGTATTTCTCCATTATCTTTAATGCAACGTGCCATCAATAGCCTCTCAGCACTGTCTTTCCCGAATTTGCTACACGTTTTCTTAAGCGTACACATCTCAGCATGATGATCGATCGTCGAGATTTCGCAGATCTTTTCCGCCGATAGCGACCCATCGTGAATTATATGAATGTTAACGGACGTATTTCTCTCCAAAATTCCATTTCTAAAGCGAAGCGGCCCCTCGTCCTCTTGAATGTTGTAGCAACGATAGAACTCGCTGTCAAACGACTGCTTGCTGATGACAAAATTGCATGTTCCGTCATGCCATTTTGATAACCCAATCCAATAGAATTTATATGCTCCTGCTATGGCCGAAGCATCTAGGCTAAAGCGGATATTACCATAGATAGATCCATCTTGCCAAGTGTTAGGTGTCAACCAAATACCAGACAAATTAGCCAACCTTGGATCGTCTAGTATTTTGTTAGTGCCAATTTCTTTGTTTGAGAGGATAGAGACAGCCGGTTCTATGTGTGTTACATGGAATAGAAATTCTGTAACTGCTCTATTACTATTCCCAATACGATAGTCGCTAGATTTAATTGTGCTATCAATTAGCATTTTTTCTGTGACGGAATCCATATGAGAAAGATGCTTTCTGCTTCGTGCGACGAGATCCATACGATAGGGCCGTGCCTGCGGTCAAGGATGTCCTTCAGTAGCGGTGCAGGGAAGCTGCGCCGAGCAAGCGCAGAGGTACCGTGAGCAGCGGTAGTGCGGGGAAACCGTAGCCCAGGACTGTCAGCACTTCAGGGCCTCTGCATGGACCAGCTATGCGGACCAGCCGTTCCTCTCCGCCTCGATGAGACGGTTACTTGCAGAGGAGGCGGCAGAGTCCAGAGCATAGCTGGGCGGATTTGTCTTCACTAGCGCAGTTCGACAGCGCCGTGGTTAAACCGTTCGGGCCACCTGTCGAGCACAGAAGAGCACACAGACGAGGAGGTTGCACTTGCGACGTAGTTTTTGGCGCGCTGCGTTTGCTAGGGATCTTGTGCGGTGGGGATGTGGCTTATCGAGAAGCGCTGTTCGCTGTCCAGACGATTACTACTATGGTAGCGGTGTGACAGGCACTTCCAACCCGGCAGAACCACAGCGAATCCACGTATCCGTTCCGCCATCGTAAAGGCATGCCGTCCACAAGACGGTTGAACTCTCGCTATAATCCTTGTTGCAAATACCCCAATCACCATAGCCCATCGAGTTTTTGCAAGCTCCTTGACGATGGAGAGTCCCATCAGCGAGATAGTTCCACCAGCGAGCCACCGCCGAGTAGCCATCTCTACTCGTGTCCTTGACCCACCACTCATCGCCCTTACCACGGAAGCGGGTATCGGCACCAGTAATACTCACAGAAGGCATTCCCGACGGTGGCGTGCCTGCCACTGCGTCATTCCATTCAAATGCCAGAAGAGGCGAAACGTCCAGCTCAGAAAGCTTCATCTTATGGGCCCGAGACTGAATCAATGGTGAATATGTTTGGGCCGTCTCAAACGACATTGACGACGATTCGCTTCCGCCGCATGCAGCCACCAGAACATTCAGGACGATCAAACAGGCAAGCGGTGTTCGTTTCATTGGTTTCCTCTCGGTGATGCTGGGTTATTGTTGCTCTTTAACTTCGATGCTTTCCGCCTCGTGCGACGAAGACGCTACTCTGAGGTGTTCCGGCAGTCAAGGTCGTGGGATCAGCGAGGAATCAGGGGTCGCTGCGCGAAGTATGGCGAGCTAATACCGTCCCCGTTTCGGCTCATGCAAGCGCCTATTTTACTCTGCTCCGTTTGACGCGATTAGGGACAGAAGCATCGTCCACATCCCCCCGGTGTACAACACTGCATCTGACAGCCTCGCCAACCGCAAGCGACGAACTTGCATGTTTTGGCGTCGGATTCTGCGTTGACAGGTTGACTTTGATACGCGCCCTCGCTTTTTGATGGCGTAACATTGGTTGCCGCGTTGCCATGAGTCGGGATAGTACTCGATACTGGCCCGCCTTCCACCATTGGAAATATCTTGTTCTGCACTGCAAGCTCATCTGCCGGCCCTAGCTCACTGCCACCGCACGCGCTAAGCCCCAGGGTCAGAACAGTCAGCACCAGCGTGAACCATATCAAGGACGGTATTTTCATCACTTCACCTTTGTCTGGACGGCAATTTGCCTATGGATAAGTCATCGCAGTGCTGGAAGACAGTCTCCGATGACTTACCCGAAATGTGTAGGACTGAAGGCCTTAGCAGCGCCTCCAAGGCTGACAAACCCATTTACAGGTAGCAGTATAGCAGCAAGATCTGCATTCGGTGATACCATCAGATCTGCGGGTGTAGTATATACAATCAGGAGGGCAGCGATCAGCGCTAGCTCCTGTCTGGTTGGGCGTGCTTTGAGTATCCGGATCAGCAGGTACCGTGTTAACCTCTTGTTGCTCTGGCGCTATAGATTGTATATTTGTATCGCTTGGAGCATTTATATCTACACTTTCTGCGCTACCACAAGCCAGAATTAGCAGGTTCAAGGTGATAGCGATCAACCTCATAGCCTTTGTTACTATCATTTCTTCTCTCCTTTGCGTTTTTTTTGGGGGGGGCAACCATAGCTCATAATTTCTAACCATTTATTTAAACAGCGTATGCTATATTCAAATCTTTGACTCCATGGCTATTTATGCGTGATGAGACTCTTGAGGATCGTTTTTTGAGTGTTTAGACGGTATTCCTACAGTAGAATGCCTGTCGGATCAACGGGCCAGGGTTTGGACCTTTGGGCAGTCCACCACCGGCTTAGGCTGCCCTTACTACAGGTAGGCGCGCGCGCAGGGTTCCGCTGCGATCTTTGCTGTGCAGCGTCCCACCATCTCGACCTGCTCTCTGAGGGTAGTAAAGCGAGCTGCGAATCGCCTAACCCGCGCGCAGAACGGTGTACTAGGGCTATGGGGAGCGGAACTGTTGCCGACGCGGGGCGAGAGCTCGGCATTCGTATTGGCTAATAATCAGTACGAACCGAATTCACAGATCGCCCAATCGGGCTCACGGAGATCAATGCAAGACCTTTTGAGAGCGTGTCTGCTTCAGCCTTGGCGAAATTGCAGCCGAACCTATAGCAAAAGCGATTTGGTATCTCGCCAGCGGGACTGGCGAGTTCACACAGGTTTTTTCTTTAGCGCTACCGTCGGCTCATGCCCGTTGCCTGGGAGAAATACAACTCCGGCTTCTTCTAACGTTGCGCGGATCCTCGCCAGGGTACCGGCAAGCGCATCAGCGCCATTTTCGATACGGGTTATGGTGTTGGCGTTGACTTGAGCTTTGGCGGCCAGATCTCGAACGCTCCACCCCAGAGCTGCCCGTGCCATGCGTAGCTGTGCAGCCGTCATCATGCGATCACGGCAATAATTCGTTGTTGACTTGTATTAATCCATTCATACAATGCACCAAGTAGTCACTTCGCCCGATAAGCCATCGCTTCGCTTTTGACTACGCACCATCGCATAAGCCGCTCGCCAGATCCAATGGCGAAGTGAATGGATCGGTGCGCGTACGGAAGGCTCACCTCATGGCTACCGATCTGTCCGCTATATCGCTGCCGACCATCATTGAACATATGCAGGCTGACTTGATGGTGATCAGCAGACGACTTCTACAGCCCGGCCCCATTTCCCCGGGAGTTCGTGTCCTAGCGGCCCCGCATCTACGTATCCTCCGCGCTCGATTGGACTCCCTGCATGCCCTCGTCCGACGCGCCGATGATGACATAAGAGCGATCAACAATGATCCCAGCTCCGATTGAGCTTTGCACCCTTGCCTGCGACCAAACTGCCGATGATTTCGACAGCGGCACAAGGAGAACCAGCCATGCACGCGACTAATCCGCTCGAACTTCCGAATTTCATCATTAAACATAAGCCGCCTGACCCGATTTTCCAAAAGGCCCTTTCCTGGCAGATGGCCCGTGGCCGCCGGTTAGCTTGGCGCGACTGGCTGCGAGCCGTGCTTCGCTGGCCGATAGCTCCGTGGCGCTGCATGACGGCCCTGCTTGACAGGGTCGCTCAGCTCGAAGCCGTTATGGCAGGCCACCTCACGACTTTGAGCCGCCTTCAAGGCGCCCTGGATCACGACGGATTGACCGGAGCTCACAGCCGCCTTTACTTCATGGCAGCTCTCCGCCAAGAGGTCGCTCGCTTTGCTCGCGAGCACCGCGCTCCAGGCGGCGCGAGAGGGTTTGTGGTTGGGCTCCTTGATTTAGACCAATTCAAGCTGCTCAACGATCGATATGGCCACGCCACTGGCGATGAGGCATTGATTCTAGTCGTTGCACAGGCCCAGCGCATCCTGCGCCGCGACTTGGATGTTTTTGCCCGTTATGGCGGCGATGAATTCGTTTTCTTGCTGCCGCAAACTTCCTTGCAAAGCGCCCATGTGCTGGCGGACAAGCTGTGCGCTGCAGCGGCTGCACTTCGGTTCGACAAAGAAGGGCTGTCTTTCAGCACTTCAATTGGGTTGGCGGCTTGTCCGGAGCATGGAATGGATGCCGAAGCCCTGCTTCATGCTGCGGATCGTGCCATGTATCAAGCCAAGCGCCTGCGCAACTCTGTATGCATCGCGGAGGCTTCATGAACCCTTTTCATTTTTCCCTCTCCGCTACCTTGTCAGATCTGCAGGCCTCCATGGAACAGGTCGAGCAGATGCGAGCAAATCTGGCCGAGCTCCACCGAATCCTGACGAGGATCAGGCTGCGATTGGATAGGCTCCCTAACGCGATTGGCCATACCGAATCTGTCCCCGAGCCGAATCCGTTGTTGCTTTTGAATCAGCCCGAATTTGGACAAACCATGCGTCGAATACGAGAGGCGCTTGGATGGCCTCGCAACCTCTTGGCTGACCTCAGCGGATTGGCTGCCTCGACGATACATAATCTGGAAATCCGCACCATGCGGTCTCTGACCGAGCGCGTTCGCCATCGCATTGTCATCGCATTGGTGGGCCAATGTCGATACGCCCAGCGCTGTAATAAAGCCGAAGAATGAATCCTTCTTCGGCTGCCCGGCTCGCATGCCGACGATAAGCCAACATCGTTTCATTTTCCTCTGACCCAAACCCGCTGCCTCTGAAATCGGCGGCGGCGTTCGCATCCACCTTGCGCCTCTGAATTGGGTCAACAGAGCGCTACACAAAGGAATTCCTATGCCTCGACAAAAACTTGGTCCTCGTGTCAATGGTCCGTACTTCGATGCACCATCCGGAAAGTACAAAGTCCGCGTCTATACCAGCTACGCTGACAAAGGGGCTGATCTGTACTTTGATACGGAGAAGGTCGCTCGACAGGAAATGGCGCGCATGGAACGCCAGATGAACGCGCCGACTCGTCGTCAAGTTGGCCGATTACTTGACCAGTACATGAAAGAGAAGGAACAGAGCGGCCAGGCGAAGCCACAAACTTGTCGGGATCACCTTCGATGTTTGCGCGCCTTTTTTGCCGCGTGCTTGGAAGGTGACGTGATTCGAATTACCCCAAAGTCCGCCGCCGATCTATACAAGGAAGCGATTGAGGTGCCCAAGACAAACGGTACAGCTCGTCAACCCGCTACGCATCGATTCTATCTAGCGCTGGCCAAAGGATTCTGCCAGT
>CAYWPR010000195.1:0-6613 GCA_964460115.1 uncultured Myxococcales bacterium
GCTTTTTGACCGAGGCTCTGGCCACAAATCTGGTGCAGCACCCCGGCATCGTCAGCATTTTTGAACACGGCCAAACCAGCGCCGAAGCCGCCTACATCATTATGGAGTACTTGGAAGGCGAGTCGCTGCGCGCCCGTATCGATGCGCTGATTGGCACGCGCACCGTAGCGCCGACGCCGCGTGGCGTCGCGCCGCTCGATCGCGCGGCAGCGCTGCGCCTTCTGCGGCAACTGGCATCGGCGATGGCCGCCGCGCACGAAAAGGGCATCGTCCACCGCGATCTGAAGCCCGAAAATATCATGATCGTGAAGGACCCCTTCACCCTGGGCGGCGAGCGCGTCAAAGTGCTCGACTTCGGCATCGCCAAGGTGCTTGGCCCCGATGGTCCGCGCGGTCGCACCGGTGGCCTTTTGGGAACCCCAGCCTACATGGCCCCCGAAGCCTGGGAAGGCGCGGCCACCGTCAATGAAAAAGTCGATGTCTATGCTCTGGGCATCATCCTGTTTGAGGCCTTGACTGGAACCTTGCCTGTGGAAGATGCCAAAAGCAACGTCGTCCGCTGGCAAGAACTGCATACGACGGTTGCCCCTTTGGCGCTGCGTTCCGTGGATCCTTCGATTTCCGAAGCCCTGGATGCCCTGTGCTTGCGCATGCTCAGCAAGAATCCGCAAGAGCGTCCGACGATGTCCATCGTGGCGAGCGAGCTTGAACAGCTTGTCGGTTTAAACCTGCGTTTTCGCGCCGGCGGCTTTGTTCGTGATGGTGAGTTTTATGCGCGGCGGGCCGCCGATGCCGAGCTTTTTGCGGCGCTGCTTAGCGGCCAAAGTTGCAGCGTGCTCGGGCCTCGGCAAAGCGGCAAAACGAGCCTTATGCATGCCACCATTCAGCGGCTTAGCAATGTGCGCGGCCCGGCGCTCGAGCGCGGCGTCTTGTGCGCCGTGCTGGATTTGCGCAGCGTCGAATCGAGCGGCGCGCGCGGCGAGCGCTTCTACTTCGAATTGTGGCGTGAACTGCACCGCGGCTTGGGGCTACTCGGCGTGCCTACTGACTTGTGGACGCAAATGCAGCAAAAAGCGCCGCGCCCCGCCGAACGCTTGGCGCAGCTATTGCGCGAACTGCCCGCGCAGCTTCATCAACCCGCGATTCTCTTCATTGATCATCTGGAAGTGCTTTTGCGGCTGCCGCTGCCGGCCGAGGAATTTTTTACGGCGCTGGCGGCGCTGCCGAGCTCGAGCTCGCAACCCCTGGCTTTTTGTGTGCTGGGTACGGCGCTGCCGCAAGATCTGACCCTGGATGGACGGCGCGGATCTATTTTGCCCAGCAAAACGCTGTGGCTCGGGGATCTGAACAAAAATGAAGTGCGGGTGTTTCTGCCGGGTTTGCATGCGCTTGGCGTTGCGTCGGAAAAAGTGCTGACAGCGGTTTTTAGCTGGACCGCCGGCCACCCTTTTTTGACCCAGCGCATGTGCGAAGCGCTGAGCACCAAACCGCTGCTCGATGGATCCATTCAGCATTTGGTCGATTCCGCCGCGGCCGAAGTGATAAGCAGCAATCGCCGTCGCGAAGATGCCAGTTTTGTATATGCCGAAGAAGGTCTGCGCCGCGCCGGTGCTTTGCGTCCGACGCTTTTGGCTTTGTATCGGCAAATTTTGGAAGAAAAACTTCCCGCCGCGGCCGACTCGGCGGCGCTATTGCGCCTAGAACTTTTGGGCATGATTCGCAAAAAGGACAGCGCCTGGCAGGTGCGCAATCGCATCTTTGCTGCGGTGTTTTCTGCCGATTGGCTGGCTGGCGAGGAGGCCGTGCGGCCCCTGCAGTCGCCGCTTGCGCAATGGCAGGCCAATCGCCGCGATTCGGAATACCTGCTTAGCGGTTCGCAGCTGCGCGCGGCGCTGGCCTGGGCTCGAAATCGCCAAGACCTTAACGCCGATGAACAGGCCTTCATCAGCGCTTCTATCGAGCAGGAAGAAGGCCGGCAGCGCCGCCGCATCGTCGTGCTTTTATCCGTCGTGCTGCTTCTTTTGACATCGCTTGTGGGCGCCGGGCTGGCCTTTGGCAAGCTGCGGCTGGCCAAGCTGGCTGTAGAGGCGCAAGAGCAGCGTACGGCTGCCGCGCTTACGCAAGCCCAGCGGGCGCGCGTGGAAGCGGACAATGCGCGGCAAAAAACGCTGCTGGCGCTGCGTGCTGCCGACGAGGCCCGCCGCACGGCCGAGGAAGCGCGCGTCGAAACCGAAACCGCTCTGGGCGAGGCGGCGCGGCAACGGGGCGTGGCCTTATACGCCGATCAGCGGGCCAAACTGGCCAGGGATCGGGCGCAACAGGCGGCTCATATCGCGCAGCAGGCCAGCCAGAGCGCGCAAGAAGCCAACCAAAGTGCCGACGAAGCCAAAAAAAGCGCGGGGCGAGCCCTTAGCGAAAAAGCCGAGGCCATTGCCGCAATCGAAGAACGTTTGGCGCAATGCGAAAAGGATCAGCGCACGAGCGGCGCCGCGGCGCAGCGCTGTCAGCAAAACCTAGACGCCAAAGAGGCTGAAACGCAAAGTCTACGCGGCAGCATCGGTTCGCAAAATGCGCAATTGGCGTCGATAAATAGCCAACTGGCCAATACTAACGCGCAGCTTGCCGCCTGCCGCGCCAGCGAACCCGGACGCCTCGGAAGCGGCAGTGCTGCACCCGCCGAACCTAGTGGCCCAAGCGGACCGAATGTTCCGGCTAGCCCCGCCGTTCCCTCGGAAAGCAAGCCAGAAAAACCAGAAGGCTGATGCTCGCGAAATGTCTACGCGCGAAGATGCATCTTATAGCTCGGCGCGAATGCCTAGCGACGGTAAGATTGGCAAACCGGTCACTGCGCCGCGCTGGCTATAGTCGAAACTGTAGACGGGCTGTTCTTGCGCCGCGTGGTTATAAAGATTGCTGATATCTAAGTACAGCTTGGCCCGCCAGGTCTTCCATTCAAACGTTCGATCGATGCGCAAATCGAGCTGATGAAAGGCATCCAGGCGCTCGCTGTTGCGCTCGCTATTGCCGAGGAACTGCGGCTGATACAAGTCTGCGTCGCTGTCATAGTAGCCGCCGCGCGCTGGTGTGTAGGGCAGGCCGCTAATGTAGCGAAAGCGAATGCCAATCTCAAAGCGGTAGGGCAGATACACGTGCAGCGCAAAAATCAGAACGTGAGTCTGGTCGAAATCAAACAGCCGCCACGCGCAAATATCGCAGTCGCGCCGCTCGCTGCGCAAAACGGAATAGCTCAGCCAGCCAAATAGGTGACGCGAAAGCTTTTGCCGCACGAGCAGCGTGCCGCCGTAAATGCGCCCTAGAACTTGCGAGGCTGTGCGCTCGGAAACCAAAGTCAGCGGATTTGCGCCAGTGCCAAAGTCGGCATTGCGACGGGAATACATAGACGGTCCGGCGAAATCCCAAAGCTGTTTGTAAAGTCCGGTCAGTTCGATGACAATGCCTTTCCAGACAGCTTGCTCGACGGCCAAGGATAGTTGAAGGGCGTGCTCCAGGCGCAAGCGGCGATTGCCGAAGCTGGAAAAATAATCCTGCACCGCCGGATCTTGTCCATACATGCCAGCGCCTAGCTTCAGCCAGGTAATCGGCGAGACGCGCAAGCGCGCCGACAGCCGCGGATCAAGATTGAATCGTCCCAAATAGCTAAAGTAGTCAAGGCGCAGCCCCGGCACCAAGGACAGCCTTTGTTGCGGGTGCAGCGTCAGCTCGGCATAAAATCCGGGATTGAGTAGAAATCCCTGATCTTGCGCGCGAACCTGAGCGAGCTGCCCCGGCGGGCGCTGAAACTCGCCCTCGCGCAGCGGGGCCGGCACCGCCGCATCAAGCCATACATAAGATGTCTGAATGTCGGCGCCTAAGAGCAAACGCAGCCAGCTTGTGTATTGTCGTCGGGCCTCTAGCCGAAAATCGCTATTTACGCTGTAAACCGACAGCGCAATGCCGTGTCCGAGCGCCAAATCGGTGCCGCTATAGCCGGTGGTGTTTTGCACGAGCAAATCCCAGTCGTCGAGCCGCCCGCGAAAGCGCAGCGCCAGTCGATGAAACAAGATATGTGTAGAAAATTGCCCGTTGATGCTGGGATCGACATCCTGCGGCCGGGCGAAGCGCAGCGCGATTTGATCATCCGAGCCCAGGACCATCACTCGCAGCCAACCGTTGCCCAAGGGAGCGTTTAGTACGGCCTGGTAGTCCCAGTACACGGGCGCTTGCACAAAACGCAGCCCCGGTGGTCCGCCGGCAATGGCGTTGATGGCGGCCAAGCCGGCATCAATGTAGCTGCGCCGCAGGCCCAAAAGCAGCGTCGCGCGGCGGCCGACCGGAGTTTTCTGACGAGACAGCGGCCCCTCGGCTTCAAGGCTTATGTGAATTGGATTTATGTCCAGCGCGCCGTGCCAGCGCTGCGCATTGCCGGTGCGCAAATCGACGTCGATGCTGCCCGCCGTGGCGCGACCGTAGCGGACGCCAAAGTTATGCGGCAAATATTCGATGCTGTCGATAAAACCGGCAGGCACAACCGAAGTAAGCGCGCCATAGTGATAAAGCTGTGGCACTTCGGCTGCCCCCAAATAGACGCGTGTATCATTCGGGCGGGCGCCTTCGATAATGAAAAGTCCGGTGTTAAAGGGGGGACGGGCGGCCCCGGGCAGGTTCTCGATGGCGCGCAGCGGATCGCCGAGGGTGCCGGGAATTTTGCGAAGCTCTTCGGTGGACAGCGTCTGCCGCGAGATCTCTTCGCGCAGCTCGATCTTGTCGGCGGAAACGACCGTTTCGAACGGATTTACAGAGTCGGGCTTGGCGGCATCGCTTTGGCGTAACGATCCATATATCGCCAGCCAAGCCAGAAGACGTGCAAAACGTCTTCGCCGTTGGCCCATGGCGCGAAATCATACACGCAGTTCGCGTTCCAAAAGTTCGGTCATGCTGCTGCGCAGGTTCATCTTGCCGCTGACCCAGCGGTGCAGCGCATGGATGATCGGCAAATTTAAGCGTGCCCGCTGGCCGATGAGAAAAGCTTCGCGCACCATATTCAGGCCATCGCAGGCGCGATCAATCTGACGCGTGGCATCGCCAAGCGACGCTCCATTGCCAAGCAGCCGGCCCAGTCGAAAATCAGGAGCTCCGCGCCGCTCGGTGGCGGCGATAAGTTCACCCGCTCCGGCCGCACCGAAAAAAGTTTGGGCCAGGCCGCCAAGGGCCACTCCAAGGCGCGCCATCTCTGCGGTGCCGGCGCTGACCAAAAGGGCGCGTACCGCCGGACCAAAGCCCAGCGCATCTGCGACCCCGCAGCCAAGGGCCATAAGTCCGACGAGAGCACGCGCCGTTTCGACTCCGATCAGATCGGAACTTGGATAGATGCGCAAAAACGGACTATGCAGGGCGTGCTGCACCATCGTGATGACTTCTGGCGCCGCACTGCCGCAGGTCAGCGCGGCCGGCACTTCTTCTTCCAAGTCCTCGGCCAGGGCCGGACCGGCCAAGGCGCCAATGCGGACGATGGGGGTCTCGCGCTGCAAGATTTCCGAAACCCGCAATAAAGTCTGTCCCCCCGAGCCTAAAATGGGCGCAAAACTGCCGATGGCATGCACCAGGCACTGCCGGCGGTGTAGCACTCCGGCCAGGGTTTCAAGCAAGGGTTTCACCTTGGCCCCGGGCACTGCCAAAATGATGAGGTTGGCTTCGACAAGCTCGGCCAGCTCGATGTTGTCGCCATAGTGCTCGCCGGCTGCCGAAAGCAAGGCATCCGCAGGAACCTGTACCGTAGGATCTCCAATGGAGCGGCCCGACCCAGACGGAGGTTTGGCGGAGATGGGACGCTCGGGCGGTTCAATGGCCGTGGCCATGCGCGGCAGATCCGCAGGGGGTTGGTAGCGCATCAGCCGCTCGATGGGGCTGCTTGCTCCGTGTCCCTGCTTGTCACTTTGGTGATGACTAAGGCATTGCGCCAGCGCCCGCGCCCAGCGACCTCCTCCAACGACTGCCACCGAAATCGCCTGCATCCTCTGATTATAGAGATAAACGCCGGGGCGCTTCGAGCTTTCAAAAATGCCTTCGCGCGTTCATACGTATGCTCATTGCTGCCAAGTAGGTTGGCGAGCTAAAGTAATCTTTCCAGCTTTCTATCCTGAGTTTACCGGGGTTTCCCGAGGTATCGAAGAAGGACTCCGCGCGCGGATATGGACCAGCCCAGCGCCAAGGTCATCGCCAACCGTTTTGAGATTTACGGCATTGCCGGAGCCGGCGGCATGGGGACGGTCTTTCGCGCGCGCGATCGACACACAGGGCGCTGGGTGGCGCTAAAGCTCTTTCATCGGCGAGATGGCGCGTCATCCGAGTCGGACCGTTTGCTGCAGGAGGCGCATATACTGGCGGAGCTGCGCCACCCCGGAATCGTTTCGCACATCGCGCATGGCTTTTTGGATGCGCCGATTCTGCGTTGGGCGGAAGGACAGCCCTTTTTGGTCATGGAATGGCTGGAAGGGGAAAGCCTGGACACGCGGCTTGGCGGCATGCCGCTTTCCATTTCAGAAAGCCTGCTTTTGCTATTGCGAGTCAGCGAAGCGCTGGCCATAGCGCACCAGCACGGCATCGTCCATCGAGA
>CAYWPR010000196.1:0-829 GCA_964460115.1 uncultured Myxococcales bacterium
CGGCCATTACAATCTTGGGAATGCGAAAAAGTCCAACTTGACGTGAAGCGCAACAAGGTCCGTGGCCTGCCTCGCAAGGGCCTTTCTCGACTGAGCCCGTTCCATTAGTTTACATAATGGATCTTCTCGGCGCGCTTGGGACGCCCATCCTACACCGTCGCTACGTGACGTCCTTGGCGAAACGAACGTTTCTTCGTCCTACGCATACTTAAAGAGCGCTGCGCGCGGATTCCGAAACTTCGGGAACTACCGGGTCGCGATTTTATTTCACTGTGGCCAGCTAGACATGCTGCCATAGGCCGCAAGGATCCGATTTCGAAAATCACTAGAGGAAGCACGCTTCATAGTACAGGAGCTTGGTCAAGTGATGCCAGCTTGCGCCTAGAAATCTTGTCTTTCCCACCAACTTTTTGTCTCTTGTTCTCTGTTAAGCTTTGCATCCTTCCATTCCTCATCCACTTAACCTGTTGACCCCGTTTCAGCCACTCCTTTGTTGGAAGAACCTTCATGATGCCCTGTGGCCGCAAACCTGCCACAGCCAGCCTCTGAAGCAACAATTCCGAATGATATTGACTGATTGCGTTGCTTATCGATAGGCATTCAGCAGGTTACATGTAGATAAATATACACAGGTTGCTCCAAGCAGATCGCGATGTACGCCGATGGAAGCGGATATCAAAACAAGCGAGGACACGCCTGTGGTGTACGCCGATTGAAAAAGCGGCGTGTCATACCGGCTTGCACAATCAACAAACTTGCTAAAATCATGCATGCTTTCGCGAGCTTGCGTAGCATGAGGCGTATTGCACAATCCAATTGTCCACGCTAC
>CAYWPR010000196.1:929-6532 GCA_964460115.1 uncultured Myxococcales bacterium
TTTTGCACGCCGCTTTTGCACGCCGCTTTTGCACGCCGCTTTTGCACGCCGCTTTTGCACGCCGCTTTAATCCACCGGTTTTGCTCGCTATTATGGTAAGCTGCTTGCACGTTGCCGCTTCGGCGGTTCGCATGTCCAAGCGGCTGTTGCAAGCCGCTTCGACAGACTGGCGACATTTCCTGCCTCCCTTGGCCTACATGCAACCACCTCCATGATCTCGGCGGTCGGAAGATTCTCGACAAGATTCAGCAATATGCTAGTGGGTAGGTACTGCGGACCAGCACTGCCTCGCACAGTTGCCATGGAAAGTCTGAAGGCGAAGAGGATTTTTTCGATGGATGCTCTGGCCAGTGCAGATTTCCATATTCTGGTTTTTGCCGTTTCAATCGTTCCGCGAATTTCCACTTGGGGTTGCAAGCACTTCGCGTCATTGCGGAACGATTGAACGGTAGTTTCCCTCGAGGGCTACATTGAGACGAGCAGTGTCGCGCTGCGTCGGGCCATGTCTTTCCGCCCACCGACCAAGCCGTCCGCGCCTCGATTCGATCGCTTTGAACCCATCCGCAGCCATAAAACCTGCTTTGTTTGTCTTATCCGTATCGCTGTTGTTCGATTCTCAGTCTACTGTTCCACGTGTACCAATACCTCTGCCACAGGAATCACAACCCGGAGGTCAAGCCCGCTCTTCGCACCCGCATCCCCGTCGCTGCATAGCGGTGTTGCAGAATCACGATCGGTGATTTAGCATTCCCACAAGCGGTTTGAGCTGTTCCCGCACCCCAAGCGGTATTTCTGCTTGTAAAAATCGCTCCGCATAGCTCTCTGCCGCTCCGCTTTTCACTCGATACCCTTGACCTAATAGCGCCGCGCTTATCCGATTTAACACATTCGTCCGCATCTCGAACAGGGTCCCTCTCACATCCGCTTGCAGCCGGACCTCCCTTTGTTCATCGGACAGCCGGTGCGCGGGCCGATATGCTCCCAACCGGCACGCATCCGCCAAACACCTCGCGTCCCGCTTGTCTGTCTTTACCTTCTTACTCCGCGTCGCGTACATCGGTGCGAAGTTCGGGTCTGCCACCACCACTTCCAGCCCCAGCGTCTCCAAATGACGGGCCACCCATTCGCTCGGCGTACTCGCTTCTATCAACACCTTCGAACCCACATTCACCCGCGGTATATCCCTAAAGTCGGCTCGCGTCGTCGGCACACGCGTCTCATATACCACCCCTCCGGACTCGTCCTCGACGCAAATCTGTGAGTACTTTTTGTGTATGTCTATGCCGATGAAATCCATGGCTGCCCTGACCCTTCTAGCCAGCGCTCCTCCTCTTGCTGTGATCAAACCCACGCTTTGCAGTGAAGAAGAGCTTGCGCGGCGACATGCCCATCCGCGTTTTCCGGCACCCCGCAGCGGTTCGGGCGCGGCGCCGACATGTGTAATAGCTACGTGCCGCAAGCTCGATACCATTGCGCGTAGAACTCCTTGTACACGACCTTCTGGCTGCGTCCGTAAGGGTTCGCTTTGCAGGTCTTCCAGTTTTTTTAATTGGGCAGCGCCGGCTTAGGTGTTTGACCAAAACGAATCAAGCTCGGCCCGGGCGACATTTAGGCCACTGCGCTGATACTGTTCGCACGCCGCCTGAAAATGTTCGCGCGCACGGCCTCGTTGACCCCGCTCCAGACACAGGCGTCCCCACCATAGCTGGGTGTGGGCCACGTCCAGCACGTTGTCGCCCCGGTCCAGAACGTTCGTGCTCTCCTGAAAATGGGTGTCCATCTCAGCATCGTTACCACCCAGGCGGCCGACCGCACAGCCAAAGACTCGCTCGGCTAGGCCGTGGGATAGCACCAGCCCGGCCGGCTGCGACTTCTTCAGAACGGCCTGCGCTCGCGCCAGCGCTAGCTCGGGCTGACCCGCTAAGATGGCTCGCTCCCCATCTGCAGCCTCGAACCAGTCCGATATGATCATCTTGCCGCCCATCACCTGCGCGATCGCCAGCGCTCGATCTCGGTGTTCATCAGCGGCATCGTGCAGTCCGAGGTAGCCCTCAGCCCACGCGAGATAGGAGTTGCCGGAGAATAAGTACACTTTGTCTCCCGACTTCGTTGCGTGCTCGATGGTAAGTCGCGCGGCCTCAGCCACTTTCTTCCAGTCGGCGGCAGTTCGCCAAAGCGCGCTGAACATCAACTGACACATTGCCAAAACCGATGGCTGGCCGATTTTTTGCGCCTGCGCATAGGCACGCTCCATCTGCTCCAAGCCGTCACGATGGCGGCCCGAGGCCGAGAGCGTCAAACCATAAAAGAGCAGCCCGCGCAGCCACTCAAAAGCGTTGCCGAGCCCCTCCATCGGGCCAGCGGCCTTGCCCAATAAGTCGCAGCCCTTGCCGCTATTACCCTGCATGCATAACGCAATTCCGGTTACGTATGCCGGTAGTACTAGCAGTTCCTGATCACCGAATTCTTGAGCAATAGGTATAACAAGCTGATATTTCTTGATTGCCTCTCCTGGTTGGCCCGCATAGTGGTATGAGCGTCCAAGATAATAATGCAATCGCGCGTTCCGAAGTCGATCTTCGCGACAGAAACCCTCGCTTCCAGACAGCGAATTCAGTAGTTTCTGTGCTGCAGCAGTTCGCTCAATCTGCGTATCCAGCTTGTCGGTCAGCAGTGAGGTTTGAATTTGACGAAGCAGCAGATCAATTCGCAGGCGGCGGTGGTCAGCCGTATCCTCCAGAAGCGCGAGAACCGTGAGGGCTCCACTTAAGCAGGCCCGTGCTTCTGCATATAGGCACAGAGTGGTTGCATCCTCCGCTGCCTGTAAATAGTATTTTAGGGCCCGTTCTGGCTGATTGGCCTGGGCGAGGTGATATGCCAATAAAAAGCTCTGGGGCCGACGTTTTTCGGCGGTATAGATAGCCTCGATATTCTCGGCAGCTTGAAGGTGGAGGGCCGACAGGCGCTCGGTAGGAATCTGTCGCAGAATCGCTTCGCGCAGCTTGTCGTGGGCAAACCGCCAGTCACTGCCCTGGCTCTCCAACACGGCGGCGTTCGCGCACTCGATAAGCAACAATCGCAGGGGTAGCTCTGGAAATGCGTGGCCGAGTACGGCCAGATCGAACTTGCGCCCCAGGACCGCAGCGAGCTGGAGCAGGGGTCGATAAGGGATAGGCACCCGCTCAAGCCGTCGCTCGACGATCCGCTCAATTCCGACGGTAAGTACGGTCTCGGGCAGCTCACCTTGGCCGATTCGTTGGAGCTCTCCGGCGTTCTCGGCCAGGGCACGGACGACTTCTACAAGGAAGAAGACATTGCCTTCGGTTTGGCGCGACAGGTAGGCGACGAGCTCTGGCTTCTGGCCCATGGCGCCGAGCATTGACTCGCTGAGACGGGCGATGTTCTGCGGGTCTAGACGCTGTAGCGGCATGAGCGTCATGGTAGGCAGGCTCTGTGGCAGAGCCGGGCTTTCATCAGAACGGAAGGTTCCGATGAGCAAGGTCGGCAACTTTTCGAGCTCGAGGCTGAGCTGCTGCAGCAAAGCCAAGCTCTCGCTTCTGGCCCAATGCAAATCCTCAAGAATCAGCACGAGTGGTCGCGACTGGCGCTTCAGGACGGCGGCAATAGTGCTGGCGATGCGCGCTTGCGCGGCCTCGGATTTGACAGCCGGGGCGTCGGGAATAGCTCGTCCGAGCAGTTCACCAATGTCGCCGACCAGATCCTTGAGGATTGCTGCTTCCGCATCCGTCATCTCAACGCGGAAGCACAGCGTCCGCACCAGGGGCAGCCACTCCTGGTAGTAGTAACCGCCATCGGTCGTGCTTTGACCATCGACCACCCAGCAGCCATGGACCAGGGCCAGCGTGCGCAGCTCGGTAAGCAGTCGCGACTTGCCGACTCCGCTTTCACCCCCAATTAAGAAGGCTGTTCCGGAATCCTGTTTGATCCGCTCGATCGCCCGACGCAGATTGGCCAGTTCCGCATCTCGGCCGATAAACAGCGTGGCCTGCAAGAAGCTTTCCCGGGTCGCAGCGGTCTCGATGGGAATGGCATAAGGGACGGCAGCGCTGAGGTCGCGTAGCGCCGCATTAGCGCTTTCGGGGCGCTCCGCGGGGGAACGGTTAATCATCTTGCGAATGAAAACGTCCAGCGGGCCTCCAACCGAGCCGACAATTGAGGACAATGGTGCTTGGGCGTTCACGCTTGGCGGTGATTGATTTTGGGTTGCGGACTCAACCTCGGTGGCTGGCGGCTCTGCCGTAGCAGCCTCGGCCGCCGAGAGACGCCTCTCCGAGTCTGGCATACTTCGCAGTATGTTGGCGGCATCTGGCGACAAGGTGCGGTCAGAGTTTTCGCCCAGCAGGTCATCGAGGAACGCTGTCCGGCTGCTAATGCAGGGGGAGACGGTGCCGCTGACGAGCTGATGAAACACCATGCCGGCCGCGTACAGATCGGACTGCACACTTGGCAACTCCCCAAGCAGGAGCTCGGGCGCAATGTACTCCAGCGTTCCCGCCAGTCTGGCTGATTCGCTGTCATCAGTGGCAATTCCGAAGTCGAGCAGCTTGACCTCTGGTCCGATGGTAAGGATGTTGCCAGGTTAGAAGTCTCGTCTGAGGCTGAAGTGGCATGAAACCGTGAGCGCTCCCTCGAAACAGCTTCCTCACGAATTCAGTTCTCGACGGGAACTGTCCTACTAGCAGAGGCGAGGTTCTTTTCTTCTCTGCTTCTCTCTGAACCTGCCTCTCATTCCACTAGAATCCTTGAAGCTTATCAGCGTGCACCGCGTCGGGTGTTGGTGCGATAGACTGGGTTGGCTCCTGAGCCCCACGGGGGGATCATATCATTTTTCTCAAGTAAAGCCTTCAGATCGTCAGGCACGCCGATCACTCCGACCTGGGCTTGGTAGGCCATGGCATCCTTTACATATTCTTGATAGAGCGCTTGATAGGTCTGCTGGGCCAGATCTCGAAGATCGGAATCGACAGAGGGTAGATTAGAGGACCACCATTTATGGTATTTGGGGTATGTGCGGCGATATTCGGCTTCGTCATAACTGAGAGGTGCCAGCGGCAGCGGCCAGTAGCCGTCGGCGTACAAGCGGTTGACGATGTCGATGGGCAGCATCACTTCATCTTCCGTATGCATGATTCTCCCCCGCTGTTGATCATAGGCAGCCCAGATCATGTAGGCGCGGAGCCACGTGACAAAGTATTGCTTGTAGACTTCCAAATTCACTTTGTTCCGGTCTGGGCGCGGGGGCACCGGTCCGTAGCTAGCTTGGGAGGGATACTGCTTGCCTGGCTTGATCCATACATATGCGTAGAGTCGCTGCTTGACGAGTAGTGGCAGGTCATCCATTCCGCCATGGCTCATGTGGGCAACGGCGTTGCCGATGAGGTCGCCAATGGTGGCCAGCAAACTGATCACACCGCCCACAACAGGCACCGTGGAAAACGCAGCGCGTTCCACAGAGACCAATTGCCCGACTCCCGATTTGTCTCTCAAATTCAGATTATGATCGACTGCTTGCCCCGTACGGTCCGGATTGTAGGGGTCTTTCATCCCGGCTAGCACGATGCTGGCTTTGCTGTAATAAGCGA
>CAYWPR010000197.1:0-6162 GCA_964460115.1 uncultured Myxococcales bacterium
GCGCAGCCTGTGGCATGCTGAGGTGGTCCGCGCGCGATCTGGCGGAGAAATCCGGGGTGAGCCTTTCTACAGTTAAGAGGGTTCAGGCAGCGGATGGTGTCCCTTCGGTTTCGGCGAAATCTTTGGAAATGCTCCAGCGTACAATCGAGCGTGCTGGTATCGATTTCACCAATGGAGGGGAACCGGGGATAAAGCTGCGGATGAAAAGGCCCCAGACGGATTAGAAGGGAACGCATAGGACTTTTAAAAGGGCGATTCGCGATCCTCCTCGCCAAGGGCTCGGCTTGCCCGGTACCCTGCGGGCCGCCGATAAAATCGATTATGTTATATTGCGAATCCTTAACGATGTCGCATGAAGAGTGTACAGGCCTCTTTGGCCCACCAATAGACCAATACCTTCAGCGTATGAAGTCGCGCTGCACGCCATAGACCAGCCGCGCAAGGATCTTTCTGAACTCAAGAATGATTACAACAAGGCACGTATTTGCTACGATCGCGGCGGTGGAGATTTCAATCTCGTGGCATCTGCGCAGCGGCAATCGCAAACACCCGACGAGCTGCCGATGAAGGTGGGCTATGCGGGCGCTGTGCCATCAGCCGCAACAGCGACCCAGAAGGGCATATGCACGGAGTATGCGGACAGAGGCGGGAGCGATATCGTCGGTTCTTCGACGATCGCCCGAGGAGCGGCAAGGGTCTTTGCTGGTGCGCTGCTATTCTTCTTCATGCAGCCACTAGCCGAGAGCAGAGCAGAGCCAGCGCGGCTGGAGCAATGCCGTACGGAAAATGTGCTCAAGGGCTATGTCGGCGACATCACCGCGGCCTTGAGCCTGCCACCGTACGAGAAGCTGAATCCAAAGCTCCGTCGGGAGGTGGCTGAATACGGCACTGCGCTGTGTTCCGAGCGGCAAGCCAAACAGCAGGCGATGACCCGCTTCGAGAAGAGTCGTGAGCGCTTCATCAGCGCCGCACGCGCGAACGGTGCCCGCGATGCAGACCTCGCCACGGTGAGCGCGGATGCGACTCGGCTGGTCGATCAGTGCGTGAAGCTGCGATCATCCGTGCTGCGGTTTCACGTTCCCCTCGAACTCATTGCAAGGGAGACCATCGCCAGCCTCTGTTTCATCGCCCTGGCCCACATATTCGATTCCCCAGACGATGTCGCCAACATCGAGCGCGTCGTCCCCTCTCGGAAGCAGTTCTGATTCAACCTTCGCGAAGATGCGGAGGGATGCATTCCCCTAGCGGGGCTCGAATCGCTCTATAATTTCGGCCCCCAGATCAAATCGGACTTCATCATAAGGGTCACTGGAAGAAGTTAGAGATGAGCCGGCGAAAAATTCTTGGGGTTACAGCCATCGCCATCTACTGAATGAGGCAGGAACAGATAGTCTTGTTGCATCGAGAGAGGGGACTTCTTCGTCGCCACAGAGATATCCAATCCAGCGCTGTTTAGGAAGACGATTGGGCCATCACCATTGAAGTCGACCGCGGCATCAGGAAGCAAATTTGAATCGCAAGTGATGTCATTGAGGAGCCGGAACTCAGCCCGCTCCGGACGGCCGCTTACCAAAAAGGCCTCGCAGATATGGTACTCATAAGGAACGCACTCATAATCACCGACCGACAGGCTGATTGTGAGGAGGGAGCCAAACCGAGGTATAGAAGGGAACATCCTGATATCGGGAACTAAGGGATGCTTATCTGCCAATAAGCCCAATAGATGCTTACAGCTTGTCAATAGGTCTGCGGAGGGTTTAGAATTTAAAGCAGTACACCACGCTGGGTCTTGCAGGAGCTTATTGAACTGCGCCAGTGCCGCGCTGCTCCAGGGGGGGCTGGCAACTTGCGCCGGGTAGACTTTTGGCCGTGGTGGGCCGGCGGCCTGGGCCCAGCTCGCCTTCTCACAACTTCCGAACAACGGAATGATGCGCGCTCCCAAGGAGTGGCCAAGGTTGTCTTTCTTGCCACTATCCTCCCAGATGGCCTGCGCAATCTCGGCTCGAGTTGATGGCTCCTTATAGTTGGGCTCCCCATGTCCCCAGTAGCCATAGTCCCAGGTGTATGCTTGGCCCAGCATTAGAAGCTCGACGATGCGCGCTTGGCAGACCGGTCCTTGGGTATCATACAACTGCAGCTGGGTGCCGAGCAGCGAGGGCAAGACTGGCGGCAGCTTCTCCAGATGGACACGGCGGAATGCGGTGCTCGCGCCACTCCCTGGCTTGGTAATCTGTTTCTCCAAAGTATCGGGTTCGCCCATGGCCCACTCCTCTGGTGGTTTTTTCCACAGTATTACGAATCCATCCACCACGTGTATGTAGGCCGGAATGCTTCCCAAATGCTCCTCTTGCCTCCCGCGCTCCTGACGCAGCGTCATAAACACTGCTTTATCAACTCCCTGTCTGGCTGGGGCCGGCAGCACAGTGCATCCCAAAATTGGCAGAAATACCAGCACAAGCAGTCGGCGCCCATAGGCGCGCAGCCTTTGTGGAAGGTGATTACAATTCATACGGACATAATAACTGATCGCACATTTATTTTTACTCTGCGTAAGATCCCTAGAGCCCCCCAGCGGAAACTGAACACGCATCGATTGCGTCGTTCGCGCGCGCGCCCCTGGAGCTGCTCGCGGTAGGCGCGGTTTAGCCAGGCCCGCTGGCCGCGCTGGCACCGCGCGGGGGCGGCCTCGCTACGGTCGCTCGCAATACTTTTGTCGAGGGCTGTGTCACGAGACCATTGGCGCGGTGGCAGCCGCTGCAGCGCTCGATACGGTTGTGGATACCGATGAGCGCAACCTGATGGTCCGCATCGCCGAAGACGAGGCGTGTCATGCCGAATTGGCCTGGAAGATGATGGCGTGGACGCTGCGCGGAGGTGGAGAGGTAGCCAGCGAGCTGGAGGTAGCGGCGGTCGCCGCCGCGCACGTTGCTGCTCAGGATGAAGTCTCTCGTGCTGTGTGGCGCGAGGTAATCTCGCTGACGCTCGACGCTTTGCTCGTCACGGCATGAGTCGTCATTGGCCCCTCATATCGTCACGAAGCGGTCGCATCGCTCAGGTTCAAATCGCTTCCGACTTGCCGGCTTTCTCAACGTACTCCGACCTGGGGCGGAACCAATGGATAACGGCTATGCAGAGGCAGGCGGATTCGGCTGCCCGGGTTGTCATCTCCTCGGGTTTCATAGATGGCGCCGAGCCACTCTAAGGCGCCGTCTTTGAAACGCCATTCATAGCGCCATTCTCTGCGGAATACCTCCCAAGTGGATTTAGCCTCTCTAAAGGATTCCGTTGCCAGCCAAGTTGCAGTCGCAAATGGGCCGATGCGCCAGGGCTTGTGGTCAGGGCCCGCGCCGATCACGGTCACTGACTTTTCACCGTCGCTGGTTCTGCCAAACTCACCCTGTTTGTCAAGACGTACGACCCATAGCGGTGTGCCGCCAGGTCCCACCGACTCCACAGTCGCGCGTTCTAGCTTCACCTCGTCGCGCTTCTTGTTGCCAAGCACGCACTGATAGCTGAGTTCCGAAGTCCCATACCAAAGCACGCCAATTCGGACCGCGGCGTTTAGAAAGCTGCAGGTTCGCTCGGGATCGTCCGGAGCATGCCACCTGACGTCGCTCCAGTACAGCCTTGCCTCTTCGAGCGGCGACGGCAGCCCGTTCCGGATTTGGGATTGTATCTTGCCAGGGCATATGAACTCACACGGTGTTTGCTTGCAGCCTCCAAAGTCTCCTATCACTTCCTTGCTGCTTTGACCTGCACGGAGCCGCGTACACAGATCCTTCAGCGTGGGGTAGGGCCCGTCTAGGAAGACGGGATGACTTCCTTGGTATCGCGAAAGCAACCGCTCGCGGCACTGTTCCGCCTCATAATGTTTGGCCGACCAATTGGCCAGAGAAAGGTCATAAGCGCTTCGCGCTGCTTCATCGTTCCCTGCGGCTTCCTCAATTCGGCCCAGGTTGTAAGCGGCAGGACCTGCCTGACCTTGGGTCTTTGCCGCCTGGAGCGCCGCTTTTACAAGGGCCCTCGCCTCGTCCAGTTTGTTCTGTTGGAGCAGGACTTCTACGAGCCCGGATAGGATGTCCGGATCCTGGGGGGAAAGCTGGCGCGCTTCACGAAAGGCCGCCGCAGCCCCAGCAAAATTCCCCGTGCCGGCCGCTGCCCTCGCACGCTGGTGCAGCGTTGTTAATGCCGCGGCATCGGGCATCGTCGCGGCATCGGGCATCGTCGCGGCATCGGGTCTGTTCGCCGCATCGGGTCTGTTCGCCGCATCGGGTCTCGTCGCCGCATCGGGGATTGTTGCGGCATCGGGTCTGTTCGCCGCATCGGGTCTCGCCGCCGCATCGAGCATCACCGCAGCAGCCGACCCCGGCATGCCATCTAACACTGCCCCGGCAGCCGGGGCCGCAAGCGGCACCCCTGCGCTCGAAGCCGACAGTGGCACAGCAGGAGAGAACGAACGCCGGCAGCCAGACAAGAAGAGAGTTGCCTCTAGCATCATTAGGAACGGACGAAGTCTACGCATTCAGCGATTCCCGAAAACTATCTCGGCACCATATCAGATGGACAAACTAATATACACGACTCACAAACGGAGGCACACGACGATCAAAGCACGGTAGACGGTGCCACATCAAGGATTTAAGGCATCATGCGAAACGGCGGCAGCCTCTACGGAACAGAATGGTTGGTCGAAACGCTTCAGAAGCAGTGAGTTATCAACCCAGGGCCGGGGCCTAAATCGAAGCAACCGAGCTCGCGAAATTCAGTCCTATCTTTCTGTATTAGATAATAGTGAATGTTCTCTAGATCATGCCATTCCAGCAATACCGCAAGCTCACCATTTCCCTTGAAGTCAACTGTTGCCAAGATAGTATGTCCTCTTCGATAAGAGCTCTGGACACGGTCAGGACTATTAGAAGATAAAAGGAATACGCTACCACTGATGCTCTCTTCATAAGCATGCCTACCTTCATCCGCCGACATCTCAGGACCTCGTGGGGTCTGCAGGTACAAAGAGATCAATCGGTCCAGCTTTCCATCGCGGTCTAGATCCAGTTTGACAGTCTGGTAGATTGAGATTCTACGTTCTGGCTTGCCGGGATCTAGCTGCCGTGCAGATGAAGTCAGTGCCGCAGCCTCTTTCACGCTGAGAGCAGGTCCACTCTCCGCGGGAATCTCCTTACGAAAATTACAAGGCCTACACCATGTATGGTCAATGGGTAGATCAGGCTCCGTGGCGATGCGATGCACGCGCGATACCGCGTGGGGTGGCCAAACACTATAACCCGGCAGTGGAGGCTCTTGAGGTTTGATGTTTAGCGCCGGCAGGCTCACATCATCACGCAGTTTCTCTGTTATCGGATGCGTGGGCAAAGGACCCACGGTTTCGACGAAGACCTTGGCACCGTTTGGAACGTAACGCAGGCATTCCGGCCCCTGGTAAAATCGTGATGCTTTGGCGATGTAGCAGGCCAACGGCACTAAGGAATGCTCTAAGTGAATGAAGAAGACCAGATCCTTTCCATCGCCAATTGCTGCGGACGAAGTCAGACTTGAAGCGTTCTTCGATGCTGCCGTGGCAGGAGATTGTGGATTTGCAGAACCGCTCCACGCGAGGAAAACGGCGGCCCATGAAACCAAGAATGGCCAATTTGTTCGGAGCATCACTCGATCACCTCAGCTTTCTTGCATTTTCTAGCACTCTTGTTGGCGCCGGTCAAAAACCGCTGCGGGGCGCCGCAAAACGCGAATTATCAGCGTTGATGGTGCTGACCAAGAACGCGAATTCTGCCCCCAGCAAATTCTCGCTGGAAGCACTTCATCGGGCCTCCAGCTAGGGAATCATCGGCCAGCGCAGGTTGGGAGACCCCCCGTTTACGGTTCTTGCTGGATCGTTGTTCCCGTTGACATCGCTCCTCATGCTGACGCATCTAGGTTGTGCTTTGTCAGACGCAGTCTGGTCGCCTGAGCAGTGCTTTCCGACCAAATGCCATCGGCGGTTTCCATTAGTTTACATAATGGATCTTCTCGGCGCGCTTGGGACGCCCATCCTACACCGTCGCTACGTGACGTCCTTGGCGAAACGAACGTTTCTTCGTCCTACGCATCGAAACAGCGTTTTGAGGACATGGCAACCGTCGTGACCCAGTTGCAGCAGGAGCT
>CAYWPR010000198.1:0-6127 GCA_964460115.1 uncultured Myxococcales bacterium
CACGATCTACGAGCCCGCCGATGCCGAAAAGGACCTCGAAGTCCAAGAAGAAGAACAAGAAGGCCCGGCACCGCAAAACTCCCCGCTGCAAGCGGCGTGGCGTGAAATGAAGCGCCGCATTGTCAACCTAACCGGCCCCATGATGGCCTGGATTCTGGCCAATAAGGAAAACTTTGTGGACTGGCTCCAGTATATCGCCAATGCCTGCCCGCAACCGCCGCAGGACGGCCTTGCAGAGGTAGAAAGCTAATGACTCCTCTGCACCAGCGGAATCTGTACCGGGTTCTCGGCGTCTGCCCGAACGCGTCCGCAGACGTGCTCAAGAGCGCTTATCGGCAGCAGGCATTTCATCATCATCCTGATCGAGGCGGACATCTGACTAGCTTTGAGACACTTGCGGCGGCCTATGAAGTGCTCAGTGATATGGATAGGCGGCGCGACTATGAAACATTGCGCGCGCAATGGATTGAAGCAATTGGGGCCGTCCAGTGTACGCAGTGTGGCGAGGCCAATCGAATTCCCCGAAAAAAGGCCTGTAGGTTCCCTTGTTGTGGGGCGTGCGAGGCCGCACTCCCCAACCCTCCACAATCTCCGCTCATGGTTCGGGCGGGGGAGATCGTGACCGATCTGAGTGTGCGCCTCGGTGAGCATGCAGCCACTGTGGCCGCCGACCTGGGGGGACGGCTTGGTGATCACGCCGCTGCGCTGGTACAGGACGGCATCGAGCTTGCGTTTGACAAGCTGCGGAAGAGGTTCCGGTCTTCCGAGCGGTGAGGTAGTCGCGAATAGGAAATGCTGTGCGCAATGTGCGAGCTTCCCGGCGCAATGCGCAGGGCGGAAATCTAGATGGACCTTATTAGGCGCTGAGAAAGTCTCTCCTGAACAAGCGCTTTGGAGAGCTCAACAACTTCGATGAAACATTGCAAATGTGAGGACAAGCCAATGACAGGGGATCGCAAGAAAAGGAATGAAGACCGAGCACGGCTCATGGGACTACCTTCTAAAAAGGATGCCGAAGCCGCGGTGGTGCTCGCCAATGTTCCGGCACAGGTTCGGAGCGCAATTAGCAAATCCTGCACGGAAAAACAACTGGCCGAGAAGAAAGTTCAGAAGTCTGAAACTAAGTTTGAGAAGTTCGTAGCGCAGACCGCGCAAGCCGCGAAGAGCGAGACCGGGGTAGAAGTGCTAGGCGGGATGGCCGGGCAAGCCTGGAACGAAGCGGCGAATCTCGGCATGCGGGCGCTTGGGGAGTGGAGCGAAAAAGTCGAAGGGGAAAATGGTTTTTGGGCGCGCAATGTGGACCTGGCCCAAAGCATCCCCGGTGCGATTGGAACCTTCGTCTTTATTCTCGAAAAGGCCCTTCGCGACGAATACGATCCAGAAGACAGGAATCTACCGAGCGATAAACGGCGCCCCTACCAACCCACGAGCTGGCGGCGGTATGTGAGCGAAGCGGCCAAGATCGCCGGGCACCTGGGATTCTCAAATACGGTCCGAGCACTGCGCTTTCGCTGGGCGGAATCCATTGACGAGCGGCAGGAGAATCGAAAGGCGATTGCAGACAACAAGCGAGCGCTGCAAGCCGCGCTTGATGAACTAGAGCAAACCAAGGCCCAGCTTCGCGCGGCGCAACGAGGCGGAGGTTAACATGGGCACCGCTCGTCAAATGGCCGCCGCGATCCTCGGCGCGCGTCCGGAGCTGGGCGGAGGCTTGTCGAGCAAGGTCACTCGGGAAGTGGCTTGGACGCTGGCCGTACTCATTGCGTCCTGGCGGCTGCCCGCAGGTGGGCGTGAACCCGGCGAGCCCGGGGTGGATCTGCGGCCCTACCAAGACCTTGCCGGCGCCTTTGAGCGCATCGGAGACAGCTTGATCCGCTTTCGAGAAGCAGCGGGCAAGGCACGAAATGCGATCGACCTGGCCGGGGCCAGCGGACTGTTCCTGTCTATCTCGAAGACCATCGGCCCCGAGACCCTTGCCTATGTGCTCGAAAGTGACCGCTTTGCCCAAATCCAGCGGGCGGTTCTGTCGCAATATCCGATCCCCGGGGACCTTCAGGCCGCTGCACTCACGGCCACGCTGGGAGTCCCTGAAGACAGCCGGGCACGGCGGTACCTTGAATTTGACTACCGAAGCCGCGGAGATGGATTTTCTACGGTCGAGCCCGCGGCCGGACGCGCGGCCGTGAATTCCGAGATCCAGCAATGGCAGCAGGCCCTGCGGCGCTCGGATCTTCCGCCTCACCAGCGTTGGCTTTTTGAACAAAAGCTCGTCGGGGTGGGGCAGTTTGCGTATGGCAGCGCGGAGGAAGCGCGAAAGATTTGGCTCGATGCCATGACGCAGTCGAGCACTCCCGAACTACGTCAGTACTTCGCGCAAAACATCCAACAGCTTCGCACCCGCGAGGTGCAAGGATGAGCGAGCCGGATAGCAGCCGCGCCCGCAAGTTTGATGGATTTGACCGCCCCAAATCCACCCCGGCAGTTCCGGAAGGGGGCCTGGATCGGATTGTCGAGGCACTGTATCGGACAAGGAACTACTTGTCTAAAAGCGCCGCCGAAAAGCTGGCGGACTTATGGAACTCGGACACGGCGCTTGCCTTGGGCGTCCTATTGGCCGTCTGGGCAGGGCTCCAGTTTACTCCAGTCGGTTGGTTGGCCGATGTGTTACTGGCGGCGGCGGGGCTGCTCTCGATGATCAGCGACTTTGTCGAGCTGGTGAAAGCAGCCCGACAAGCGGCGGCGGCCGAGACAGACGGGGCGCTCAATGAGGCGGCGCAGGCGATGGCCGCGGCAATTACAGATTCGATTGCCGATGGCATCGCGGCGCTCATCGGCAGTTGGGCGTTTGCACGGCTTCGGCGCCTGACGCGCGTAATTCGCTCTCGGCTGTTACCGCGTCGCTTTGGGAGCGGTACCGAGCAACGGTTGACCTTGGGAGAGCGCACGCCCCCTGCTATCGGAAAAGCTACCGTGGCTGACAAGCTCATCGGTGCCAACACTGGGGTTGGTCTAGCCGTCGCATCCGTGGAGCTTGGCAAGGCCAAAAAGGAAGCGGATCACCTGGGAAATGGTCTTGGTTGGGGATTGGCGATTGTGGGCGGAGTGGTATTGGTCGGCAGCGCTGTGGCGCTCACTCACTCTTCGGCGGAATCTCGATGAGCCAAGGGGAGAGCAAGGCGACCTTTGCAACAGTCGCGGCGGTTTCGATCTCGGGATTGGCGGGATTGGCGCTGTGGGCAACGACCCGCAACAACACAGAACCGGAGCCCAAAGCCAGCCCGATGACAAATTCCAGCAACTGGCTTTGGCCGATTGCGCTTATGGAGCTGCAAGAGATTGGCGAGTCCGTGCTGTCGCACCGCCGCGGCAGCGGCCGACCGCACAAGGGACTCGACCTCTTTGCCGCCGCGGGTACCGAAGTTCTCTCAGTCAGCCCCGGAAGGGTCCTCCGAGTCGTCAATGGAAGCCGGGGAGCCACGGATAAACAACGGCGCGCGGGTCTGTTTGTCGATGTGAAGGGATCCGATGGGAACGTGTACCGCTATCTGCACTTGGGCGCGGCGAAGGTAAAACCGAACCAGCGATTAAGAAGCGGGGAAACAATCGGCACCGTCGCGGCCACTGGTCACAGCGGCGTGGAGCATTCGCGACCTCACGTCCATTTTGAAGTGCGGGCTGCGGACTACCAAGCCTCTGCGCTGGATTATGGCCACCCCATCGATCCGCTTAGTCTTCTGCCGTTGCGACTGTTGCCGCTGCGGCTGGGAAGAATGCATGCCTAAGCGATTTTTAGAGGGAATCCATGGCGAATGAATTGGATCGCAAAGCCCTTGCCCACGGAATTCTCGAAGCCATTGGGGGAATCGGGGGCGCGGTGGGAGACGCAGCAAGCCCGGGCGTAGGTACTGGGATCAGGATGGGCGCATCCGGAGTCGAGAAACTGATCGATCTCCTCATGCCGGGGGGCGATTCCGCAACGGCAAAGCCTGCCGCCACCCCCTCCCCAGGGACGCCCAAAGCCGAGACTCCCATCCCCAAGCAACCGCCGTCCGAACCTGTGAAACCTACGCGGACGCGGAGCTTTGATGCGCCGCTCTTTCGCTCCCAAGACGCAGACTTGCAAGAGGAATCCCAGGGGAAAGATTCCAATCCAGCAAATCAGAAAAATGCAGGGAAGACCATCACGCCGCCCGCAGAGGAGATCTCATTCTGGCGCCAGCAGCTTGGGCGGCTCGAACTCTCGCCCAAACAGCGACGATACTACGAGGATAAGCTCACCTCCGCCGGAAACGCTCCGTATCGACGGCCCCAAGATGCGCGGCTCGTATGGGAAAAGACGCTCACCCAGCCGCTCGATGCAGAGCTGCGCGAGTATTACACCGAGCAACTGCGCGCACTGCCTCCGCAGAGCCAGATTTCCAAGATCAAGCCGGAGGAGGCAGGGACAGCGAAAAGATCGTGATGATCAGCAGACGGAATTTGCAAGAAGTCTAGTTCAACGGAGGAGACATAAAGGGGTAAATCGATGCCGAACACGAATTATCAAGTGACTTATCTCATGGAGTTGGCTGTGGGCGACCAGTATGGCGTGCGTGCTGAAGACATCCCGAAGGGCATGGAGCGCGTCGGGCGTCAGAGCGACTGGCTGCAAAGCAGCCCCGAAGGTCTGGCCGTTCATGCGTCCTTAAAGGCCAACGGTTTTGACATCGCCGATGTGGGCGACGATCCGGTCTTTAAGCAAAAGCAAAAGATCGGAACCGTCATCTGGTTGCCCTACTCGCGCTGGTACGAGTGGAGAAACGCTCACTATCATGCCCACTACATACCGCTCACCGTCAAACCCGCGCCTCTCACCTCGGAAGAGGTAGCCGCGCAGCTCGAAGAATCCAAAGCGGCCCACGTCACTGAGCTAGAGAAACACAAGGCCGAGCAAGCTGCTGCGCTGGACAAAATGCGAGGGGATCTGGAATTGCAAAAAGCCAAGCTGCAAGGCGAGCTCGAACTTCAGCAGATGCGGCGCGAGATGGAACAGCTTCAGATGCAAGCCAGTGGTGGGACGATGCCGAGCGTTCCGATGCCGAACATTCCGATGCCAGGAAGCGCAGCGGGAATTCGGACGTACGAAGTCTTTGGTTTGCTGAATAATCAGCGCGTGCCGCTGGCGCAGGTGGCGCTGAACCAGGGAGGGCGATTTGTCCAGGTACCCGGCTCGCGGATCCTCGTTGGTGATTCTCCTGGCGATGGCTTTGGATTGGCCGGCATTCCGGGCGCCTGGGGAACGCTGTATCCCGGTCAAAGCCCCGCCAGCTTTGGCTTGGACCCGGATAAAGCGGTCGTCGGGCATGACGGCGTGCGCGGGTGGGTCCTACCGGCGCAATTCCTCATGCAGATGTTTGGTTCCAACTGGCGCAGCCAGATTTACGGATTGTAACCATGACGCTGCAAGAATGGATGCAACAACGGGATTTGATGGCGCGACGCTCATGGCCTGCCGCGCCGGCTACGATGCAGACCTACGAAGTCTTTGGGCTGCTCTTTGGCCGGCCTGTCCCGCTTGCTCAAGTCGTGCTCAATCTGGGGGGACAATACTATCAGGTACCAGGCTCTCGGATTCTAGTCGGAGATTCCCCCCGTGACGGGTTTGGCTTGGCTGGTATGCCGGGGGCTTGGCCGATGCTGTACCCCGGACAGAGCCCGGCAAACTTCGGCCTGGACGCGTATAGGGCAGTCCTTGGCCACGATGGCACCAGAGGATGGGTGCTATCGGCTGACTTTCTGATGCAGTTATTTGGCTACAACTGGCGCGGTCAAATTTACGGGGCGCCAATTCCCGGAACGCCGGCGCCCTGGCCTGGCCCGGTTTATGGAACGCCGTTGCCTGCACCGGCAGCACCGCCGTTCGATCCAACCATGCCAGTGGGATCCGCTGAGAACCCCGCTGCCGCGCCCATTCGGCGTGGCGCGCGTTAAGTGACTCAAATCAAGGAGACATAGAACATGGCAACAAGAGATGCGTACTTAGGAGGAGGCCAGAGTGGCGCAGGTCCCATGGACACTGCAAATCCCTTTGGCGGAGCCAGCGGAATGCCTGGCGTGGCTGGAATGCCTGGACTGCCGCAGACCGCGG
>CAYWPR010000199.1:0-6102 GCA_964460115.1 uncultured Myxococcales bacterium
CTTCGCGATCGTCTGATCCCCGGCTCCGTCGACATAATGAGGGGATCTCTTAGCATCAGCTCACTAATCCATGGGGCACCTTCCCATGCCCCCCCCGAACCAGCTACTCGGCTGCGCGTTGCCCGCGCGAGGAAATACGCCGGGCCAAAACGGATACCCATGGATTCGGGACGCCTACTCCATCGCTTCTTGCTGGGTCTGCTTAGCGGCATATTCGCAGCCTGCGGATTCGAAAATCGAGTGGGCGCGATGAAAGTGTTCCTGGGCTGCGGCTTTATTTCCCCTGGTCAAGCTGATCCGCCCCCACCACTGTTCAGTCTGCGCGGCATCTAAGATATTACCGGATTCCGAATGAATGCGCAGACTGTGGCGCAGGTGGGTCTCGGCTTCTTCCTGGGAATGACCCAGAAGGCTGAGGGCGCAGCCCCATACCCGTTCGGCGATTCCGGCAGAGAGTACCAAATTTGCCTTCTTGGATCGATAAAGCAGATCGCGGGCCAGGGTTAGGGCCTCAGCAGGTTTATCGGCCAGTAACGCCCCTTCAGCCTGTGCGGCTTCTATCCAGTCCTTGAGCAGCAGCCGACTGTCCCCGGCGCGCGCCAGCTCAAAGGCCTGTGCGAAAGATTCGGCTGCGCGTGCATTCTGGCCAAGGGCTGCCTCTGCCCAGCCCGCGAAACCCAGACTGCAGAACAAATAGACTTTGTCTCCGGAACGACGCACATAATCAAGACTGGCCATTGCCGCTTCGTGAAGGGCTGGCCAGTCCCCCCCCAATCGATACAGTACCATGGAAAGCGCTTCGCTCATTCCGCGCGCGGTAAGTTGATTGATCCGATGGGCCTTTTCTTGCAGGCTCCGCATCTGCGCCACACTCTGGCGGTACTGGCCGGAAGCCCCCTTGGCAATTGCATGAAGCATTCCGCCGCGCAGCGAATCGAATACGCTTCCGATTTGCTCTAATGGACCGACCGCCTGTTCTAGAAGGGCTTGTCCGGCCTTCATATGGCCCTGCGCAGTCAATGCCTGTCCGGTCACAAAGGCCGGAAACACCAGCAGCTCTGGCTCCGCCAATTTGTCGGCCTGAGATAACACGCGCTGAAAGTGATCGATGGCCGCTGCGGGTTGCCCGGCAAAGTAATAGACCTGTCCGATGTGAAGGTTCAGCCGCGCTTCCCGTTGCTGTTCCTCTGGCGCGGGGCCCTCCGCTCCGCAAATCGACTTGAGCAGCCTCTTCGCTTCTTGTTCGCGCCGTAGCTGTATCTCCAACGCATCGGTCAACAGTGACGCCTGGATCCTTAGTAGCAGCAGGTCGATGCGGTGGCGCTGCATCGCTAGGCTTTCCGGAAGCTGCGCCAAGGCGGCTTCCGCCGCATCGTACTGAGCGCGGGCATCTTCCAATAGACAGAGCTGCCGCGCCTGCGCTCCGGCTTGAAGTAGATAGGGAATGGCGCGCTCCAGCCGTCCCGATTCCCTAAAATGATAGGCCAGCACCAGACTCTGCGCCAGCCGCTGTCCCTGGCGATAGAGCGTCTCCATCCCTTCGGCAATCTGGCAGTGGAGCTGCTGCCGTTCGGTCGGCTGCAGATATCGCAAGGTTCCCTCGCGCAGCTTGTCGTGTGCAAATTGCCACTCTGTCCCCACATTCTCCAGCACCGCTGCGTTAGCCCCCTCGATCAGAAAGTCCTGCAACGTAAACGTGGGAAACTGATGCGCAAGCAACCGCGGATCTAGCTGCCGACCGAGCACCGCGCAATACGCTAGCATGGGCCGGTAGGTCTCACGCACTCGGGATAGCCGTCGCTCGATGATGCGTTCGATACCGCTCGTCAGTACCTGCTCGGGCAGCTCTCCCTGTCCGATCCGCCGCAGCTCCCCTGCACTCTCTGCCAGCGCCCGCACGACTTCTACCAGAAAGAACATATTGCCTTCGGTTTGCCGCTCCAAATACTCGATCAGTGCTGGCCGCCGCCCTCCGTCGCCCAGCATCGAGGCGGTCAACTCCTCGATGCTGGCTCGCCCTAGCCGCCCCAGCCGCAGCGAGCGCGCCGCCGGCAGTCGCTCAGGCAGGTTCGGGCGTTCGTCCGAGCGGTAGCTGCCGACCCACAGTACGGGGAGTCCTCCTAGCTGCTCCTGCAAGCGGCTGAGCAGTTCCAGACTTTCGCTTCGCCCCCAGTGAAGATCCTCGAAGATCAGGACCAGCGGTCGCTCCAACCTGCTTAGCAGGCCCACCAGCGTGTCCACCAGCCGCTGCAGGGTCTCTGCTGGATTGGCGGTCGGCGCCCCTGGAATTGGGCGTGCCAGTAGCTGTGCCACTTCAGGAATCAGGTCTTTGAGCACGGCTGCTTCTGGGTCTGTGACCTCCACGCGTAAACAAAGAGTTCGCAGGAAGGGCAGAAACTCATGGAAAAAGGCCCCGCCCTGAGGCACTGAATGCCCCTCGGTCACCCAGGCCCCATGGACCAGCGCCAACGTTCGCAACTCCGCAAGCAAACGCGACTTGCCAATGCCGCTTTCCCCTCCGAGCAGCAAAGCATTGCCGTGCCCGGCAAACGCTGACTCCAAATCGGCTTGGAGCGTGCTCAGTTCCGCCTCTCGACCAATGAGTGCGGTGGCTTGCAAGAAGCTTTCGCGCGTTGAAGCGGTCTCGACCGGCAGTTCAAGGTCCACCGCGCGGGCTAGATGAGGAAGTACCGCCTGGGCCGCCTGGTACCGTTCTTCGGGCTGCCGCGCCAGCAGTTTCTGCAGGACCGTGCCGAGCGCCCCGGGATATACCGCCAGGGAATCTAGCTCCGCATGCGAGGCAGAGGGCGCTGCTGGGCGCACCGCATGCCGCGAGTCCTTTAGATCCAAGGTAGCCAGACTCCAATCGCTCTCGGGCCCCGTCGCCTTGCGGGCGCTGCGATAGTGCGCCATAATGCCGGCCACGGTGGGAGTTACAGTCTCCTCACTCGATGCTCCCAGGATCCCGCTCAGCACTGCCGTGGGTGTCTGGCTCTCAAAGGGCAGCCGCCCGGTCAATAGCTGGTGCAGCAGGATGCCCACCGCCCATAAGTCCGACGCAGGACTTGGCGGATATCCGAGCAGCAGCTCCGGCGCCATATACTCTACGGTCCCGGCCAACCGCGCCGTCTGGCCTTTTCCTGTAGAGATTCCAAAATCCACCAGCTTGACCTCGGGCCCTTCGGCTCCCGCGGTCACCAGCACGTTGCCTGACTTGATATCCCGGTGAATGACTCCACGCTGATGTACATAGCTTAAGGCTCGCAGTAGCTGCACCACGAGCTGGACCTTATCCAGGAGCGACAGATCCATGCCCGCTGCCAGCAGGCTGCGGCTATTTTCCAAAAGCTCCATCGCCACGTAGGGCCCCAGCCGTTGATCAAAGCCATACGAAAAAACCCGGACCACATGTGGATGGTGCAAGGACGCCAGGGTTTGAAATTCTCGCGCCAGCGCCAACCGAAACAAATGATCGGTTCGGACGGATGCCTGTGCACTGGTGGAGTCAGGTGGGGCGACTAGCTTGACGGCAACCGGGGTGCCATCCAGTAGGCGAATGGCCCGGAAGACCGTACCCATCCCTCCCTGGCCTAAGCGATCGAGGAGCCGATAGGTGCGGTCTAGTATCTGAGCACTCCACTTCGGAGTGGCTGAATTCTGCATCAACGGAATTTTTCCAAGAATAAAGAGGCTAGGCCGGGGGAGGCTATCCCATATAGCGTACGCTGATCAGCGTAGAATATCCTGGTTAGCATCTACATCTAAAAAGGTTCAACGGGGCCTTTGGGCCCTAGCGCCAAGCCCCATCCTCAAAGAGACCCACGTTTCGTTCCCATCATTCTCTCAATCTTTGCATGACCTGTACCTCAAAGTTGGTCCAAGTGAGACTGACCTGCTTGGTACCTATCCGGGTGTGCTGATAAGCGACGGCTACGCCGCTTATCAGACGCTGGCGCGCGGCAGTCCGAATGTATTGCTGATGTTTTGCCGGTCGCACGTCCGACGCCAGTTCTTCGAAGCGTTGCCTGCCTATCCGCAGTGCCAAACCGCGCTGGATTTGATCGCGGAACTGTACCGCATTGAGCGCAAGCTGCCGGCATCCATGGCGCTTGTGGGCGACGAGAGGGCCCAGGCACACAGGCTCCGCACAAAGCTGCGTCAGACCGAGTCCGGGCCACTTGTTGCGGAACTTGCCGCCTGGGCGCACAAGCAGCAGAGTCTGCCGCAGAGTAGCCTGCGCAAAGCCATCGAATACATGCTGCACTTGTGATCAGGCAGTCACCGTCTCCGCTGCTCCACCTATCAAGCTCGCAGGATGAAATCCACACCGGTAGACGGGGTCAGCTCATGTATACTATCTACTGTTAGCAGTATGGAGCTGCGTATTCACCGTTGTTGTTAGCCCTTGGTGCTACCGAAACGTCCAATGGAGCCAATTTACCATCGAAAAAGGTGGACCGATGAAGCGAAAAGCATTGTTAGTAGAGTATAATGACGCATGCGCCGAGACAAAAGCAATCTATGACGAAGCTATGCGTACGCTAGGTATTTCATTTGTTCCTAATTGGATGAAGGCACTCGGAAGGAATCCCGTGATCTTGCGTGCCAATTGGTTTAAGTTTAAATATACTGTACTTGAAGGCAATATTCCGGCGTTGCTTAAGCAACTTATTTTGTATGTCATCTCAGTGCGTGCAAACAATCAATATTGCATCTCTGCACACGGCCATGCGGCACTCAGTATTGATCCCTCACTGACTTGTGAAGACCTTTTTTCTATGAGCACGGGAAACTCCTATAAAGGGCTGCCAAGGTCGTTCCGTGTCGCGATTGAGATGATTTCGCGTCTTGCTCTCGAACCTGAGGCTGTCGAGGAGACAAGTTTCGATTATGATACACAGCTCGCCGACGCTGGGTTTACAGATGCTGAGATCGATGAGCTAGTTTCTCAGGCAGACTTTGGTGTTATGATGAATACCATCATGAATGCCTTGGAAGTACCTGCGGATCTGCCCTTTCCACCGAAGCCGGGTGCTGTTTCTGAACGGCATTGCTAAAGCGCTCAAACTAAAATCTGAGCAGATCATTGATGCCGACCAGCCAGCAAACTCGCGAAAATGTGTATGCACAGCTTGCGCGATATGAGGCATCTATGGATCTGTATGAGAAGCTAGGGCTCACGCGTGATCTCGATGAGATTGCTAGACTTCTTTCCAAAGGACTTAAGTTCATCGCTGACGTTGGCTCATTCTGCTTCATTGCGACGAGCATTCCCACAAACGCTGCTGTTCTACCCACTGGCAATATAGTGTGGGTATTGTCTCAGATGTCGGGATTTTATAGTACGACCTTTTCCGAATTGAGCCAGACTGAACGCTTGCTAGTAACACAGGGTATTCCCATCGATTGGGAACGCGGCGATGGAGACACCAATGAAACCTTCGGAACCTCCATGGATTTTGACGCCTGCAAGCGAGTCACGGCGCTGCCAGCTCTGCTTCCCGAGAGATTCGCAGCCGCCTTGCTGGTTGGCACAATGGAAGTCCTATCCAAATTCGAGCGCAAGATCTTACTGTCGCTGACCAAGTTCTTGTGCAATAGCGTCGCATCCATTTGGCAAGAACGCGAGCAAATTTTGCTTCTCGAGCAGCAGACAGCCGCGCTGCAAGACCTCGTCGATGATCTGTCTCGCGTGGTCTCTCCTGTGTGGGATCATGTACTCATGGTTCCGCTAGTTGGTCGGATGGACGATCAGCGCATCACAAAACTCATTGACGGTCTCCTGGCCAAGGTTCAGGTGGACCATACGCAGTATGTGATTTTCGATCTTACCGGCGTCTCTACGGTGGATGACAGCACCGTCGGACAACTGTCCCGGTTGACCGCTGTGTTACGGCTATTGGGAACCCAGAGCCTCTTCGTGGGCATAAATTCCGCGGTTGCTCGAAGGATGGTGAGCGGCGGTTCGTCGCTAAGAGACTTGAACTGTCGACCTAAGTTAGAGGATGCGATCATCCACTGTATGAACCGAATACAGCGGTAGCCGATTGTCTTGGCGCAATCGGAAGGCGACTCAACCCCGCTTCGTGGTACGGAGCATGA
>CAYWPR010000200.1:0-6043 GCA_964460115.1 uncultured Myxococcales bacterium
ATGGCGCGGTCAGCGGCTTGCAACAGAGATTCAGCGTCTTGGCCATGCACGGGACAGGCGGCCAGGCCGATCGATACGCTAATGGCGGCACGCGGCTCTACACCCTGAAGCGCTGCCAAGCCAGCGCGCAGTTTGTCCGCGAGAACATACGCGTTCTGAATCGATGTTTGCGGCAGTAGGAACACAAATTCGTCGCCGCCATAGCGTGCGAATACATCCAGGTCACGGCGTAGGACGCGATGGGCGTGCGCAACAACTTGGATCAACACTTCATCGCCAGTGGCATGGCCGTATTGATCGTTGAGCGATTTGAATTGGTCCAGGTCGAGCAGCCCAACCACAAACCCTTTTGCACCGCCGGGTGAGCGGTTCTCCCGAGCAAAGCGGGCGATCTCTTGCCGAAGCGCGGCCATGAAATACAGGCGGCTATGCGCGCCGGTCAGCGCGTCATGATCCAGCGCGCTTTGAAGGCGGCTCAATGTCGTAAGGTGGCCCGTCATGACGGTTTCAAGCTGAGCAACCCTGTCAAGCAGAGCAGACATGCAGCGCCATGGGGCCATTGGCCAGCGGAGCACGGCTCGCAGCCAGTCGAGCCAAGCTAACCGGCGACCACGAGCCATCTGCCAAGAAAGGGACTTGTGGAAAATTGGCTCAGGCGGCTTATGTTCAATGATGAAATCCGGAAGTTCGAGCGGATTAGTCGCGTGCATGGCTGGTTCTCCTTGTGCCGCTGTCGAAATCATCGGCAATTTGGTCGGGTGGAAGAGCGCAATGCTCATAGGTGCTGCAAGGTCATCGTCGAGCACTTTTACGTCAGCGTCAGCGCGGTAAAAGACTGCATGTAGGGAGTTCAATCGAGCGCGGAGAAGTCGTATCTGCCGAACAGCTAAGGCGCGAACGCCCGGGGAAAGCGGGCCAGGTTGGAGGGCTCGTTTGCTGACCAGCGCCAAGTCAGCTTGCATATGCTCGACAATGGCCGACAGCGATAGAGCAGACAGATCGGTAGCCATGGTGCAGACCTCTGGATTAGCGCGCACCTTGCCGGTTCACTTCGCCTTTGATCTAGCGGGCGGCTTGTGCGATGGTGCGCTGGAATAATGACTGACCAGTTTCAGGTCCAATCGGTGGACCACACAAACATACAGGTGCAATACACAAACGCAAGGGTTTAATGCTAACGCCAGCGCAAATTAGAATGGCTCGGGCTGCCCTTGGGTGGAGCACTGTGAAGCTAGCCCGCGAAGCGGGCATCACTGCAAATACGGTGACTCGCGTCGAGAATGGCGGCAACGCCACAATTGAGACGTTGTCGAAGATCAAATCTGCATTTGAGCAGGCAGGCGTCGTCTGGGTACCCGAGAACGGCGGCGCCGCAGGGGTTAGACCACCGCGAATCGATCCGGTTCTCCATAACTCCTCGCAGAGTGATTCTTCGGTTTCCAGCAAGAGGTAACCTACATAAGTAGCTACCAGCGCGGATGCTTGCCTAGGATCTGCGAGGACTCGCGTAGTTACTTTACTGCGGGGGCTTCGATACAAGTTCTACTGGGGCAACAACTGGCAGGTTTCCAATGTACCGGATTTGTGAGGGAGGGGGCGGAGCGCTTGATAGCACAGTGGGATAGATGCGCTCTGCAACTGCTCCCATAAACGGTCGATGATCAAGCGTCGCCCGGACATGAACGACGGCGTTGGGGGGTTGGGATTTCTGATAAGAAACATAGGGGAGCGGGAACGGTCTTTCAGAACTCAAATTCAGGGAGCGAGGGAAGTTGGGTTCTGGAAGACCGTCCGTGCGACGATTCGAATAAGCAAACCGGCGACGAAAGACCGCAGGCCGAGATGGCGTACGCTTTCTAGGAGAGAGTACCGTAGCACTGTGTAAGCGTGGACGAACGCATGCTGTGTGTCATGTGAATCCCAGGCTGGCAAGGAACGGCCCAAAGGTCCGAACCCTGGCCCGTTGACCCGACAGGCATTCTACTGTAGGAATACCGTCTAAACACTCAAAAAACGATCGTTTATGTACCTCCCGAACAAAGCGCTGGCGAGCCGCTTCTCGGAGCCCCACCGCATGGAGGATCTTGAGCGCAACAGCCCCGCCGGTGCGCAGATCCCGGGCTCGATAGACGGTTCCCATACCTCCCCGGCCCGCCAAAAACTCAATGACAAATCGATCGGCCACAGACGCGCCCAATGGCAAAGAAGACGCATTGATGGGCATTGTCGACCTCTCCCTGCGTGAAAATAGAATTAATAGTGCCGATCATCGTACCATAGCCGGCCTGAGCAGATTGTGGCTTTGTGCCGGCCACCTTGGCAGCCCTGCTCCGCTGCAAGTCCCGTCGGCTTAAAGGGTCCTTTCTGGGACGGCTTTTCCCAGGCACGGCCTTCCTCCTCGGCCTTGAGACACATGGATGGCACCCATACCCCGTCGAGTAAATTCTGTTAAGATTTGCAAAGGGGATTCTATGAGACGATTTCTCTCGATTATCTTGCTCGGTATGCTGCTTATGTCGACGTCGGTCTACGCCGCCGACAAGCAGACTGACAAGCAGATCCCAGCCACGCTTTTGCGCGAGTTAAACAAAAAGGGGATAGCGATACTGCCGATGGAGAAAACCGGCTCAATGTCCGACGACGCTTGCCAGATGACTTTCAAACCCAATGGTTCATTTTCCTGTTCGCAGATCATCTGCGGCGATTCCTCTTGTCCCATCACCTACGATGGGCAATGTTCGCTGCCCGCTAAAAGCGCTCCGGGCCAAAAGCCGCTGCTTGAGTGCAAGTACACTCAGACTTGTGAATCTTCCAGATGTTCTCGCATCCATGGCAAGTTTCTGCTTCCCTTGCCAGGATCGTTCACATTTGAACTCCTTTTCGGTAGCGGATCAGACCTGGAGGAGAAATGGGATCACGTGTTGAATGTCCCCGATGGCGTAGAACGAGGCTGTGTCTGGAGAGGAGCGCTGCGCGCCGACGGATCTTTTAGATGTTCGGTCTCAACGTTTTCCAATAAGCAGCTCAACGTTTATGGATCCTGCCCATTACACAAGACACCGGACGATGCGAAAAAGGTGATCTGCACAACGTCCAAGCTGTGTCCTTGTGATGACCGTGGCAAAGAACGTCCAGCGAACCAATGTACATCCCACGTCGTCAGTTTCGAAGTAAACCGCCCAAGCCCCGATGAACCAACAGAGCCCGACCCACTAACGAAACCCTGATCGACGGATAGAGGTTTCGCCTTCGCAAAACAAACTGAGCTGGCTGCTCATCGACGTCTTTGCAGGCGGCGCCTGAACCGACCACATCGGACTTCTTTCGCCACCCGATAAGCAGCGGCCATCCGTTGCAAAGGAACCCATTCGACTAGCCACTGGCCGAATGCGACCACTGGCCGAATTCGGCCTATTCAAGGACGCGCTGCTTGGCAGGCAGGGCAATCACCAAAGGGCCAGAGCACAGCTCAACACCGCAGCCAGTAGCACAGCGGCTGCGTGAGCCTGGTCTCTTCCCGTCTTCGATGGACGTCATGCGCGACGCGCTTCTGGCCTGTGCCTTGCTACGCATAGTAAAAATAAAGGTTCCTTTTGATCAAGGGCGCCACCAGTGCCTGCTGTGCGACGGTGTACGGTGGGTATTAGAAAGTGCGCCGCGGATCGTTTATGTGCGGATCCGCCAAGGCGGCGCGAGGCAAAGATGCTCTGTCGGGAAAGAAGAAGGGTCGAGTGCCTGCCGGCGAGGAAGGTCCAGCGGCGTCGGCAGAGTCCAAGGACAAAGGGAGAGGCCCAGCGGCGCCGGTCCAAGTCGGCAGCACCGGACAGTCGCCCAAGCCTGCGTCCGCCCCCGCGGGCACCGCGGTCACGAGCGCAGCAGGTGCGTCGGAGGCGACGTCGAAGCCCGGCAGCGCTTCGGCGGTCACAGAGCGGCGCTTGGCGAGCGACGCGTTCAATAAAGAGGATCTTGCCAAGCTCGGCGAGCTCATCGACAAAGATTCCAACGCCTACGGCGGACCCGGCCGCTGGGTCTACATCAGCCACGGAAACCTGGTGCTGACCAAGGAAGACGTACAGCGCGTCATCAGGGCGCTTGAGCGCGCGGGATACGATGGGAAGGAGCCGCTGTTCATGGCGATGTGTGGCTCGGGCGGCAGCGTCATCTCGTCCACGCCACCCGCCGAGCTGATTCGACAGCGGTTCAACGCCGTCGAGGTGGTCGCGCCGCGCGATGTCGTCGACGCGTTCAAGGTCTCGGATGTGGCGAAGAAGTACTTCCAGACCGGCGAGCTGCCGCCAAACTTCACGCGCTTCGAGCGCCCGAAGCCGTCGCGGATCCGCCAGTGGTTCTCGAATCTCTTCTAGTCCTTTTCTGGCTCATTTCGACTGATTGAAATTCCCCCCGGAGGGGAGGGAATTTCGATTTGAATCGGTCAAAAATGGCTGGGCCGAGAGACGCGTCCGGGCCCGACAGGATTTATTTTTCCAAGACGCTACGTTCCTGTGCAGTAATCAGATCAGTCGCACTGAGGCGAGCTCTCAACATGTCATTTCAGCGAACCTGGATCTTCCTGGGCAGCGTGCTTTTGATCGTCGGCCTCTCCGTCGGTACTTGGCATCTTTGGCGACCGGTCGAGCGGCCCTCTGTGCCGACCCTCGATAGCACGCTTTCGTGCAGCGGCGATTCGGGAGCAGACGATGCGTGTGCCCTCCTGCAGCTCGAGCGCTGCGACAAGCTGACCGTGTACGCGCTCGATCCAGCGAGCCGCTCACAGACCGGCGGCTCCGGAGAGGGGACGGTGGGACTCAGCAGCCTGCGCGGCTTCAAGAAGAGGGACCTCGGTGCCTCGCCCGCCGCGCCGCTCGCGACTATGTTTCCGCCCAGCGAGGTGCTGGCCCAGAAGGAGCTTCAAGCCGCGCACGCCGCTCCGCTCCTCGCCACGTGGCGCCAGCAGCAACTTGGGCAAGGCATGAACCTCTGCTTCACGCCCCACTATGGACTGGCCTGCTCCGTGGCGGACCGTGTGGTCGCTGAATGGCAGGTGTGCTTTGTCTGCGCGCAGGTTCGCTACGCGCTGCCGCAGTCCGGGCGCCACGGGCTCGTGCTGTTCGATCCGCGAACCGCAGCGGCGACGCGGCTGCGTAGTCTGTTGCAGGCCGCGCTCCCTCATCCTTCGTCCTCGCTCTTCGAGAAGCTCGATCGGCAGCTCGGGCTGTGACGCGGTTATCTTGCAGAACGGTATTCCACGAATGCGGTCTGCAATCCGCATTGCGCGTCTCGCATTGCACGCTCAAGCCGCGTGCATTTGCGCGCTAGCATCGCTGTATTGATGAAAAAGCACCAACGACCTCGATGTGGTCGAAGTCGGGCGCGGCGTGAGAGGCTGCGTACGGCGTTGTCTCGACGCTTGAGGTCCCCAGCACCGTCCCCGCCACGGTCAGCGGCGTGCGTAGAAGATCGCTCGATGCTGAGCTTACACACACCGCCGATTAAGCCGTCTCGACGAGAAAAGGAGATTTCTCGATCCGATCTCCTTTGCCACGGTTCTCGCGCGTTTGCGGGACACGCAGGTGCTGGCAGATGCGCGACGACCGATCGGGCTCGTCGCGCTCACGGCCCGCACCTTGCCATTCGGCAGAGAGGACCGCGCAACGTTCCATGAGCCGCGGGCAGGCCGATTGTTCGTAATCGTCGTCCACGAGCAGACAGAGAAAGTGGACGGCCATCTCACCCGCGCCGCTCCTGCGCTCGAGGCGGTCGGCTTCAAGGTGGAGCGGTCATACACGTCTCGGGGCCGGCCTCCGCGCAGGCGAGGCGACTGTTGTTGCCGATTGACACCACGCGCCGACCATTCGCGCCGGGGATCGGCGGCAAGGTGTTTACCGTTTGAATGACCTGACTCGAGTCGTATCCGTCGTGAGGACCTCGACACCGTCTCGTGCCAGCTCTCGAGTAAGATGCTCTTCTAGGCGCACGCATAGTAAAAATAAAGGTTCCTTTTGATCAAGGGCGCCACCAGTGCCTGCTGTGCGACGGTGTACGG
>CAYWPR010000201.1:0-5982 GCA_964460115.1 uncultured Myxococcales bacterium
ATTTTAACCGTCTCGGGAACGCCCAGTTTCTCGATGAGTAAGATATTCCCAGGCTAGAGTTCAGATCTGAGGCTGAAGCGGCGTAAAAACGTGAGTATTTCAACATACTCCGTCGAAATACATTCCTCCTAGTTTCCGGAGTAGCTCCGACATCCTATCGCTGGAGCGCGCAGCGGCCTAAAATCTAAATTTGCTGTATCCTATCAAAATGGGGACCATTGCCTCTGACACTTCGGGAATTGAGTCAGGATTCACTGATAGCAGTACCGCATCCGGAACCTAAGGTTCAGTCCGCTACAAAATCGCAACAGAAGGCAGAGACCGATGCTTCCTCTTCAGCATCGGATGGTGTGTCAGCGCCATCGCCTTCTCGCTAGTCTATTTGGAAATCTGTTCGAGATGCAGCGTGGACGATTGGCGCAGCGTTGCATGCGCTGCCCTCTTCCAAGCCGCTCGGCGGCCCTGGTCAAAGGGCGCTTTATATTTCGACTTCGCTCGGCTCGGCATGAACAGTGTGAGTTGCGGTTTGTCGAGACGCTTATTCCTGCAGAATCGGAATCTCGATGATCTGCGCAGGGGCCGTAGCGATCGGGGCGATGGCAGATTCGAATGTTTTTCGGACGGTGTTGCCGGCGGCATCCTCGAGCCTGGGGTGTACGAGCAGGCGATAGGAAGACTTTTTCCAGGGGCTCTTCGGCGTGAACACCCACTCGCCTTCATTGCTGACGAGCGCAGCTCGGCCATCCACCTTTTGATTGCTCGAATCGACCACCGCGAGCATCGCCGCCGCACCCGCGTCGATCGGCGCTTCAAAGACGATTCGAAGCGCTGTCCTTTTTCCTGTCTGAGCTCGCGTGAGTTGCCATTTCGCAGGCTCGGGCGCACCGCGATCTTCGCCCTCGACGCACCACGATTTTACTTTTTGCCCTGCTAACACCAGCGTGACTTCATCACCGCGTGCCAGGGCCCGGCCAAGGGTTTCGTGCGCGATGAGTCCGCTTTTCACACGGCCCGGATGCAGTAGCACGGTCAATGTTTTTCCGTCGGGAGACCACAGCTCCTGTTCCAAAAAGGGATCCGCGATGGGCTGGCCTTGGGAATTCCAAAGCGCAAGCAAGGGCAGGATGGGACCTCGAGGCGGCGCCGCGAACGCGATGGAGATGCGCAGCAGGTTTTCCGGAATGCAAGTTCCGGATGGGTGAACGGCTAGGGTCTTGGGCAGCTCCGTCGCGGGCCCGTGCGCGTGAGCAGGCGCGGCTCCGGCGAGCATCAGCAAAAGCGCGAGCGCCGCTCTCCGCATCGCGCCTATTCCCTTACCAGGTTCGAGAAGCCTTCGTCCCGTTTCATCTTGTTTTCCATACCCTGATTGGCCTTCTGCGCCTCGCCATGGGCCTTATAGGAGTAAGCCGGGAAGTTGTATTCAGTGACGAAGTCCGAGAGGCGCGCCTTGAAGTCTTTGTTGATGGAGACTAGCTCGCTGGCGCCGCTTGCCATGTTCCGCCGCACCGCGATGAAGAATTCACCATTCTGATTGTCGATGCGCCATACTCCGGAAAGGGGTGCCATGGTCGGCTCGATGCCGGTGACCGCGGCAAAGTTCTCCACCGCCTTGACCAGCCCGGGTCGGCGGTTGGCTTCTTGCACCGAGGATACGGTCAGAACGTCGGCGTCTCGATTCACATTTAGAATCAGGATGTATGAAGTCGGCTTCCCTTGCATGTCGGAGCCCGTGTAGGAAAGCATCGCACTTGGTGCATTGCCATAGCCGAGCTCGGCGATGGTCTTGCCGCGCAGGTGAGCGCCATCCTTGAGATCGGCGAGCGGAATCGTGACCAGCGGCGTGCACGTATACACGGCGATAAGATGCGGCTTGCCGTCAAGATCGGCGAAGTTTAGGGCCCGAATCGGAGCGCGCGTCTCGACCTGATTGTGGACGGTGTGGAAGATTTCGACCGAGGTTATACTGGCCGGACCGGCAAAGGGATATTTGATGCGGCGCAGCGTCGAGGCAAAGTCCTGATTGGACAGGCCGGCGACGAATAGCTCGCCATTTCGCCACTTCATATCGGTCACCGTGAAGCTGCGGCCCGGAATCGTGTTCCAGAAGCTGAGCTTGTCATCGGGTGCCTTGTCGAGCTTGGCCACGGCAGATTTGCTGGCCTTTAAATCCAGGGCCTTTGCGGAACCGTCGGCTTTGACAATTAGGATGACGGGCTTCTTGGCCGGCTCGAGCGACAGCGCCACATAGGCTTCATTTCCGCCCGGACGCCAGGCCAGATCTTCGATTGTAGCCGCGGCCTTTCCGACGGCCTTGGCAATCACCGCGTCGAAGTTGCGCAGATTGAACAGCTTCCCATCCTCCTTGGCGCCGGGTGCAAGGGTTACGGCATGAATCTCCGCGCCCTTCCAGTCCGCGACAAAAAGGATGTTTTCAGGACCGAACGCAATCCGCGACACAGACTTGATCTCCGCAGCCCCGGCATCTGCAACAGTAGACAACAAACCGATTGCGACGACGACCAGCTCAACCAGACGTTTCATGAATTGCTCCTTCAGCGATTAATTTCGCAATGGGAGCCAATCATGTCATTTTCGTCACTATGAAAATCAAGAGTACTATCAGGAAAGCAGCTCGCCGAGGTCGAAGCTTTCACATCGCGCGGTGCGCTCGTCGGCTCGCTATTCCGCGGCGATGATGAACACACTCGATAGAGAGAAGCACTGATCAGAAAGTCCGCAGACTATTGGGAAGTATTCATCGTGAGCAAGATATCGTCGACTCCGCCTGTCACCACATCGGCCAGGTGATCTCCATTCAGGTCGCGTAGGACAAAGAACCTGACGCCGGTTCCATAGACGACCGGGTCGCCGAAGCTCCCATCAGAAGTGCCAAGTAGAAAGCTTGATGCGCCGCTTGCGCAGGCGACCGCGTCCATCGCCCAGGAACACGCCGATTTCGCTACTGCCCATCGCGGCGAACGCAAAGTCGGCTTTCATATCGCCGTTTAAGTCCGCCGCCGCCACGCCTTCCGCCGGTCCGCCGCGGCCGACAGACGGTGCCAGGCCGCCGCTGTCCAGCTGGACGTGGCTTGCATAGTAGCCGAACAGATCGTTGCGAGTGCCAATCGCTCCGCCGGGGTTTCGCACCGACACCAGCACCTGGCCCCAGTCGCGGGACAAAGGACGCGCCGGCAAAGTCGCCTTCAGGCTCGTCGAGGAAAGGACCTCGACCGCGGTGGCCAACTGTCCTGCGATCTCGACCTTAGCGCCCGACAAAAAGCCCTGTCCGAAAAGCGTCAGCTCGATGCCTCCAGCGCTCGGACCGACGGGCGGCGACACTGTGCTGAGCACGGGCGAAGGCGCCATGTTTTTCATCGGCGAAAGGTCGAAACACTGATTGGTCGCGGTATCGCAGCCCTGCTCGGGCCCGCACATCCACGGAGAAACAGATTGGTAACCGTCAGCTCCGGCGGAGCTTATACCTAGCAGGTGAAGCAGGGCCAACGGAGATAGTAGTGTTTGAGATATTCTCTATCTGGGATGGTGAACTCAGCGCGCGCGATCAAGTTGACCCCGTGGTACTTGTCCGTCAGCAGTGGCTGCGGACTCACCGCATTGACGCTGAACTTCTCATATTGGGCGAGAAGCGAAGTCAGAAAAAATCGGTTTGCCCAGCGGCGCGCTCCCAGCTCGCCGCCGTAGGAGAATCGGTCCGAGCCGATGGACACGAAGGCGCCTCCGGTGGCCGTCCATCGCCCACGAAAGGAGACATTGAGGTCTGCTGGAGTGACCGCGGGGGCTTGCGCTTCCTTCTTGGGGTTGGACACTGAAGAAGGTGGCTCTTCCGCCCGCGCGGTGCTAAAGGGTATAGGCGCAGCCACAAGAAGCAGCAACGCATTGAGGGGCAGAATGACGAGGCACTGCAAGACTGACGATTTGCGGAAGGGCGCAGCTGGAGACATAAGAAGTGCTTAAGCAATCGAGATACCATCTTGCCCAATGGGGTCGAAGTTGGGAGTTTTATGTCTCCACCCATGATGAGCAAGGCTAGCGCATCTGCGCGTAGTGTTCAGGAATGAACAGCTGTCAGCCACTGAGCGGTAGCTCTTTAACGACTTACCCAATCGATCCGCGGCGCATTTTCTAACACCCACAGAATACCGTCGCGCAGTAGGTACTGGTGGAGCCCGAGAGTAAAAGGGAATCCATCAATGGTCGAGTCGCTTCAGGACGGGCTTCCAATCATGGAGGAGTGGCCGGGTTGGCTGGCGGCGAAACGGATGATCTATTCATCCAAGAGCGAGGCTCCTTCGAGCTTTGCCTACAAACGCGGCCAGCAGGTTAGGAATTGGTTCTCGATGAAGATGGATACCGCTACCAAGCTACCTTGGCAGAGCGGCGCCGTAACGGAAGTGGCGGCCTAGGCGCAAAAGCGGCGCTTCGAAGTAGCGGTACGACAGCGCCGCCAGTCCCAGCGTCAGCGGCACAGATAAAAACGGCCCCACGATGTCCGCCGTCGCGTCTAGGCTGGGTATGCCCCCCCGATGGAGGAGATGAACCATCATGTTCTTGATTCCATCGTGCATGATATAGATTCCGTACGATACCGAACCGACCCACATCAGCCACCGCGCTCGCAATCCCCCTCGCCACGGCGAAAGCACCGCCACCAGAATTAGCGACAGCGAGGCCAGGGCCAGAAGTATCGGCCTGCCCGAGGGTGGAAGCCAGCCCCCTTCCCACATTTGCGGGTAAAACGTCCAGCACACAAAAAGTCCCATAAGCAGCACGAAGGGTCCGTGCAAAAGCAGCTTATTGCGCCGCAGCAGCGCCACCGCCTTTGGCCAACGCACAAGCTCTGCCCCAAGCACACCGCAGAACAGTCCATCCCAGTGCGACGGTGGCAGCACCAGCCCCGCATAGCTATGCCCGTGCTGCTCCAGATAATACCGTAGGCTCAGCGACTGTACGACAAGCGCTACGAATAATCCGACCCGCCACCGGGGCGGACAAAGCAGAACCACAAGCGGCAATAGCAGGTAGAACTGCTCCTCCATCGCCAGGCTCCACGTCGGATTCATAAAGGGCGAGCCCCAGTGCGCCCGGTGCGCAATCAGCAGGTTCTGGGTGTAGGTTGCGTACGACCACAGCGGCAGCGCATCTCCGAAGACATCCTTTGGCCCTATGGTGAACAGCAGAATCGCGAAAAGCGCCAGCCACGCATAATAAAGTGGGAAAATCCGCAACGTGCGGCGCGCATAGAACACCCGCAGCAGGTTTGGCGCGTTTCGATTGTCGAGCAGAATTCCTCCAATAAGAAATCCGGAAAGCGTGAAGAATAGGTCCACTCCCGTCCAGCCGATCGAGCCCGCCTGCGTCAGAAGCCTGACAAGCGTCCCACCACCAGGGTAAGGATGCGCCGCGAAGTAGTGGTAGTACACGACAAGGAGGATTGCGATGCCGCGAACTCCATCGAGTTCAGGAATGCGCGTCAGGGAGTTAATCACGTTTGTCAGGGGCACTGTCTTTTGGCCCTCAAACGGGATCGCGGATCCGCCTACAGCGACTGGAGCTGTCGCATGTAACGCTTGGCCCGACGAAGAGAGAGCGCGCGGGACGCTTGCAACGTGAGGGTCATCCTTTACATCGATAGGATTGAGCCCGTCGGCGCCCGCGAGAAGCTCGTTGGAATCTACCTGATTGACAGCATGTTTACCAAATGGCACACCGCCTTTTACTATGCTTTTTGAAACGAAGCGCGAGAATCTTGCGCGTATATCGCTGGCGCCACCTCAGTGCTTGGCAAAACTACGCCGAAAGACTGGCTCAGCTTCCTTGCGATGAAGCTGCGAAAAATCTCTGAGGGATTCGTGAAAGGCTGTTTCTAAATGCTCGCCATCACATGACAAATGCTTCGACTTTTATCACCAGGCTTAAGGTCACGATGGATGATGCCCTGCTGGTGGGCGGCGAGCATGCCGC
>CAYWPR010000202.1:0-5932 GCA_964460115.1 uncultured Myxococcales bacterium
ATCGTAAACAGCAATCGGAATTTCAGGACCGGCCGAACGTCGGAATTGGCATTGGCTAGGCAGTCCTCCCGTCTTGTGCGAAAAAGGAGCGCAGTAGGCGGTTTACGGCTTCAGGCCGTTCACGGTGCAGAAAATGCCCCGCGCCTTCTATGCGATGCATCGCAAACGGCGCGTCGTAGCAGCGTTCCTGTAAAGCAGTGCATTCAATGCCGACGCACCCGTCATTTTCGCCGTGTAATAGGAGCGTTTTTACGCGCGTGTTTGCCATCAATAGCTTTCGAGGTCGGCCGAGGAGTGAGTGCGGACTCAAGAGTGCTCGGTAATAGCTGAGCACGGGACCGACTCGCTCGCGGATGCCGGCCTTGATGCGCTCCATCTCTGCCATGCTCGGATGATAGTCAGGAGACCAGCGTCTCCACAGAGCATCGATGAATGCGAGGTTATTCTTGCGCAAGTGGGCTTCTGCAATTCCGCGAAGCTGGAAGAAGGCGATGTACCAGGAACGGCGGAGCTGTGAAATCGTCAGAAAGTGTGGCAGCACGCCGCGCAGGTGCGGTGTGGCGATCGATGCCAGATGTGAGAAACGAGTTGGCGCCATGGCGGCAGCAGCAAAGCTCGCCAGCGCTCCCCAATCGTGACCGAGCAGCCGAACCGGCTCTTCTGGCGAGAATCGCTGGGCCAACCCCAAGAGGTCACTACCCAGCGAGGCAACGTCATAGCGATTGGAACGTGGTACATCGCTTGGTGCATAGCCACGCATCGTCGGAACCACGACCTTGTATCCCGCTGCGATAAGCGCCGGAATCTGCGCTGCGAATGTGGTGGCATCATCCGGAAAACCATGTGCCGCGATCACCACCGGTCCTTTGCCAACAACTTGGCAAGATAGCGTTACATCCGCAAGTGCGACTCGCTCTATGATTGCTCTTTCGAGAGACATTGTCTTTTCTGGAGGAACTTTGGCGACTTGGCTTCGCTGCGACTTTGCGGGAAGATACTTCAAGTTCTTATAAGAAGCGATTTAAGATGGCTGACCGCTGTCTGGCGCAGCGGGTAGCGATCCGGATTCGAGATCACGCAGAGCGACTGGCGGTTGGCAAAGGTTCTGCTGCAGCTGACCATGCCATTTTTGATAGTATAACCCCGCTGCGCTTTTGGCAGGAAAGACAAGGACGGCAATGCGCAGAACCCATAGAAGTTGGTACAAGAGTCCTTCTGATGCGGATTCCCGCGTGGCCATGTCGAAGAGTTCATTTCTGCGTCGATCATGTCCTTGGACTGCCGCCAGCGTTCCCTGTGCCGCACGATAGAATGGCCGCTGTTGACGTTCAAGATGACACGGCAGCCATCCACGTCGCATCAGACTTCGAAGTTCCGGTGGAACTTTGTTACTTCCTTGACGCAGCACGGCAAGCGCTGCCGCCGAAAGGGCGCTGGATTGCCCCCAAACCGCCGGATTTGAGTATCGTGTATCAAGATAGTCACGCGCCGCTGTAATCGCTTGATCAAAGAGGGGGGTAGGCGCCACAGACTCCTGCAGGGCGGCGCACAGCAGGGACTGCGAGCCGCCTAGGACTGTGAACATGCGGTCTCCCGACATTTCTGCTACGGTTTGGCTGCGGTGGAACGCAACTTGGGCTTTGTCAATCTGTCCGCTTAGGAATGCCTCACTGCCGATCGAAATGTTATGTAGCACTTCCTCTATCTCGGATTGACTGTACGTGCTGGCGACTTCGACCGCGGCTCGCATGAGGGTATGGAACGCGCCGATTCGGCCTGTGAATAAGCTCTCGGTGGCGCATACATACAGCGTCAGCCATCTTCGCCGAAGATCCGTCGTCGCTGCAATGGATGCGAAGGCTTCCTGAAATCGGCGGCTAAATTGCGGAGCATATTGTAAAGAGAAGTCGCCGCGTAGACCGTACGCAGATAGCCGAGCGATGGCCGCAGTATTATAGGACCGCTTTAGAATATCTGAAAGTACTGCCGCGGATTTCGCGGGATTTGCGCCGCTTGTAGCAAAGGATTCACATTCTGGAAACATCTGTGAGATTCGCTGATCACAGCGTCGCGCCAAGCCTCTGGCTCCCATCGTCGAGAGCATAACCACCAACATGCCGAACCAGCCGGCCGAATACGCGTGCAGGCCTCGCGCAGTCAGCCGGACGACCCCACAGTTTATTACGCGAAGGACTAACATAAAATCGACGAAAAAAGCACATTCAACTAGATTGGCCAAGGTTTGCATCACCAGGGCTTCTCGATCGGGATCTGCGGCGGTTTGCATGTTCTGAAACCAGCCCCTTGGGGCGATCACCAACAGGGCCCACATCCCACGCACCACTGCGGCCACAGTTCCAAGCGCACTGGCTGGCAGCCGGACTCCCATATGTTCCAGACAGCGCACCATTGGCCCCACTGCCTGCTTATAGTCCTGTTGTTGAAAGTAACTCTCAGCCAAGCGTCTCTGGCAGTCCATCCGCCGAAGCTCCGGCAGATTCTGGTAGGATAGGAGTCTTGTAAGTAAAGAGTTGGCTTCGTTTAGCTTCCCGATGGCGTGCAGGCTTTGTGCGGCCTGGAATTGCAGGTCCGGCAGGGACTGTTCATGATGCGGGTTATTGTCTTTTTTCTGGCTCTCCAATGCCAATTCAAAGTACTGCGCTGCTCGTTCGTGTTGTCCTTCGCCAAAGGCGCGTTCCGCAACCCGCCGCGCGTAGGTAAAAGCCTCTCCGTATTCCTCGGCTCCATAGTGATGCGCAGCCAGCTGTGGCTCAACCTGCTCGACCTGCCCAAAACGTTTCAGGAGCGCTTTGGCTAACGAGCTGTGGATCTTCTGGCGTACCCCCTTTTCAAGGTGTTCGAGAATCGCTTCTCGATAGCGATCATGCGAAAAAAGATATCTGACAGCGCCCTCTTCGCTGTCTGCCAGATAGACTCTTCGCAGTTCCTGCTCCTGTTGCACAAACCCTTCATGGCCGGCCTGTTCACAAGCGAATAGGACATCTCCCGCTTCAGACCCTGCGGCGCGGGCCACCACTTCGACATCGAACTCCTTACCCTGTACCGCTGCGACCCCCAAGATGCGCAAGGTCTCGGCGTTCAGGCGACTGGCCCGGCTGCCGATGGCTTCTCGAACGCTCGACGGCAACCGGGCTGTCTCTAATAACTCAGGGTCTAGGTTCCACTCTCCCTGCCACCGTCCGTTTTCCGCGGAGCTGGCCAAAACCCCCTGCGAAAATAGCGACCATAGCGCCTGTTCTACAAACAACGGGGTCAGTTCGCGTTTGGCCGACATCCTGCCCATAAATTGCCGCAGCGACGGCTCTGTGGGCGCAAGCTGTAACATGCTGGCCGCTAGCTCGGTGGCCTCCCCAACACCAAAGGATGGCAGATGGATCGAGATCGGAGCACGCTCCAGTTTCTGAACATTTCGCAACTGCTCGTTGACGATGTCCAGGGAATCCCCTTCCGGATCTTTAGGACGATGGTTGATCGTCCAGACGACCTGGCAGGGATGGCCATGGCCCTTGCTGTTCGACAGAAACCGGACGGCAAAAAACACAAACTTCAGAGTCGCTTGATCGAGCCACTGCGCATCTTCAATGATGACGCACAATGGCTGCGTGTAACTTTGCAGCCGCAACAGCGCGGCAAATCGTTCCAGCAAATAGCGCTCATGCAGCTCCTCATAGCTACTTCGTTCCTCGGGGCGCAGCGCAGCTTGGCGCAGCAGCATATAGGTCGCATCTCTGTCCTTGTCAGGAACCCAGCAAGGGTGACGGAGATCGCCAAGTGCTTCCTGTTCAGCTGGATTTAGTCCCTTCCAATAGGTGGCAAAGTCCCTTTCCTGTTTTTGTAATAGCTCGCGTAGCTCGAGGTATGCGCCTTGCCCGCGCTTGCAGGGTAGGGTGTGTGTGCGATAGCCCAGTTCCTCGGCTCGCTTGCGGACTCGACTGGTCAGACGGGTTTTGCCAACTCCTGCCTCTCCCCAAAGTACCAGTACAGACGCGGCAATGGTCTCCGGTGGTGTCTCTGGGTATTCGGTGACCGCGGTGGTGGATGGAGCACGGCGCTGAGTCTTATTGGCTTCGAGCAGCTCTTGTGCCTGCTGGAGCTCTGTGGCTCGGCCGCAGAAGATGCTGGCCGCAAGATAAGGTTGACCCGCCAGCCGATGTTCATGAGACAGCTGGACCTGATGCTCATGTGCGTGCTCTTTAAACCAGGCGAAGAGCGGGTCGAAAGCAAGGGCTGCCGTGCGAATTCGCCGATCTGGATCTGACTCGAGGAGTTGCATCACCACCGCGGTGATTTCCGGAGCAACGTGCGGCGCCACTTCTTGCAGCATCAAGCCTTGAATTTCACTGCCGGCCATTCTTTTTCGCAGGGTTGTCATTGTATGGCCGTGGCTGGTACTGTGGCTGGCGGGGTGGCGTCCGGTCAGGAGCATGAACAGGAGTACCCCTACGGCGAATAGATCGACCCGTGCATCTACGCGATCGCGCTGAAACGTTTCAGGCGCCATGAAGTGCAGCGTTCCGGATAGTGAGTAAAATGCTCGATCTCCGAAGAACATATCTTGCACATCACTGATTCCAAAATCGGTCAATCTTAGCTTTGGGAGCTTATATGAACCGCCCGTTGCGACCACAGCAGGCATTGGTCTGATCATGGGTGGCGGCGGTTCCGGCAGCCCACTGACTGCGTTTTTCGCTGCAAGGGAAAGCGGACCGCGCGTACCGATTGTTCTCGGCCCCTCGGATGACCCTAAAATTCCCGCTGACAAAGGCTCGCTCAGCAAGATGTTTGAATGCTTGATGTCACGATGGACAATCCCACGACTATGCAAGATATCTAGGGCTTCCAGGACATCTAGGACGAGGCCGACTGCGACCGCAGGTGGCAAGGGATGGCCCAACGCTTGCGCCAGACTGCCTCCAGGCATAAGGTCCAGCGTGTAGCAGAGCATCCCTTGATGCTCAAACATCTCATAGGCTTGCACAAAAGGACCGTCTTTAAGCCGCGCGGCAATGCGGTATTCTGCGACAAAGCGCTCGGTCAAACTGGGATGTCGGGGGTCGGGGGTGAAGATCTTCACCGCTGCGACATCGGGCGTATAGGCAGGACGCGGAATAAAGCGATCGTCTCCTTGCATTCCTTCCGTAGCGGCAAATAGTGATGCATTCGGACAGACCCGCTGGCGTTGAATCTTGTATGCAGCTGCTTGTCCTCCGCGGCCAAGCAGCTGTTGTAGGACAAATCGGCCATCCGCCATCGTGACCCCGGCTAGACTAAGAAGCTGCTCATCTGCCGCAGTATTGCCTGAATTGGTTAGGCCGGCGGTTGGCGCCGATGTTTCGAGATTGCTGTGCGGAGTCTTCGAAGAAGTCGGCAGCATAAGTAACTAACTATACGCCGAGGATAGCCCGAACAAGAGTTCTTTTCAGCCGCGGTGCTGCCAAGCGATCTCAATGGGATGGGCGTCCGAAGTATGACGTTGCCGCCCCTGTCCTGCTAGACGCATAAAGGGTCCTTTATGTGGGGAAAATCAACTCATTCTGGAAGGATTCCTAAATGCGTTCTAAAGCGGAAGGTCTCGAATGGCACTTCGACCAAGGGCGGTGATTACAGCGTGTAGCGTGCCATGCCGCCGCAGCAACTCATCGCGGATCGATTCAGCACCTGCCTGTTCACCGATATGCCCTTCAAGAAGGGTCAGCCGATCGTTTTTGAGAGGACCTAGATAGTCGCAGAGTCGCTTTAGCTTTTCGCTGATGCGTAGGACGAAGAAACGTTCGTTTCGCCAAGGACGTCACGTAGCGACGGTGTAGGATGGGCGTCCCAAGCGCGCCGAGAAGATCCATTATGTAAACTAATGGAACGTAACCGCGGGGCGCGACTTCTGAGCGTGGCGTCCTTTGGTCAATCGAGCGCG
>CAYWPR010000203.1:0-5902 GCA_964460115.1 uncultured Myxococcales bacterium
CAAAGGAGCTTCCTCGATAACGCAGAATCGTGCCTTTATCGCCCACTGCCCAGACGTTTTGCGCATCCGCGGCAAAGACGCCATGTAGCGGAGGACTTTGGCCCAAAGACCGCTGCTGCCAGCCCGTGCCATTAAATTGCCAGACATTTCCGGCTTCGCCGACCGCCCATTGCTCACTGGCACCTAGACCGGCAATTCCCAAAAATGCAGAAGACGTCGCCAAATCTTTTTGCCAGTTGCTGCCGTCAAAGCGCAACACGAAACCATTGCCGGCATTTTGACCGACGGCATAAGGAACGCCGCCAATCACCCCCAAGCCATAGACATCGTCGGCGATGACGTGCCGAGACAGCAGCCAATTTCCGTTATAGACATAGATGCCGCCGTAAATATCGCTGGCATAGACGGCGGTGCTACTGGCTCCGCTTATCGCACGCATGGGATTGCCGCCGAGTGCTGCTGGTGCCGACGAAGTCCAAGATGTGCCGCCACCGTTGTGTAAAGCGATGCCCTGATCACCTACGGCCCAGACGTCGCTAGGCCCGCTGCCCCAGATTCCAAGCAAGTTGATGCCATCGGGAGTGTTGCTACTATCGGCGGTCCAATTGGTCCCGCCGCGCAGAATGACCCCTTTTTGGCTGATTGGATCTTTGTTGCCAACCGCCAGCACGGTAGTCAGCGTGGGACTGCCACTGCCCCATACATCGTTTAGATCGGTGCTGACGCCGCTTGACATAGAGACAAAGTTGCCGCTCGTCCGATGCAAAATGGTGCCGGCTTCGCCAACGGCGTAAAGGTCTGTTGCGGTACCGATCAGGCCATATAGATTGCGCGTTAATCCCGCTGCCGAAACCAGTTCAAAGGCTCCGCTACTTTTGCGATGCAAAACGGTCCCGGCATCTCCGACGGCCCATAGCTCGCCTGGGGCGACAAGCACGGCATCATTGAGGCGGTTGCCCACTGGTTTGGGAGATTCCCAGCAAAAGTTAAAGCTGTTACACACCGCCGGATCCGGAGCACTTTGCAAAGCAAAGTAGACATACACGACTATCGGCGTATCGGCTGCTGTCGGAGTCAAGCTACAGCGATTCGTGCCGCTATTACACCCCACGGTAAAGCTTGCGAATTTGGAATCGGCGGCAGCGGTTGCCGTCAAAGTCAGCGGGCTGCCAACTTGAAATGTGCCGCGACAAGTCAGGCCGCAATCAATACCGGCTGGCGCCGACGTCACCGTGCCGTTGCCATCGCCGGTATTTATGATGGTAACTGTCGTGTACTCGGGCTTTGCAACACACTGACCATCGCTGGTCCGGCAAATTTTTCCAGCTTCGCACTGGGTGTCATTCTGACAGCCCAGAAACTGCTTGCCTGGTGTTTCAGAACAGCCGAGGGGTGCCAAGGCCAAGGCAAGTCCCCACGCCGTGGCCAACCACGAAATTCTCCGTCGGAAAGCGCGTTCCTTCATCGTCCAAAGCTTACAGGCTGTAGCGCGACAGCGCCAATTCAATGGATGACGCTTAATCGCCCGGATGTACCGAGCTGCCGAGCGCCAGCAAGAGCGCGCAATGCCGCTTCGAGCACCCGTATGCGCTCTTCCGCCAGACGCTGGCGGGCGTGATCGCTTTGGCGCACGTAGATATTTCGCAGGTTGTGCAGCATGCGCAGCAAGATGGAATGCTTGCTGGCCGGCTGCACTTCATCGGGTCGCGGCGGGCGCCTTTGCCCATAAGTACGCCCAAGCATTTCAGCCAAGTGCGCGGAAGTCAGCGATTGGCCGCTAAACGGATCCAGCAGCAAAGGCTTGCGCCCTTCTACGCCCACCAAAAAATGCCCAGGAAAAGAAACTCCGCGCAGCGGAATGCCCAAACGGCGCGCAACTTCGATCATGACCAAAGACAAGGTAATCGGAATGCCCAGACGCCGATCGAGCACTTCGTTTAGGAAGCTATTTCGCGGATCATCGTAGTCGCCAAGGTTGCCGCGAAACCCTTCTTCTTCAAGCAGATACTGCACGAGTCCCGACGCCCGTGCCGATGCATCTAAGAGACCTTCCAGCCGCATGCGGGCCGTCATGGCCAAGCGCTCTAGGTCCAGCAAGTACTCGGCGATGTCGATCTCTGGATATTCGGGTTCGGCAATGAGCAGCGCGGCCTGCGCCAGATCCAGATCTTCTTCGGGCCGGTACACGACATGGGCAAATAAGGCCACGTCAACGGTGCGCTGCGATTGCGACACGATGTTCCTGCTTACCGCGGTTTTGCCGACGGTCCTTCGGTCAAACGGTAATTGGTTAGTACGGAGGGAACCAGCACCATTTCGCGATGGCGCTCGACCACTTCGCCGGCCTCGTTGGTAATTTCAACGCGGGTCAAAGCCATGGTCAGCACCGAGCCTTCCGGCGGGCGAACCGTGGCGACGTAACCAGTTAGATGACAGCCGTTTTCAAAATCAAAGGTGACCCGGTGGCTAACCAGGTCGCGTAGGCTCTCGCTCGTAGACATGGCCCCCCTTATACCACGTGAACGCGGTATGAATGAAGTTACAGCGCTGTGGATAGCTCGCTTCCGAGCTGTTCCCATTCGGTCAGCAGGGTACGCAAGCGGGTGTCGGTGCGCGATTCTTCTGCAACCAATTGGTTAAGTCGCTGCCAATCGCCTGCATGTTCGACGCCAAGCTGCTCGCGCAAAGTTCGCAGCTCGCCTTCGCAGAGTTCGATTTCTTTTTCGACCTCGGCAAATCGCCGTTGCTTGCGCTGCAGATCGCGATCGCGTTCTTTGCGCGCTTTTTGTGCGACCAGTCGCTGTTGCTTGTTGTCTTCCTCGATTTTTTCCGCAGGCTCGCTTTTGGACGGAGCCTCGCGGACCACCGGCCCGCCCGACAAGCGCTGTTTAAAATCGCTGTAGTTGCCGACGTGTACATCGATATGCTGAGTGGCCGGATCGAGATGAACAATCTTGGTGGCAACGCGATCCAAAAAGTAGCGATCGTGGCTGATCACCAAAAGTGTGCCTTCAAATTCGCAAAGCGCTTCTTCCAGCGTTTCGCGCGCGGCAATGTCCAGGTGGTTTGTCGGCTCGTCCATCGCCAAAAAGTTGTAAGGGCGCAGCATAAGCTTGGCCATCTGCAAGCGATTGCGCTCGCCGCCCGACAGACCTTTGACCTTTTTGAAAACGTCGTCGCCTGTATAACGAAATCGGCCCAGGTAGGCGCGCACGACATCCTGATTCCAGTCGCCGCGCACGCTGCGTATTTCTTCGATAAGCGAGTTCTCTTCGTCGAGATCTTCTAATTTTTGATCGAAATAACCAATGCGTACTTCGTGCCCTAAGGTCAAAAATCCTTTTCGCGGCAAAAGCCGGCCAAGCAGCGCTTTTAGCAACGTTGTTTTGCCTGCTCCGTTGGGACCGACGATGCCGATGCGCTCACCGCGATAAATCGTCAGCGTCAGATCGCGCAAAAGCGACGGCGCATCGCCATAGCCGATCTCAACATCCTCGGCCCGCACCATCTCTTTGCCGCCGCGATGGGCAGCTACGGTAAAGCGCAAACCGATGTCTGCTGCAGAGCTCCAGGTATCGCGGTGGCGCTCGACCCGGTCTAGCTTCTCGAGCATTTTGCGCCGGGACTGCGCTTGCTTGGTCTTTTGGCCAGCAATATTGCGGCGAATAAAGTCCTCGGTGCGCGCGATGTGCTCCTGCTGACGTTCATATTCGGCCAGCAGGCGCTCGTGGCGCTCGGTGCGCGCGACCAGATATTTCTGATAGCTGCCGGGGTAGCGCACGACATCGCCGTCCTCAACATCGACGATCTCATTGCACACGGCTTGCAGAAAATAGCGATCGTGGCTGATGGCGACAAAACCGCGCGTTTCCGGCCATACCCGCAAGCGTTCTTCAAGATGCTCGACCGCTTCCACGTCCAAGTGATTGGTGGGCTCGTCAAGAAGCAAAAGGTCGGGCTGATCAAGCAGTACCTTGGCCAGCTCTACACGTCCGCGTTCGCCGCCCGATAGGCTGGACACTGAACGTTCTAAATCCTCATCGGTAAATCCCAAATCATGGGCCAGCGCCCGCGCCCGCGATTCCAGCGTATACCCCTCACGGTGCGCGTACTCGTGTTCGAGCTCGCCATAGCGGCGTAAAAGCTGCGCGTTCTTCATCGAATCGATAGAGGATGCCGAAAGTTCGCTTTGAATCGCGGCAAGCTCCTCGCGCATACGCAAAAGATCGGCAAATGGCAAAAGCAGCGTCTGCCAAAGCGTGCCAGCACCGCTAAACTCTTGCGACTGATGCATATAGGCTAGGCGCTTGCCGCGGGCGCGCACGACCTGCCCGCTGTCGGGGCTTAGCTCGCCAGCGAGCAGCCGCATCAATGTTGATTTGCCTGCGCCATTGGGACCAACAAGTCCAATGCGCTGGCCCGGGTTTACTTGAAATGAGAGTCCCGAAAAAAGTTCAAGTCCGGGATAGCCGAAGCAGATATCGGCCAGCTGCGCCAACATGGCGCGAGCATAACATACACGTCCGAGCCGTCCGGAAACCCGAGCTGCGCGGAAGGTCCCCACGGCCCGCTACAAGTTTCTGAAAACAAACCCGTTTAAAAAAGCTACATCTGCCGCCAATGTCCAGGGACGTACTGATGGCGCCATCCGTGCCTCCGCCATTGTGCGGGAACATAGACCATGCCGGAACGGCCCATTTCATAATATCCCGGCGACCAAACGTGCCGACGAAATCTGTGGTCCCAACGCCAGTGGCCAGAGATCCACACGTGCTGCGGCGAAGGTGCCATGGGAATCACCTCCTGCTGCGGCGGGGGGGGAGCCGTCTCTGCATAGACCTCTTCAGCGGAAGGCTGAGCGTACACAGGCTGCGGCGCGGGCTGAGCGTACACAGGCTGCGGCGCGGGCTGAGCGTACACAGGCTGCGGCGCGGGCTGCACATAGACAGGCTGCGGCGCGGGCTGGGCGTAAACCGGCTGCGGCGTTGGCTGAACATAAACCGGCTGCGGCGCTGGTTGCACATAAACAGGCTGCGGCGCGGGCTGCACGACGACAGTGGCCGCGCCCCAACGACCCGGCTGGTACACCCACATACCGCCATCGTTCACCCAGCGCGCGGCGACCCACGCTTGACCTGGACGCGGAGGAAGCTGCCATCGGCCGCTTAGCCAAACATGGCGCCCGCCCCGCCAAGCCCAGTAGCCAGGGGTCCATATGTGGCGCGGCGAAGGGCCAACGCCCATCACTTCGACTCGCGGCGCGGGAGGGGCGATCGCCACTCGTACGCCAACGCCAAACTGGGCTTGGGCATCAGGCGCGGCTATCGCACCCAGGCCCAGAAATGCAGCAAATAACGAACTGGTGAATAGCTTGTGCATCACATGTCCTCTTCTCTTAAAACCCGACCTTCTATTTTACCGTCTATGACGCCGCCTTCGCCGCCAATATTCAACGCATCTTGAAATTGCGATTGCATTGACAGCTTGGCGCTTGTGTAATACTTCGCCCGAGCATGTCCGATAAACAGACTGGCGGCAGAGCCGCGGAACTGGCCGCGCTTGTTCGAGACGGAGATTTGCGGCTGGCGGCGCGGCTGATGCGAGATTTGGATGATCGCCAGCTCTTGGCCCGTCAGGTTCTACAGGGTCTGTGGCCGTACACCGGACAGGCATTTATCCTTGGCGTAACCGGCAATCCGGGAGCTGGAAAATCGACGGTGGTCGATGGGTTAATCGCGCACTACCGGAAGGCCGGGCAGCGCGTCGGAGTCATCGCCATCGATCCTTCCAGCCCCTTTTCCGGAGGGGCGCTGCTTGGCGACCGCATCCGCATGCAGCGGCATGCGCTGGATGAGGGGGTGTTTATTCGCTCGCTGGCGGCGCGCGGACATTTGGGCGGGCT
>CAYWPR010000204.1:0-5870 GCA_964460115.1 uncultured Myxococcales bacterium
GGGTCACTTCGAAGCGAGCTGCCGCCTTATATGATGCAGCGATTGCCGTACGAAAGCGCCACGGGGAAGCTCGCAGTGCGGCAACGCACAGGGCCTATCTGGAATTGGCCAAAGGCATGTTTCGCTGGTTAGTACGTAAGGGCTACATCTGCGTGAATCCATTTCAGGAAGTGCTCGCGGTGGGCCGGTTCAGCGTCGGCAAAAAACAGCTTCGCATCGAAGAAGCTAGGATATACGCGCAGACTGCGTACCGCCTGTTTGATGAGAAAAAGGATATGCTGGCGCTGGCCAGCGTCGTTCCATTATACCTTGGGCTAAGGGCTAGTGAAGTCTTGCGGCGCAAAGTCCGGGATGTAGATGCAGGAGGCGCGCTGCTGTGGATCGACAGCGGCAAGACCAAGCACGCGCGTCGGCACCTCAAAGTTGAAGCAAAGGAGCTTCAGGAACGCTTAGTCAGCCTGACCCTCGGACGCCACCCAGAAGATCCGCTATTTGGCTATGGTGCGACGGGGAAGCTACGGCGCTATACGGCACTATGGGCAACGACCCAGCGCATTTGCAAAGCGGCTGGCGTGCCGCTTGTCTGTCCGCATAGTTTCCGCGGCTTGTGGGCAACCCTCAGCGTGGAATCCGGAGCTGCATCGAGCGCTGTAGCTACAGCACTGGGGCACGGTTCCTTTGCCATGACCGCACGCCACTATGCACAACCGGAAGCACTGGCCAATGCCCGTAGCGCTCGCGTGGTAGACATACTACGGATGGAGGGAATTTCAGACTTAGGAGTGCAACTTAGCCCCGAACAGATTATCGAGCGGCTACCACCCGCGACCCTGGCCAAGCTGGCTAAGCTCCTCCATAAGGCAGTTCCCGTCGCCAGCCAAAAAGATCCCGTCGCTGTCCAATTGTAGGGAATTATCGCATGGGAATCCGTGAGGAAATCGTGAAGCGTTATTTCTAAATGCTCATTTTCAGACGGGAATTTTTTCTGCGAGATTCAACCACAGAACATCCTTGTGGATGAGGCGTGTACGCAGGCTGTGCTCATCGATTTTGGAATCGCTACGGAATTGGCGCAAGAGGCCATCGAAACGAGTCTGCCAGAGGCCCTCGAAGGAACTCTCGCCTATATATCCCCCGAGCAGACCGGCCGTACGGCACGGGGCATCGATTCTCGCACAGATCTGTATTCATTGGGCGTGACGCTATTCGAGATGCTGATCGGCCAAAAGCCCTTTGTGGAAACGGACCCGCTGTCCCTTGTCTATGCGCATCTGGCGAAAGCCCCCCCGGCACTGGAAAGGCTTCTGCCTAGTCTGCCGAGCATCGTCGCCCGGCTGGTCGAGCGCTGCCTTGAAAAATCGCCCGAAAAGCGATATCAGACAGCCAAAGGGCTGGGCGCGGATCTCGAGCGCTGTCTGAGACAGCTAGAGGATGATGGCCGCATTGTGCCATTTGCATTGGGACAGCGCGACTTTTCGCCCAGGTTGCAGATTTCGCAGACGCTAGTCAGCCGCGAAGAAGAGAGTCAAGCCGTGATTGCCGCCTTTGAGCATGCGGCGCAAGGTGGGGTCGAGGTGCTGCTTTTGGGGGGGCCGTCGGGCGTGGGCAAGACGGCGCTCGTGCGTTCGGTCTATCGCGAAATTGCTCGAACGGAGCGTGGGCTGCTGCTTTGCGGGAAGCACGATCAATTGGGCTCTTCTGTACCCTATGCGGCGCTGGCGCAGGCTTTTGCCGGCCTGATGAGCAGCCTTGCGGCCAGTCCCAAGCCGGTTTTCGATGCGTGGCGAAATCGGCTGGATCAGGCCCTTGGTCCCCTTTCTCGCGTGATCGCCGATCTGGTGCCCGAGCTCGAATGGTTGATGGGAACCCTGCCGGCGGTGCCCGTGGTGCCGACCGAGATGGCCTATAACCGCTTCAAGCTGAGCTGGATCGACTTCGTGCGCGCGGTAACCGATGCGTCGCCTCCGCTCGTGCTATTTTTGGATGACATGCAATGGGTGGATCCAGCATCGCTGGAACTGCTCAAAACCCTATTCACCGACATCGGCCGCAGACATCTGCTGGTCATTGCCGCCTATCGCGATAACGAGGTCGAGCCGAACCACCCACTGTGGAAGTTGATCGAGGCAGTCAGCAAAAGCGGAGTTCGAACATCCCGTCTTTCCCTCGGACCCCTTTCCGAGGGGGCCGCGCAAACCTGGCTAGCGGCCACATTGTCCACAGATCCGACGCAGGTAGCCCCCCTCGCCACTGCCCTGCACCGCAAGACGCAAGGGAACCCTTTTTTCCTTGGCCAACTGCTTATCGAGCTGCATCGGCAGAAGCGGGTGCGGCGGAATCTGGAAGATGGGAATTGGCAATGGGATCAGGATGCCGTCGAACGAGCCGACGCGACAGACAATGTGGTCGAGCTTATGCGCAGCAAAGTCGTGGAGCTAAGCGAGCGCACACAGGATCTACTTGGCCAGGCCGCATGTGCGGGCCACAGTTTTGCGCTGGGTGAGTTGGCCGTTCTTGCGGCGCTTCCCATTGCGCAGGTATCGCAAGAACTTTGGCCGGCGCTGCAAATGGGCCTGGTGATTCCGAATAGTGGTCAGTACCGCGAGGTCCATGCTTTGGCTGGCACCAATCCGCATAGCGAACTGGATGCCAGTTATCGCTTCCTACACGATCGTGTGCAGCAGGCGTTTTATGAACGCATCATGCCGGAACAGCGGGCGCGTACCCATCTGCAAATCGGACGACGGCTGCAGACGCTGTACAAGGAACAAGGCGGCTCGCATCAGAAGCTGCTTGAGCTGACCCGGCATCTGAATCTAGGGGCCGGGGCGCTGTCGAATCTGGACGAACGCAGAGACTTGGCACAGCTCAACCTGCAAGCTGCCAAAGCCGCGAAAACGAGCGGGCTCTACCGACTGCAAGCATCTCTAGTAGAGCAGGCGCATGGGCTTCTTGGGAAACAAGTATGGGACTCGGAACCGCAACTTGCAGTGGAGCTTGCTCTAGAGCGCATTGAAGCCGATTACATGTTGCGAGAGTTCGACGAAGTGCACCGCAGAGTGCAGGAGCTTTTAGCGCTGCCTTTGCCAGTACTACCGCGCCTTGCTGCTCAGGAACTGCGCGTGCGGGCCTGCGTCGCGTCGGGGCAGTTTAGCGAGGGCGAACGTCTGGGGCTTTTGGCCTTGGCAGAGCAGGGGATCCATTATCCGCAGACGAATGAGGAATACATCACCGAGGTATCGCAAAGGCTGCGCCAGTGCGGCACCTGGCTGCAAATGCACCCAGAGGGCTTTGGTGCCATGCCTGCCGAGCACGGCCTCGAGCACCTGCTTTGGGATGCGCTGCAGACCGCGATGCTGTTATGTGCTGGGATGGGAACTCATCCTGCTCTGGCGGTTCTGGCGATGGCCCGCACCGTTGAGCATTCCATTTCCAGGTCTACGCTAACTCCCATCGTCCCGTTTTGTATATCGGCCCTGGCCAGTGGACATGCCGTCTTTTTTGGCGAATACCGCGAAGGAGTGAGCTGGGCCGAGGAAGGCGTGCAAGCGGCCGAGCGTCTTGCATCGCCATTTTTTCCGCTGTGCTCGGCTTTGCGTGGCTTTTTTGGCGTCTATGAAAAGCCTGTCGAGGAAACGCGCGTATACTACCAAGCGGGGTTTCGTGCGGCGCGTGCTTCCGGTTCTTTTCAGGGGACGAGCTGGGCCTTGTGGGGGGAAATCTACTACGTCGATCTGTGGGGGGGACGTCCGCTTGAGCAAGTGCAAGCCAGTGAAGCGGCGCATCGCGAGCTTATGACCCGGGCCGGCGACGCGCTCGGTCAACACTACTTTGCATTGATAGACAGCTACACATCCTTTTTGCGTGCAACATTTCGCGGCAGTCCTGTTGCCGATTCAGAGTGGCTGACGCTCAACTCTCGTACGTTTTTAAGCATGGGGGATGGGGTTGTCGCCGAGCTGGCGCGCATTCTGGAAGCCCATCTGTTCCTTGTGTTTGGTCAGTATGCACGGGCGCTTTATCGCGCTGCCGAAGCCGAACAATTTCGCCCTGCGATCCACGGAAACCCGCCGGCAACAGATATCGCGCTGTGGCATGGACTCGCCGCCGCGAAGTGCTGCCTACCCACTTTATCACCGGCGCAGCACTCGACATATCTATCGACGCTGGACCATTCCATCGAAGTCTTTCGCTACCTGGCCGCGGGTTGTGCCGAGAACTTCCTTCACAAGTTGCGATTGCTCGAAGCTGAACGGTTGCGTCTTTCTGGCAAGATTGAGGAGGCAATGGCCGCGTACGATGCGGCGATCAGCCTGGCGAAAAAAGCGCATTTTTTGCACATCGCGGCGACGGCAGCGCAGTTTTGCGCAGAGTTTCATCTAGCGGCAGGCCGAGAACGCATTGCTGCTTTGTATATGCAGGAAGCGCGCAGCGCTTATTCCAGTTGGAATGCCTTGGCCATTACTTGCTTTCTGGAACAGAAATATCCGTCATTGCTGCTTCCGGCAGGGTCCGGATGGACTCCCATCAACTACGAAGCCACCGAGGCCAGTGCCACTCGAACTACAGGGAAATCCGCCATCGATGTAGAAACCACGGTGCGGGCGGCGCAGGCCCTGGCCAGCGAGCTTAATCCACAACGAGTGGTCATCGCGCTGATGCGGCTTTTGCAGGGAAATTCCGGCGCGCAGGGCGCCGCCCTGCTGCTTTACAAAAACGAGCAGTTATCCCTATCCGCTGTATTGACTGGCTCAGAGGTGCGGGCGGATCTGGCAGAGCCTTTATCGGCTTCACATCCGGTTGGTCAATCCGTCGTCCGCTATGTGCTGCGCAGCCGTGAAGCGCTGATCCTAAGCAACGTGCCAGGCGATAGCCGCTTTGCTGAGGACCCGCATCTTCAGGCAGCAGGGATTCGCTCGGTGCTTGCGGTTCCTCTGCTACATCAGGGAAGGCTGGGCGGGATACTCTATCTTGAGCATGAAACCGCCAATGCTTTTCCCGCAGCCCGTGTGCACCTAGTCGGTGTCCTTGCTGCACAAAGTGCCATCGCACTGGAAAATGCTCAGCTCTACGTCGATCTGCAAACTGCCAACGCCGGACTTGAGGCCAAGGTTGCGCAGCGAACTGCAGCGCTTGACAAGGCACTTTCCGACCTGTGGACAGAAATGGATCTGGCGCAAAAGATTCAGACGGTCCTTTTGCCGCGCAATCCGCAAATTCCCGGGTACGATATGGCCGCGGTCATGCGTCCGACGGATCAAGTCGGCGGCGATTACTATGATGTATTTCAGCACGGTGGACAGAACTGGGTGCTCATTGGTGATGTCTCCGGGCACGGGGTAACGGCCGGACTGTCCATGATGATGATCCAGACGGCGCTTCGTACGGCCGCGCTGACGCTTTCGCGGACCAAGCAGCCTCTGACTCCACGTCGCCTGCTGGGCCTGGTAAATGAAGCCATTCAGAATAACCTGCAGCAGATCGGCCGCAGTCAGTACATGACCATCACTGCGCTATGCATAGAGGGCGATACCGTGCGCTACTCCGGACTGCATCAAGATCTGCTCGTTTACCGCGCAGCGACAAAAGAGGTACAGCAGATCGAAACGCAGGGCATCTGGCTGGGAATCTCTGACAGCGATATCAGCGAGTTTTTGCAAGACGACGAGCTGCGACTGGACGAGGGAGATATCCTGCTGCTTTTCACCGATGGCTATACGGAAGCCAAAGTAGAGGGCGGCATCTTGGACGCAACGGGCTTGGCCAAAAGGTTTGCCAAGCTGGCGGGACACGCAAGTTCCAGCACGGCCCTCATCCCTCCCTGCCTATAACTCCGCAACCATCCACCTGAAATCATTTACTGAGCAGGG
>CAYWPR010000205.1:0-5850 GCA_964460115.1 uncultured Myxococcales bacterium
ATCGGTGAACTGCCTTCTCGCTCTCTTGGACATCTGCTCCTCCTACTTCCTCTGATGGGCGATGTCCAATAAATCGGGGGAAGTCCAAACCCCTAGTGTATAGTCCCCCGATACGGCTCCTCATGCTTTATGTTCAGGTGGCTGGCTTCCTGCTCGTCACAGGCGGACTCTTCCCACTCGCGCTTGCCTTGGCACGCGCAGGATACCCACCAGCCAGCAAGAACACGGCGTCAGAGTCTGAGTCAAGCAGCCACATGTTTCTCACTGCGGGCGTCCTGTGGACGCTGCTCCAGGCGGCGCTCGCCCAGGCGCTGCTGCTCAGCCATTCGTTTGCGCGATTGCCGATGCTACTCGCTGAGCTGCTGCTGCTCACCCTTGGCTTGCTTCTTCAGCGACGCACCCGTCCGCTGCCCGCTGCGACCTCGCCTGCCGCGGATGAGCGGCTGTTTCTGGCGTCATTAGGGGGCCTGGCCGCGCTCTTGCTGTTCCTGTGCAGCGGCCTGCCTGTGACGGACTGGGACTCCATCGCCTATCACCTGCCCGCCATTGCCGAGTGGATACAGCATCGGGGCTACATTCCCACGCCGGCCTTCATCCATGACCAGGTCAGTGCCTATCCCTATGCCTGGGAAGCGATCCTCGGCTGCGGTCTTGTCGTATTTCACCAAGACTTCCTGGTGCTGGTTCCCAACGTGATGGTGTGGATGCTATTCGGGGGCGCGGTTTATCGGCTGAGCTGCCATCTCGGCGCCTCCCGTCGCGCCGGCCTGTCGGTCGCCCTTCTTCTCCTCGCACAGCCGATTGTGCTCCAGCAGGTTTACACTGCTCACATCGACCTGCCGTTTGCCGCGTTCTTCCTGGCCGGCGTCTACTATGTCACTCGCTACATCCGGGGTGGCCTCCAGGTCGATCTGCTGCTGAGTGGCGTCTGCACGGCTCTGCTACTGGCGATCAAGATGTCCGGTGTACCGTACGCCGGGCTGCTCATCGGCGCGGGGCTGAGTGTGCGTCTATTGCAGCGCCTGGGGGGGGCAAGCATCTTGCAGCGCCTGGGAGTTGCAAGCGTCAGGACGCCGCATGCAAGCACTCCCCCGTGGGGCTTCAGGCTGGTCGTCGTGCTGAGTGCGCTGTGGGTGGGACTCTTCTGGTACACACTGAACCTGCGGCGATTTGGGAATCCGCTTGGGTATATTCCTATTCAATTGGGTTCTCATGTGCTTATTCCGGGTGACTCAGAATTCCTGAAGATGCTGCATAAAACCACGCTCGCTCATGTGTTTGACTTCCGCCAAGGAGAGCAGCTGCGAATGCTCGCCAGGATCATCCTCGAATACCTCGGGCCGCCATTTGTGCTCCTCGGCGGCATGGTGGCGGCAGCGATGTGGCAGCGTCGGCGGATCGGGTGGCCCCTTTTTCTCTCGGCTGCCTGCGGATGGCTGTTCTGGTGTACTCCATATAGTGCCGACGCTTGTGAGAGCGGGTCTCGGATTACGTTCTGGACCGGGCAACAGCTGCGCTACTCGCTGCCAGCACTCGGCCTGTGGGCCGTGACGGCATCGCTACTGGATCCTCGGCTGCTGCAGTCGCGCACTGGACGGCTGGCGTTGATGCTGGCGGCGCTGCTGACCGCGGTGTGGGGGCTGGACACTGAAGACCGCCGCGTGCTTGGGCCGGCCCTGGTCATTGCCGGGGCAGTCACAGCAGGTCTCCTCACCGGCTTCGCGATGAGTGGTCGTGCTGACTGGCTCCGTCGCTGGTCCCGACCCGCGACCGCGGTCATGGTTCTGGCTGTGCTAGCGACCATCTTTTATGCATTTGAAGAACACCGCTGGCTGCGGCTTGAAAAATATGGCGCCACCGCGGCTCTGCTCGACCGGATGGCGCCCAATGAGACCGTCGGCTTTTTAGGCGGACCGCGAAGCTATTCGCTGTACGGCGAGCGCCTTCAGCGCCGGCTGGTGCCACTCAATATGCCCGGTTCGCCGGCAGACCTGCTGCTCCAGACGAGAACCGAACATCTGCGCCTGTTGGTGGTCGATCCGGTACCAGAGGGGCTGGATGCCGATACTCCACGAGCTCGCCTGGTCCACTGGTTGCGCGACCCAGCGCAGAAGCTCCGAGCGCTGGCAGCCGGCGATCCGACTTGCGAACAGACCGCTTACCTGCTGCCCGAATAACCTGTTCAAGCCCGTTCCGCAGCCGTTCTACGGGACTGCCCGTCACCGATTTCTAGTTGAGGGTTTGCAGATTTGCATTCGCGATGGAGGCGGGCCTCGACGAGAAATCGAAGGGTCGCGGTAGGGACGCCGGTTGCCCGGCGCCCCCCGCGCAGATCCCAGCGTGCGCAGTTAACGCACTGGGCTCTTGCCTCGGGTTCTGACGTCGAAAGCGTTCGCCGGACCAAGGATGCAGGATGCGCAGGGTGAGCAGCCAGCGGGCCGACAATTTTCGCAGGCTCTTCCTGCCCACGTGATGGCGCTGGCTTCGTCGCTTCAAGACAAATCGTCGGTACCTCTCCACCTGGGTCCCAAAGGACTGCAGGGCCTTCATGTTCGAAGGCGCCGCGTGATCCGCAAAGTAGCCGCGCACCACGCTGCCTAACCATCGACCTTGCTCGGGGAACCTATCTCAACTACATCCGCAGTCGTCAGGACTCGCTGCTACGCGGCCAACCAGTCCCGCCCAAGCCAGAGACCCGCCTTACCTCCAAAGAGCGAAAGCGTCTGCATCACTGCATGCGCGACCTTCGCGCCGTCGCATACCTGGAACACTTGGATAAATCTGAGGCTGCCCTCGGCTAAGAGGTCACAAGCGGGAGTAGGGCTGCATGGTCGAGCATCTTGTGTGACTTGCGTAAGATTCTCGACCAGTTGGCGCAGGGGCTGCGCGATGGATTTTGGGAACCTTTGATTCCGTCTTCCCATCGAGTTATCGACCCTTGATCAAAACTTCAGCACCCGTTCTCCGACGATCACCTCTTCACTTGGCTTGAGGTCGCAGTGAACCTTGGCCGCTGCGTGAAGGGCGCAGAGGCCGTGGGTGAGTTGGCCGACTGTGTCGCGGAGGCGGCGCTCGTCGAAGCCGCCGGGGCGGGCGGGGAAGGCAGGGACGGTGATGGCGGCCAGCGTGCTCTCGTTGCCGGGCTGGGATTCGAGGTCGGCGGTGGCGGTGCGCTCCTGGCCGGCGGCGCTGTCGCTGCTACTGAGACGAAGCGGGGCTTCGCTGGGGCGCACGAAGGAGAGGAAGGACTCGCCTTCGATGAGCTCCATGGTGAAGAACCACTGGCCGCCCTGCTCGAAAAGCTCGTCGAGGCGCACCAGGTTTTCGTGCTGGAGGTCGGCGAGGGCCCGGAACTCGTTCTTGAAGCGCAGGAGGCTCTGCGGTTCGAGCGAGTGCAGGGTCTTGAGCGCAACGCGGCGCAGCTTGTCGCGATCATAGGCCGCGTAGACCACGCCCATGCCGCCGCGCCCGAGCCGCGCCAGGAGCTCGAAGCGCGGATGGTGAAACGCGGCCGGCTCCGCGGCAAAGCCGCCCGAAGTGCTCGACGGGTGCGTGCCCGGCGTGGCGGAGGGAGTGGGCGTTGGCACCGGCGTGAGCCGCTCGGTGACCGGCGACTCGCGCAGCTGCACCACGGTCCCGCCGGCCTCTGGCGCAGGAGAGAGCTCGTCCTGCCCATGTCCATGGATCTTGCTCATACCATCCCCCGATGGAGCTCTCCGCCAGTGTACACCGCGGCCGCCCGAACCTTGCCGCGATTGTCGAGAGGATGGCCAGTGTGGGTACATAAACGATCCTCTCGCGTCCTTACCAATTCGCGCAGCGCCAAGTGCGCTGCATCCGGCATGAACACCGTCACCAAGTCCCTATCGCGTAGCGTCCGCGCCAGTTTGCGCGCTGTTTCAAATTTCTAAGGGCGCTGCGCATTGAAGGCGCTCAGCCGGCGCCGATAGAAGCGCAGCAGCAGCACGCCGACGAAGAGCCCTGCGAACAGGGTGTAGCCGTGGTCGTAGGTCCGATGCGCCACATCGCCTATGCAGACTCGGCGGGAACTCTCTACTCTACGAGTCTTCCCGACCCTGGGGCCGGTACCCTGCGGTGAGCAACACCGACCGCATCGCCAGCGGGAGCCAAGACCGCGCGCATCGCAATGGCCATGGGAACGCTGAATACTGCGGAGTCACCCTCTCTGCTCGTAGCTTATGAAGATGCCTCCTCTTTGCAGATCAGTGCTTATAAGTTTAACGGATCTAGCGGACTAGACCTCGATACGACGACTGCCGCGAGTTTGATGACTGCCATCGGAACGATACCGCTACAAGCCATGGCAATGGGAGATCTGGATGGTGATGGGCTTGATGACTTTGTATTTGTGCGAAACCAGCAGCTGACCGTGGTGCTGAATCAATCGCCAAATTGGTGTCTGGACTATCAGGTCGATTTGCCAGCTCCTGGTTTGGCCAATGTGAACGGCATTGCCGTTGGTGAGATCAGCGGAGACAGCTCCCAAGACATCGTGCTCATCAGCTCCGTCGACCAAAAGGTGACCGCCTACATAAATGGCCCCTTGTGAACAAGCTACGTCCCTGGATGTAGTTAGACTGACCTCGGTTTAGTGGTCGTCGCCCCTCATCGCCACAAAAAGGTGTACCTTTTCGGGGTGATTTGGAGCAAAATCGCCACCATAGCGAGCTTACGACCCGCTGAGGTACACCCAGCGGCAAGCTATCTAAAGCGGTTCAAATAGGCAAGTCTCATAGGAATGGTTGGTGGTAGATGCGAAGGCTGGTCCTTCTAGTGTAAGCGGACACATCAAAGAATGGGTTGCTTACTCGCCAGCGCGACGAGTTGGCCAATGACCTCTGCCGGCAAAAGCGAAAGAAGTTCCGCGGCGTTTATCTGGGTCTTGTCGGTAGTGGGCAACGCTGACTGTGGCTTCTCAAGCAACAGCAATTCAACAAGCCGCGAGGTTCGACTGCTCTCAAGTGTTCCCGGCTGAACATAATGCTTCGCAGTGACCTCGAGCGAGCCATGCCCAAGCGTAGCGGCATGCAGCACCTGCGGACAACGCGGTCGCCTAGTACTTCCGATACCAAATAAATACTCATCTGGCTCTCGCCCCGCGGCCAAACCGACAAGCCGCGAAATCAGCACCTTTGGAATTTCCAAATCGCGCCGCGCATTAACAGTCTTGCCCCGATAACTATCGCTTGCCGCCACTAGGTGAAATCCGGCGCTGATAAAGCGCTCCGCTTCATCAAATCGCAACTGCTTCTTGCCGCGATTTGGACGACCAACGGGATGTATCTCTGCAAAAGGACTTTCACGCACATACTTTTTTCGTACCGCCCAACGAAACAAAGTCTGAGCGAGCTTGAGGTAAAAGCGATGAGTTGCTGCCGACGGTGGTCGTTTTTTTTCGCGTTGAAGTCGCTACAAGTTTTTCGTACAAAGCCGCAGCCCGTTTAGGCGTCAGCTTGCCAATGTCCTGGTCTAGAAAGTCAGCGAGCAAAGCACTCAGGCGATCTCGCTGATGCTCAGCACTCTCTAGCTTGCAAAATCCTCGATGGACTTTTTCTTGGGTAAACTCATGAAGGACTCGACGAAGCGAGTGGTATTCCTGAGACCGTGGGAGTTCGCGTGCGGCCTCTTTCATCCCCTTGCGTGCCGCTTGTAGATAGGGAAAATAAACGTCTCGCTGTCCATTCCCATCGCAGATACGAATACGAAAGCGAGAACCGCCGCGTTCGGAATAAGGACCTTTAACCCGAGGAGCCGATTTAGGAAAGGGCATGGGCGCCTCCAAACTTGGAAGCCTGCGCCGTTAGTACTTTGATACGTGAACAAGAAGGC
>CAYWPR010000206.1:0-5665 GCA_964460115.1 uncultured Myxococcales bacterium
AGATGCATGGCGGAGCCCCCGAGCGCCGGTTCCTCATGTTTCGCACCCGTCGTTATGACCCCGAGAAACTCGCCGGCAGTCTCACCGCCGTGGGCTGGCATCCTGACCTCGTGATTCCTTACGGCTACGGTGATGACGGAAAGCCCACCATGGCGCTCATGCTGTTTCGAAAACAGTAATCGCGCAACAGACCTGCGATTTACCGCATAGTGATATCAGCATAATCTAAATCTCGAACGCGCAAACCGATGCCTCCGCATGTGCCCTCGCGCAACGGTTTGCCGTCGCAAGATGCCCGACTCCTATGCGCTGGCTCCTTCGGCGTGGTTCCGGTGCCGGGTCGCGGGACGTTCATGCTAAGCGGGTCCTTGTCCGATCCGAACCGCGACGCGGACCTGTCACAGTCCGGCGGGTCCCGTGGAAGTGCAATCCTGCGGACCAGCCAAGCTGTGGCAAAAAATTGAACCCCCGGCCTATCCTCTCAATAATCATGCAGCATGCTGTTTATTAGCAGTGGAACTTCGATAAGATAGATTATCAGCATAAAAATTGCAGGCCTGCCAATCTTAATTTATTGTTGCAGCCTGACGCCATGGATCGGCTGGCTTGGCTGCTAGCGTGGAATCTGGTCGGCGGCAGGGAATCGCTCACCAAGGCTGGCACAGACTGTATCGGGCGATCATTTGGTGCTGGCCACCGCCAGGGGCTGCCGAGGTCGGCGCTGAATCAGCCCTGCTGAGATTGAAGGCCGGGTTCAAAAACACAAAGCAAACTCACGGGTTACTTGATATGGAAAATTCGATTGCACGATGTGAATTTTTATATAACAATATTAATAAATAAACGGTGATTTCATGATGTATTATAATTGCGATCGTTGTAATCGCCCCATCAAGAAGCCTTATCCATCAAAAAAATACTGCAGCGTAGCCTGTCGGGACATTAGCCAAAAATTACGTATCGAAGAACAGGAACTCCAATTCTGGAATAGCATCAAGCCGCTCGCTGTCACAGAAGAAGAGCAGCAGGTACTCAACCAGATGGACCCAGCTCCGCGCGCTGGGCTGGTGATTGAGCGCATGACCCCAGCGGGGGCGGTCGGCTACCGAGTCGGTTGTCGCCGCATCGGCTCAGAAGCCTATACCGTGCATTGGTTCCCGACGGCCCGCCAGCGTCCGTCCTCCCTATTCAAGCTGAACCCCATCGAGCTCCCTCTCCACATCCCCTGCCCGGCGGAGTATGTCGTGGTTTACTTCGACGCCGGTGGAAGACCCTTCGCCTCGCCCTGCTACAAGCTGTTTTTGCGTAGCCGTGTGATCAGCGTGAACTGGAGCGACGGAGATCGCCGGCTCCTGATCGGTCGATCCACTTCGTGAGCAAAGCTCGGCGAGGTCGGGCTGTCGCCTCGCTTCACTTTCGCGCCCCGCCTTGGAAGTGACCATGCCGCCACTTCCGTAGGTGCGGTACTGCTATTTCGTAAACGCCAAACGTGATGCCGAGCTGGAATTACGAGTAAGCTCCTATGCAGCGTCCGCTTATATCCATCCGCAACCCGACGCGACATTACTCTCCCCGTAATGACGTGGCGTCTAACCTAGCCACAAGCACCTGCATTTTCGTATTTAATCTTACATTTAATCTTATCAGGAGGCTCCAACCCGCGAAGGCTGAATTAAGCTGCTCCCGTCGGAGAAAAATTATTCCTTGACAGGGACGTCAACGGCGACGGGCGCGCTGACCTCATCGACCTGGACAACAACACGGCAACGCTGGCCGTGTACCTAAACAACGGCGATGGAACTTTTCGGCCCCTAAGCCCGGTAATACTCGATGCATCCGGTGCTGCGGTGGCCGGAGGCGACCTTAACGGCGATGGGCGGCTCGATTTGGTGATTACGCAATACGCCGCAGGAACCATTGCCGTGCTTCTGGGCAATGGCGACGGAAGCTTCGCACCGCGTTCGACCTTTGCAAGTGGTGCCCATTCGCGCCTGCTTAGCCTGGGCGACATCAACTGCGACGGTCGGCTCGACGTGGCGGTATCACACGAGGGTTTGGCGCACGTGACGCTGCTTTTGGGCAAGGGCGACGGAAGCTTCGAGCCTACACCAATCGATGTAGGCGTGCCTGAGGCCGGCTCCGCCCTGGCCGTGCAAATTTTGGACATCAATCAGGACCGCCGCCGTGATCTGGTCATCGGAGCGAGCGCCGCCAGTTCGGCCGTGCACACGGCGCTAAACATTGGACGATAAGAGTGGCCGTTTGGTGATTGTCACCAAATGTATAGGCTCAGGCGATTCCTTTTTCAGGGGCAAGTCGCCGCAAGGCGACAAGCGTTACATCGTCTGCAACGCTTGCGTGCTGAAGCGAGTGAAGAATCCCCGCTAGCAGCTTAGGAATCGGCGGCGCTTGGCGGCACAGCTCGGCAAAGACCTTCGCCAGACCATCGGCGCCGATCATCTCTCCGGCGACATTCGCCTCGGTATAACCGTCGCTGTAAAGGAACAGACGTCGTCTTTTTCTAGCGTCAGCTCATCGTCTTGCAAAAGCTCGCTGATGTCGCCCTCTACGACTCCTAACCATATGCCTTGTGTTTCAATCCGCTCGACTGTTTGGCTGGCGGCGCGGCCAGTTCCTTGCGCTCGAAATCGCTGCCGAGTTCACTGGCCCCCAGGTTGAGGTGCCGCGCCAGTTCCAAAAGCTTCTGCTCGGAAGCCGCTTTGGCTTTTCCCGGTTGCTCGAACGCCTGCTGCAGCCGCCGCCCGATTTGCAGATGGGTTTGCGCGCGCTTTTCCGGAGCAATCTGCTCCTAAAAGGCTTGTTGTACGCGATCATGAAGGAACTGATATCCTGCAGAAAGTCCACTTGTCGGCTCACTAGGCAAAAGTGCCTGAACTTCGCGATACTGGCCACTTAGTGGGAGCAAAAGTCCCGTCAAAAGCGCTGGCCGTATCTCTTGCACGATTTGCGATGATGGCAGGCCCGTCAGCACCACTAGTTCGTCAAAGATGAAGCTGTGTCCGGCGCAAGCGGCTTGTTCCAATATCTCCTGAGTTTGTGCGGGAAGCTCCACCACTTTGCTTTTCATCAGGGTCACGACATTGTCTGTAACCGCGGCGCGATCCACTGCCTCCTGGTTCCATTCCCATATACCGCTATCCAGATTCCTTTTTATCCACTTGCGCCGATACAGATCAAGAACCAGCTGACCCAAAAAGCAATGATTCCCTTTGTTGAAATACAACGCCTGCCGACTGGAGGTAGTTCATGTCGGCAGAATACAACACATGTGCAGTAGGGTACTTACGAGTAGCGACGGGTAGTGCGAGGAAGCGAGAGATGAGTGTCTACTTACAGAGACAGGCGATCTTTGGCTATGCGAAGATGACTGACATAAAGATTGTCAGGTTCTTTGCAGATCATGCGTGTGTATTGGAAATCGAGATGTGCCAGGGGTTGAGCGATGCGCTTGAATACATCGTGCGTGGCAAAGCCAGTGCCCTCATGGTCGCGGGCTTGACGAGGTTGACGATATCGTCGAGGATCTGCGGCGCTTCGTCTCGCAGCATCGGTTCCTACAAGATGGGCCGGCGCTTATTGCGGTGAATGAGCAACTCGATACGCGCACAGCCGAAGGCCGCTTCAGAATTTCCCGCGTCGATATAGATATGCTTTGCGGATCCAAAGGGCTTCAAAGGGGGGCGTAAGATGGCGAAATCTCCGCAAATTCGTGCGGTGGGATATGTACGTGTAAGCACTGATCTACAAGCCCAGGAAGGTGTTAGCCTTGATGCACAGAAATCGCGCATTCAAGCACACTGCACGGCGATGGATATCAAATTAATTGATATCGTGACCGATGCTGGAGAGTCCGCCAAGTCACTTCACCGGCCGGGCATCAAGGCCGCCCTCAAGATGCTTACGCAGGGCAAGGCCGACGCCCTCATCGTCATGAAGCTCGACCGGCTAACGCGCAGCGTGAAGGATCTTGGGCATCTGTGCGAAACGTATTTCGGCGATGGCAAGCCGTACTCCCTGCTGTCTGTTTCGGACTCCATCGACACTCGTTCGGCCAGTGGGAAGCTGATTCTGAATGTCCTTACATCCGTTGCGCAGTGGGAACGCGAAGCGATTGCCGACCGCGTGCGGGAAGCGATGCAGCATCTGAAGTCACAGGGGGTATTCCTGGGCGCGGCTCCCTATGGTTGGAAGTACATTGACGAGGTGGATGCGCATGGCAGGCGCAAGCTCGTCGAGAATCCATTAGAACAAGCGGGCATCAAGCGGATCTGCGAGCTGTACGAAACAGACCTGTATGTCTGGCAGATCTGCGAACAGTTGGACGCAGAGAAGGTTCCGCCGCGTGGGCCCCATTGGCATTGCGCGACGATCTATCGGGTGCTGCGGCGGGCGGGGTATCAAGATGCGGAAGGGAAACCGAAGAAATCGGAACTCTCGCGGCGACAACGGGATGTCCATCGTGAAAAGGCAGTGGTGCGAGACAAAGGAGCCGCAGCGATGCGTGCTTCCGTCCTACGTGGGCAAGGGTTAAGCCTGCGGAACATTGGCGAAAAGCTCCGCAGCGAGAACTTCCTGCCGCAGCGTGGCGAAGTCTGGCACGCCGCTTCTATTCTGGACTTGCTTCGCAGCCTGCCAACGATTCGCTCCGTCGGTTAGCACACCGACGCTGATTATATCTGCGTGGCCGAGCGGGAGGCTACGCCAAGCCCTTCTTCATCAAGGCCCAGAGCGTTAAGTAGCGCCGTTTGGCGATTCTTTGGGCAGCGCGGCTTCAGAATCCGCCCGGTGCTCGGCGTGCCACTTCTTTTTCGCTTCTAACCAGTCAACGATGAGCTGCTTAGCCTCGGCGAGGGTAAGCTCCGTCCGGGCTGGCGGTCCCCGCTCGATTTCGTCTTCAGGCGTGTAACGCAGCTCTTCGAGGATGACCCGTCCGTCGGGGTACATCTGTGCGTCAACGAGGTTATTGTAGCAGTTCAGAATCGTTTCTCCGGCCTCCGCCTTGGCAATTTCGCCCAGGTAGTAGTCTTCCTGACCATACATATCGTCGAGAAAGTTGCTCAATAACCAGTTCCTTGGTTCTGGCTCATCATCAAACCACGCCGAGGGGCGACTCCCTGATTGGTATAAGCGAAACTTGAGCACTTAACGTTCACCTTTGTACAGCGGATAGGCAGACTGGATCTGTCCACCTTTCAGTTCGAGTTGGATCTCAACGCCCCTATTTGTGGTGCCTTTTATGAGCCATGGCCTGTGTGGGTCGGGTTTGCCGTTCTGGTAGGTTTCAACAATGGCCTGCTCCACCTGGGCAGCGCTCCAGTCCTTTGGGAAGAAGGTCGAGCGGGGGCCTTTCTTGATGCCTTCGATGACGACGTTTGCTTCGTAGACACCGTACTTATCGGGAACGCTGCGGGTTTCTTCGATTACATAGGTGCCCTTCTTGGGATCGGCGCTTGGCTCGTAATGCCAACCGGTGCTTTTATTCTTGTTGATGTCGCCGTAGAAGACGTGGCTACGGGTTTTATCGTCGAGTCCGATGTGAATCGGCGCAACCGGCGGCGCATGCTCGGCCTCGCCTTGCTGACCGGCTTTGCCCGAAAACGCTGGCATGTGTCCCATGCCGCTGCGGGTTCCCAGCCTGCCTATC
>CAYWPR010000207.1:0-5629 GCA_964460115.1 uncultured Myxococcales bacterium
CGCAAGCGATGCAGCCTGAGCTTCAATCCCCTTGCGGTCTGCTTGGGGCCGCGATAGCTTGCAACTGTTTCTGCCTCCCCTTGAGGCCAAACGCAAACGCTCTCCTCTCTTCACGTCCTTCCTCTGTCGCCTTCACGCGGCGCCACTACACCCAGATGCGGCATCATCTTCGTGTGAGCCGACGGAGCACGCCGTCTTCGAACTTGCTGCGGCCAGAGCCGCGCGAAATCCCTACGCGCCAGCTTGGCTCTCGGCCAATCAAGAGCTCCTATGGCCCGCTGCGCAAAGTGGGGGGCCGGTGAATGAGCCCGTTAGTTTGCAACTAGAAGGCAAGCTAGATGAAAAGTCCCTGGCTCGGGCTATCGCCGAGATAGTCAGGCGTCAGGAGAGTCTGCGCACCGTATTCTTTGCCGATGCTTCTTTTGAGCACGGCGCGCAGCAGGTCACAGAGGTTCCCGAACAAGTTTTGGAAGTTATTGACCTGCAAGCGCTGCCAAGCTCCGAGCGAAAAGCAGAGGCAGAACGGCTCAAGCGCGCCATGATGACAAAAGAGTTCGATCTGCAGAAAAAAGGCCCCTTTTTCGCCCAGCTCCTGCGGCTCGGGCCAAGCAGCCATGTCCTATCGCTGACTGCTCACCAGATGGTGATCGATGGAACCTCTTGGCTGATTTTCCGCCAAGAGCTTGAAACGCTGTATAACGCCTACGCCGATGGAAAACCGAGCCCGCTGCCGGAACAGCGGGTTCAGGCTCGTGATTTTGCAGAGCTACTCTATCGCAATACGGCATGGCTTTTACCGCAGCTTGCGTACTGGAGGAAAAAGACAGCAAACGCGTCGGCGCTGAGGCTGCCTCTTGATCGTCCTAGGCTGGGCAGAAAATCGATGCGGCTTATTACCATCAAGAACCAGATTCCAACCGAGATCGTCGCTGTGCTGGATCGACTTTGTCGTGAATGGGCAGTGACCTTGCCCACATTCTTACTGGCTACGTTCAATCTATTTCTTTCCGGCTGGTGCGATCAAAAGCAGCTTCTGCTCTGGACGGTTGATGCGAATCGTCCGTATCGAGAACTCAACAAGCTAATTGGCAACTTCTTGACCTTTTTGCCATTTGTCATGGATCTGTCGACGACAAATACATTCGCGGAACTGCTCCGGCGCGTTCAGGAAACCACCGCCGAGTCGCGAGCAAACTCTGCCGTTCCCGCGACACTTTTTTTGAAAGATCCAATCTTGTCGCGGCTCGTGGAGGCGCCGATCGTCGTCTTCAACTACCTTCTGCCCCAGCCTAAAATGGAGCTTCGCGATCTGTCGGCCGCCATGGAACAGCATCCGGAACCCTTGGCTACGCACGATCTGCGTTTTCTTTACGAAAGACATGCGGAAGGGTTGTTTCACAGAATCTCAGCGAGCGCAGATACCTTCGATCAACAGACGATCGAGTCGCTTGCCAAATCGTATCGCGAGTTTCTGCAAAAGCTCGTGTCCGGTCCGCTCGATCAGTTCCAGATAGGCTGAAGATTGGCTAGACTGTCGTCCTAGGGGAAAGAACCATCATGTTATCTGTACCTTGTCGAAATCGGCACGTGGGTTTTCTGGTTGGGGTTGTGGTGTTTGGGCTGGGCGCGGCCGCTGCCGATCCAGTTCCTACACGTCCTTACAAACCGCGTGAAGCGCCCAAGCTGCCGCGCTGCGTGGGGCCGGAGCGCGGCTTGGATCCGAATGGTCCGGATTTTACCGGCAGCGCCGTCCGCATGAGCAAGCCGTGTGCGCCGCTGCCGCAGTTGAAGTCGGTGCAGCTTGGTCGAGTGACGGTAGATGGTCAGACGACGCTGACCGACATTGCTTTGGAAGCGGGCGGCTTGGCCAGTTCGACGCTAAAAGGCGACAAGCTAAAAGGGGCGATGCTGCTTGGGCAAATTGAAGGCGATCGCACGGTGCGGCTGCGTATTAAAAATGTCGCGGTGGCGCCCGATCCCCGTCCTTTAACTCCCGCCAATGAGAACGCCGACCTGTGGCTATACCAAGTCGAAGTACAGCAGGGAACGGGCAGCGACCCGACGGACGGCAAATTCAAACCGCATCCGGGTAAAGGCGGCGAATGGTCGGCGCTTTGTGAAAAAGATCAGCAAGTGGTGGTGGTGCCCGGAGCTTGGGATTTTCACGTGGGCAAGGCCGGAAATGCCGGCAAGCTGCAAAGCGAAGCCTCGGTCGTGACATTTGCCTGCGTCGGTTCGGCCATCGCCAAATGCGCCATGCTGATGGGCTACAAACCCTGGAAAAAGGCGACGCCGCTTTCCGGGGGCGCGGCAGAATCTCTGGATGCGCTGCACCAGTCCTGCGTGCGCGCGGTGCGTGCCGACTACTGTGGCAACGGCGAGTCTTTGACCCGTCCGGGCGAGCAAGTGAACTTCTACGACCGTTTTGGCATCGAGCGCGATCAAAGCAATTGGCCGCTTGAAGCGCAGTGGGGGCCAAACGGCGCGCTGTGTATTAACTCGACTCGATTGCTAGAGGCTCCGGAAAATCTTCATTCAGGCCGCGCGGCAGTGAAGGTACGCGACTACATCGCCGCGCACTGTCCGGAACGCTTTTCCGAAAAACCCTGTGGCCAAACCGCCACGCCCGGCTTGCTTTTGTGGACCGAGGTCGCTCCCGCCAAGTCGGCGCCGGCAAAATGAATCCGTTGCCGCTTGATCAACCAAGACCCATTGATTTTGGTCGCAAGATTTGCGGCGATTTGACTAGCGCATCGGCCCGCGAATGGCTGGTGGTCAACGGCATCGGTGGCTTTGCCTGCGGAACAATTTCGGGGGAACTGACGCGGCGTTATCACGGCCTGCTACTGGCGGCTCTGGCGCCGCCGCTTGGGCGCACGCTGCTAGTGAGCAAAGTTGAAGAAGTCGCGAGCTATGATGGTCGCGACTACGCACTTGGCTGCAACCGCTGGCAAAGCGGCGCAATCAGTCCGCAAGGCTACAGCTACCTCGAGCGTTTTTACCTGGAGGGAACCACTCCGGTTTTTCAGTACGCGCTTGGCGAGGCACTTTTGGAAAAGCGCATTTTTATGCGCCGCGGCGAAAACTCGACCTATGTCACCTACCGATTGACGCGCGGTCGCCTGCCGCTTTCCCTGAGCATCAAAGTACTTGCCAACTACCGCGACTACCACGGCGCCACCCAAGGCGACTACAGCATGCAAATTACGCCGCTGAAAGCAGCAGATGGGCGCAAATTCGGACTCGGCGTCACCGCATTTGCCGAGGCGCAGCCGTTTTACGTCTATATGCCCGATGCGGTGGCGACGCCGCGTCATGATTGGTACCGCGGATTTGCGCTGTCTGTAGAAAAAGAGCGCGGTTTTGCCGGACATGAAGATCACTTGTGCATCGGCGAATTTGCGGCGGAACTTGGTCCTTTTGCGAACTCGACGCTGACTTTGTGCGCCACGACGCGACACGATGCCGACTTAGATGGCGCGCGAATTTACGCGGCGCACGAGCAACAAGAACAGGAACTGCTAAAGCGGGCCAAAGCCGAGGCCGCCCCCGCGGCGGTTCAGCAATTGGTGCTGGCTGCGAATTCATTCGTGGTGACTCGCGCCGCTTTGGCGGATGTTCCCGGCAGCACCATCATCGCCGGCTATCCCTGGTTTGGCGACTGGGGCCGCGATACGATGATTAGCCTTTGCGGCCTGACTTTGTGCACCGGCCGACACGAAGAGGCGCGCAACATTCTGCAGACCTTTGCCAGCTACGTCGATCGCGGCATGCTGCCAAATCGCTTTCCCGATGCGCCATCCGCATTGGCCGCTGCGCCTCCGCTTGAATACAATACCGCCGACGCCACTCTTTACTATTTCGAAGCGCTGCGTGCCTATTACACAGCGACAAAGGACGACGCGCTTATAAAGTCGCTGTATCCGCTTTTGACCCAAATCATGGCCTGGCACAAGCGCGGCACGCGCTACGGCATTTGTGTCATGCCCGACGGCTTGCTGTATGCCGGAGAAGCGGGCGTGCAACTGACTTGGATGGATGCCAAGGTCGGCGATTGGGTGGTGACGCCGCGCCGCGGCAAACCTGTAGAGATCAACGCTCTTTATTACAACGCCCTGCACATTCTGGCGGATTTCGCCGAGCGTCTAGATCAGCGTGAGGACCACACTGCCTATCTTGCGCAAGCCGCCAAGGTGCAAAAAAGCTACACGCGCTTTTTCAATGCGCAAACCGGATGTCTTTTTGATGTGCTGGATGGCCCAAGCGGCAATGACGCCAGCCTGCGGCCCAATCAAATTCTGGCGGTTTCTCTGCCGCATAGTCCTTTGGACGCGGCGCAGCAAAAAGCCGTGGTCGATGCCTGCACGCGGACGCTTTTGACCTCCCATGGTTTGCGCAGCCTAAACCCCGATGCCGCCGCCTATGTCGGACGCTACATCGGCGATGTTTTGCAACGCGATGGCGCCTATCACCAGGGAACGGTATGGGGCTGGCTGATTGGCCCCTTTGTACTTGCGCATTACCGAGTGTATGGCGATCGAAATCTAGCGCTTTCTTTTCTGCGCCCGCTTTTGCAGCACCTAACAAGCGACGGCCTTGGCACGATCAGCGAGATCTTTGACGGAGACCCGCCGCATGCCGCGCGCGGCTGCTTTGCGCAAGCCTGGAGCGTTGCCGAATGGCTGCGCGCCTACTACACGCTTTCATTGCTGAATTCGTCGCCGCAGGCGCCAAAGACCTAGAAAAAATGATACGCTAATTGGGCTTGGGAGTCCGTCGTGGCTGTGCTCGAGGCTTATCCGTTTGATATCGCCGCCATTGTTGCCGACGTGCATACGCCGCAGCCGCTTTTGTCGGCACGCTGGCTTGTCGAAAGCTGGCGCAACCCCGACGCGTTTTTAAGCGCTTTGTGCGAGTACCACGCCGGATTTTCCACACCGGCGGCCAAAAGCAGCCCCACAAGCGGCTTTGACTTCTACTTTGATGCCGTGATTCGTCATGCCGGAGGGGCCGGACCCTCGCGCATTGCCATGCACAGCGTGGACAGCGAGCGCGGCAGCGTCAAATCGCTGTCCTATGCCGAGCTGCACGAGCAGGCCGGTCGGCTGGCCGCGCTTTTGCGAGAACGCGGCGTCAAACCCGGAATGGCCCTGTGCTGGGTATTGCCGCTTGGCGAAAAGTTTCTGCTTTGTCTGGCTGCGGCGCTGCGCATTGGCGCGGTCGGCAGTTTCGTGCTGCCGCTTGGCGAGCGCTACGTGGCCAAGCGACTTCAAATGCAAAAGCCGGCGCTGCTTGTTAGCGAGCGGCTTTATCAGCGCTTTTGCACCGATTTCAAAACGCTGTTTTTGGATGAAATCGGATCCGGCGAATATGACGATGCGCGTTCGCACACCTACGGTCCGGCCAAACCGGTGCTGACGCTGATTTCGCCGCTTGTAGACCCGCCGCATACTGCCGTGCCGGTGCTGGCACAGGTGGCCTATACGCGCGCTTTGCGCGACGCTTTGTGCATCTATGGGCTGCGTCCCGGAGACGGCCTTTGCGCGCCCGGTTTCGACGTGGTGCAGCACCAGCCGGCCTTGTTGTTGTCAGCGCTTTTGGGCGGGGCCACTTTCGTGCATGTAGAGCC
>CAYWPR010000208.1:0-5531 GCA_964460115.1 uncultured Myxococcales bacterium
CGATGGCAGTCCCAAGTTCGATGGACCGCACGCCGACGTGGGCAGGCTTGGGCCTATTTCTAGGGGGAATCGGGGTGGCATTGGGCTCGATCCCCGTCTTTTTTGCTGCCCGTCCCGCTGTTCGCATCGAGTAACGGCACGTATCTTTGCCTTAGAATTCCCGTTTACCCGGACAGATTCCCTTTGCTCGGATCAGAATGGCTAGCCAAGTGCATGCGTTGCAGTTCCTGAATGACGTCGGCGGCCTTCTCTTTGCTCGACGACAGAGCAACGATCAGATTGGTGACGATGCGATCGGCATTGGGATGCACCAGGAATTCCCACATGTTCGTGATTCCCTTGGCCGATTGCAGTTCACTGATCTTTTCATATAGTTCCCCAATTACTTGATCCTTCTTCTGCAAGGCACCAATCAGGAACTCGATGAACCGATGCTGGAGCCGCTCGGCCGCGTCCATCTGCTTGGAAAAGCGGCTGGCAGAAATTCGATGCATCGTGGTGAGGATGAATTGTTGCTGCTGCTTGTACTCCCAATCATTAAAGTTCTCGGGAAAATCCAGCGAGTCCTGCGGCGGCTTGATCCACGTGTCGTGTTCCTCATGCTCTACATATTCATCTCCCTCCAGCGTATAGAAGCGTATCCGCAAGGACTCATTGTCCTGTAAAACGACGGGTTCACCAATGTCCAGTGGTTCCTCCAAAATGGCGCGAAAGCGAATCTTCCCCCGCGAGTAATTCCAGTGCGTGCATCCTGCATTGTTTCCCACCGCCCACACTTCATCCCATGTCTTGACGATTCCCGCCATGGTGGCTTCCTCCTGGCCTAGATGCGAATGCCAAGCGTTGCGGCCTTGGCTTCGTCTTCGGTGGGCGGGCGAATCTCTGTAATCTCCACGTTGAACTGAAGCGCGAGCCCACGCAGCGGATCGTTGGAGTCAAGGACTGCCACTTTCTGCGTATCTACCTCCTTAATGTCCATAAGCTCTAGGCGAGCCGGCGCGTTGTCGATCTGCACTTTCCCCCGCAAGAGGTCCTGATTCAGGACGGTTCCGATTTCTAGATCGTCTTCTGCCAGCCCGCAGGCGAGCAGTGCGCTCAGCGGCACAGAAATGATGTTCTGTGGGTCATAGTCCGGATATGTGGCCTTGAAGGAAAAGATTTCGCCTACTGCCCTCCCTTCTAATTGACCAGCAAGCACTGGGTCATTGTGTGCACTGCCTAGCAGAATCGCTTCATGGCGATAAGCCATCTGTGTGCCGACCAGCTCTTGGTCGTCCGCGCGAAGTGTTAATCGCACTTCGCTAATCGACAGATAGTTCACTGCCAACGTGTAAGACACATACATACCGGCCATGGATCTGATTTTTTGTGTATTCATAATAAATAGTAAAAATCTGGAGCGCTGGAAGCGTCAAGAGCTCCTTTCGAGAAAAGGCGCAGAATAAGGAATACTCTTTGCGTTACGCCTAGTTCCGACGTAAGAAAAATATTAGCGATGAGCGGTTAGGCAGTCATTGCCTTACTTACGTCAAAAAACATAAGTAAGACATAATAACTTCGAAAACTCGTCTATGGACCTACATAATCAGGCAAGACGCTACAAGTAGAGTTTCTGAAGCCAGATGGTCTTGAATTCTTCGAGGAGGGCTATGACAGATTTACCGGGCTGGCAGATAATTTCAACAATACATAGCAATATTAATGAGATAGAAAACTGCGCAACCAAAAGCGCTGCCCGAAAATGCCTGCTTTGCGCAGGGCTTCTTGCGGGGAAAGTCGATGCAAGCCGTCGGTGAAGGTCTTTGCCAGGGTGTCCAGATCGGCATCAACCGAGGGTGCACAAAAGGTCTGCTGCGCCCATTTGTTAAGCAGATCGGTCGGGTTTAGCGATGGCCGGCGCTTGGGCAAAATGAACAGCTTGATGCGCAAGCTGCTGGCCAGCTCTGCGCTACGCGGGCAGTTGTGAACCTTGTTGTCGTCGAGCAGTAGCGCCAAGCTGCCCGCGGTTCGCAGGTGGCGCAGCAGCAGCAGAAACTGTGCGAAGTCCTCAACAGTATTACGCTGCCGCGTCAACAGCAGGCGCTCGCCGGTCTGAAGGTTCAGGCCCCAAAAGATCACCCGCCGTTCTGGGACATCACCCTCAGGCTCATCGGCAGCTTCTTCCGCGTGCGTCCAGTTCAGCCGAATAGAGGAAAATCGACGCAGTGGAGTCGCACGCACGGCCCACAGCTCGACGTTTTTGGGCATCCGGGCGATCTGGCGCAGCAGCGCATGCCGCTCGGGAATCGCATCGGAGTCATGCGGGCGGCGATACGCTTTGCGGACGAACGAATAGTTCTGCATCCGCAGAAACCGGCCGAGCGTCGCTTCGGTCACAGGCCGGCCGCTCAAAGTGGCCAGGTGCTCGCACAGCAAGGCGATGGTCCAGCCGGCCGCCCGGTATCCCCAAACCTGCGGCGGCAACGCCAGCGTTTGATCTAATAGATCTTGTAGATCTTCAGTGAAAAGGCCGGGCCGGCCGCGTCCTGGGCGATCGAGGACCGCCAAAGGATCGCGATCTTGCAAGTAGCGCTGGCGCCAGGCATACAGCGTGGCGCGACTGGCTTCTAGAAGATCGATCAGTTCCTCAACTGCATGGCCGCGGTCCAGGGCGACAAGCGCCAGTAGCCGACGATACAGCTTCGCATCCGCAGTGGTGCGCCAGGTGCGAAACAACTGCTGGCGCTCGGCTGCCGTCAGGGAAAGCTGCCCGGCTTGGGGCACTTTATATCGCTGGGCCATATCTAGCGGGTACCAAAGGCGCGCTCGAATGTCCAGAATTTTGTCCAGATGTAGACAAACAGAATGCAATGGAATCTAGCCCTTGCAAGTGCATGGAACCATTGCGCAATAAACAAGCACATTTTTGTGCTTGTTATTAAGTTTTCGCAATTGCAACACTGAACTATGGCAGATGATTTTTCAGCAACAGTTCCTTCTACTGCAATGACCCTTAGCGCGGCTCCGGTATCGGCGCCCGGATTGAGCTGGCGAGCTCCGGCCCGGCTAGAAAATGCGGCCGGTGCTGCTTCCCCAGTCATCGAAATGGTGCCGGCCCAGCGGCCCCGGCAGAAACGCAAAGCGCCCGTTCCCAAACGACGCCTGCGTGCAGGCCGCACATGGCGCACCAAAGGGCGCGGAAAGCCCGCGCGCCCGCCCAGAAAGCGAACAGCCGCCCAGCGGCAGCAGAAACGCATGGCTGGCTGGATGTTCGGAAGCACGACCGGACGGCCAACCGAACTCAAGCGTGCTGCCAAAAAGGGAGGCGGACAAGCCAGCCTGAGCATTGGCGGGTCGATGTTTGCGGTTCTGTTGGGCGTCGGAACCGGCGTGGCGATCGACTCAGCCTTTAAGACATATGTGACAAGCAGTCGTCCGGTCCGGTTGCTGGTTGGAGTGGGCGTATCCCTCCTAATCTGGTTCATCGGGGGATCGCATCAGCTTTATGGACAATTCCTCAAGTTGTTTTCGCTGAGCAACGCGGCAACCGGAATCATTTTGCTTGGGTGGGAAACCGCGCAGGTGGTCAGTGCCGCGAATACGTCGGCGACAGCGCCCGCTGTAGGGGGCGGAAAGTAGCATGCCAGCGCTGCTGATTCTGCTGGGGTTGGCGGTAGGATTTGGTGTGTATCTGGATCGCAAGTTACGTCCAGGAACTTCACCACCCTTTCCAAAGACATTGGCGGATCGCGCTGATGCAATTGATGACCAAATGGAAAAGGAACGCATCAAATCCCAAGAAGCCAAAGACGCTGATAAAGCCGCGCAGAAAGAGAATCTCCTACGAGCCGCTGAGAAAAAGGCTGCTTCGGAGGGTCACGCCACGCATCGCGAGGGGAACGCAGTGATTCCGCAGGCCATGGAAATGGATAAGGAAGAGACGCGACGCAACTTTATGCAATGGGCTGCCAAGAATATGGCTGGCGCGAAAAAAGAGTAGATCATGTTTGGATTTTTGTGGGATCTAGGGCGCCGGCTGCTGGGCATTCTGCAAAGAGGAGTGCAGGCACTTCACTCATTAGCCCGGCGCATCCGCGACGTGGTGGCGCCGGTGAATACGTCGTCCACCCCAGCGCCCAATTTGGGAGCGCAGGAGCCAGAGCCAGAACCCAAGATTCCCATGCCGCCGATTCTGGACACTTCGGATGAGATGGCGCTGGCACGAATGCTGGCATCGGAAGATCGCTCGATCGATGCAAAAACGGTTATTGGCTGGATTACCGTGCAAAAGCAGCACGCGCGCAAAACAACGATGTACAGGCTGCTAACGATGGGGCTTGGGTACGGTCCACAAGATCGCCGTTCGATTGGTCAGCCGGGTCAGTATGCCTCCACAGCGAAGGCTCCCAGCGCTTCTGATCTGGAACTGGCGCGTGGCCTATTGAGTGGAGCCATTCAGCCATCTGAGCAGATTCGCGCCCACAAACCCGGAGGCTGGGTAGAACGTGGGCAGGGTGTATCGGATGAACGGATGGTTCAGAAGCAAGCAGAATGGAACGAAGGAATTTACGGACGCATTGAATCCACGCGCTGGTTCCTGTATTCACCGGATGCGCGCCGTCTAAAGCCGACAGGGCAGCAGACAGCCAAGCTTCTGCTTGATCAGGTTCCTACGATTCCAGCGCTGGATGCGCGTCCTGAACAGGCGGTGGCGTAATGAGCTGGTGGCAGTCTTTCCTAGAAGGAGTTCGCGAGTTCTTCCGGCATGACCATGCGCAGCAGTCCGGAGTCACGCTGGAACATGCACCAAATCCGGGGCCAACTGCGCCCCCATTAACGCCAGCAACGGCACCCGTTGAAACGGTGGCTGTTGCACCAAAAGCGGAAAGCCCTCCGGTGGTTCGTGCAACCCCGCCGGCGCCTGCTCCGGTCCAAGTGGTTCAGGCGCCCGCATCGGCCGGCGTCGATTGGGGCGGCCTGGTGAAGACCGGACTTGGAGCAGTCACGACTGGCATGAAACTTTTCGCCAACAATCACGGCAGCACAAGCCGCTTTCTTGGAGCGAATTCCTCGGAATCCGATTCCTCGATCTTTAATTCCTCAGATTCAGATTCCTCGGACTCAGAGGATACCTACTCTGAAGAATCCAATGAAGGAACTGACAGTGATTTCCAAAACGAAACGGAAGGCGAAGGCGGCGACTAATGGGAACCAATGAAGTATTTTACGCGGGCCTAGGCTACTTGGATCAGAACAACAATCGCTTTGGCTATACGGATAACACGTTTTGGTATCTCGGTGAACCGAGGATGTTTATGATCGATCCGTCCAATTCGCGGACTATTCACGTCGAGACGTATCAATGGATCTCGTCCACCGTCAATCACTGGATCAGCGACAATCCTACAGCTCTCTCGACACAGCCGACAGCAAATTTGGATTGGATCGATTTCCGGTATCCGAAAATTATGCCAGGTTCAGGTGTGCCCCAACTGGGGCACCTCAATTATCTGCGCGTAGGAAGACCCGACCCGAATCCGATCGTCATTCCA
>CAYWPR010000209.1:0-5031 GCA_964460115.1 uncultured Myxococcales bacterium
TAGCCACCGCTTTCGGCGCTAAAGCCGCCCGAGGCAGCGCTGCGCGGCGCCTCGTCACCAGTTGGTGCACCGCGGCCGCCGCCAATGAACACCACCTGATTGGCGACCACTTCGGTCATGTACTGCTTCTTGCCGTCTTTATCATCCCACGAGCGGGTCTGAATGCGGCCTTCCAAATATACCTGCCGGCCTTTGGCCAGAAACTTGGCACAATTTTCGGCGGGCTTGCCGTAAATAACGGCGCGGTGCCACTCGGTGCGTTCTTGCTGCTGCTCGTTGCGGTCGCGAAACACTTCCGTGGTGGCGATGCGCATTTCGCAGACCGGCTGTCCCGACGGCAAGTATTTGAGTTCAGGATTGGCCCCGAGGTTTCCCAGCAAAATTACTTTGTTGACGCTGCCCATGCTTCGTTTGCCTCACATTTATTCGGGCGTTGTTTGCAGAAAGTAGTTGTCGATAGCAGAGTCGGTTTCAAACCGCAATGCTTGGCACGACTCCGGAGGGCGGTAGATGCAAAACCGGCTCGGTCATGGCCAAAACTTCTTCGACAGAAACCCCGGGTGCCACTTCGCGCAAGTGTAGACCATCGGCCAAAACGTCGATGACCGCCAGATCTGTAACAATCCGCTGAACGACGCCGGGCGCAGTTAGCGGCAAGCTGCACTGCTTGACGATCTTGCGATCAAACACGCCGGCGGGCGAGCCCTTGGGCCGGGCGACATGTTCCATCAAAACGATTACGCGCCGCGCTCCGGCGACTAAGTCCATGGCCCCGCCCATGCCTTTTACCATCTTGCCGGGAATGGTCCAATTGGCCAGGTCGCCATGCTCTGAGACTTGCAAAGCCCCCAGAATGCACATATCGATATGGCCGCCGCGAATCATCGCAAAGGATTCCGCCGACGAAAAATAAGCGGCTCCAGGAATCTCGGTAATTGTCTGCTTGCCGGCGTTTATAAGGTCGGGGTCTTCCTCGCCTTCATAAGGAAAGGGACCGATGCCAAGCATGCCGTTTTCGGACTGCAGAATCACGTCGATGTCCGGCGGAATGTAGTTGGCGCAAAGCGTCGGCAAACCAATGCCGAGGTTGACATAGTATCCGTCGCGGAGTTCGGCAGCGACGCGGCGAGCCATCTGTTCGCGGGAAAGGGCCATGTGGGGTCTCCGTCTTGGCTGCGAATTAGCCTACGCTGCCGGGGCGGGCGCGTATCGTGCGCTGCTCGATCGGCTTTTTATAGTTTGTGCCTCGAAAGATACGATGGACGTAGATGCCCGGGGTATGGATCTCATCGGGGTCAAGCTGTCCCGGCTCGACCAGTTCTTCCACTTCGGCAATGGTGACGCGCGCGGCCGTGGCGACAACCGCATTAAAGTTGCGAGCCGTCTTGCGATAGACCAAATTGCCGAATCGATCGCCCTTCCAGGCTTTGACGAATGCGAAATCTCCGCTGAGGGCGGTTTCTAGAATGTAATGGCGCTCGATGCCCAGGCGATCGCGAAAGCTGCGCGATTCTTTGCCTTCGGCGCGCAAGGTTCCATAGCCCGCCGGCGTGAAAAAAGCCGGAATGCCGGCACCGCCCGCGCGCAGCCTTTCGGCCAGGGTGCCCTGCGGACAAAGTTCTAATTCCAGCTTGCCTTCAAGATATAGCCGTTCAAAATGCTTGTTTTCACCTACGTACGAGGCGACATAGCGCTGCACCATTTCGGCCTCTAGCAGCTTGCCGAGTCCCTGTCCATCGATGCCGCAGTTGTTGGCAATGATGGTCAATCCGCGCACTCCGCGGCGCAGGACGGCATCAATGCTGTTCTCGGGGTTGCCGCACAAGCCAAACCCGCCCCAAAGCAAAGTCGTGCCATCTTTGATGTCAAAGATCGCCGCATCGGCATCGGCAAAGGTCTTGTTCATAGCCTCGGGATTTTATCGACCCGCCAGTCCCTGTCAATCGCCGCTGAAACCCTGAATCGTTTATGTACGGCCCCTTGACACCTAAGCGGCGGCAGTGATAAACGCATGGCCCTCACGAATAGGGGTTTTCCCCAAGCCCGGAGATTCCATGTTGTTGTTCGCTCTGGCACCGCTCGCCGTGCTGATGCCGCTTGCCGAAGCAGCGGCAGGCGCCGTAGAAGATAAGCCGCCGCCGATCATAGATCTGGACGGAACGGTGCTGGTGCAGTTCGCCATTTTTGTCGTGATGTATGTGGTGCTGCGCCAGTTCTTGTTCAAGCCTTATCTGCGCATGCGCGAAAGCCGCGAGTCGCACATTCAAGGCGCGGAAAAAAAAGCGCGGGATTTAGAGCAGCGCCGCGAATCTATCGAAGCCGAATACCAAATGCGCATGCAAAAAGCGCGAGCAGGCGCCGACGAAGAACGGATGCGGATGCAGGCCGAAGCCCGTACGCGGGAAGCCGATGTCCTCGGGCAAGCGCGGGCGCGGGCGCAGCAGCGTTTGGCAGAGGCGCAAGCCAAAATCGCCGCTCAAGTTGCCACGGCGCAGGCTGCTTTGGAAAAACAGGCAGAGCCGCTGGCCCGATCGCTTTTGCAAAAGCTGCTCAGGCGGGAGATCTGAACCACCATGCATCGACTGCCGACTTCTCTTTCTATAGGCGCGCTTTTTGCCAGTATCGCGCTCAGCCAAGCCGCTTTTGCGCAGGAGCCGTCAAGAGCTCCGGGTGAACCGGCTCAACCGGTTCAGGCTGTGCCATCGACTGTGCCCCCGATGCCGACGGCCGCCCCGCCTAATCCGGCCGCGGTCGATCCGGTTCAGGTGGCAGTGCCCCCCGGGTTGAAGGTTCCGCCGGCCGTGCCGACGCCAAACCTGGCCGAACCGGTGGCCCCGGCCGCGACTGTGCCGGCCGCTACGGCCTCAAGCGCACCGCCCGCCGAAACCGGGACAGCAGCGGCGCAGCATGAACCGGCAGCGCACGCCCCTACAGCACCGCCCGCGGATGTCGCTACATCACCGCTGCCGCCGTTTGATACGCCGGAAGCGGGCGCGCACGGAGCCGCCGAGCACCACGGCAACGCGCACGAAGGGCATGATGCTCCAGTCATCGAAAACTGGTGGAGCTGGGACTACGGCCCCGGAAAAACCCATCATCATCCGCCCTTCGGTTTTGCGCTGATCAATTTCTTCGTCTTTGTGCTGATTCTGGCCAAGCTGTTTGGAAAAAGTTTTCAGGACTTTTTACGGACGCGGCACACCGAAGTGCGCCATGCCCTGGATAAGGCGCGCGAAGCACAGCAGCATGCCGAGAAGCACCTGCAGCAAATCGAAGCGCGAACTCGCAACCTGGAATCTGAAATCGCCGAGATTCTGTCGAGCTATAGACGCTTGGCCGAATCCGAGCGCCAGGCCATTGTGCAGCGGGCCGAAGCCGAGGCAGCCAGCCTGCTAAAAGATGCCGACGCGCAAGCGCAGGCAGCTATTGCGACGGCAAAGCGGACGCTGGAACAGCGCACGGCGCTTATGGCGGTAGACATTGCCGAGAAGCTTTTGCGCGAACACCTGCGCGAAGACGATTTCCGTCGATTAAATGATCGTTATATCGGCGAGCTGGAAGCGATTGCGCAAAAAAGCGCTGCGCACACGTCTGCCGGTACCGGCCCCACAACTGGTCTAGGAACTAGTGCACCGGGCAGGAAGGAATTCCCATGATTGGCGGATCGATAGGTCGCCGCTACGCGCGGGCCCTTTTGGGCATCGGCCGCGAACAGGGCAAATCCGAGGCGTTGGCGACGGAGCTGGAACGCTTGGCGAGCACTTATGACAAAAGCGCCGATTTGCGCGCCGTGCTGACCAATCCGGTGTTTACGGCGGAGCAGCGTCAATCGGTTCTCAATGAATTGTCGCGTCGGCTGGCGCTATCGCCAACCACTACGCACATGGCGCAGCTCCTTTTGCAGCGTGGACGCATGAATGCGTTGCCATCTATCGCCCGTGCCTTAAGTGGCCTGGTTGACGAGGAAGCCGGTCGCGTGCGCGCCCGCGTCACTTCTGCCAAACCGCTGGATCCGATTCTAGAGGGACGCATTCGCAACGCGATAGGCCGAGCCACTGGAAAGACCGTGCTTTTGGAAAAGCATGAAGACAAGTCGCTTCTGGCCGGCATCGTGACGCAAGTCGGAGACGTGGTCTACGACGGCAGCCTCGCCAAAGAGCTCGCAGCGCTGCGACAGCAGTTTAGCAACTGAATACGCGACGCCACATTTTTTAGACGTGGCGCGAAGGAAGATATATGGAACTCAGGGCCGAAGAGATATCTCAGATCATCCGCAAGCAGATCGAGGACTATGACCAGAAGGTTTCGGTACAGGAAACCGGAACCGTGCTGGTCGCCGGCGACGGAATTGCCCGCGTCTATGGACTGGCGGGAGCCATGGCCGGCGAGATGCTTGAGTTTCCCCACGGGGTGCGCGGCATCGTACTAAACCTTGAAGAGGACAACGTCGGCTGCGCTCTTCTTGGCGATTACGAAAAAATCCGCGAAGGCGATGTGGTCAAGCGCTCGACCCAGATTGCCTCGGTCCCGGTGGGCCCAGGACTGCTCGGCCGCGTCGTCAATGCCCTGGGGCAGCCCGTCGATGGCAAAGGTCCGCTGGAAAACGTCGAAATGCGCAAAGTCGAGATCAAAGCTCCCGGCATTATCGCGCGCAAATCGGTGCACGAACCTATGCAGACCGGCATCAAAGCCATTGATGCCATGATTCCCATCGGTCGCGGTCAGCGCGAGCTCATCATCGGCGACCGCCAGACCGGCAAAACCGCTATCGCCATCGATACGATCATCAATCAAAAAGGCCAGAACATGCACTGCTTCTACGTGGCCATCGGCCAGAAGCAGTCCACCGTGGCCAACGTCGTAGAAAAACTGCGCCAGACCGGAGCCCTGGAGTACACGACGGTAGTCGTCTCGTGTGCCAGCGAGCCGGCGCCGCTGCAGTTTTTGGCGCCTTACAGCGGCGTGACCATGGCCGAGTACTTTCGCGACAGCGGCAAGCACGCCCTCATCATTTACGATGATTTGTCCAAG
>CAYWPR010000209.1:5041-5457 GCA_964460115.1 uncultured Myxococcales bacterium
CCGCGTCAGTGGCGCTCTCGATTACACCATTGTGGTCGTTGCCTCTGCAGCAGCATCTGCACCGCTGCAATACATCGCCCCTTATGCCGGCACGGCGATGGCTGAGTACTTCATGTACAAAGGCCGTGATACTCTTTGCGTGTACGATGATTTGTCCAAGCAGGCGGTGGCCTACCGCCAGCTTTCGCTGCTTCTGCGCCGTCCGCCCGGACGCGAAGCCTATCCCGGCGACGTGTTCTATCTACACAGCCGTCTGCTCGAACGTGCGGCCAAGCTGTCGGATCGGCTAGGCGGCGGCTCGCTGACCGCGCTGCCGATTATTGAAACCCAGGCCAACGACGTGTCGGCCAATATTCCGACCAACGTGATTTAGATCACCCACGGTCACAAATAACTCGAAACCGACCTTTTTTACT
>CAYWPR010000210.1:0-5391 GCA_964460115.1 uncultured Myxococcales bacterium
AGAGCTGGCGGCGGGAATCGAACCCGCTGCCTGCTGATTACAAGTCAGCCGCTCTACCAAGTGAGCTACGCCAGCATCCGGCGCCGGCTATGAGGCTGCGAGTAGTAGCGCCATTTGTACACGCTGTCAAGATTTTTCTAGTATTGGCCGGATTGGCCCGGCAATACGCAACCTTATGGATTATACTGGCTGGCCAAGGTATGCGCTGTCAATCCTCGCGATGCACAGTGTCCGGAGAAAATGCCGGCAGGCAAACCGCCATGTATTCGGCTCCTTCTGCGGTGGGGGTGCTGTAGCGCACCCATTCGCCGGCCCGAACGATAAGGGCCTGCCCGGCAACTACATCGATCACGCCCGCTTTGTGCTCCACTTGCAAAAGCCCTTTTAGCACGACGGTGTATTCGTCAAACTCAGGGGTCTGGCCGGGCTCGCGCCAGCCGGCCGGACTGCGCATTCTGGCGACGCTGACCTGGGTGTTTTGACAGCTTACGCGGCCGATAAACTCGTCAATGATTTTTGGTTTATTACCGGCTGCGCGAATACGACTTGGTGTCGAAATTAAAGTAGGCATGGGTTCACTCTTTAGGTTTTGGCCCGTCCATTGCGATTAGCGGGCATTGTCAGCAGAAGTCGCAAGCGGACGCAACAAATGGGGCAAAAGCGCCAGCAGCGCCGCACGCAGGCCACTCGTCATAAACTCGCGCCGAGGCAGCGCGCTGTCCCAAGCAGTCAAAAGCAGCGCCAATCCTTGGGTCAGTTTCGCGTTTGCGTCTTCACGTTCTAACCAGGCCAGCGCCGCAGCTTGTAGCTTTTCTGCGACCACCGGAAGCTGCATGCGACTGATTTCTTGTGCAATCTGCGGCCCGCGCAAAGCCAGCAGAGCATCCAGCATGGCCAATTTTAGCTCGACCTGCTCTGCGGCGCGCGTTGGATCGGTCAGCGTCTTGGCCAAGCGCTGCACCATTTCGTCCACCGCGCCATCGGCAAATTCGGCGGCGCGGCGCTGCATCTGGCGATCGAATTCATCCGAAACGGCCGAGGTCACGCCGGGGGCGATGGCCCCCAAAGCGGAGGTACTCTTTTTTACCGCTTCGCTGGCCAGGCGGCCTAAGGCGCCAAAGCTTTTGCCGGCGCCGCCCTCGGCCATCGAGCTACGCACACGCCGGCTGTAATCAAGCAGTGTGCCCATCATCAGCTCGCGATTGAGCCGCCGAAACGGTTCGCGCGACAGCACCGCCACGACTAGCGCCCGATCGGGCGTATAGGGCCGCGACAAAAGCTCGCGCAGAAGGTTTACAACTTCGAGGGGCAAAATGTCGCGCAGGCGTTCGCCTATAGGCCCCTGCCCGCTCGCTTCGTTCCACGACTCCGTCGAGTTTGGCGCCCCTTTGGCCGGCCGGCCTAAGACCTTTTGCGCTTCCAGCAGCAAGGCCTGTAGCAAAGCGCCGCCGCCTTTTGCGCGCAGGCAGCTAAGCGCCGCTTGCTGCAAAAGGCCCGCCAAAAGCGCCGGCGGCAGCAGTTCGAAAAGCGGCTGCGTCGCCACCGCGTGCAGCATCGTTTCGGCCAGGCCGGCCGCGTCTTTCTGGGAGGATGGATTTATCTTGTCCGCCGAATTCATGGTGTTTTTTGCGACTGCGAGAGCAGTTTTTCTACGGCGCCGACGATGTCTTCCGGCGAAGACATGGCAAAGACTTTGCGAAAAGAATGCGCCGCATCGCTGCCGATAATCAGCATGCCACTGTGACGATCTTTATCGAGTTCGGCGCTGCCAAGCTTTGCCAAAAGCGCGTCCACTTCCGTTTTCTTGCCGGTCAGAAAGTACCAGCCTGGACCGACCTTGTAGTGCTCCGCGTAGCGTTTTAGCACGGCTGGCGTATCGACTTCTGGATCGACGGTGATGGACAACATTGCAACCGTTTGCCAAAGCCGCGGTCCAAGCTTTTTCAAAAGCCGGCTTTCTAATAGCTTTTGCACGTTGACCAGATTGGCGGTCATCGGCGGGCAGATGTTGCCGCAGGTCGTAAACATCATATTGATAAGGACGATTCGGTCCTTGATCAGATCGTCGTAAAAAAGGACGCGTTTTCCCTCGTGCGTCCACAACTCGACATTGGGCTTATACCCGCTGGCCGAGCGCTGCGCGTCTGAGGCTGGCAAGGCCGCCTCGGCCCGTGGCAAAAAGCTTGGCCCAAACTTCAAGACAGCGGCGCCCCACAACACCCAAAAAATCCCATACACCCACACAAAGCGCGGGCCCAGGCGACCGCTTTTCCATCCGCAAGTTCTGGTCACGCCGTGACTATAGCATCGCTGGCCGTATGATCGATGCGGCGATACAGCATTGCATGATATGATGAAAGTGCGCCGGCGCATGACTTCGCGACGGCTTTTGCAATTTAGATGTCGATTACGATCCCGATCTGCCTTTTGTCGGGCCTGATGCTTTGCTTCTCGGCCTGCGCCGAACCGCCGCGGGCCGCCAGCAGCGCCAGCGCTTATGAAGAAGACGCAATGCCCGAAAGCATGCCGAATTTTACTTTGCGGTGGCTTTTTGGCGTCGGAATGGGGCGCAAGCTGCATGTGCAGCACATGCAGGTCTACTATGTAGACCCAGTGACCGAAGAGCAGGCGCAAGCCACTGGGCATTTTTTGGCGCAGCTTGGCCTGGGACAGCGTGAATCGCTGGTTCAGGTTCGCAAAAACCTCGACGCGTCGCCGCCCGTCTATGAGTTACGCCTGGGCACGGCGTTTACTCGCAAAGAGCATATCGACCATGAGACGCGCATGATCTACCAGCTTATGGCGCTGGCAGCCGAGGGCGCGGTCTTTGACGGGGCTCCGGTGCAAATTCACCTCTGCAATCCGCTTTTGCAACCGCTGCTTATCTTGCGCCCTCGTCTGAAGCAGCCAACGCAGTAGCGCAAGCTGGTGATTTTAGATAAGATATTTTTATGTATTCTGGAAAACGTATTTTATTGGCATCTATCTGCTTGCTGCCGCTTGCCGGTTGTTTTCTTCGTCCTGACACGGTTCGCGAAAAATTCGCGGGCGAATTCCGCTGCCCCAAAGAACAAGTCAAAGTCGAGCAGCCTGACAAAAACGCCAAAGATAACTACCGAGCCACGGGTTGTAATCGACGCGCCAATTACCGCTGCACTGGCGATTATGGCGAATTCTGCGAACGGGTCGGCCAACCCGAAACGTTGCAGCCCGAAGGCATGATCGATGCCGCCACGCCCCCGGGCGGCGCCAACAGCGCTCCGGTAAATCCCGAAAAAAAATAAACCCGCCGCTATAGCCGCAGACCCAGACCTACCGCCAAATTCATACTGACCGCTGGCAAAACGGCCATCGGATCTTCTGGTTTTAGACCGTCCAGCTCCAATCGCAGCCACAAGCTAACGGCTGGCGGCAAACCGTTGCGCGGCAGTACATCGAGTCCGACGCGCAAAAAGCCGCCGAAAATCATTCCCGAGGTTGCTGGCGACTCGGCCTCGGCCTGACAGCAACGCCACAAGCGACCGCCGGTCGCGCCCAGCCCAATTCTGACCCAATCGCTGATCCGCAACTGCACAATGGCCTGGCCGATCGCTTCGGCGTAGGTGCCACTCGACTGCAGATCTTGGCCAAAGCGCCGCTGAAACAGCGCGCGCCCACCGATGAGAAATCCCAGTCCGTTTTCTAGCTCCAGACCGATGTTGATTTCAGCGCCGCCGCCGGCGGAATGAAAACCAGGGTCGCGTTCATCGGCCCAGCCGGCCCGCCAGCCTCCGGTGGCTGCAAGCTCAAAGGCAATGTGCTGCGCCAGGTACTGCCGGGCCGATTCTGCAGCCAGCACTTGGGCCGGCATACACAGCAGCACCAGCCACAAAAAAAGCCCGCGGTGCCGGCCGACCAAGCGGAAACGCCGATGCATATGCTGTCACTTAAGGAGCTGCCGGCGTGACCGTTATGCCTTCTTCGGCATCAGAGCGCTCGGGTTTGGCCCGATACGAAGCGCCCTTGCAACGCGCGGTGTCCGGCGGAAAACGCGGCGCGAACTTATAAATGTTCAGCGTCATGCGCAGATTAAAATCCCCCACCGCGGCTTCCGGTTCGCGATCGGTCGCAAAATGCAGCCCCTGTACCTTGGTCGAACCGCACGGATCGAACTTGCCGTCGGATTGCTTGGTGAGCACTTCAAACATATCGCGCGCCAGATCTTTGGTGCACGGCTGGCTGCCGTCGGTGCAGCGAAACGCGAAGGTGCGATACCACCGTTTGAAACGCGAACTGTACTCGCTGATGCGCAGACGCGGCTCGGCGCCTTGGCTGGGGTTGACGGCGGTTACGTGATAGCGCACGCGAAACGCGCCCGGTGGCAAATCGACATAGATGCAGCGCGCGTCGGGGGTTGGGCCGCTTTTGACGAAAGTGCCAACGCCTTCGATGGTAATGCGCATCGTGTCATCGCCGCGGCCGGTGCGCAGCTCGAAACGTTTGTAGCCTTCGGGCGGCGGCGCGCTTTCGACATCTCCATCGGGAGAAAGTCCGTGGCCAAATTGATCGACTTCGCGGCAGGCGCAAAGCTCGGGACCTTTTCCACCCCCACGGCAACGCGCACCGACGCCTGGAAACAGCGGCACTGCTTCCGAAACTTCCGACGGATCATTGACCTGCGGGGGGAGCGTTCCACTACCGGCAGCGGAACGCTCCATGCTGGGGCCGCCGCATCCAGCCGGCCAAAGCATGGCCAGCGCCACAAACAAAAGGCGACCGAGACGGTTTTGTCCGCTAGCTCTACGCATCAACTCGCCCATGGCGTTAGCCTAACATCCTTTAAGAAGGGGTTTACACATCTACAGTGCGTCCCAAACACAAGATCCAAGGCTCACCCACCCAAGTTAAATGTACAAAAACGCCTAGGCCCACAAACCGGCCCGCTACGCGGGTTTCGTCCTTTTTATAAAATATACTTAGACAGGTCAGGATTCGCGAGAATCCCGGCAACGCGCTGTTCCACGTAGTCGGCCGTGATCTCGACTTGCCACTCGCCATGACGGCCGACCTCCGGCGCTTCAAAGGACAGCTCGTCGAGCACCCGTTCCAAGATGGTCTGCAAGCGCCGCGCGCCGATGTTTTCCATAATCTTATTGGCCTCTGTGGCCAAACGAGCGATGGCGGTAATCGAGTCCTCGCGCCATTTGATGCATACGCCTTCGGTCAAAAGCAGCGCTTCATATTGACGGGTCAAAGAACTTTCGGGTTCGGTGAGGATGCGAACCATGTCCTCTTGACTTAGCGGAGTCAGCTCGACGCGAATCGGAAAGCGCCCTTGCATTTCGGGAATCAAGTCACTGGGCTTGCTGACGTGAAAAGCGCCGGCGGCAATAAACAGCACGTGATCGGTGC
>CAYWPR010000211.1:0-5362 GCA_964460115.1 uncultured Myxococcales bacterium
TCGCTTATTACAGCAAAGCCAGCATCGTGCTAGCCGGGATGAAAGACCCCTACAACCCCGACCGCACCGCGCAAGCCGTCGATCACAATCTCAACTTGAGAGACAAATCTTCGGTCGGGCAAGTGGTCTCCGTGGAACGCTCACTTTTTTCGTCTGTTCCCGTGGTGGGCAGTGTTGTCGGCTTGCTGGCTACCTTTGGTGACCTCATCGGCAACGCCGTTGCCCACATGAGTCATGGCGGAATGGACGACCTGCCGCTGCTGGTCAAGCAACGACTCTTCGCGTACGTATGGATCAAACCGGGCAAACAGTATCCCTCCCAAGCTATCTACGGACCGGTGCCCCCGCGCCCAGACCGGAACAAAATGAATTTGGAAGTCTACAAGCAATACTTTGTCACGTGGCTCCGGGCCTACATGATCTGGGCTGCCTATGATCAACAGCGGGGGAGAATCATGCATACGGAAGATGAAGTGATGCTGCCCATCGACATCGTCAACCGCTTGTACGCCGACGGCTACTGGCCGCTGCCGCTGGCACCTCTCAGTTATGACGAAGCCGAATATCGCCGCACATACCCCAAATACCATAAATGGTGGTCCTCTAATCTACCCTCTGTCGATTCCGATCTTCGAGATCTGGCCCAGCAGACCTATCAAGCGCTCTATCAAGAATATGTAAAGGATGCCATGGCCTACCAAGCGCAGGTCGGAGTGATCGGCATACCGGACGATCTGAAGGCTCTTCTCGAAAAAAATGATATGATCCCCCCGTGGGGCTCAGCAGCAAACCCGGTCTATCGCACCAACACCCGACGCGGTGCACGCTGATGAGTTTCGAGGATTCCAGTGGAATGAGAGGCAGGTTCAGAGAGAAGCAGAGGTGAGGCTTTCCTCGCCTCTGCTAGCAGGATGATTTCCGTCGAGAACTGAATTCGTGAGGAAGACGTTTCGAGGGAGCACTCACGGTTTCATGCCACTTCAGCCTCAAAGAAGACATCTAGCGCCAAAATATTTGTCTGAAAAGCAATCTCGGTCACGGTTTCGCTGATTTCCGAAATCTTGGTACTGGCTTGTTTTAGCGAAGCCATTGCGTCGGCGGCCTGCGATGTCACTTGGGCGTTCTTTTGTGCCGCTTCACTGTTGCGTTCGGACAATTCCTTGGCTTTGGCGGCTCCCACGCGGTTCTGCTCGACCGTGGCGGTCATCTGCTCCATGGTCGAGCTTGTCTCTTCCAGAGAGGAAGCCTCTTCGCTAGAGCGCTGGGCCAAAGACTGCGTCGCTTCGCGTATCTGCACCGAGGCATCGGTCACTTGCCAGACAACGCGCTGCACCCCTTCGACGCCTCCGTAGACGCGCTTGACCGTAAAAAACGCGAAGACACAAGCCGCAGTAACGCCCAGAACTGCAAAGATAATCAAGAACGTCTTTACCTGGATGTTGGCGTGTTGAATGTCGAAACGCTTGGCATCCATCTTGGCAACTAGGTGCGCATGAAGCTGCACAATGAGGTTGCGGGCGACATCGACTGCAGCATCTCCTTTGCGCGCGAGTTCGATCATTTGGTGGCGGTCGTTGGCGCGGGTCAACTGCTCAATTTCCAAAGACGCCTTGCGATAGCTTTCCAAAAGCGGAACGATGCGCACTGCCACCCGCTGTCCTTCGCTATCAATCTCTTGCAGTTGTCGTATTTGTTCGGAGAGCTTGTCCCAAAGCGCCGTCATGCGCCTGGAATGCTCGGTCATCTTGGTATCATTTGTCTCCATCACACACTCGCCAAGCCACTCATTCATAAGACTTAGGGAGATATGCAGTCCGCGCACTAACTGCGCCGTCGCCGGATGACTATGATCCAGCGCCTCGGCGCTGCGAGACAGAAGATCGCGAATCCGCTGAATCAGCTCCTCATGTTCTCCCAGGTACTGAACGACGGCCCGATCTGCGGCGTTTACCGTTGCCAGCTTGCGCAAAATGGTGTTACGGCGCTTATAGTCCTCGATAAGCGGCTTCAACTGCTCGACAAGGCCGAGCTCATCGCCAGTTAGCATTTTTACAAGCGAGCCAAGCTGCAAATCCATAAATCCAAACAGTTGATCCTGATCGCGAAAATAGCGCTGCAGATCATCGTTCACGGTCATTGTGATAAGCGCGTTGGAATTGGCATTGATCTGCTCGAAGTTGCGATCCAAAGCCTGAGCGATGCGACGAGCTTCTACATCATTGTCAATCATATGGGTAAGATCCTGCTCGACAGTACTTACGCCAAAGATTCCCACCGTGCTGATCAAGATGGACACCGCGGAAAAGATGCCGACCAGCAGAAAAAGTCGCGTACGAATCGATAAATTGGCCATGGTCTATTCCTGCACCGAAAATGCGCTGTGGCTTGGCGGGCAAAGCTCCGCTTCCGTCGCGAGGCGCTGCAAGTTGTGTGAAAAAATAGCGGAGATATCTAGGACTAGCGCGATACGACCGCTGGCCAGAACCGTTGCCGCCAAAATTCCTTCACCCATACACAAGGAGCGGTGAAACCCCTTCAGCAAAACCGATTCCTGCGAGACCACTTCATCCACATACAGCCCCAAAAGGCCACTTGATGTAGAGAGGATCACCACCAGCGGAACCGCGCTGCCAAAAGCTGTCGGAAATCCCAGAACCGTGCTCAAGCGAACAAGCGGCAGCACCGCATCCGCCAGGCGTAACACTTCGGCCCCACCTGGCAAATGGGCAATGTGCATGGCGCGCGGGCGGAAAATGTTGCGCACAAATTCCAGCGGCACAACTACGTATTCCTCGGCGCAGCGCAGCACCAGCCCTTCGATAATCGCCAGAGTCAGCGGCACGCTTAGGGTAAAGGTGACGCCACGGCCCGCCTGGCTGCGTACGCGCAGGTCGCCGCCCAGATCCACAATGTCGCGATGCACCACATCAAGTCCGACGCCGCGTCCGGAAAGCGTGCCAATGCGCGAAGCCGTTGAAAAGCCGGGCTTAAAAATTAAGGAGTATGCATCCGCTTCGCTAATTTCCGCATCGGCAGAAATCAGACGGCGGGCGACCGCGACTTCGCGTATACGCAAAAGATCCAGACCGCGACCGTCGTCACGTACATCCAGCACGACGCGGCCGTGTTCTTGGCGCGCTTCTAGAACGAGCTGGCCGCGCAGCGGTTTGCCTTTGCGCGCCCGTTCCTCTGGCGCTTCGATTCCATGGTCTAAAGCGTTGCGCACCAAGTGTTTTAGCGGATTGAACAGCCGCTCGGCGATGGTTTTATCGATTTCTAGATGCTCTCCGTGCTGGCTGACTTCTACCGCCTTGCCCATGCGCATCGCTTGATCGCGTACGTATCGCCGCAGCAATGCAAAGGTCGGCGCCACAGGAACCAAGCGAATGGCCATAGACGCTTCCTGAATGCGGCTGGCCAACTGGCGCACAGATGTACAAGCTGCGTGCATCCGAGTTTCTGCAGCACTTTTTGGTGAATCGCTGAGCTGCTCAAGCTGGGCCGTCGCCACCGATAGCTCCGCAGCCAGCTCGATAAGGGCATCAACCCGACTTACGCTCACCACCAAAGTCTGTAGCGAGCGATCCTCAAGCAGCTCGCGTGCTTCTTCGATCAAGCTTTGCGCCGGCGGCGGTTCTTGCACTTCATACACCGTGATTTGTCCCGCACCTTCGGCAAATAGGAATACCGAACGCAGATCTTCCGCAGTTGCTGCGGTTTCCAGAACCAGATCAAAACCAAGATAAAGTTGTTCTGGATCCAGGGATTCAAGCGGCGGCAAGCGGCTTTCATCGGTGCTGCTCTTGGAAATGCGCCCGAACTGAGCAGCGGCATCGAGCAAGGTCAAAGGATCTAGGGCGCGCAGAAGCGCGTCGGCATCAAGATGCAAAGACACGCACAGCCGGCGGCTTTTGGGCGGCAGAGCGGGCTGCACTGGGGGCTGCGATTCGTGTAGAGTGGTTTCTGCCGGCTCGGCAAGCAGTACCGTCAGCATGTCCAAACGGTTCAAAAGATGCGTAATGATTTCGGCATCAATGACCCGATGTCCGGCGCGCACTTCCTCAAGAATATTTTCCAGCTCGTGCGCAGTGCTACTGGCTTGTTCAAGGCCCAGCATAGCCGCTGCTGATTTGATATTGTGAGCGCAGCGAAAAACATTGCCGATGCGCTCGGCATCCGCGTGTTTTTCAAGTTCCAGAATTCCGCCTTCGAGCGTACGTACTAGCTCTAACAGCTCTTCCTGAAAAGCTTGTCGGGCGGGAATTCTCATGTGGCTTTTTCCGATGCATCTAAGAAACGATTCCAAACCCCGGCAAGCTTCAAACACTGCTGCAGCACGGAAGAGGCGCGAATCATGTGCACAACTTGTTTTTTGGCCAGGGCACTGCGCGAAAAAGCCAGCAAAAGCTGCAAACCAGCGGTGTCGATCTCGGTGACCAGACTGCCGTCTAGGCGTAACTCTTGTTCGCTGTTCTCAAGGAGCGCAAGAAGGAGCGAGCGACATGCGCTGACGTTTCCGATACGCAATTGCGCCGGTAGCATAGGATCAGCCATGGCTTCCGCCTTCCGACGCCGGCAGCGGCAATTTGCTGACATAAACATGGCCGTTTGCGACATCAAAGCAGATGCGCCGGCCAGCTCGCCCGCCCACATCCGCAGCAGTAATTCCGATTCTGGCTTTGCGCAATTCCGACCAGGCCATCAGGATGTTTTCTGCACCGCCGTTCCAAGCGTGCTTTCCGGAATGCGCACCGCCAAATACTTTGGCGATGAGCTGACGACGCTCACATCCCGCTTCTTCCATGGCTTCCACCAATGCAGAGATGGCCAGATTTCCTCCTAAAAAGCTGTTATCGGCATGGGTGGCGAGCGGCAGCAAGTAGTGGTTCATTCCGCCAATTCGCAATTGTGCCGACCACAAGCACACGGCAACGCAGGAACCAAGCACCGTGATCAAAGATGCAGGAGCGTGACGAACACCAATTTCACCTGCAATCAAGTAGCTTGGTTCATGGCCCAAAAGCAGGTGGGGATCTTTAAGCGCCGGTCTGAACATGACTTGTACGCCCCCTCCCCGCTCTTGACCAACGTGCAGCCAACATCTACTCAGTACCAAATCCAAGATTCATACCAAGCGTTCTATAGGGTCTGCGGACTGGCCCGAAGCACTTTTATGCACAACAATGCGCCTGTCTATCTGCGGATAAGCTGCAAAGCGCTTAAATTCTGGCGAAATGTATGCAATTTGTAGACATGCGCTTTTGCACGATGTCTATTTTTCTTTCGTGCGAAATGGCACGGTCCAAACCTGATCCTTCCCCCCATATTTCATCGTAATCCACCGACGCGATTCGGCTCGTGG
>CAYWPR010000212.1:0-5356 GCA_964460115.1 uncultured Myxococcales bacterium
CACATCAGGACTTCGGACTGTCTTTTTTAAGCAGGTGCCGGTACGGGTACAGCTTCTGTTTGACGACCCGTCGCCACTCGGGCGTCGTCAACTCCTCTACTCCGGCCCGATTGCGATGAAAGCGCGCCTGCGGGTCTGCGACCGTGACAAAGCAGGTCGGACACTGCGGGTCTGCAAAGTTGGACACGGCATAGTCGCCTCGATACCACCACTGGTACTTGTATTCACCACGAGCGGGCACAGAGGGCGGCTCAAACGGTTTCCAGTGATAATACAAATCATTTCGCAGCTCGCCCTTCACAACCCGCAAAGAATTATTTGGGTTTGGGTAAATACTGCCATTCTTGAAGAGTCGATACCCAAGAACTAATTCATCGCCAGGATACGTGAAAAGCATATGCATCATGATCCCTTCCCAGTCGCCGGACATGGGATATGCGATCGGAGGGTGCGAAGTGATTATTGATAATTCGCGCTGCTTTCTTGCATCACGCTTCCGCTGCTTGTGGGCGTTTATGCGGCATGCATCACCACAAAACACGGCGTCAATACGCATCCCCACTGGCAGTCGACGTTTGCAGTACTCACAACGACGGATCTTCATAATAATTTGGATGCCTGAAGCAGACTGTGGAGTCAATGGTAAAATTGATTCATAGCATAAGTACTTAAGATCATTGTATCTCCTGCCGAAGACCGCATCGCCCCCTAGCCGCCCCTGGACGCAGCCTCTCTGTATCACTCTCAGCCGAGGGCGACAGAGGAGGACGGGACCGCCCCAGAAGTCCAGCGCCGCGAGCCGTTGCCTCGGCTGGCAGCGTGCCACATTGGCATACATTCTTAGTAGCGATTTTTGCAAATGATTTTGCCGATTTGCAGGTGTCGGAACGACTGGGCAAAAGGCCTACAGGAAAATACGTTAACGCATGTTAGCCAAGTACTTGAAATGGTTAATGAATTCTGTGTCGCAGCCCAACCCACATAAATCCTTCGGAGGCGCATTATGGCAACGTCTCTGGGCGTAGAATGCACGGTATGTGAGGTGTCCCTGATCCGCGATGTTCCCTGGCAGCAGTGAGCAAGTCCTAAGAGGCGGCGATGAGGACTGTGGTGGCATTTCATTCCAATAGATAATCCGGCAATTTGCCAGGTGATTTATATAAATATAAACGCCTGCAAATTGTGATATATTGAAAGCAAGACTTCACTCTAAGTCTCATTGCGCACGACGCATTATTTGGACTTCCAGGGCAGCCACAATGTCTGTTTGCACTTATTGCAGGATGGGCGTGTAGATATCGGCGTCAAGGCGCGGGGTCGTGATGGAGACGATCAACGCGCAGCGGGCGCGGCGCAGCCCGCGACATAAATAATTAAAGCTCATCAAGAGAGAGATCAGCAGCAGCCTCGAAGAAAGAGAGGAAGCGATCAAGTGATCGAAGGGTGCTTCGCCACACCATCATTCGGCATTGCGGTCGGGGTCGTTCACTTCGATCTGGGTGACTTCAGGAGCTATTTACGAGATGGAGTGATGCGTGCTGGCCAGTAGCCCTGCCTACTGGTCTTGCTGCTCGTCTGAGCTGACGAGCATGCGACGGAGAGCCGCGCGCTGCTCCTGAGAGAGGGAAGCCAAAAGTGAGCTGAGATCAGGGGCAGCGGGAGAATTCGGGGCAAAAGCTGGGACGCTGGAGTCTACGCGTCCCAGCGCTCCTGCAACTTTCCGCGCACGCGAGTTTAGCAACGTGCTGGGCTCTGCGTAATGGCGCGCAGTCACCCGGAAGCTGCTGTGGCCGAGAGCTGCCGCGACCAGATGCGGAGTTGCCCCAGCTTCGAGGGCCAGCGTGGAATGAAGACCGCGGAGGCTATGTGAACAGACGCGAGGGACGTCCACCGCATCACAGAGCGCCTGCACTTTGAACCAGAGATACCCTTTGTTACGCGGGCCGCCCTTCCGGTTTGTCCCGAAGATCAACTCCTGGGGCTGCTTGTTGGCAGCCAGGCGGCGAAGGGGCTCCTGTAACTCCTCGGGAATCTCAAGGCGGCGCCGAGCATTCTTGGTCTTCCCTCGCTGAATCCAAAGCATTCGTCCATCATCATCCACGTCGCGCGCCTCTCGTGCCAGCACCTCTCCGGCACGCAGACCAAGCATGAGCAGTAAGAGGACTCCCAATGCTGCGACATCGCCCTCATTGGCACGTTGCAGGGCCAGCGCCTTGAAGCGTTTTGCTTCATCGATGGTGAGCTGGGTTTTGCCGGCGCGGCTCTGTCCGATCGGCTTCACGCGCTCGAAGGGACTCTGGGGCAGGTAACCGCGCTCGACCGCCCAGCGAAAGAAGGCACGCGCCCGCCGAAGCATCACATGATGAGTGCTCGGCGAAATGGGTGTGCCGCGTGGCGTAGTCCGACGGGTGAGCGTTTCATATAGCCGCGTCGCATCAGCGTGCGTGATGGCGGTGATCGTTGTTTGTGCGGGTAGGAAGTCCAGGGTGAGCCGGTTTAGCTCGGACACGGTTAGTGGCAGGATTCCACGCTCACGTACGCGATGATCGATGTACTCAGCCAGCACTTCGGCGACGGTGCGGGTCTGGCGAGTCTCTATTTCTCCTTGGATGTCGCGTTTGAGCGCTTGGGCTGCCTCTACCGTCGGTGCGGTGATCGACTTGCGGCGACCATTTTCGACGATGACCAACCGGAAGTTGACACCGTTCGGGTAGGGGCCGAGCACGCGGATGCCTTTCGGGGGCATGTTGTCAGGATCGCCAAGCTCCGGCGGAATGGGAAGCGAAATTCGCTGGATACCGCGAGGTTGACGGGAACGGCCTTTTCGTCGTCCGCCCCGTCGGCGCAGCGCTAGGAGGGTAGCAACGACAGAGCCAGACGCAATGCTATCACGCATCTATCCTCTCCTTGGTCTCGGTGTGAGGCTGGTTCCCACATCGCGTGCACGAGGTTAGTAGCCGCGATGAAGGACTCTGACTCGCTACGCTCTGGATGAGCAGCAACGAGTCAGTACCACCTGCGCCTAAAGCGTGGCCGCCGCTGGCTCCCCTGCCGAAGTCTGCGGGCGCCCCGGGAACGATTCCGCCGCCAGGGGATCAGGAGAGAAGACAATGTCGTCCGAATCCAGCGTCTGACCAAGGCGAGCGAGTGCCGCCTGGCGAGAGGGGCATCGCTCAAAGCTCACGCCCACGCCGTCGATACACCAGCGGATGAGCAGGAATTCAGGCGTGGCGCCGTGCCGCTTTGGCTGATACTTCGCAGCCTCGACAATCACGCGCCGGGGCCGTCCGCCAGCGAAGACCTCCGCCTGATGTGCGCCGAGGGCGATGTAGAGGTCCGGTGGGTCGGAATGGAATCGAGCAATCCAGCCGAGCATGAAGCGCCGCTCAGGGTCCGATGGCTCTCGCAGGAGTGGAGCAAGTCTTGGCGGAAGCTGCGGCATCGAGGTGGCACTGGCGGAGGCACTTGTTCTTCGATTCGATCTGAGCATAATTCCCTCGCTGCGCGACGGACGCTCGCTTGCCGGCTGAGTCCGCCGCGTGGTGTTGGGCACCCGGTATCCCGCCGGGTGCCCTTTTTTTTCTCGGACAACGATCGCGTTGCCCACTGTCAACCGTTACCTTAGCTGCTCAATGAATGCAAGATATCATGTGCATTTTCGTTGGAGATTTTCCGAATATGGTGTGCGGGCCGGGGCTCGTGCTACCGATTCGTCGTGGTTCGCGGTCAGAAGAATCCCCTGTACTTCGGCTTTGCCGAGCGGCTACGTCGCAGACGCAAGGCTGCTGCCCTGACGGCAGGGGGCCTGGCAACCAAGGCTGGCCTGGGGCGCAATACGCTCTACGGCCTAGAGTCGGGGGCGCGCATCCCCCGCGTCGACACGGTCGAGGTGCTGGCCGATGCGCTACAAGTATCTCCGTGTTGGCTGGCCTTTGGCATCGAGCTCGCGTGGACACCAGCGCAGGTTCGACGCTGCGGCGAGCTTGCTCAGCGGCTTCGCCAAGCGCGCACCGCGCGAACTCTGTCGACACGACGCCTTGGCCGAGACTCCGGGACATCCGATACGACGGTCCGGCTGACTGAGACAGGCGAAACGGTCCCAAACATTGCCAATGTAGAAGCGATGGCTGTCGCCCTCGGCGTGTCGCCTTGCTGGCTCGCCTTTGGCGTCGGCACCCCGCCTGCACTTGTGCAACACCCGTCACAATGACACTCGCTGCCCGTCCTCAGCGCAGTTGGCAATGTGGCACAATGCCAACTTCAAATACCAATCTCTGCACAGAGCTCTACGGTGCGTCTGGCCTCGAACTCTCTGTACTCTCCGATTGCTGTGGCAGATGATGTCGCTGCGATTTGCCGGAGGAATTCCAGCCTTGGTGCAGCGATGAGAAGCGCAGATGCAGCGGCTGATTCTACCGCCGCGACGACCGCAGCTGCCGATGAGCTGTTGGCTCCGCCGCCGGAGGCCGATCTGCCCAGCGCCCCGCCGCCGGCCGAGCGCTGGACCATCTCCCGTGCGGATCCAGGTGGCCGCCTGGGCCCACGCCGAGTCGACGTGTGACTTCCTGCAGATGCTACGGGCGGCGTATCCGGGCCGAGCGCTACTTTTGCTCTGGGACAACGTCCCGTATCACCGCGCCCACGTCGTCAAATCGCAGGCGCAGCAGCTTGGCATCGAGCTGATGCCGTTGGCCTCCCTATAGCCCCGACTTGATGCCGGTGGAGCGGCTCTGGCAATGGCTTCGCGAAGAACTGCAGGCGCTGCATTGCCACGGCGACCTGGCAGAACTCGATGCGCGGATTGCCCGGTTCGAGCAAGACCTGAACGACAACCCCGCAGCCGTCCATCTCCGCCTGCACCCCAAACGTCACCTCGACCCCGATGAAGAAGAACTACGGCTATGATTTGGGGTGCGGTTTAGGTTGCCTGCGACTAGAGGGATCGGTTACGTTGGTTCAGAGTTTCTAACATCGAAATGAACCTCCCTCACTTTCGTGGACACCCAAGCAGCCCTGAGCTGCGGTATGAGGGTCTTTCATGGAAAGACGTACACGAAGATCGTTCACTGACGAGTTCAAGGCCGAGGCAGTACGTTTAGCGCAAAGTAGCCCCAATGTCGCTGCCGTCGCTCGCAATCTGGACCTGGATGTCTCGACGCTGCGAGACTGGGTCCGCCGAGCGCAGCAGCCACAGAGCGACGATGCAGCGCTGTCTTCGTCGGAGCGGCAAGAGCTCATCAAGCTCCGCCGCGAAAACAGCGTGCTGAAGATGGAGCGCGAAATCTTAAAAAAAGCCACGGCCTTCGTGTGTCACGAGCGCGCTCGGTGAAAGCCGATCGCCAACTGGATTCGAGAT
>CAYWPR010000213.1:0-5339 GCA_964460115.1 uncultured Myxococcales bacterium
ACGCGCTGCTCAATCCCGCCACGCCGCTGCTGCCTCACGCTCTGCTCGACTAAACGGCTGCAAGCTGTCCCCCTCTACGCGGCAGCGCCCCCTGCCGCATCAGCCATTCCTCAACAAGCATCAGGTGCCCCAGCGAGTCTTTACGATGCAGGTTGCAAAGTTCGCTGGCGGGGACCTTGTCCTTGTGATGCAAGCGGAGCAGGTCGGCTTTCTGAGAAGGGGCGTGATGACGTCTTGCGGATTTGCTCATCTTGGGCGAAAAGCCGTTTCTTTAGAACGGCCAAAGCCCGGTCAGGTTCCGGCTGAGGCAGAACAGATGGAGGTCGCCAGAAGAACGCCTAGTCACTATTTAGGTGGTTTGACGCCACCCTTGCGCTTAATTCCAAAACCTACTCGAAAGATGTCCGGCATGTTTAGCCGGTCGTCTTCCGTACGGTAGAGGACGGCTAGTTCCACAAGATCGTCAATGAGCGCATCGGGCTGCCCTTTCCGATTTGGATCCGTCGTGAATCGGCGCGGCGGTAACTTCCGGGCAGCTGATCGAACGTCACGTAATCTTTCAGGCGTCCATCGTGACATCAGTTCCTCTGCATTGCAGGGAACAAATAGCCCGCGTGCCGCCTCTAATAGCGCTCGCACCCAAGGATAATCTTCTTTGACTTCCTCAATACGAATCTGTGATGCTTCAGCAACTCCTCGCTGAATTGCTTCATAGTGGAGTGGATACTCGCAAGAACCATAGTTTTCATCTGTCGTCCATGCCGCGTGCTTAAACGCCAAAAGAAAACTACGAGGACTAATTCGTCCAACCGCATCGGCAAGATGAGTCGGAATCCATGTATAGGTAAAACCCCGCTTATAGCTACGTCCCATCCAGGGACCTCCAATTCCTTCAAGCAGAGGTCTTAATTTCTGATCATCAATCAGATCACGTGGGATTGGATAAACCCCATCACGCTCGGTCCATTGCAGATGGGCCATCTGGCTCGTCGCCTTACGAAAATAGACACCTGAGCTTTCATCATTAGCTAAATAAGTAAATACAAGAGAGTAAAGGTCAGCTGTCCGCCAATTTAATTCGACTTTGCCATGACGCAATTTTGAACTGTCAGAAAAATTCCAAATCTCTGCGTCTTCTTCCATATCAGGGCGCAGGAAGAACTTTAGTCTAATCGCTCGCCGCATTCGACAGGAAAGGGAAAAACGCAAAGCCCCCGTAAGTAGCTTGCGTACAGACGTCCAATTGTTGTCAGCGAGACGATCCATGGCATCGAAGAGGACCAAGAGGACTTTTCCACTTTTTGCGAGTAATTCATCGCACTCTGTCAGTAGGCGATCAGCCTCCTCAGGATGTTCTTGAGTCCATGTGGCGAGCCCTAGCCAGTCTTTCTTCAGCAGAGGGTCCGGCCGATTAAGAACGCTGAGTGAGTGCCGACGCACGACTGCCTTCCAGATGTTGAACGGGTCGATTCCAGAGTTGACTATCTGGGCTAGCGCCTGGGCATTGGGGAAGTGGATATTCGTGTCATCTAAGCCAAATCCCACACGAACAGCGGCTTTTTGAAGGGCTACGTTACCAGCAAGTGCAGCAATGAAATTTCGATGCCGATCGCTTGACAAGACGGCTGTCCATAGACTCTTGCCTGCGCCGCGCATTCCAACGACGATACCAGAATCGAGACTAAGGGCTCGCTGATGCCCTGAGGGAACATAGACATTGGCCAACGGCGGTGGTTCTAAACTCTCCTGGGCCGCCACTAATGGAATGCGCGTAAGCGCCTCGCGTGTTCCGATGGAACTAAATGGTGATGCACTCATCAAGTCAACTCCACCGGCTGTTCTATTTTGTCCCCAGGAAATAAGCGAGCGGTGGCTCCTTCGATGAAGGACTTAAACGCGGTTTCAACAAATGCCCAGTCGGGCAATTGAGCGGGATCTATTAAATTAATGCTTCTGACCCTGGAGTCATATGAAATAGATAGAGGGTAATGAGGTGCAGCCTGATCGTCGCGATCAAAAGTATTAGCTAGACTGTTGCTGCTAGAGCCACCCGCTGCCTCCTCTTCTTCTTTGTCGCCATCATAAAAATTGGTCCACGCCGAGTAAGAGAATCCAATCCATCGATCGATTGCGCTTGCAGTCGGCTCTATTTGAGCCGCGACCATTCTCAATCGCCAACGAAGGTCATCGTCAGGCATGCCCCATTGGACAGTCGGGGAAAAGCGGAGATGTCCAAATAGCTGTCGATATGCGTCCCAGGACTGGGCATCGTCACGAGCAAATAAGAAAACCTCTGCACCTAATTGCGTTACGGCGGCTGAACCGATGTCATGCAGTCCGGCTCTCGAATCTAGCAACACAACATCCGGCGGTTCCATCCGCTGCGATGCATGTTCGATTAACGAACGAAGCCGGTCTGATAGACCTTTAACCACACTACCAGAATTGTCAATAATTGGCATGTATGCACGGCCTACTTTTGCTACATAGTCGCGCGTTCGGCGCCCAAAGGCTGGTATGAGCATGATGCTCCCATCGGTATTATCAGCAAGTGGCACTGACGCCAGCATCTGGTCAAGCAGTTCCGCATCTGCTTGACCAGCAAGTGATTCCACGCACCAATCTACAGTCCCAAATTCAGGTAGCTCAGCGAGAAGCATCGCTCCGATGCCTGGCGCCTCAAGATCAAGATCTATGACCAATACCTTACGTCCGATGCGTGCCAAATGCCAGGCCAGCACTGCAAGCGCTGTACTTCTTCCCACCCCACCCTTGATACTAAAAACCGTGGCGGTTGGAATCGGCGGTGGTCCCGATGTAGGTCGACGCAACCAGTCTTGATTTGTTAGGAGCCTATCGATGAGCCAAATCGGTAGTTCATCAAATAAGACAATCCGGTCGGGAGATTCCAATATGTCATGGGGATCAATAAGATCGCGCTGACGAAGTAAGACACGTTTGGGCCCAGGGCTAAATCGACCGAGAGCTTCATTAATTTTCTCGGACAGCAGTCCCCATTCCCCATCAGATAATGCGTTATCTGGAAGTATGACGGTAAGACTGCCTAGCGCATCTCTCACTAAAGTGGTAGTGGGTATATCTGCACCGAAGCGCTGCTTCATAACTTCGACGGCTGCGCAAATTACGTCATCGAATCGAATCATTTGCTTAATCTCCCTGTCGAATGCCGGTAAGCCCAACGGCACCAAGGATTCGCCTGGCAGCGTCGCGGTGACGATCCTTAACAGCCGGCAGGATAGCCGAGCCGTCTTCATAACGCTGGTTAACGCTCCAATCTCGGAATGGATTTTCGGACTTAAGTGTCGCCATTAGTGCTGGGAATCTCCGCTGAAGATTTTGTAATTGTATTCGGTTCCAAAGCTCATCCATATGCACCAAATAGTGAGACGCCAGATTTCCATTGTTAACAAACCCTGGCAACTGAGAAAGTGCTACTTTTATGGCACACTCAGCGGCGAATGCAAAAAGGTGGTCGGCGTTGGCAACGCGATTTTCCTTTTCTAATAGGATCGAATCTGCCCAATGCCGCAACGCGGCCATTTCGTAACATTCCGCCATCAATCTATGCTCTCCGCCGAGACGATGCCTTTTTTCTGGCACCCAGGTCAAGTTTCTGCCGACTACCCGGGGGGGTGGGATGAGGTACGAATATTGCGTAGCTTCTAGCGGCTTGATGAAGTGCGTTCGTTCGCCGGGACTTCGACTATCGCTACGCACTATACCGCCGTCGCCTTTTCAACTGACGAAATCGGGTTTGCCCCCTTCGCATACAGAAACCAGCTATTAACGCGGCCCACGATCCCTCCATAGCGCTGTTGAAGGCTCAGGATACGCTGGGCCGTAGTCTCGGGTTGCAACGGTTTACCGTCTGGGCCGAGCTGTTTGCTGGCCTTCAGTATCTCGACGTAGGACGTTGGTTTAGTCCGAGCAATATGTTCGGGCGGCTTCACCGAGCCGTCAAAGAGGCCCCGGGCCCGGCGCATAGTATCTTCGGTCGGCTTGCGCGCCGTCGAGGCATAGCGAATCTCCATTTTTCCATCGGGCCCGAAGTACTTTTGCGGACCATAGACGCCGGACCTTCCAGTTAGAAGCCGAAATACGGACATTCGCCAAGTGCGCGCAGCATTCAAGGTGATCCAGCCGATGATTTCCTGCGCCTTGGCATCACTGGTTTCTGATGCCAGCATGCGAGCGAGCGCTTCTATGTCGCGGTCGTAATCGCTCTGTCCCACGCGCGGTATGTCGCCAGTGCCAGATGGTGATATTTCGCCATCTGAACCGGTCGTGCCGCGCAGGGCCAGATAGAGCAGCCCAAGTCCCGCCAGCGCGCCGATCCCGACGCCGATGTCAGACTCCTTAGAATTCATTTCGCCACCTTCCACAAAAGGAACGCGCCGAGTCCCAGACCAATAAGAATGGTTGCCGATTCTAGCGTATCCTGGACGGGATTCTTGGCACTATCCGGTATCTTTTCAGGCTCCAGAATCTGAACACCTGCAGCGGAAAGCTTGCGCTTCCATTCCTCCAGGCGTTTAGCGCGCGCTCGGATATTGTTCACGGTGCTCTGCGAGCTATTGAGCCATCCGGGATTCTTGTTCTTTTCATAGAACTGCACAAATTCCCGATAGTGAACATCCCAGTCCGGCCGGCCTTTCGCGGTCTGGTTCACAACTTCGTAGCTAGCGTGCAAGGCGTCGATTTCGTTCTTGATGTCTTTGGGAGTGTTGATCTCGACGATGTTACTCAGCAGGTCATTGCCGGGAATGTGTTCCGTTTCTGCGTGCGCGCTTCGGAACGCGGCGATGTAGAGGCGTCGCCGCTCGGCGGGGTTAGTGCAATCGCGGGCGCGGCAAAGTAGGATTTCAGCCGAGGACGGATGGCCAAGGCGCTGCTGCACTGTGGCCGTCATCCTCTCAGCGAGAGCACGCAAATCTTCCACGGAACAACGATATAGCGCAGCATACTGGCTTCCGGTCATGGCCTCCCTCCTTGAAGTGCCACGGCACCTAAGCGGATGATCATCACGGCGCGGCAGAGGCGGCTAATGAGTGCCGTTTTCTGTAGGCTGGGTGCCGCCCAGATTTGAAGACCTGCATGGAACCCCAGCGAGCCGGCATAAGCCGCACCAGCCGTTGCGCGGCCCAACAGCCCAGCGCTCTGCCGAATAGCGTGCAGGGCCAGCACTGCGGCTTGCCAATTCCCTTCGCGAATCCCACTTTGCGCCAGGGAAACCCCGGCTACGCTGACGGCAACGCCCTGATAGATGGCCCGGCCGAGCTGAGCACCTACCAGAATCGCGCACGTACAGCGCAGCCAGG
>CAYWPR010000214.1:0-5266 GCA_964460115.1 uncultured Myxococcales bacterium
CCGCGCTGGCTGTGAACCACCAGCGTATGCCGGCTGGCTCGCTTGCGCGCCAGTAGAGCATCTTAGAACACCTGTCGCACCCCATCACACCTGAGGTGCTTGCGGCGCCCTTGGTCAAAACGAAGCTTTCTTTTTCCTATGCGTAAGAGTACGACTATTTAGATTGGCGTTCGGACTCTGCTTCTTGTCCCGAGTATCCTTCTCGGGACAGTGCTTCCAATTGAGGGAATCCCAGAAATTCATACATCCCAGTCCCCAGTGCTTCACTAGACTTGCATTGAGTAAACCGATCCGCATAGGCTCCCGTTGCAATTTGCAAGGAGTTCTCGTGCTCAAATCGATTTTCCCCCCGTTTGTCTGCGCCAGTCGTATTGCCGTGTTACTTATCATCGCTAGTTGTCAGCCCAGTGAGGACATGCACAGTGAAGTGGGTAGCTGCCTGCCCGATTGCGTGGGCTCACGCAGCTACGACGTACAGTCCTATGCGCTGCGCGGACGCTTCGACTGGAGTACTCAGCGGCTCATCGCCAGCGAGGATCTTTCCCTCCTTCTTCCACCCAATCCGGCGGCGGCAGTGATTGAGCTCGATGCCGCGGTCGAGGTCCATCGCGTTTATGCCGGACAGTCTTCTCTCATCTGGGTGCTCGATGCGCAAACCAACAAACTGCGCGTCGATCTCTCGCCGCTTCACCCATCGGCCGGGCCTGTCGCTTTCACCATCGATTATGAGGCAAAGACGGCGAGCTCCTTGATCGCCGCGCAGGCGCGGGACGGCGATCCTACGACCTCGCGCGTGGTCTTTACGAGCTCCGAGCCAGATCTTGGCGTCTATTGGCTTGTCGGCAAGCATCACCCTTCCGATCGCGCGCGCTTTTCCGTTGAGCTTACCGTTGAAAGCGATGAAGACGTCATCGCCAACGGCACGCGAGCCACCGATGTTCAGCTTCCGTACGGCCGTCGTGTGCGCTACGAAATGGACAAGCCCCTGCCTACTTATCTGATGGCGTTTGCCGCCGGACAGCTTGAAAAAACCGAACGCACAAGCGGTCGGGTACCGCTTGCCGTCTATCACCGCCGCGGGCTTTTGATCGATCCCGAGCCGACGCTCGATGCGGTGGCTGATGCGATGGCCACTTTCGAAAGGCTGCTCGGCCCGTATCCTTGGGAAAGCTATACGGTCGTGCTCCTTCCGCAGGGCCCCGGCATGGAAAACGCCACGATCACTTTCGACCCCGAGACGAGCGCCCAGGGACGCGTAAGTTTTACTCTGAATGCGCACGAGCTCGCGCACCACTGGTTCGGAGACTGGGTGACGATGCGCGACTTCGACGATCTTTGGATCAAAGAAGGGATGGCAACACTTTTGCAGTACGAAGCTGACCGGGCGCGCAGCGATGGCGAAAACAAGGGCAGGTTCTTCGGCCTGAACCTGCCGTTTCGGCAGGGCGACGCCATCCGCGATCCGGAGCTTATAGGGCTCAATAAGTACACAAGTGGTCCGTACCGCCGTGCGGCCTGGCTGCTGACGCAGATTCGCGTCGCGGTGGGCGAAACGGCGTTCTTCGCGGCGCTGCGCAACGTGCTTCTGCGCCATGCCCTGGACAGCATCGACAGCGAGACTTTTGTGCGCAGCTTTGCGCCGGCACTTGACGAAGCGGCGATTCAGAAGATCCTCGGCGCGCTCAATCGCAAGCCGCCGCCCACGGTGACCATCGATGTACAGCCGCGCGGCGCCGATTCCGCTGTGACGCTTTCATTGAGCGATCCTTCGAGCACTTTGCTTACGCCGATCGGGCTGACCGTGGTCGATGCCAATGGTCTTGCTACGACGCACACGCTGAACACGACGGCGCCGCTCGAGCTCGTCGTGCCCCAGGGCGGCTATCTGGCTCCCGACGAGGCGGATGTGCATCCGACCTGGGCGGAAGCGTTTAGCGTCGACAGGACCGTCTTTTACCAGCAGCTCCTGCCGCTTTTTCTGCCCGGATCGACGATGGCCCGCGCCGCTTTTACCAGCCGTTCGCCGTCGCATGTAGAGCGCACACTGGCAAACTATGGACTGCCGAGCATCCCGCCTTCGGCGCTCGCCGGTTTTTATAAGGAACTCGATTCTCCGGCCGCAAAAAACGCCGCCGAGCTCGGCGGCTGCTACACCCTGCAATACCTGACGAACAATGGCGGAGACGTGATGGGCTGGACGGCTGCGCTGGCACCGATCCTCATGCAACCGGCCATCGAGGCGTATAACACCCGCTATGCTTACTGCGGCATTGCGCTGGCCGAGCAGACCTTCGAAACGGAGTTCGCGCAGCTTGCCGACAAACTGACCGCGGCCAATGCCGCCCGCTTTGCCTACTTGCAAAGCTTCGACTACGGCGCGCTGAAAAGTCTGATGGTTCTGTCACGTGTCGCCAGCTCGGCGCCGAGCCTTCAGCTTCGCGAACAAGCCATCTCACGCCTTGTGGCGCAGACCAGGCCCGGCTCTGGCTACTCGCCGATTTCGCCAGCTGATGTGCCCCTATTCAAGAGCTTTTTCCGCGTCCAGCTCGATAATGCTACTACGCAGTTCCGCTTTGCCGTCGTCTGGCCAGGCATCGTCGGCCTGTCCGACGACGGGGCGCTTGCGACGGTAGGCCGCAAACTGCACACAATCACGATGAGCGATACGATGCAGCGGCAGGTCGTCTGTGACGCCTGGATCATCGCTCGGACCCGCCCCGCGGCCTGGACCGAGTTTGCTCAGGCCGCCGAGCCGTGGAATACCCTGGACCAACCGGCGCGCGCAGCGCTCATGGATCCAACGCAATGCGCAAAGACTCCTGACGGCTTCAGCGATGACCGGCGCGATCACACGGCCGGCGGAATCGCTGAAGCGGAGAGGAAATTCTAAGCTACTCTTGGCTATTGTTCATCGGTGGCAGCGGCGGCAGAGACGAATCGAGATTGTTGATGAGCTCGAAATCCAGCGCATCGGCGACTTCACCGGCGGGCGGCCACTTTCGCTCGAGCGTTCGGCGGTCTCTGGCGCGCGAGAGAGCTGTCACACTGCGTTACGCTCCGCAGGAGTCGATAGGGCGCGTGCTCGACGCCTACTACGAGGCACCAGATACCGGTGAGGTGTTGCCTTCCTATTACGTAGGTGAGGCCGGCATCCTGCTTGTCCATTGGCGGCTTACGGAGTCGAACTCGACGGCGGATCGGCTATGGGCATGCGTCAAACAGAACATCTTGAATCCCACAAACGAAGCGCTGCTTGGCGCCCCCGGCACGATGGTTAGTGCGCTACACATGCTGAAATGGACTGGCGAAGCGCGCTGGCGTGAGCTGTTTCTGGAAAATGTAGAGCAGCTCTTTCGGACGTGGTTGCCGAACTTGTCTCCGGCGTGCCATCTGTGGACGCAGGAGCTATACGGCAGCGTCACGCAGCTTCTCGGGGCGGGTCATGGGTTTGCAGGAAATGTGTATCCGTTGCTGCGTGGGGCGCTGCTTCTTCCTGCGAAGCGGCGTGAGCAGCTTTACGAACGCTGCATCGAGACGCTTCGCGCCACTGCGGTGATCGCTTTAAACACCGCCAACTGGCCTCCGAGTGTCGAATCTTCACGTTCGGAGCGCGCGAAGATACTTGTGCAGTGGTGTCACGGAGCGCCAGGTATCATCACCGCAGTCAACGACTTCCCGGTAGGACGCTCGAGGATACTCGACGACCTGCTGATCAAGGCAGGAGAAACCGTCTGGCGTGCCGGCCCATTAGCAAAAGGACCGGGAGTTTGTCATGGGACAGGGGGGAATGGATATGCATTCCTCAAGCTTTATCGACGTACCGGGGATCCGCTACATTAACGATTCCCTAGAGCATCTTAGAACACCTGTCGCACCCCATCACACCTGAGGTGCTTGCGGCGCCCTTGGTCAAAACGAAGCTTTCTTTTTCCTATGCGTACCACCGCGCCGCCTGATCGAAAAAAGCTTCGAATTTCGCCGACCGGCGCGTTCTGGCGACGACGTGGTGCGCGTGCAAAACTTGCGCAAAGCGTACGGCAAAAATGTCGTGCAATGCGTAGGACGAAGAAACGTTCGTTTCGCCAAGGACGTCACGTAGCGACGGTGTAGGATGGGCGTCCCAAGCGCGCCGAGAAGATCCATTATGTAAACTAATGGAATCTCAGCTTTCTGCAAGTGAATGACCTGCCGCAAAAGCGCCACATCCTGAACCGTGTCTACGTTGAGCCGCATGTTCTAAGGAGGGGTTTACGGAATCCTCAGGCAGGGCGCAAGGGAAATAAGGCGAGCTCATGTACGATTGGGAAAAGGGAGTCCGGTGCGCAGCGCGGCAGCGGCAAGCGGAGGCGGCGAAAGCGGCTGCGTGGCGACAAGCGCGCAGCCTTCCAAAAACAGTTGAAGCTCGGTGGCGGACAGCTCCAGCCGAGCGGATGGAGACTTTCGCCACAGGCAGGCAAAGCGTCCCTGCTCCAGCCGTTTGTGAAACAGGCAAAGCCCAGTCCCGTCGAAGAAAAGCACCTTTGCGCGGCGACGGTCTTTGCCGACAAAAAGGAATAAGTCGCCCGAAAGGGGCTGCGCGGCCAGGTGGCCCGCCAGAGCAAGAAGCCCCTCAAAGCCTTTGCGCATATCGACCGGAGCGCCATAGGCAAAAGCACGGGCGGTTGAACCCAAGCGAATCATCCCAGGTTCCGCAAAAGCGCGGCGGCCTGCGCGACGGACAGGCCATGCAGCTCATAGCCACAGGGAGTGCGCACAAAGAGCGCAGCTTCGGTGCGCAGCGAATCATCGGCGGGCGAGCAAATCGGAGGCATTACCACCTGCACGGGCCGCATCTGCGGAGCCGACGACAAAGCAGGCGAGGCCCGCGGCGGAGCCGGTTCTGGCAAATCGCGCCGGGGAACTTCCTTGGGGCATAGGCGCGAAAGCGTCATCGGCGAGATCCGCAAGCGCAGCGCCAGCCTCTGCATCGACGCGCCCTGCCGTTGCTGGTGCCGCACCGCCTCGATCAGTTCCTCTCTAAGCTCGTACGGAATGGAAAATCGCTGTCCGCCTCGGTGCTGATACTGCTCGCGAAGAATCACAATCCGCTCCGCCAGACGCTCAAAGGCATCCTCGTCGTTGCACTTGTCCATCGGCGCATCCTCCTGTCTTCAGGTGCAAGGAGGCTGCCATCAATGGCCTTGCAGGTGCTAGACGTGCCAGGGCGAGTCGATAGTGCGCCGGGATAAACCGACATGGAGTTAAGAATGAAAGAGTCTGACGTCGA
>CAYWPR010000215.1:0-5263 GCA_964460115.1 uncultured Myxococcales bacterium
ACCGAATTCATGTAGGCGATCACGTCACGCACCTTATGCCGATGGCAAGGGAAGTGCTGGCGCTTCTGCCTCACCTGCCGATCGGTCTGCGCTTCGCCTGGGGCGCGAAAGGCGGGCTCGAGCGCTCGATTGGATCGCTGCTTGAGGTGCACCCCTCGCCGGAGATGTCGAAGTTTCTGTGGATCCTCGGCAGCCTGCTGAGTGCGCCGCCGTCGCACATTCGCTTCGCCGATCTGTTCGAGATGCTGCACCCGGATTTCGGGGTCACCGATCTTGGCAAGGCGATCGGCGGACCAGGGCGCATCATATCGGCGATGGTCGAGCGATTTTCGGCCATGGGCGGCACGCTGCACCTTGAAACGACCTTTCGTGGCATCCACTGCGATGGCGCCCAAAAGGTCGTCGATACGACGCGCGGCGAATTTGTCGGGCGCCAGGTGATCGCCACGCAGCCGCGCCTTGAGCTATATCCGCCCGATGCGGTGCCGGGGCTACACTTTGCGCAAATGCTCATGGCGGTGCGCGATGACTTCCGTTTTCCGCACGGCATCGAGAAGCTCTTTCACATGCCCGAAGACATCGCCGGCTCGATGGAGGACCTGTTCGCCGGACGGACGCCCGCGGCGTTCGGCTTTCAGATGTTTCGTACGCTCACGCGCGCGCGCGATGGCGCCTATCCAGTGGGCGCCTATTTCCTGATGCCGCGCGGCGAAATTTCGCCGACCCCGGAACGCGTGCACGCGATCGAAGAGTACCTTTTGGCGCAGGCCGATCGCATGCTACCGGGGTTTTCGCGGGCGCTTCTCTACAAGCGGTTCTTTTCGCCGAGCGACTTCGCGCGCGTGCATGAGATGTCGAGCGCTCTTATGCCGCTGATGACGCCGCCGAAATGGCGACGCCCGGAATTTCAGGATGCGGTGACACAAATTCACTACACCCGCCCGGCGATCGAACCGCCGAATAATACGGGGGCAGCGGTGCTTTCGGGGGTCGCTTGCGCGCAGCGGGTGCAGCGGGCGCTTGGTTGAAGGCGGCGGATTGGGAAAGCGCGCGCAAGCGGGCAATCGAGCGAAAACGATATAGGATTTTAACCTCGGCAAGGGCTGGCTGTCAGACCGTCTGATATTGGGACGTAGGCATCAGAATGCCGGGGCTTTGTATCTTCAAAATTGTACGAATCTTTTCGAAAACAGATCAAAATAAAGCACATTGAATCAGAGTGCCCGGGGTGATGGCCATGAGACGGTGAATCGCGGGGCGCAAAAACCGCTCTAGCGCGCTCATGTTCGTTTACGGGCCTATATAGGAGAACAGATGAAAATCGACGTTTTCTGCGAGATGATGAAACCTCAGACATCCTTTGGTGACGATCAAGAGCACACCCTAATTGCCGAAACGCTAGAGCAGGCGAAGCTCGCTGATGCGCTTGGCTACGGTTGCTGGTGGCAGGTCGAACACCACGCCGCTCCGCAGTTCAGCTACAGTTCTGCTCCAGAGATCATTCTTACAGCCATCGCTTGCAATACGCAGCGCATCCGATTGGGCCATGCAGCGGTCCTGGCTCCGTTTCAGATCAACCATCCCATGCGAATTGCGGAGCGCGCGGCGTTTCTCGATCATATCTGTAACGGTCGCCTAGAGCTCGGATTGGCGCGCGGAACCATTCCGGAGTGGCGTATTTTTGGGCTCAATCCCAATGAGACTCGCCGGCAATTGCAGCAGACCTTTGAGATGCTTCCAAAGATGTGGACGGAAGAGCAATTTTCCTGGAAGAGTCCGGAGTTTACGATCGAGAATCGATGTATTGTCCCAAAGCCGTATCAAAAACCGCATCCAGGACTTTGGCAGGCGGTCAGTTCGCCGTCCGGATTCGAGCAGGCGGGAAGCAATGGGGTCGGCATTCTGCTAAACACGGTACAGTTTCCGATCGAGGCGATTGACGCGATGCTTGAGATTTATCGCCGCGAGATCAAGACATGCAAGCCGGTGGGAAAGGTCGTCAACAACCAGGTGGCCTTGTTCACGTTCGTACATTGCGCAGAGACCGAGCAGGAAGCAATCGAGCATGGAGCGGCCACGGCCGCCGCCTGGTATATTAACACCGTAACCTCATATTTCGAGGCACGGGAGCACATGCTGCATCTGGGGGATGAGATGACCGCCGCGGTCCGCCGCAATCCGCAGAGTCCGCTTGCCGACTTTGCTCGAACTGCCGCTGCGGCTGCCGCCGGACCCAAGTCCATGTCCACGCAGTTATTGGATCGGTTGCTCGCTGGAGAGCAGATCTCCAATCAGGAAGTCTATGAAATCCTGAACGAGCAGGACTCGATTATCATCGGAGATGTTGCATCATGCAGAAAGAAGATGAAGCGCTATCAGGAGATCGGAGTAGACCGGCTCATGTGCTTCCAGCAAGTGGGGCATCTTCAGCACGAGCACATCCTTAAGAGCATGCGGCTTATCGGTGAGCATCTGATTCCCATGTTTCACCAAGCTTAAGATATCCCGCTCCATGAAACGGCTGTAACCGGGCCAGCGGTTCGCGGCACCCGGCTCCGGTTCCGCTTGGAAAACGGCGTGAAATGGTGCCGCTCGCGCTGTCTAAATGACAGCTTATGCAGGTATAGGGGGCGGCCGTGGTAATGACTCCACCGCCGGCTGTGGCGAAGCTGCTACGATCGCTGAGCAATCCGTCGGCCGTATAGGCCGCGAAGTCGAGCTGACCATCTGTGCGCAATGCGCTTAGCAGCACCTCGGTTTCTCGAACTTGGCCGCCTACGACCGTCTCTGTGACGTAGACTCCAAGTTCAGGGGCTTCATACACGCGCCGGGGGCCATTTTTGGGGCGCGAGCACGGAATTTCCTGTCCTGGCCAGCTTCTATAGTCGCCGTAACGCCTGCGTAGCTCGATGAGATCTGCCGGCAGCGGGCGTGAGCAAGGATAAAAATAGTACAAGCCGCGCCGCAGAAATGCGAAGTCTATATGGCCCATCGTCCCTTTGGCCGCCGCGCCCAGAATCGCGCGTCCGATGCCGCCTTTTTGCAGGGCCTCCTTTTGGGAAATGCTCGTTCCCTGGCTGCGCCCGAGCATGTAATTGATGACCATGATCGCCAGCTTGGTCTCTTCTCGATAGTCAAAAGGGTCTGAAACGCGCGTCAGATCGAGCGCTGCAAGTTCTGCTGCGTAGCCGGGCTGCGCCTCGATGACGTCGGCTTTTAGCGGCGGGCCGGGAAGTTCGCTGCCACAGACCACCGGCGGTTGCAGCGGAACCGGACCATTCGCATCGAGCAAGGGACTTGATAAGTCCGCGGGCTGGCCCAAATCCGCAAAGATGTTGTCTGCTTCGCCTTCGCAACATCCGAAAAGATTGGGACACAGACAGGCAAATAAACAAAGGAACAGGATGCGCATGGGCACTTCCTTGTGCGGCTTGCTTGGTTCGGAAACCGTACGCGAGCGGCACGCAAGAATCAATCGAAAATGAATGTCAAAATCAAAACTGAGCCATCGTTTGGCGCCAAATCGGCTTGTCGAAAAAAGAGCAGGGGCCTTGGAACTATTGACTTTTGGATAGATTTAATGAAAGTGAATTTCAAAATCAAGTTCATTAAACTAGGCAGTCATTTCTGCCCCTGCGACATCATTTTCTCGATGCACGGGGCATGCGCCCACAAGGTACACACATCACGCAAACAACTTCACAGATCCTTCAATTCGAGCTTGCCAGGCTGAAAGCGGCAGATCCCACGCTGCGCATGCGCGATATCGCAAAGACCCTGGGCGTCTCTGAAGCGGCCCTTTTGGCGAGTACCTGCGGCAATGGCGCAAGTACGATACGCTTGACCCAAGACACAACATCGATCTGCGCATCTTTTTTCGGCGCTTTCATGTCGGGTTCGCGGTGACTGCGGAAGGTCCGCGTGGACCGCAGCACAATCTGCAATTTTTCAATGTACATGGTACTGCCATCCATAAGGTGCACCTGCTTTCGGAAAGCGACAAGGCCGCCTTTGGTCGACTTGTGAAGCGCTTCGCCTCCTCAAATCAGTCCTGTACCCAAGCAGAAAGCAACGCTGACGCGGAAAGTAGTGCGCGTAGCGCAGCAGAGCGCTGCGGAAGCGTCCATCGATGTTTCTGCCCTGCGCAGCGCGTTTGCGCAGATGCAAGACACGCACGAGTTCTTTGGACTGCTACAGCGCTTTGGGTTGCGACGTACCGTGGCCCTGCACTTGCTTGGCAAAGAAGCCGCTTAGCCAGTCGACCGTTGGGCGCTGCGACCGCTTTTTTGCGCCGCTTCTGAAAGCGCTATGCCCATCATGGTCTTTGTGGGCAATTCCGGAATGATTCAGATTCACAGTGGATCTGTCAAAACGATCAAACAATACGGTCCGTGGTTTAACATTATGGATCCCGGATTCAATTTGCACGTGCATGAGCCGACGATTTCTCGGGCCTTGGTTGTGCGCAAGCCGACTCGCGAGGGAATCGTCTCGTCCTTGGCGCTTTACGACGCTGCTCGGGACGCTCATCGCGGGCCAAAGCTACCTGGATGAACAGATCGAAGCGCAGCCATCCCCCTTGCCCTGGCTACCGTGTTAGGACGACATACCCCCACCGGTCAATCCTAGCTGGGAACTAGCCCGTTTCAGGGACGGCCATCCTCAGGCTTGGTGCGATTCCTGGGCCATGCTATGCTCAAAGAGAGTGAAACATGCACCAGGATACTACTGAGCCTGCCTCGGTCGCTTCGCTTGCTGCAGAGGAAAGAAATCCATCCCGCAGCCGCAGCTTGTCGGTGTTGCCAGCCATTACGCCGCAAGCGCAAAAACCTGAACAGAACCCGCGTAGCGTGGCGCGCTATCAACGCGTCCGCCGTTTGGCCGAAGGTGGCAGTGGTCAAGTGGACATTTGGCACGATCAGGACATCGATAGGCCTGTCGCTGTTAAACGTCTGAAAGTCCCCGGCAATTCCTCGGCGGTGGCTCACTTCATAAGTGAAGTACAGACGGTCGGGAAGCTTGAGCATCCGGGAATTGTTCCCATTTATGACGTAGGCGTGGATGGCAACGGCGACTACTTCTTCGTGATGAAGCATGTAGAAGGCGAGACCTTGGAACAAATCATCGCCAAGCTGCGTGCCGCGGATCCCGCTTATCTACGCCGTTTTAGCTACGATGTGCGCACCCAAATTTTCATGCAAATACTGCGCGCCGTACAATACGCACACGATAAGGGCTTTTTACATTGTGATATTAAGCCTGC
>CAYWPR010000216.1:0-5231 GCA_964460115.1 uncultured Myxococcales bacterium
ACCCCTGGCCTCTAGAGTGCGATTCTAGCGCTCTACCAACTGAGCTACAGCCCCGCTAGATGGCAATGGGGAACTTTTCTACCAGGGGCGCTGTGGACTGGCAAGTAAAAAGATGGTCAGACGCGATTCCAGCCGCGAACGATGTATTCGTTATATAGCTCGGTCCACTTGCTTTCGATCTGCTCGCGGACATTGCTGACGCGAATTTCGCGTTGCAGAGGGTCTTTGCGGGTGGGGCTAAAGTCGGTGAGGTGCAGAACGTAGGCAGGAAAATCGCCGCTTGATTCTTTGTTCGTCTGAAAAAGAATGAGCTTGCGGACTAGCGTCTGGCCTCTTAATGACTTTGTGTAGACTTCGCGACGCAGCAATTGGCTGGGCGGCAAAGCAATGTTGCGCGGATCCACGTCGAGCTTGGCGATTTCGCACAGCTCGCCAAGCTGGGCCAGGCGCACATCCGTGCGGCTTACTTGCTTGTCCGGCCGACGGCGCAGAAACACCGGAGAAATCAGCGAGGCCGCTGGCAGCCGGCGCAGAGGCGAATAACGTCCTTGCGCCGAATCAAAGTGCAGCGTCATGCGGTCGATAGAGGCGCCGCGGGTATTTGTGCTGATCACGTCCAAGCATTGCACTTCGATGACCATTTCCGGACGGACCATTTGATAAGCGATGTGGGCGGGGCTTGATACGATGTAATCGCTCGATGCCGCTAGATCCTTCAGGTCGCTCAGCAAATCGCGGCGCTGTTCATCGGAAAAGCCGGTGCCGACGTGGCCGATGACTTGCAGACTGCCGTCCTGGCGCATCATGGCGATAAGCAGGTCGTGCAGCATGCCTTGGCGCTCATCGAGCGCTTCGCTAAACCCGATGACCGCGACATCTAAAGAGTGGTGATGCTTCAGCTTGAAGCGGCCGGCGCTATCGCTGCGCAGAACCAGTCCTTCGGCGCCCTCGGCGTCTACCCATTGCTGAAAATAGCGCTCGATTTCTTCGACGCTGTGCACCGGTTTTGGCGCAGCCTGCACGGGATGGATGCGAATACCGCCCGCGAATAGTTTCTGCAGGCGCGCGTAGACATCGACAAAATGCGCAGGCGGAGGTTGCCCGTCGATTTCCAGAATGTCAAAGGCGGCAAAGTGCAGACCGTCCAAATCGGCAAGCGCAGCGGGGTTTCTGGCAACGTGGCTGACGTCGTGCACGCGCTCGCGCCGCGCGGGGCGCCCTAGGTAAAGCTCGCCGGCGATAAGACAGGAATGCACGCCGGCGCGCGTCAGAAGTTCGGCGGCTTCGTCCAAAAGCGGCAGGCCGATGCGGACGGTGCCACCAGGATTGACGGTGTAGGCCTGACCCTTGGCAAAACTTAGGACGGTAAACTCACCGTCCATCTTGCGCGACAGATGGTAGACGCCGGCAGGCAAGCGGCTGCCAAGCTCGCGCTTGTCAAGGGGGAGCATCTGCGCCGCCGTCATCCGCCGGTAATCCTGCGCGCGCTGCCAGGGCGCCATGTCGTGCAGCGCAGAGGCGCTACAGATTCCGTAACGTCCAAAGCGCCAATCGACTAGGGCTGCATTCAACAAAGAATCGATGGCATTCATGGCGCAGTCTTTCCGCTCGAAGGGGAGGCCTTATCGGTATTCGCATTCGTCGCCTTAAGCTCTTGGTTGCTAAGGTGCAGAATCAGACAGTAGCTGTCGCCGCGGGTGCGGCCTTCCAAAAAGCCGCGGTACGGAGTTCCGCCGCGCTGAAACACAAGGGGCTGATTGGTCTTTCCCGCGCCAACTAGAAGCAGACAGTCCTTTTGTTCAAGCTCGCGGGCCATCTCAAATAAGAAGTCATAAGTCAGTCCGTTTACGTGCAGGACTTGCAGCTTGGTGGCAAACACAAAGCGATTCCAGACTTCGGACTTTTTCAGAAATTTTCCCGAAAAATGGAGCGGAGTAGCAGTCGCGACATTCTGTTCCTGAAGTGTTTGCGGTCGCCTTTCGCGAACGCTGCCGTCGGCATTGTGTACAACATCCCACATCGCCAAGGCTCGAACGACTTTTTGATCGGCATCGACATAGACGCGTGTGTTGTCGCGCAAAAAGCCGCCGGTCCGTTCCAAATCGACTTCCGGATCGCCATCGATAAGAGACTGTCCCAGAGCCGAAAGCGGTTCGGATGCGGTTGTGCGCGCCAAGAGCGCTTGCAGATCGTAATCCAGGGGCGCACGACAAATGCGCACGCTTTGGGCCTGCCGCCCGGAATCATCCAGCCAACGCAGCCGCAAAGAAGTCGCGACGTGACGCGTCTTTACCATGGCATCGCGGCCCTTGCTGTTTTTCAGATTGATAGTACCCATGGAAAGGAAGCTCCTGCAAAGAAGCGCGACGAAGACTGCGCGGCTTTTGCGACAATTTCACGTTGCCGACCTCGGGCCGCCGATTTCTTGCGGCGCTCTACATCATCGCGAAGTCCATATCCTCGTCGGATTCATCTTCGGCATCCTCCGCATCGAGTTCGGGCTCGCTGAAGTCGTTTGGTGTCACAAATTCCAGTCGCGTGGGCTTGCCCAGCAGCAAAAACGGCAACCCTTCAGAACTTGTCAAAAGGAATCCGGCGTCCGCATCAAGCCCGCCGCGGAAGCTGAAAGGAAAGGTGTAGATGGTTCCGTTTTGCAGCTCGGCAACAAGCGCGTCGGCACCCATCGGCGGGGTCAGCGCGTACACCGCTTTGATGTTGTGGCTGAGCAGGTCCTCCACGCTGGCCCGCGTCGATAGCTCGATGGGCGCGGCAAAGGACGAGGGTACGCGCGACAGCGGTTTGCCATCGTCGTCCACCGGAGTCAGCTTGTCCTTATCGACCAGATTTCCATCCGGGTCGAGCATAAGAATGGCACTACCGCCGCGTCCGACGAGCGTCCGCCCATCGCCGCCCAAAAGCGCCATCTCGCAGGGACGTCCCTTGGTATCTAGGACTTCGTTGTCCACATAGCCGTAAAGCTTTTTGCGGTCGATGCGTTCCAGACCAAATTCGAGGTCCAAAGTGCCTCGACGAAAAGTAAGCGCCCTGGACATCCAGGTGCCTCCTGCGGTCGCAGGGGTAGCCCCTATCGATCGTCAAATTTATAGTTATTTGGAATACTTATTTTAACTTGAAAAATAAGGACTTGAGAAGCCTTTTTTTCAAAGGCAACGGCCGTTTGCGGCCACTTTGGCGGAGCACGACGGCTGCGTAACAGAAACGATGCGGCTGCTTATTGGATGGCGGCGGGACCGGAGGAACTTGGCGCTTTGCGCGCTTTTTTGCCAAAATGTTCGATCCGCACATAGGCCAGGGCAATCATGAGTGCGGTCAAAATGACGATAAGGACGCTGGCCCATTCAAGGCGCAGACGATGGTGGATGCGCCAGGAAATAAATCCGTAGACGATCTCAATGTGCACAAAATAGACAAGCAGCGAAGCTTGCCCAAGCGTCCGCAGAGCCGAAAAGCGTGTCAAAGAAGCGCGCAAACACCACCAGTAGGACAGCGCCCCACACAGCATGCACATTCCGGTGCGGTAGAGATAGGAAGCCGGATAGGCCGGCACCGGCACTGCCGGGGTCGGGTAATAGATATAAAATCCCAGGTAGGTTCCAAGCTGCCCGGCGATGGCCAGGGCTCCGCCGAGTATGGCTGTCCAGCACATAAGCTTTTCCAGCCGGCCTTCTTGTGCGTAGCGCATCCAATAAGCACCGACGACCGCGCCGCTTAGCGCGTAGGCCAGCCACGGAAACAAAGGAAATGAGCCCATGGGATTGGCATCCCACAGATAGCCGCCAAGCGGTGCCGGCAACCACGAAGGGTAGGCCAGAGCTTGCAAGCGCGGCGTGAAAAGGACAAACAAAGGAATCAGCAAAAGCGCCAAAAGCGGCGGCCGTCGCGGTTTTAAATGAACGGGCCCGACGAGCAGACTACAAAGCATTAACGATACGCCGATGCAATTGAGGATATCGACCTTAAACAGATGGCGCGTGGCCTCGGCACTTGCGCCACCAAACAGCCATTCGGCAAGCCGAAAAGCCAGACCATATACCAGCACTTCGGCACCGCGCTTGGCGGCACCGTAGCGGGCTTGCAGCTCGGATACGCCGCGGCGCGCATCGGCGCTGTAGCGTAGCATCAGCGACACGCCGGCCAAAAACAGGAACATGCGAGCGGGAAAGCCACCAAGCTGCATGCGTGCCAAATTCCAAAAAAATCCATTTCGGTCGGGCTCGCGGGTCCATGCATCGTATGCGTGCGTCTGAAACATCAGCACGCAGGCGACTCCGCGATACCAATCAATAAAGTGAAATCTCGACGCAGCAGATGGATTTGAAGGCGAATGGCTCAAGCAGCTTGGCACGCTATCATTGCCGGCTGGCTCCTGACAAGCCTACGCGTGTCTACGCGGAGGAGGCTTTGCCGAGCTGTAAGGGAACTGCGCGCCCTCTTGCGTTTGTTTTTAAATATGCGAATTTATTCGTATCTTAAATTACTAAATCTGCAAATTTCATGTATGATGGGGGCCCTGGCCTAGTCGCGATGAGTTTGTGGAAAGACCTATGTAACGATGCCCAGGCTCTGATCAGCGGTCTCGACAATATCGCTGATCAGATCGATCGCACATTCAACAATCGCGTCATCCCCGCTGTACAGAACAGCATCGTATGGATTGGTCAGACGCTGCACGGCGCGGCGGAACGGCTGGAAGTAGAAGTCGAAAGCACCGTGCTGCGGCTCGATGACAACTACCAGCAGTTTGTCATTCGCCAAATCGATCCAGTCTTCGGACAGAATCGGACCAAGCAACTTTCCGAGGTCGCGCGGTTCGAACTTACTCCGGCGGAGGCAGGTCTGAATCGCCGGGTTTTCTTCGCTGGTTTTTTCCTGGGCATAAGCTTGCTGGGCAAAGCTTTTTTTCCGGCTTCTTTGCTGATTATTGCGCCGGTTTCCTTTTACGTCCTGATGTTTCCGATTTTTGGGATGGCGTATCGGGCGCTCAAGCAGCGCCGAATTAGCTATCACGTCCTAAGCGCCGTGAACGTGACCTGCCTCTGGCCTTTCAGATCTACAGAAGGTTGCGCCTCCGTCGAGAATCACGTCGCGAGCCGAAGAGCTCTTGGAGCTGGCTCCGCCACCGCTCCAGGGTCTTTGGGTCTACATCCGCCAGCGTGTGTTGGCGCCGGTCAAAAACCGCTGCGGGGCGCCGCAAATGAATCTTGACCAGC
>CAYWPR010000217.1:0-5173 GCA_964460115.1 uncultured Myxococcales bacterium
CCAGAAAAATTGTGCTGTTCGAGGCTGGCTGACCCTGAAGGTGTCCGCAGCGCGTCGGAGGCTATGCGGACGGGTTTGCGGGTTGACGCAGTTTCTCGACGGCAAACTCGATCATTATATCACACTCGAAACTGATGTGCTCTGCGTGCCGTCGGCAGAGGCATTTCATGGAGATCCGCATGCCTCGATCGCCTTCTAGTTCGCGTATCAAAGTACTAACGATGCAGGCTTCCAAGTTTGGAGGCTTCGATGGCATTTCCTAAATCGACGCCTCGGGTGAAAGGGCCTTATTTCGAACGCGGCGGTTCGCGCTTTCGCATCCGCATCTGCGATGGGAATGGACAACGAGATCTTTATTTTTCCTCGCTACAAGCGGCTCGCAAGGGGATAAAAGAGGCAGCACGCGAACTTCCACGGGATCAAGAACACTTCGCGCTTCGTCGAGTGCTTGACGAATTCACTCAGGAGAAAGTCCGTCATGGACTTTGCAAGCTAGAGAGTGCCGAGCAGCATCGAGCGCGCCTGTGTGCTTTTCTGGCTAACTTTCTGGATCAGGACATTGGCAAGCTGACGCCTAACCGAGCCGCAGTTTTGTATGAAAAACTTGTAGCGACTCCGACGCGAAAAACTGGACTGCCGCCGACGGCAGCAACCCACCGGTTTGACCTCAAGCTCGCCCAGACTTTGTTTCGTTGGGCGGTACGAAAAAAGTATGTGCGTGAAAGTCCTTTTGCAGAGATACATCCCGTCGGCCGTCCCAATCGCGGCAAGAAGCAGTTGCGATTCGATGAGGCTGAGCGCTTTATCAGCACCGGATTTCACCTATTTGAAGAGAAGCAGGACTGGATAGCTCTCTGCGCAGTGACCGCGCTCCTAATGGGCCTACGCGCCAGTGAATCGCTACACCTATGTGTGCGCGACCTCGACTGCGGTGGAACCAAGCTATGGGTGGCGGCAAGCGATAGTTACCGCGGCAAGACCGTCAATGCTCGGCGCGATCTGGAGATTCCGAAGGTACTGACTACGCGGCTTGTCCGTTTAGCTGCCGGACGCGATCCAGATGAATATTTATTTGGTGCCAGCAGTACTGGGCGCCCACGTTGCCGGCAGGTACTGAATGCTGCAGTAGCGCGAATCTGCAGGGCAGCCGAAGTTCCGCAAGTTTGTCCGCATAGTCTTCGCGGACTGTGGGCGACTGCGGGCGTTCGTTCGGGGGCGGTATCTCATGCCGTGGCGGCCACGCTTGGGCATGGTTCGTTCGAGGTCACTGCGAAACATTATGTTCAACCGGGAACGATTGAGAGCAACCGGACCTCGCGGCTCGTCGAATTGCTGGCGCTTGAGAAGCCACAATCAGCGTTGCCAACCATCAGCACGGACCAGATAAACGCCGAGGAGCTTCTTTCGCGCCTGCCGGCAGAGGTTATTGGCCAACTCGTCTCCCTAGCGAGTAAGCAACCCATACCTTGATGTGTCCGCTTTGCGCTAGAAAGACCAGCCTTCGAATCTACTCCATTCCATCTTTATGAGGCTTGCCCATTTGACTGGCCGAGAGTTCTGCAACTAGCGGGCTGACGATTGATAGGACAGTGCCAGTTCGAACAATCGACGCGATGCCGTCAAATGGGCTTGTTTGTCCGAACCAGTAGTCTGGGCAGCGCGAATCCATTCGATTTTGGCGCGGACGACGGCGCGGTAGCGTTTGAAAAACGGTACGACAGCTTCAAGCGTCGAGTCCTGGAGCGCGTCGGCATACTTAACAAGCAATCGCTTGGCGGCACCGAAGCGCCCCAGATCATCTAGTTCCATGGCCAGAAAACAGACCTCTGCGGCCACATCGCAGAAGCGCAGTTCGATCGAGAATTCAAGCGGATCAATGACCGACCACGGACGCGAAAGATACACGTGCTGCAATCTCAGATCGCCGTGGCCTTCGCGAATACGGCCCTCACTGATGCGCTGAGTAAGTATCGGGCGAAGGTTCTCAAACCAATCCTTGGTTTGCTCGATAAGTTGCTGGCGTTCTGCAGCAGAGATAGGAATGGTGGTATCACTTGAAGGCATCTGCTCGAAGTTGACAGTCCAGGCAGAAAGGGTGTTGGCGAGCGCGCCATAACCATCCGCTCGGCGATCTTCGGGACAGGTGCTATGAAAGTGAGCACAAGCGAGCGCGACTTCATCGATGCGCTCGGCGGGTGTGCTCGAATTTGAAAATAGCATCTCCAACTGAAGCTCATCCGCGAGCCGAACCATCGCGACGATGGGTTCGCCATCCGCTGTGCTTGATGACAACTGCGGACGGTCCGAATTGGACAGCGACCACACTCCCAAATGCACCTGCGAAGAAATGCGCTGCCCGATGGTGACCTCAGTATTTGCGGCAACTCGGCGCAGGTCGATGGTGCTGTAGTTGAGGAATCCCAGATCTACAGGTTTACGCCATTTGAACGCATGCGTATCCGTCAGAAATACCCATGCGGTATGGGTTTCGTGCTCGCGCACAACGCGCAGCGGCCCCTCGGGACCTAGCACCTGGCCACTTCTCCAGGCGGCCAGCCAATCAGCCGTTTGTTGTTCGTGCATGCTCGTTGTCCTGAATTGTGGGTACAGTGCGCAAGAAATTCGCAAGGGCTGCGGGTTCATATTCGATTAAGGCACGAATCGTCAGATCTTGTGGCGGCGCCGTGGCAAAAATGGGTTTGCTGGCGCGCAAGCTGTAACCGATTTCCATGGCGGCGCTGATTCCCAAGCGGCCAGTAGGTGTGTACAGGATCACAACGTCTGCGTGCTCGATACATAAGAAGACATCCTGTTGCACCTTTTTCTGCTCCCAAGATCGATCGCAGTTCAGGCGCACAAAGCCGTCATCTTCGCCAAGCCGATGCGCTTGCGGCGGCGGATGCAATACCTTGAACCCGATTCGAACCAAGGATTGGCTGAATGCGAGCAAGCCCGGTAGATCTTCTCGATAGGAACCGATCACGACGACGGATGTTATGAGAGACGATGGTTCTTTGGGCTCTTTTCGCCGCCTAGACTTCATGCGCCCGGGTTTACCAGGTTCAGATCCCGGGCGAAAAGATGAATCTGGGCGGGATCTTCATGGCAGATTGAGAATGCAACCAACCCAACAGGCTTGGCGGCAAAGTGGCCGTACTCCCATCGCAATAGCGGCGGCGGCTGCCGCGCTCGACCAAGCAGCGCCGTCACGTCTATGTCATAGCGCTTGGCCAAGGTCTGCAAATCTTTGCGCCAGGATGGGTCAATGGTCCCAACGCCGATTCGCGTCCGTCCGTTCGTAAGCTGGTTCACCGCGGCAAAGCTCAGCAGGCTGCCCAGGGAAACCATGCGAATCTGTTTCTCGATCAGATAATGGATACGCTGCTCGACTTCATGCTCAAGTGTGGGCGGCAGCGCCATGTATGTCACTTCATGCAACCAGCCTAGCTGCGTGCCGTTCTTTCGAAGGAAGCGCAACCTGCGAAAAACCAGAATGCGGGCGTGATACCAGCGCTTTTGACATTCGCTGGTCGCTAGACTGGCTTTGACCGCCTTGTCAGAGGTCGCCGCAAGAGCTTCCCGCAGCGGCGCTGCATAGGAACTAGCTTCTTCGATGCCAATCCATAGTGGCTTATCAATGATCGAAGATCCGCCGTGCTCCTGAAGTTGACTGGTTGCCGAAATGGTCGCGCTGGCCAGCCAATCGGGATGCAGCACGGGGGTTTTTGAGACGATGCGATAGGGCGACTTCGAAGTCTCCAGCATGACCAGGCCCTGGCGTAGCAACCTGTCCACGACTTGGTTCATGGTGCTGCGCGAGGATCGAAGCCCCGTCGCTGCAGCTGCGATGCCAAGGACGTCACCTTCCTGAAAACCAGGCTGCGCCTGCGCGATGGCCCACGACAAAAGCGCCGTGAAATCCTCGATCTTCTTGGCGCCCGTCCCCACACCGACTTTGTGCGTGGCCAATTGATACGCGCGGAGCACTTTTTCATACTTGTTCGGATCGTCTGTGGTGGGTCTCGACATGGACGGAGAATCCCCTGAATGGTCCGGCATTGTAGGGGGATGGCATCGGTCGGTCAAAGGAAGTGCCGCAGCTATCTGCCGAAAACCGCGACAAGCAGCGTCAGTTGCCAAGCTCAAACATCTGGCGACGGAAGCATTGCAACGAAAAACGCAAAATTGAATTGACGACTTAGTCGTTAATTCATAAAGTCGAGTTCGCTTGTAACTGCGGTTGCGCTGTCGCGAAAGAGGACGAGCCATGCGTATACATCCGAGAGCCCCTGGCATCTATGGGTTGCTTTTCGCCGAGTTCTGGGAACGCTTCAGCTATTTTGCGGGACTTAGCGTGTTTGCCTTTTATCTAAATGAGCGCCTGAAACTATCCGAAGGTCGCGCCAGCGGAATGGCCGGAACCTATGCTGCACTTTCCTACTTCATGCCCCTAGCCGGAGGCTGGCTGGCAGACCGCGTGCTGGGCAGTCGAAGGACGCTTTTAGCCGGAGCCTTCTTCCTTTTTGCCGGATACGCCGTACTCATGCATGCATCGCTGTGGGCAATCTACAGCGCCATCGTTCTTTTGACCCTGGGCAGCGGCCTCTTCAAGCCAAATATCACCACATGCCTGGGGGCGCTATTCGATCGAGTCGATGATTCGCGACGACAAGCTGCGTTTCGCAGTTTTTATTTCTGTGTCAACGTGGCCGCGGCCGTTGCCCCTCTGGCCATTGGTGTCATCAAGTCACGTCTAGGCTGGACGGCGGCTTTTGCTGCCTGCGCGCTCTCGATGCTGGTCTGTTTTTGCGCGCTCGCATCCGCCCGCGTTTTGCCCCAAACGTGCGCCGCAGCTTCGAAACCTCCCACGATTCATACGCCCCAGTTTGCCGGTGCCGGTGGCCTTGCCGTCTTGTGCGTGCCCACCATGGCGTTTTTTGCCGTTTTCAGCCAAAGCCTGGGGACCCTCATTTTTTGGGCGCGCGATCGAGTCGATCTGACGCTGGGCGGATGGCTTGCAAGTCCAATCTCCCCAACTGCGACATGCTCCCTGATTCCGCTCTTGGTTATCCTGCTACTGCCAGTTGTCGAGCCCCTGCGACAGGCCCTCATCAGCCGTGAAAGTTATTTAAGAATTCTCCGTCGAGAAACAAGAATTGATAATCGCTGCGGA
>CAYWPR010000218.1:0-5149 GCA_964460115.1 uncultured Myxococcales bacterium
ATAGGAATCGATTTGCGCCGCCTATCTTTTTTCAACAGCCTCCGGGACAGCACCTTGGTATTAGCATCGCCCTACTATTATAGGTATAGACCTCAAGGATAATAGAGAAGGCCTGATGAAGAACCTCCTTTTTGTCATCTCGGACCTGCATCTCGGGGGCGCTGTAGCCGGTGCGGACACCCCGAGCTTTCAGATGTGTAGTCCCGTCGGCCGAGCCCGCCTAGCGGAGTTTATTCGCTATGTCGCCGCGCTCAAGAGTGAGGTTTGCAAGATAGAGCTGTTGATCAACGGCGACTTCGTCGACTTCCTGGCAGAGGCGCCCTTTGAGGCCTTCACCGATTCCGATCAGGCCGCCGAGATCAAGCTGACGAGCATCATGAACAATAACGCCGACGTGTTCGACGCACTCCGTGACTTTGTCACAAGCGGCAACCGGCTGACCATCGCGCTAGGCAACCACGACATCGAGCTATCGCTGCCGGGTCCGCGTGCGGCCCTGTCGGAGCGGCTTGGCGCAGGCCCCGTCGAGCTCGTCTATGATAATCAGGCCCTGTCGCGCGGCCCGGTCTTGATCGAACACGGCAACCGCTACGACAGCTGGAATGCGGTTGAACACAGCCGTCTGCGCGAAGTCCGCTCGTGCATCTCTCGTAATGAGCGCGGCCCGCGGTTTTTGCCCCCTGCCGGCAGTGAGCTTGTCGTGCAGGTCATGAACAAGATCAAAAAGGACTATCCTTTCATTGATCTGCTGAAGCCAGAAAATGAAGCGGCGTTGCCGATCTTGGCGGTGCTGGCGCCCAAGTATTTCAAGAAGCTTCAGCTGATCGTGGATGGGTTTCTGTCGCATCTTCGGTCGAAGCAGGTTGCGTTCGATCGGCAAGGCGCACCGCTGTGGCCCGGATACGTCGGCGCAGAAGTCCCAGCCTCCAAGCTGCCCGAAAGCGAACCGACTGCGCAGATCGATCAGGGGATGGCGGCCGTGGAGGTGATAGATGGCATGGCGGGGGAGGTCGCGCCGGCAGACGCAGCTGCGCAAAAGACCAAAGCCGCGCTGGCGGAAGCGGCAACACTCATCGGCGTCGACCTCCACGAAAGTGAGGTCGGCGTCCATGAGACCGTCGATAAGGTCCTTGGCTTTCTGCACACCTTTCGGGGTGCCAGCGCAGGCCAGCAGCTTGAGAAGATCAAGCAGCTACACCGGGCACTGCGCCGGCTTGCCGGCATGTCTTCTGACATGCTGTGTACTAATATTGAGCACGAGCCGTACCTGACCCCTGTAAAGACTTCCTTCGCGCTGGGACATCAGGTTGTGGTGTATGGCCACACACACTTACTGAAGCGGCAGGACTTCGACGATAAGACCTATATCAACACCGGGACCTGGGCTGATCTTATCCTGATTCCTGAGGAGATCCTGGACCCGGATGAAGACATTGCGTTTCCGGCGTTATACGAATTCACCAACGCTCTTTTAGGGAACCAACTTTGCCAACTTCGGGGCCTGATCCCGAGTTTCGCCCGCATCGAGTATGATAAGAACAGCGTCGGCTCCGTCGACCTTATGATCTTCCATAGTAAAGAGCGGCAAGATGTCGTCTCGGTGGCCCACATGAAAGACCTGCATGCCAAACATCCGCCCAGATGATCTAGAGGCCTGCCTCCCGCGCCTCTATGAGGTGACTGCCTTTATTCAGCTCACGGACAAGGGCACGCTGCGGCGTGGTACGGGGTATCTTATTTCCCGAGACCTCGTCGCCACGTGCAATCACGTTGTCTCGACGGCAGTCAAGGTCGGCACACCTGATGAGACCCCGACGAAAATCGACATCCAATTTCCCGGACACAAGCGGCAAGGTAACCTGCTCGGGAGCGATCCCAGCGCCGATTGCGCGCTGATCAAGCTCACAGAGCCCATTTTAGAGCAGAGCCTTTTGCCTTTGCGTCTGTCCGATGGCTGCGGCAGCAACGAGCCGTTCGTGGCGGTCGGATATCCGCTGATTGGAAATGAGCAGGCGCTGCCCCTGTTCGGGCATGTCATTGCTCCCGGGTGGAAGGATCTGAAAGGCGGGCCCGCGTCGCTGCTATTCTCTCCTCCTATCGCCGCTGGCGCTGGCGCGCTGGCGCAGGGCTTTTCGGGAAGTCCGGTGATGGTTCGCGGTGCCTGCGTGGGGCATCTCAAGCAAGTCGTGCCGGATCCTGGACACAGCGCTGCCGGCAGACCGTACTCACAGCTGGGTTACTTGTTCGTCTGCCCGAGCCGGCTGCTCCAGGCACTTTACCCAACCTTGCCCATCACGTCGAGAATGACCGTGCCAAGATTGCCGACCCGTCCGTCCCTGCGACAGCTTCTAAGAAGTGTCATGAAGGAGAACGTGGACCTCACTTCCTTCATTGCCCTCGAGTTCACCTCGGTCTACCAGAACTACATTTCTGAGCAGATGACGCCAACTGAGAAAGTGACCCGATTTCTGCTTCACGCCGACCGCGGTGTCATCTTGGACAAGCTGCGGAAAGAATATCCCAAAGAGGTTAGCGCACTCGAGGGTGAGCTCGAGTATGAGGATGAGTAATAATCAGCTCGGCAAGCTCGCGCCCGGCCGCTAGGGAACCCATCATCGCCGCAGAAAAAAGCTCTCATCATGGATAAAAGACATCTGTTCGTGATCTCTGATCTACACCTCGGTGCGCCGCATAGTCCGGGCGATTCGCGAGATGCCCTCGCCTCCTTCCTCGCGCATCTTGGGCAGCAGAGCCCAGTCATCGAGCTCGTCATCAATGGCGATATGATCGATTTCTCGAGTGCGCGCAGCCGACATGGGAGTGTCCTCCTTGACGAAGAAATGGCGCTTGGGGGACTGCGTGATGCGGTCCGTAGGGATGCCAGGGTTTTCGATGTCTTGCGACAGCTGCTCCACGCCGGTCACCGGCTTACCGTGCTGATGGGCACCAAGGATCTCGAGCTGTCCTTCCCGAAGGTTCGGCGCGAGCTCTATCAAGTGCTGGGCGGCGGCCCTTGGCCACCTTTCGAGTTTCTTTATGACAACGATGCCTACCAAGTTGCCGATGTGTTGATTGAACATGGCAGCCGCTATGACGCCTTCAACGCTGTCAACCACGACCAGCTACGTCAGATTCGTTCTCTTTTGTCCCGTAGACAGCCGATCGACGCCGTGAAATTTGAGCCATCGGCGGGCCAGCTCCTCCAGGGAAGCATCCTCGGGCCGCTACAGACACGCTATCCGATTCTGGCTGATCTGCACCCGGTTTCCGCGGGGATCGTTCCACTCCTATTAGCCTTGGAGCCCGATCTGGCGCAGAAGCTCACCAACCTGATCCGCTCAGTGGCTTCTGTGTCACCAGCGCGCCAAGGCTGGGTATCTAGCGTGCGTGGTTCCATGGGAGCCAGCACGCAGCCACGGGGTGGCTCGAGCAGCCCTCGGGAGAGGGGAGACCTGGACGCTTGGCTCGTTGATGAGCCGCTCGTTCGGGAGGAGAGCAGCGGAGCACACGGCTTATTGCGCACGATGGAGACAGCGCGATCCGCGCTACGGAATATAGAACACCCCCGGCGGATTGAAATGCTTCTCGACACAGTACTCCGGCTCGAAGAGGGCTACCGAACGACGGAGCAGGTCAGCTTTCGGCAGGCCGCGGAACAGCTCTGCGGGCAAGACTTTCGCTGTGCTCTGTTCAGTCATGCCCATCAGCCACAAGAGCACAAGGAGCCGGGCTACCAACTGCTGATCACTGGTTCTTGGCGAGGAACAGTTGCCTGGCCGCCAGAGATTCGCTCACCTGATAGACAACAGGCAACTTCTGCCATGCGCGACTTTGTTGAGACAGGGATGTTTTCACAACCATTTCTACAAGGCGGGCTGCACTATGTAGATTTGATCATAGATCCGGAGAGTGGATTACAAGCTGCGACTCTAAAAGAGTGGCTACGATGATAAGTAAAGATCCTTATGCGTCTTTGAAAAATGCTTGTGCGCTGGTGAAGCAGCAGCAACACCGCACCACGGGATTTTTGATCCAGCGCCAGCAGCTGCTTACGGTCTTCTACCAGGGCCTGCTCCCATCTGACCCCGCGGGAGACGTGATCCTGTTGCGATTCCGCACGTCGCAGGTTCAGGCCTCGGTCGGCTCTATTGATGGGCAGCGCAAGTCGGCGCGGTTGAAGCTGGAGACGCCTCTGCAAGGCGCTGAGCCCCTGGAATTGAGCTCAGAGTGCGCACACAAAGACCTGTGCGTGCTTTATGGATTTCCGGAGATCTGCGCTCCCTCCGGGCTCTTGCTGACGGCAGTGGTGCTCGATCCTTTCGGAGAGGACCTAGCAGGAGAGCCGGCGCTGGTCCTTCAGCTGCAGGGGCCCTCGATGCCGGTGAGGGGCCTTGGCGGGAGTCCGGTGGTTGTCAACGGCAAGGTGGTGGGACTGTTACATTCGATTCTGCCGGATGAACAGGGAATACAGGCCGCGGGGGGGATCCTATATGCAACCCCGATCAAGCGCGCCGTGGAGCGGCTGGAGAGCGATGTCCCGATTGGCGCACATCGTCGAGTGCCGACCGCTGCGACGCTGCGGCGTCTCATCAAGAAGGCCCTTCCCAATATGGAGGATCTTGACGCCTTCTGTCATGACTACTTCTTTTCGATCTGGGAGCGGTTCACTGGAACGACCTCACACATCGCCAAGGTGACCTTGCTCCTGGATGCCGATCGCGGGCACGTGTTAAGGTGTCTCGAGCGCGATCCTACGCATCAGACGCAGGTCAAGACCCTGATCGCGGAGCTTGAATTTGAATCCGAAGCTGCGCACACCTGATGGCGGGTGTTGAAGCTCTTCTGTGCAAGTGCAGTTCGACTTCAGTGCCCGGGCGCTGACTAGCGCTGCGAGACTCGGCGGACTAAACCCCTCGTCGAGAATCGCGATTCTTTTTTTCCCTGGCCAGGTTGCAGCGACGAGACGTCAGGGAAAAACATCTTTCTGTCACTCGCGCTGTTGCCAGACCGGCACCGCGAGTCGATCGTATAGAAAGCTTCCAGCGTAACCAGGCCGGCGGCAGCCGGTAACAGCTCGATGGCGGGTGCTGGGGACTAAGAAGGTGTTTACAAATTAAACACTTTCGACGTTTGATAACCTTCGCAGCAG
>CAYWPR010000219.1:0-5076 GCA_964460115.1 uncultured Myxococcales bacterium
TCGACGTCAGACTCTTTCATTCTTAACTCCATGTCGGTTTATCCCGGCGCACTATAGCTTCGCCGCTCTCTTTTCTCTCGCTTGCTCGGGGCCATTTTCGACACCTAATCCTTCTCCTGATGGCACTCACAAAAACAGAGGAAGCGAAGTTCCTTCCGCGGGAGATGCCTTCGTCGACTTTAACTTCGAGCATTAGGACTGCCTGCCAACTAGTGCGAGAGGATAATCCGCCGAGAAAGTAGACCAAACGGATGTTTCTGGCGACACCGGGGTTCGCCAGCTACTCCATCGAGATAGGTTCCCCATCGCTGCGAGAAATAGCTGGAAACCATACAATTGCAGCCAAGTCTCTGCGTCTTTACTCCATCCGCCGCCAGATACTTCTATACCCACAACCGCTGCGCTTCGCTAAAGTCTCATTGTGACCATCGACAAACTGGGGTTGCAAGCGGAGGCCACAAGGTCATCCAGGCGATCGTCTAAAGTCCTGAGCCTCCCTGCCGAATAATTCCTGTTGGCTCTTGCAAGCCACTGGATAGACTGGAGCGAGGGATTCTCGGCATGTCTCGATCGGACCGCCCAAACTTGGATAGAAGCGAAGACGAAGATGAGCATAAACTGCTGCGCGACGTCGAATGTCTGGAACGTCAAGTTGTGCTCGATCTTGTCGCCGCGGATATCAGCCATGAGCTCGCACACACGCTTAACTTCCTGCGCTATTTGCTAGCCGCTGCGACGGAGTCCGACTCGCTCTCTCCTGACGAGAGCAGAATGACACAGAAGGAGGTGGAGCGGCTACAGCGCGTCCTGGGCTACTTGCGGAAACTGAAGCTTCCGCCTCCAGCGCGTCAGCCAGTCGACATACGCGATGTGATCGAGCGCGCGAGGGCGGAACTGGCGAGTCTGCTCGCGGACAGAGAGATCTTATTTTCTGTTGCCGTTGCAGAAGGTATTGTGATTCGAACGGATCCCCATCTGGTTTACATCCTGCTTAGGATGATGATTGCCGAAGTCGTGCGACGCGCAGCGAGGTCCACTGCAGTGGAAATTCATGCGGCATCGCTCGAAGATGGCAGTGGCACAGAGATCCAAATATGGGGTCGAGCCAGCCCGGTACATCCACAGCTCGCTGACGATTCATTCAATCTATGGACGACGCTGTCGAATAGAATTTCTGATCAGGAACTGCCCGTGGCTTATCGGATTTCTCGCATCCTCGGCTGGCAACTATCCATACTCCGCAATGGAGAACGTGAAGGGCTACAAATTGCCATTCCGACTTCCGCTATGTTTTGGGAGAACAGACTTTGAGGGTGCTAATCGTTGACGACGATATGTCGCTACGTCGTCTGCTCCGCCGCTACATGGCCGAAGCTGGCGAGATTGATGTCCACGAAGCAAGTAACCTGGCCACGGCTCGTCAGGTGCTTGCGCGTCATGCAATGGACGCGGTGCTCATCGACTTGTGCCTGGACCCAGACGATCGCCGAAACCGCGATGGCTTGACGCTTGTACGCGAGGTGCGGGAGCAATCGACGGCGGTGCCGATTGTAGTGACCGTGGCCAGTGAGATGGCGGAAATCCGCGAAGCGATGCGGCTTGGGGCGTATACCTATATCCTCAAGGATGAGCTTTGCGAGGAGCTTGTCCTGCCGGTGCTCAAGGATCTGCGCGCGCGGCGCTCGCTAGAGCGCGAAGTTCTGGAACTGCATGGACTGGCCGGAATATCGCCAGCGATGGAGGGATTGCGGCGAAAAGTTCGACGCGTGGCGGCAGCGGAGGGACCAGTACTAATCCTAGGACCCACGGGAAGCGGCAAGGAACTTGTAGCGCGGGCTATTCACAGTTTGAGCGCCCATCAACCCAAGCCTTTTGTCCCTGTGAATTGCAGTGCCTTTACAGAATCACTGGCCGAGTCGCAACTTTTCGGCCATGAGAAGGGATATTTTACGGGTGCCGATAAGGCGCGTGCCGGGCTCCTTGGCGAGGTCGCTTCAGGGACGCTATTTCTCGATGAGATTGCTGAGCTTGCGCTGCCGCTTCAGGCGAAACTGCTTCGTGTGCTAGAGAACCGTACGTTCCGCGTCCTTGGTGCCTCTTCAGACAGTCGTTTCGATGGACGTGTTCTGGCGGCCACGCACGTCGATTTAGAAGCGCGACGGAAAGAAGGTCGATTTCGCGACGACCTGTATTATCGACTCGAAGTGCTGACCGTACGAGTTCCGCCTCTTGACGAGCGAAAAGAAGACATCCCAGGACTGGCTGAACGTTTCGCCCGCGAAGCAGAGCGCCGAATCTTTCTGTCCGATGGCGCTAAAGATGAACTTATGCGGATGAGCTGGCCAGGCAATGTGCGCGAGCTGCGAAATCTTGTTCACCGTCTGGCCGTCTTTGTCGAACGAGATGTTGTACAGGCTTCCGATGTGCGTGAGCACAAAACAACCGGACAACCTACAGGAAGCGGCCGAGTCAGCGCCAGCGGGCTTGCGACCGGCCTATCCATGCGGGCGACAAAGAAGCAAAATACGCTGCGGATGCTACAGAATCAGATTGACGCCCTCGAAGCTGAAGGCGCTTCGATGGAGGAAATCTGCCGCGTGATGGACATCGGAAGGACTTCCTTTTTTAGACTGAAAGCCGGTAAGGACGACGGAGAAAGAAGCGAATCGTGAACGCTGACGCAAATGATAGCGGCAATGTCATTGAACGACTCGGCATCGAATCCGATGCCGCCGTTTTCAAAGAGCTTTCCGCGATACAGGCGGAGTTAGCCATTGCTTTCGATCTGATTGCAGCAGGGATTCGCGAGTCTGATAGCGGATTTCTAATCTCAGCCTACAAGCCCGAAGATTTTAAGAAGTTCATCCAGCTAGGTGGAATTATCTTGGGCGCTCGGCAGTCTGTGAATGGCCGATTGGCAGGGTATTTATTAGGAAACTCGGGCCAAACGTTTCTGGCCAATCATCCTGATACGCAGCTTCGATGGGATACACCAGAGCAGAAAGCGCAGTACGGTCAAAATTTCGAGTCCGGTCGATTCACATATCTCGACCAGATTGGGGTTGCACGCGTACTTCATGGAACTGGAATCGCCCGCAAGCTCCATCAGCATTTTCTCGCGTTCGCCGAGCGACCCATCTTAGCAGCGATCGTCCAAGAACCCCTGCGCAACAAACGGTCTATCGAATTCTTCTTACGACTTGGATACCGCCAGATCGGGACCTTCTATACGGCCGAGTTCAAGGGATTGCAAGACGTGGTCAGCGCCGTTCTGGCGCTTCCTGAAGACATACCAAGTCCATGACGGAATCGGCGACCTATCTGCGCAGGCTCGTCGGTCTGGGGATTGGCATTCTTCTTTACGGGCTGCTTTTATCGACACGCTCGCGCATGGGCCAAGGGACATTGCTGATGGTGCATGGCCTGGCTGCCATCACGGTAGGCGGGCTCATTGCCTACCGCCGTTGGCGTGATGAGCTCGGCCGCGCAACCATCCTTTCTGTGGCTGCGATCTCGATGTTATGGGGCCTCGGCGAATGCGGGTGGTCATCCAGTTTTTTTCTGCTGAGCAAAAGCAACCGCGCCGTATCGGTAGTCCTTGTGACGGAGTTTGCCTACTTCTTGGCCTTTGTGTGTAGCGTGCTCGGCATGCTAAGCGCGACGGAAGGCGGATTCCGCGCTTTTTTCGGAAGGCGCGTCGTGTGGGTTCCTTTGATGCTGACCACGCCGATTGCATTTCGCCTGATCCTGGATCCTTTCCTTGCGCACCGTGACGCTGGCGTCACGGCCTTTAACTTGGGTGAGACGGCCGTAATCGGCATCTCTTACTGTGCACTGAACCTCGCGATTCTGGTGCTGCTCTCGACGCGCTCGCTGGGCTGGTCGATCTTTTCAGCCGGTATCCTCTGCCTCGTGTTTGGTGATTGGTCGATACGAGTCGATAAAATCATCGGTCAGCGTATTGAGTTTGGATTGGGGTCCTTCTTTATTCTGTTCGGGCTGTACTCATCGGCGCTGCCATTTCTGTGGCGAGAACGGCTCGGGCGCATTCAGCCTTTTGAATCGAGCAGCATCCTCAATGGATACCGATTCGGATTGCTACTCGTTGCACTCTCGATGGTGCTTGTCTACGCGGTGTACCAGCGCGAAGGGGTCCATACGCTGAAGATCCTTTGTCTGGGCAGCGGGGTCGTCGCCTTCGTGGCCGTCTTCCTAAGCCAGATGATGATCGAGCGGGTGCAGTGGTTTGGCGCCGAACTGGGTCGAGTGCTGCGCTCCGAATTGGCCCAAGGCGAGCAAGTCGGCCAGACGCCAGACACCGCGCTCCCGGTCGAGCTGCGGGAGATCTATCGCCTGGCCTTCTCGACGACGGTTCGCGAACAGAAGCTTCGCGAGGAGCAGCGCACTCTTGAAGAGCGGCGGCGAATTCAAGAGCAGGTCGCACATGATATTCGAGCTCCGCTTGCTGCGCTCAACGTAGCTGTAGACACACTTCCGGAGCAGGCGTCTACAGAAAGTCGGCGTATGCTTCACGGCGCCGTTGGACGCATCCGCGATATTGCGCGTGATCTGATGGCCGAGAAGCACAGCGCAGGAATGGGTGAGCCCAGGCGAATGGCTGCAGCGGATGCGCCGGCGGTTCATGACCTTTCTACCCTCATCGAAGACGTCCTTTCCGAAAAGCGGCTTCAATACGCCAAATCTGCTGTGGAGCTGGATCTTTCGATTCAGGGAAATCAACAGCATCTGTCTGCTTCGGTAAGCGAAGTAGAATTCAAGCGCGCACTATCCAACTTGCTCGACAATGCAGTTGAGGCGATTCCAGTTGAGAGGGCAGGAAATGTGGCCGTTCGAGTCGAGTGCGATGGTCCACAAGTTGTCCTAACCGTGTCTGACAATGGAAAAGGAATTCCCGTAGCGCTTTTGCCACAGCTCGGGCAACGGGGCATTACCCATGGCAAGCCCCAGGGAAAGGGGCTTGGGCTTTTTCAGGCTCGATCTGCCGTGGAAGCATGGGGTGGCAGCCCTAAGAGATCCCCTCATTATGTCGACGGAGCCGGGGATCAGACGATCGCG
>CAYWPR010000220.1:0-5076 GCA_964460115.1 uncultured Myxococcales bacterium
TGCCAAGCGGCAGCGCCATAAAGCCCAAAAAGAACAGCAACATCACCGGGGGAAACGTCTCGACTGAGGCGGAAGCGGCACGAAGCCGTGAGAAATTTGAATTTCTCACTGGATGCACTGCCTTTCAGGACAAAAGACTACACACAGGGGATCGAAATGAGACCTTGCAGCGAACTATGGAATAAAGTCACGATGCAAAGATGCGGCCGGCTTCGACGTGAGCGCTGGTAATGGCTTTGAACATGGTAACAAGGGGCAAATAACGCAGAGCCGCTTCGCGGCTCATCGCCTTTTGCGAAAAGAAGATCATCGCGAATAGCGTTCCAGTCGTATACGATCCACCAACGCCAAAAACGGTACGGACGTCCTCTTTTGCCACGAAGTCCTGCGCTGGGATGATATGACGCTGATACTGATCTTGGCTCGTGCGCGCATCCGGCACATAGAAAAGTCCTGAGTAGCCGGGATGAATGGCCGAGAAACCGCGCTCAGGACGCTCGCTCCACTTTATCTCAACCCCTAAGTCCGTGAGCAGCCGCGCAATCATCGGCAAGGCAGAGATAAAATCCGCAGAAGCCAGCGGGATTCCCGCGTGGCCCACGGAACGCCGACGATCATTCCAGGGTGGCTGTCGACCGCGTGTCCCAATGAGCGATAGGACTGTCACGTTGTCGGACAAATGGAGATTTTTGGTACGCGCCAGGTTGTCGACAAACTTCTTAATTTCTGCGGGCAAGGTCTCGTACGGCGAGGTCACGTATAGGCGAGCAAGTACGAGGTCCTGCGCGAAGCGCTCATACTCAGCACCGCTTCGATCAGCGCTTGTCCGCGCTCTGCGTCGATCAAGCCGACAAGCGGTTGAGCCAAGAGGCCATCCCAAACCGCAATGATAGGAGTCGACAGCTCGCGCAGCCGCTGGGCCTGGCGGTCGGTGATCTCGCGATTTTTGGCACGAATTTCCAAGATTTGCTCGTGGTTGCGGCGCTTGGTCTCAGCGAGCTCGGCAAGTAGGAGGGCCACCGCTGCTTCCAGCGGCTGCAGCATGTCGAGCTCGACACTGGGCTCAACCACGGCGCCAGAGTCCTCGGCCAGGGCTCTTCCTATGGCTTCAAGCATTCGCTCAATTCGCTTGGCATCGTTCATTGCTTGCTGCCAATTTCGACGGGAAAGCTAACCCGTCGCGGGCTTAGATGACGCTACTTCTAACTGCAGCATAGTTTTTAAAAAAAACGTTCGTCTTGGTCAAGGGCCCCGCAAGCTATGACCCAGATATTGCTGGCCTCGAATTCCCAAGCATCATTCAATACTTGCTTCGCGAGCGCAGGATGGGTAGCGTGGACGCCGTTCCTCTCACAAACAGGAGTCCTTATGTCCCCTACCCGTTTGCCTTATTATTCTTGCTTGGCCTTCTCCGCAGCGCTTCTCGCCTGCGGCGGCTCATTGCCGATTTCGGATCAAGGCGAACTGCCCCAAAGCGCACAATCCGCCTTGGTGCTTAGCGACCTTATTTGCAGCGGCGAGAACTACGATGTCAACGGCAAAGCCGGCGATGGCTGCGAAGAGCGACACGAGGGTGCCCACCACACAAGTACGACCGCTCTGCTATTGGGTGCTATGACCTGCTATGATGGGCTTGGAAAAACCCTACGCGGCACAATTCTTTCGGACAGCCGAGTTCACGATCCGGCGCCCGCCGCGTTCGACACCACGGTGGGCTCAGCTCCCGATTTCTATTTGGTCTACACCACAGGAGGCGGCTTCTGCATAAACGACGGCGACTTCTTCATACAGACCTCTGGCGGAGGGCTAGCGCCTTGTTATGAGTTCACAGTGATCACCGATAAAGTCACTTCCTCGGTGCTCCTAAATGGACAGGATAACGGTCGCATTTCTTTAGGGTTTGGCGCCTACCACGATAACTCGCTGGTCTTTATCAAGGCCGAAAAGAAGTGCAAATTGACCATCCAGGAAGCCGTCCGCTACACCATCAACTTCCATCTTTAGGCGCCGTCTTAACGCGCTGGCACATCTATTCGAAAAGCCTAGAAGCGCTGAGCGCGCGCCGAAGTATAATTCGCAGTGTGTTCATTCCGTTCGTTCTCTGGGGGGCAGCAGGACTGGCGTGTGGGTTGGCGACCATTCGGCTGCTGGCGCTGTTTTCGCTGCGCATACGCTCGGATCGAACAATCATTCGTGCAGCGCTGAGAATCACCAGCGCAGTTTGCCTGTCCATTTGAACGAGTTTCAAAAGCGCAGCCGCTGCAGACGCTACTTTTTCATCGGTAGCCGTTTCCCCGAAAGGCTTGCGACGTGCTACCTTTCTCCGAAACATGAAGCAGCACGAAGCCAAGCTCGGCGCACGCACGCGGGGATACCTTTGTGGACTTCTGGCCGCAGCGCTGTTTGGGGTAAGCCCACCGCTATGCAAACGGCTGCTCGGTGAAGTTTCCCCTCTCATGCTTTCTGGCTGTCTGTACCTGGCAGGCGGACTGGCGCTGAGTCTGTTCCTGGGCAGCCGGCGGCTATTCGGGGTTGCTTCTCGCGAAGCGAAACTGCGCCGAGCGGACGCGCCTTTGCTCCTTGGTATCACGCTGCTTGGAGGCTTTGCGGGACCGCTGCTTATGCTGCTTGGTCTGACGCGGCTTACAGGACTCGCTAGCTCCTTGCTGCTGAACCTGGAGGCACCGCTGACGATGGCGCTTGCCGTCGTCGTTTTCCGCGAACATCTGTCGCGCCAAGAATGGATTGCTGCGGCGCTAATCGTCGGAGGTGCGGCGGTGCTACGGCTTGAGCCGGGCGGGCGCCGAGTCGATGGTCTGGGCGTGCTCTTCATCGGTGGTGCTTGTCTATGCTGGGCGCTCGACAACAACCTGACGCAGCGGCTGTCAGTACGTGACCCGGTGCGTTTGGCGCGATGGAAGACGCTCGGCGCGGGCAGCGCGAGCCTGCTGGCGAGCCTTTTTGTGGGCGGAGTACTGCCGCGCGCAAGCTTGCTTGTCTTTATCTTTGCCATCGGTGCGTTTAGCTACGGGCTGAGCCTTGTCCTCGACAACTATGGCCTGCGCTTGCTGGGTGCGGCACGCGAGGCGGCGCTGTTCTCAACGGCTCCGTTTCTCGGGGCGCTGGCATCCATGGTGGTGCTCGAAGAGCGTCCGACAAGCTGGCATGCCCTTGGCGCTGGCCTAATGCTCGCAGGGGTTCTGTCAGCGCTGCGCGCGAAACACAGTCACATTCACCGCCACGAGCCGCTAAAGCACGAGCACGCCCATATTCATGACGAACATCACCAGCACGCGCATGATGAATTCATGCCGCCGGGCGAGCCGCACACCCATCACCATGTCCATGCACCTATCGAGCATGAGCATCCTCACGCTTCCGATCTACACCATCGTCACGGCCACTGAGCAGTAGGCATAGTCAGAAACGTTGAGGCGGAAGATGAAGCCGGGCCACGCGGCGGCCCGGCTCTATGCAAGATCAGGCTGCGGGTGCAGCCATGTCGGTGTTGAAGACGTCTCGGTGCAGCTTCCACGCACCGCCTTCCTTTTTCCACACCGCGATGTACTTGCCGCAATCGAGCGCAGCTTCGTTCTCGCCCTTGAGCCCATAGTTGCCGCACTCGATCACAGTGGTACCGAGTTCGTCGACCTCGGATAAGTATGGCATTCTTGCTGCTAATCTTGCCGAGACGGCATAAACGGTGCGCCGTTTAGGGTGAACTTGCCCTGTTCTTTGTGCAGCTTGTGATCGCTCGGGCTGGCAAATGGCGCAAAGGCGGCTTCGCTGTTTGGCGTGAATTCAAGCCAGTGCTTTGTGTCGTAGCTAAGCTTCACGCGGTAGCTCTCGGTGCGCGTTTCGCGTTCTTTTTCGCCGGGCGAAAGACCTTTGCCGAGGTTGGCCTCAGGCCAGCGCGGCGGCGTCAAATCTCCGGCATCGGACACTATACGCTCCGGAAGCCACTCCCAATGCTTGTAGGCAAAATTCTCGGCATAGCGCGGTTCGCTGCGAAAGCGCGGCACTTGACGCGTGCGCCACTCGGTGCGCGTCTTGGGAATGTCGCGCGTGCGCTGCTCGTCGCAATATTTGGTTCGGCAGCGCTGTTCGCCGCCGCTGCAAGAGGTTCGGCAAGTGGCAAAACCGTTCTTGTTGCTGGTGCATTTTTCGCTACAGCTACGCGGCACGGTCTCGCACTCCTGCCCGCACGAGACGCTTACGCTATAGGATTCGCTGCGATAGCCGTCGGGCACCTGCACACTATAACGTTCGGTATCAAATCCGTCTGGGATCTGTTCGTAGTGGTGCACCTTCTTACCGAGCGAGCGCACCGCCTCGGCATCGCTCGGCAGCGTTTCTCGAAAGCTTTCGTGCTCAACGAACTTGTATCTCTCGACAGAGATCTTGCGTTCCCAGTGCGCGACAGCGACCTTGGCATTGTAGTCACGCGGTCGGTTTTCGTACCACGCGTACAGCCCAAAGATGCCAATGAGCAGCCCAAACCCCAGCACTATCGCGAGAATCGACCCGCCACTGCTTGCGCTTGCGTTTACTCCCGTGCTCGCTTCAAGCTGCTCAACCGGCGCCGAGTTCGGCGCATCGGGAACTTCGCTGCCTTCGATTGCCGAAGCACCGCAGTTGGCGCAGCCATTGTCGAGCCTTCTTTGATCGCTTTGACAATAAGCGCAGCGCCAGTTCGGCCCGGCCGTGGCCATGCGCAAAAGCGCCGCGTCCGTGACCGTTGCGGCCTTCGACGTATCTTCCGGCATCTCGTACGCTTCGGAGCCGTCTTTGGGATTTTTGCACGTCTGACAGACCTTGAAGCGCCCGAGGTTCTTATTCTGGCAGCTCGTGCAGCGCCAGAGCATCTCGATGTGGCGCTCACCCTCTACTTCGGCCATAGCCATGAGAAATCATCTTACTGCGCAATGTCGGAATCCGCACGATTCTTGAGAGCGTGAGGAATTCGTGAAACGCCATTTCTAAATGCCTGTTTTCAGAAGCAAAACGCTTCTCTCGTTTTTACCGGGGGAAATAGCACCATTTTGAAGTCTCGCGGCGATTCCGCGGCCATGGTCT
>CAYWPR010000221.1:0-4772 GCA_964460115.1 uncultured Myxococcales bacterium
ATTTTCACTCACTGGGTTGTTACCGCCTTTCTCTGGTCACTCCGCATAGGACTTTATAAAGGGGCGATTCGCGAGCCCCCCCATGCCAAGGATTCGGCCTGCCCGGTACGCCGCAGGCTGCCGAGAGCAGCCATTATGTCAACTCGTTTTTATGTACCTATCGGCGCTCTTGGGACGCCCCTCCTACACTGTCGTTTGGCGACGCGCTTGGCGAAACGCACATTTATCCATCCTATGCGTAGCTCGGAAAAAAGGATCTCCAGTCGGCTCATGCCTATTTGGCTAATTTGAGCACTACCGAAATGTCCGGGGTGAACGGGCGGTTTCAGGGCTTGGGCGGCACAGCGGTTGGCAGCGCTGAACGCGGGGACTTGTCGCTGGGGGGGGCGCCGGGCGAGGGACCGTCGAGGAAGCGCACCGCAGAGACATAGCCACGATCGTGGCGGAAGGCCTGCGGCTTGGGGAGGACCTGCTGCGACAGGACCTCGACCAGGCACTTTTGCAGCTGCGGGGAGGCCTCGGGTTCCAGAACCACAACGCGCCCGGGCTTGCCGCCGTCCTCCTGTTGCTCCAGCCGGACGTATGCATCGGGCAACTGCGCGGCCAGGGGGCGGCAGCGCTGCGCCGCGGCTTTTAGCGCCTGCTCCATACCGGCGCGATAGGCCAAAAAGCTGGAGATGCCCGGCGCGGCCTCGCTTGAAGTGGGTATGTGCAGCTCGCGCACCGTCTTGAACAGGGCGGAGACTTTTTTGCGCTGCGCCTCGATCCCTGGCAGCGGGGAACGGTCGCCGCGGATAAAGATGGCGAGCTGCTGCTTGAGCTGCACCCGGGTGGGGTCGTCCTTGGCCTTTTCCATCGCCGTGGCGGCTGCGGCCATGGCCTCGTCCCTTTCGCCGCGGTAGTGGTGCGCCGCGGCCAGGTTTTGATAGCCGTCCCCGTCGTCTTTGCGCAGCGCGATATGCCGTTTGGCGGCCTCCATGGCCTCGTCCACGGCACCGGCGGCCAGGGCGATATCGCAAAGCTCATTTAGCATCTCGGCGTCATCCTTGACTGCCTCGAGGCGAAGCTTCACCAGGGCGCGGACCTCGGCGGCAGGCACATCGCCGGAAAGCGCGCTTAAGACCAGGGCGTCGCCGCCGGGCTCGGAACCCGGGAACCGGCGGGATAGCTCTGTGGCTCGTTTCACCAGTTGGCGCCGGAATTCGAGCCCGTTGTGCAGCGCGTCGCGCTTCCACATTGCCACGGCCAGCTGGCCTAGCTGGTCCTTGGGATCCAGGGTCAGTGCCTGCTTATACGCAGCGAGCGCTTCCACCGGCCGCTGGTGGGCCTCATACCAGCGCCCGGCCTGGACCTGCAGCCGCGCGCTTTTTGGCTCTTTCTGCAGACGGGCTTTCAGGGTCTCCTCGCTAAGGGCGGAGGCCGCTGCCCGCTGCGCGAACCGGACAAAAACGCCGGTTTCAGCGGACATCCCCGAGGAGCGCTCACACACTGCGCCCTGGGCATCCACCCCCAGGAAGGTCGGGTAGCTTTGGACGCTGAAGCGCGTCGCCGCGGCTACACCCGGGCCGGCCTCGGCGTCATACTGCACGAAGATGAAGTCTTGTAAGGCCTTCTGCACGGAAGGATCGGGCAGGACGTTCTTGTCGAACAGTTTGCAGGGCTCGCACCAGGTGGTCGAAAATTCCAGGAGCAGCGGCTTGCCGCTTTTCGCGGCCTGCTGCAGGGCCTCCTCGATCGGTGGAGGAGCGGCCCCGGGTTCAGCGCGAGCGACCGCCACGAACAACGGGAGCGAGAGCAGGATGGAAAAAACCGTTGTGAGCCAACGCGAATTGGGAAGGTGCATTCACAAATCTTGCCTAAGAACCCCAAATCCTGCAAACCGGACCGTCCCGAAAACCGCCTAAGGAATGCACGTTTACGGCGCCGCCGCTTCGACTGGAATTGGCGCGAGGCCGTACGCTTCTGCTAGCGCCACAAGGTCCTTGACATAAGATCGCTTATGTCAACCAAGCTGCTACTGGAACCCACCTGAACGCGAAAGATCTGTCTGTTCGATTGATTGAAGTACCAATACACTACAGAATATGATGCCGCTGTCTTATCGACTGGATAGCAGTATCGTTTCCGAGAATGCCACTTTGGAGCATTTTTGCAATTCGAATTCCATATCGGGGATCACCAAACCAGGACCATGTTGCGCCAGACGGGATTCTCCCAAAATCGTTGCCTGGGCGACGATTGGCCTTGCAGCGTTCACAAGCTCCGTCGCCTACGCCGAGTTCTTTGGTTTGCTCGCTGGTGGGATCAGACTTGGCAGCTCCGTCTGAGGGGCTGAATCCGGATTAGACATGCCAAGAAATCCCTGAAATGCGGGCAATAGAGTCATGATTTCCTTGATGTCATCGGTGAGGCTGGTAGGTTTGGCCCGCGTCTGGTCGCCCTCGATGATACGGTTGGTCAAGGACTTGATGAGCAAATGCTGGGTCTGTTTGGCATTCTCGGCCGTGCTAGCTCGGGAATCCTCAGCCATCTTGACGAGCGCTTTGCTGACATCTGACAAAGGGGTGGCTACCGCATGTAGCGCGTTGGCCGATGCGGCGCTGATATCCTTAATGGCCGAGACGGTTGCCGCCTGCACTTCCCGAATTACTTCAAGCGCTTGCTGGTGAAGATCGTGCTGTGTTGACTGATTCTGATTTCGCTCGGCGATATCGAACATCACATCAAAGGAACAGCTCTCTTTCTGAATGAACGCGCCATTTTCTGCATAAAACTCAATGGTCCCATTCAAGTGAAAGAAGTTTTCCGATTTCATACTCTCCGGAGCTTTATTCATGACCCATTTATGAAGCGTCTTATTTTTGGCCAACTCCTGAGCAATTCCACTTTCGCCAATACTGAGTGAGCCTTCCCATGCAATGGGTTGTCCGCCTGGGCCCCAAATGACCCGGATGCGCCCTGTTGTGGCTTTTAAGGGGGCTCGACACCAAAGATCGGAAGAATCATGGCCACATCATAGCGCACCGACGGCAGTCAGCAAAGTTCGGCGAAATATGCAATCATTCTGCAATCATAGATACGATCAACCAGAGAGCCTTTCCCCTATGCCCATGAAGTTTGAGCTTTTTGGTAGCAATTTTCGTCTACGGCGTTCCCTGTGGCGCCATCAGATTGAAGCGCTCGACGTGGCCTCGGCGCTACTCGAACAGCGCTCGGGGCGGTACCTCTTCCAATTGCCAACGGGCACTGGGAAAGGTCTGCTTATTTGGTACATCGCCTACAAGTGGCTTGCTGCGTCCAATCGCCATCGCGCGTTGCTCGTATTCCCATCTGAAGAAGTCCTCAGGCAATTTCAGCGGGAGATCGACGCAGAGTGCGCCATCCCATACACGATTGAGAAAACATCTGACGTTGGCCAGACCTATTCAAGAATCGTCCTGGCTAGCCAAAATACTCTGTGGAACAGAATCGATAAATATGAACCGGATCGACTGTGCATTTTCGATGAGTGCCATCATGAAAATCTCAACGCGGACAGGAATACCGAACTTCTGCACAGATTAGGACTCGTGTTTGGTTTCTCAGCTTCTCCGTGGTCGCATGGCTGCGAAGTCGTCTTTGATGCCATCAACTTCGTGTACTCCCTGAGCCGCGCCATTGCGGAAGGAATCTGCGCCCCCTATGTAATCGAGCCATGGCCACAGGATGAGTCGCCACAACGGACCCATGAATTATTCTTTTGCGAGTCTAATCAAGCCGCCCAGAAATTAGCGATGATGACCGATTCCAGTGATTTCTTGACCTATGAATGCCGCAGCGACGGGACCTTTCATCGGAAAATGCAAGCCTTCAACGGGGGCTCTATCAAGCGCATGTACTGCAACCGCATGCTGACGGAAGGTTTTGACGATAACCGGATATCAAGTGTTTACGTTGGTAAAGAAACCAAATCAGACATCCTGAACTACCAAATGGTAGGCCGCGCACTTCGCTTCCTTCCCGGCAAGATTGCACGGATCTACTGCGCGACTAGCGAGTGTATGAGCCATATTCAGGGCGCCCTCAACCGTGCCGGATGAAGTAGCTGTCGGAGGTGGTCTCACCGCCGAGCATGTCGCCATACATAAAGCGACACATACCTACGAATCAAATTCAGTTATCCGTTGATTCAGGCTGAGCGTCGGCAAAATGCTGTAACCCCAGATCAACTTACGCTGCATCTCGACGAAGGTTTTTTGTGCCTTTCGAGCGGAATCAAAATTGATTCCAATTGATTCACCATCACCATCGCTCACAGAGAGAAATTTAACGAGTGCCAGGCGAATTCCAATCGCCCAGCAAACAGCGCTCCGACAGAGAGCCATTCGGTAGCAAGAACAGAAAAACGCTGGATCCACGCCCTTTCCGACGGGAATCAATTCGCCATTGATTCATCGATTGATTCCGAAAGGACAGTGAAAACAGGCATACCTACACCTCTGATTGGCAACGACATCGTCGCATACTTCGGGGTCAACCCTGCTCAGACTCGGAGCAGGCTTTATGTCAACTTATTTGACGGAAGTAATGGGTTCCGCAGCTTCCCGTTAGCCAATAAAGCGCTGCAGAACGAATTCCAGCTTTGGATCCTCGCGCTTCCTCTCACCGCGAATAAAGTCTCGAACGACCCAGATCGGTTACCAGTTCTTTCCCCAACTCTCTCGACGGAAACTGCCGCTCAGGGAAATTTTCCAGGCGCTTTCTCGACGGAGGGTAAGGACCCTGGCGGACTT
>CAYWPR010000222.1:0-4736 GCA_964460115.1 uncultured Myxococcales bacterium
CGCTGGTCAAGATTCATTTGCGGCGCCCCGCAGCGGTTTGAGACCGGCGCCAACATTGGCAACAGGTCAGCATTCTGGGAATCCAGCGTCACTGAACAATTCAGGGCCGGGAGCCGCAGATTCTGTAGATCATTGGCGCAGCGAAGTTAGCGGACCGATTGGGCAGATCATCACGCGTTTGGTCGCCAAACTTCCTAGCGAACGTTATACCGACGCCTCTAGTGCGCTGCGTGACCTGGCAAACGCCGTGAAGCAGGATCTACCGATACAGACCGTCGCCACGCGTGAAAGCTATTTGCAAGCGCCCCAACTTATCGGACGCGATTCGGAGCTTTCCACTTTGCAGGCGAGCCTTGCTCAGGCTACGCAGCGCCAAGGCTTGGGCTTTCTTGTCGGGGGTGAAAGCGGGGTTGGTAAATCTCGGCTGCTTAACGAACTGCGCACCCATGCATTGGTTCAGGGATTCTGGGTGGTTGAAGGACAATGCGCCACAGAACAGGGCGCTTATTATCAGGAATGGTTGCCACTTATTCAAGCGTTGTGCTTTCGCATCGAACCTAAGGATAGCGAACTTGCCATTCTAAAAGACCTGTTGCCCGAAATCGGTACCCTGGTCAAACGGCACGTCGAGGATGCATCCAAGGTCTCACCCGATGCGGTGCAAAGTCGCATTGTGGATACACTGGTTGGCTTGCTCGAACGGCTGAACAAGCCGCTTTTGCTAATTCTTGAAGACCTGCACTGGGTCAGCTTGGAAAGTCTGCAATTGCTGCAGCAGTTGTCCGCACGGCTAAAGACCCTGCCGGTCCTGCTTCTAGGCACCTATCGTTCGGACGAACGTCCGCAGCTTGCAACCGTATTGCCGGCTTTGGTGCCTATGGTACTGGCTCGGCTGCAACCTGCTGATATCGCGCAATTAAGCGCGTCGATTTTGGGAGTAAATGGCAAGCAGCCGGCACTTATTGAATACTTGGCTCGTCAGACCGAGGGGAACCTGTCAATCATTCATTTTTTCCCGTCACTGGCGGTGTTGTAAGTCGAGGCAGTGGAGTGTTGGATTTGATGTGGGCGCGCGGAGTTCCCTACCTTTCCGGAGATCTGCGGAATGGAGTGCATGGTCGTGAAAGGGCGGAGCCCTGGCGGGCATAGGCTCTATGCAGGACAATTTCAACATCTCGCGCGCGCGAACATCTTACGTGGATTGCCAAGTTCGCCAGCGTTGCAATCGGTGCCGATCCTGACGACTTATGCACCGCAGCAACTTAAATAGGCCAGTCCACCAAGCGCGATGTATTAAACGCAATGATAGTGAGCAGAATATCGCGCCTCTCAATGTCAGCCAGCTGAGTCTACGCAGGGCCAACCTGGCGTAATTGGTGAGCGCGTACTTTGGCGAGTCTCAGTGTGGCCAAGGAGGGAGTGTTTGCAGTCGGGGCAGCCGGTAGCGAGGTTCGAATCGAGGTCGTTGCTTCCGGAGTCAGCGCCTGCGCTCGCTGCGGCCGCTGGTGGTGCCAGGTGTGCCGAAGCTGCCTGCTAAAACTGTCCAGTCCCCGATAGTTCCTTCGAAACCGAAAAGTAACCATTCACCCCGGAAGCTGAGCTCGCGTCGCGGCTGAGCATGCTCGTAATGAAGCATGTATCAACGGATAGGGAAAAATCTGAACACGGACGCATCAAGAACTTTTTTCTTCCCGTCGAGAACGTTTAATCGGCTGGGCGTAAGATCTCGCGATCTAGCCGTGATCTGGCTCACTGGTTGGATGGGGTGAAGGTGTGCGAAATGCAGAAGAGGGCGAGGTATGACGCGGCGTTGTGACTGCTGGAGGACACCTGCGGTTCTCCTCGCACTTCGACGACATGGGCTTGCTTGGGTGTCGGAAGATACGGAATCAGAACTAAGCGCACGGCTTCTATCGCGCAATATATGCTGGGCTTTGCGACCTCCTTCGCCCTGCTATGCGTGTTTCCGCATCCTTCATAAAGCTTCGCGGAAACGAGGCTTTGCACATAAAATGGCGGACGCGCGCTCGCCTGTACATTTTTGCCGAACGGCTGCACATTTTTTACAAGCTCCCGCGCCGGTTGAACATTGAATTGGTCGCGCCGATTCCAAGTTGCACTGAATGTTTCGGGGTGTTAAGTCTGACGGTAACTTCTCACAAAGAACCGTTAATGACCAAGGCACAGACGAAGCAATTCTTAGAGCGACTGATCGAAGCAGGCGAGGATGGAATCGAGAATAAAAGCATCGAAACCGAGGCTGAGCATGATTTCGTGCGCCAATTGATACATAATGGCGATGCAGGGATCAGGGAACCGTTTGAGATCCGGAACGGACAGGAAGTGGCAACGGGTCAGCAATTCGTCGTCGCGAACTTCGGCGCTCGCGAGATGCTCTATGTTGCCCGAGGATGGGCCAAGCACACGCCGGAGGGCCTAACCATCACGCATGAGGGGCGCCCCCATCTAAAGCTAGCTGAGCTTACTGAAGACGATCTGTAAATCTCGTTCAGACCTTCCTCTATCGTCCTCAAGCAGTTGCCTCGGGTGTCTATCCCGGAAACGTTTACCGGGCGGCGCGCATAGCGGAACGTTCCGCTATGCGCGTGCGAGCGGCGGCGGTGCCCTCGCCGTTGACCTTGCAGAGGTCATTTCGCGATCCAACAATGTCGGCAGACCGTTCCCGCTGGAGGAGTACCAGGGCTGACCGGTGCGCCGTTTAGACAAGAGACGCCAGCGCCGGACAGGCCAATACGGAACATGGCCTGCTCCTCGTAGCCGCTCTCGCGGTATGTGCGGTAGCAGTCGGGGCAAACCCATAGCTGGTCGTTACCAAGAAGGAAAAGGGCCCAAGGCGTTGATGAGATAGTGGGGTGATTCATTTTCTTTATAACCGGATTGAAGTTCGCATTTTGAGAGGTGCGGGCTCAGCGCCGTTACTGCTCTCGGTTTACAGAAAAAGGTAAAAGGGGAATGGCCACAAAACGGCTGCATTGGTAACGGAATCGGGGATCCTGGTTCGCGCAAGGCCGGAAGTCCCTGTAAACTCACGCCTTTTCAAGGCTGAAATTTTTTCACAAGCTTGTTCAGTTCTCAGTTGTCGACGTCGACAAACTTCGTTTGGTGGGGAATGGTGGGACAATAGGCACGGCCGGTAAGTCGACAGGGCTAGCCGAGCCAGCTTTCTTTGTCGTCGAGGTCGCGCGTGACTGCGTCATGTCTCTCAGCGCCGAGTCATCGAAGCCGTCTCGCCTCTTCTCATGAATCGACCGCCTATGTGGAGGATGCGCGCTGCACTATGACGCCAATCTGCAACAGGCAGCTTTGATGCTCTGTTGCAATTATGCAGGAGCACGTCTCTGCGTGATATCCGGCCAGGTCGAACTTGCGCGGCCACGTGACGGCATTGGCATCCTGTGAACGCAACGGGCAGGTCGCAAGTTGCCGCCACGATGCAGGATGCATGACGGCGACAAGCGGTGACGCTGGAGCCGACAGCGAGCAAACCGCAACAATTTCGCCACGTTGAGCGATTACGGAAAATTCCACTTTACCGTCGGTAAATCGTGATTACCGTACTCGGAATGGCCCGGGGCATGCGCCCCCGAGCAGGAGTCTTGTGATGGCCGGCGAATCTGTGACTTGGACATGGAACGACGTAGTTGCCCGACTGCGCGACGAGCCAATCGATACCGTCGTGCAGATCGCAGTATCTGCCATCGAGGATCCTTTGAGCGTGGGCTTGCAACCGATGCCGGCGAATGCCGATGGACGTCCGGTGTACGGAGCCGTACTTGACCAGCAGATAGGAATCCTTGTCCAGGTCTCCGGTGAAAACTACGAGGCTCGACTCTGCCGCCTTCCGCAACCCGCGGCTTCGCCGCCGCCGCCGCCTGTCCTTTCACAACAGGCGGCCTCATCGCCGCAGTCGGCGTTGCCTGTTGTTCGACAATCAACGGATTTGTCGCCCAGGTCGTCACAATCCATTCTGCCGCAACTAGTGGATGCTGCGCCAGCACCGTCGGTCCCTGTCCTCGTTGAGTCTCGCACAGAGTTGGTACTTCAGCGGCAGCGTGAACCCACTTCACTGGCAAGCTTCCCGGCTGAACAGCCGGGTCCGACTATTCTGGCGACGACACTCGTCGGGAGTCTACTCGGCCTGGCATTTGGCGGGCCAAAAGGAGCCTTGGCCGGCGCGCTCATCGGTGGAGGCGCGGGTCTGGCATCGATCGCCGTCAGCACCGCTGTCACATCCCCGGCGACCGCCTTTACCGCTCAGACGATGTTCCTGGCTCTGGCCGCCGCTAGCCTTGGGGGGGCAGGCGGCGCGCGAGTCTTACGGTTGGCTCCACCGCAGCAGGGGGCTCTCCCTCCACGTCGCGACGACGACGCTCCACCTCCTAAGCGTCGGCTTCCCCGGAAGAAGTAGCTGCACCTCAATTCCAATTTGAGCTTACGGAGCCTGCGAGCGATGAGCGATCAAGCAAAGCCTCCTGTCCCACCTCCTACGACCACCGATCTTGCTGCCGAACGAAAGCCCAGCGGAGCCACGCAGCCAGAGCCGCGCGCTAAGGTGATTGTACTCTCTCCGACGCGTCCCTTCGGTATGCTCCTACAACCTGCTCCCCTTTCATCGGACAGCGCCCAGAGCGTGCAAAATAGCACTCCGGCAGCCGCTCAGAACGTTTCCTGGACGTCCAGATCTGGACGTCCATTGGACGTCAACGGTGACGTCC
>CAYWPR010000223.1:0-4686 GCA_964460115.1 uncultured Myxococcales bacterium
GTGAGGGTTTTCTGCTGCAACGGAGACAATCACTATCAATCAATCAAGGTTCGCGGTGAATGATGTCCTTGGCATGGGCGGCGGCGAGTGCGTCGGCGAGCTGACGGCTAAGGTTTAGCACCTCAGCCGTCGAAAGCTTTCCACCGCAGCGCTCCAGCCGACGAGCCAGCGATTCCCCTGGCAGTAGCTCCATGACGATGTAGGCAGCACCGTCAGGTTGCTGGCCATAATCCGAGATCTGCACGAGCCCCAGATGCTCGACACGGTTGACGGCTCGGGCCTCATTGAAAAATCGAGCGGTAAACTCGGCATTGCGCGCGTATTCAGGGTGCAAGACTTTGATCGCGACGCGGCGTTCGATGGCTTCGTGTAGCGCCTCGTAGACGGTGCCCATGCCGCCTTCGCCCAGGCAACGAATGACGCGGTAGGGACCGATCTTCGAGGGCAGCTCACCCATCCTAGTCAGTATGCCACCATGGACGGCGGGATGACAGAATCCCCGCTTGCGATTCGGCAAAAACGCCCGTGTGAGCATCGGCAGGCGGATCCAGCATTCTTAAGAGCGACGGAATCAAATAAGCGGCTTTCTTCCTCGAATCACTTTGTCCGCACTATCAGCGTACAAGTGCGGACAAAAGGCATCTATCTCTCGACGGAAGTAACTTTCTGCGGTTGGCTATCTTGCCCGTCACTGGTGCGGCATTTTTTCATACTGACTTTTGTGATCAGCGTCGAAATCTATTCGGTATGGAAACCGGATTTCGTCTCGAAATTGGACATCCATGCAATATACCTTGACGGCTATATGAACCAATAAGTATATATGCGCCGTGGAATCATCGTTCGCCATCATTGCGGAGCCAAATCGTCGGGCCATCCTCAGCCTGCTGGCGGCGTCGGAACGCTCTGTCGGCGAGATTGAATATCGGCTGCGCATGCCACAAACTTCGGTGTCCAAGCACCTGCGCGTGCTGCGCGAGGCCGGCTTTGTAGAGTCGCGCGTCGATGCACAGCGGCGGGTCTATCGAATTCGGCCCGAGCCGCTTATGGAAGTCGACGCCTGGCTTGCGCCCTTTCGGCGATTCTGGACGGCCCACGTTGATGCGCTAGAACGCCATCTCGATCGGATGGAGCAGGCCGCAAAGAAAGGAAAGACGCGATGAATAACCGTGAAAAGTATGTGCCCGGCCCAGCAGCCGGCGCCGAGGTGAAAAAGGATGGCGAGAACTGGACGCTTATTCTGGTTCGCGAGCTCCGTCATCCACCGGCGAGTGTGTGGCAGGCGCTGACTGATCCAGCGCACCTGTCCGAATGGGCGCCGTTCGATGCCGATCGCAGCCTGGCTGCCGTGGGACAGGTGACGCTCTCGACGGTCGGGGCACCGACCACGCAGGTCGTAAAGAGCACCGTAAAGCGGGCCGAGGCGCCAAGGCTGCTCGAATATAATTGGGGCGGCCAGGACCTGCGCTGGGTGCTTGAGTCGCTCGGCAGTGGCACGCGCCTTACTCTCTGGCACAACATCGATCGCCGCTTCATCGCGTGGGGCGCCGCGGGCTGGCACATCTGCTTGGATGTTCTTGAGCACTACATCGCTGGTGAGCCGATTGGACGCATCGTCGGTGCCGACGCCATAAAGTTTGGCGGCTGGCAGCGATTGAACGCCGAGTATGCCGCGCAGTTCGGTGTGCAAACCCCAAACTGGCCGTCGAGCCCAGCCAACTAGTTTCGAAAATTGGAGCCCGCCATGGAAAAGTCTTTTTCGGTGGAGTCTGCCTCTTTATGCATCGATGGGAAGATCAAGGAACTTGGAGACTGGCGCGGAAAGACGCTGGCGAAAGTGCGCGAAATCATCCACGCGGCAGACCCTGAGATCGTCGAGGAATGGAAATGGATGGGAACTCCCGTCTTTTCCCATGACGGCATCATCTGCACGGGCGAGACGTACAAGAACGTCGTCAAGCTGACATTTGCCAAGGGCGCTGCGCTCAAGGACGCCGCAGGTCTATTCAACTCCAGCCTCGACGGAAACATTAGGCGCGCCATCGACATCCACGAAGGCGACAAGATCGATGAGGCAGCCCTAAAAGATCTTATCCGCGCGGCAGTGGCGCTCAATCTTACAAACCAGAGCCAACCCAAGCCTCGACGAGCCAGCCCCAAGCGCAACGCCTAGCGCAGTTTGAGGCTTGTGCAGCAAAGGGGCTGGCGAGAAAATCGGCGCAGAGGCAGTTCTTCCATGTCCTATCCGAGCTCTCCGCAGTGGCGCGACGGCCGCTTCGCAAACCCGCCCGAGTGGCCGCGCTTTCCTTCATTTTCCGACGTCATCAAGTGGGTCAGCACGCGCAACCGCCGCAACGAAGCATTCACACCGCGCACAGTGGCAAACGACGGAGCCCTGCTGCGGCAGGATTGCAATCGACTGTCGGTGACCTGGATCGGGCACGCAACGCTTCTTGTGCAAAGCGGAGGCGTGTCCATCCTTACCGATCCGCTGTTTTCGGAGCGCATCAGCGGGGTCATTCCGCGCTTCTGTCCACCTGGCGTCGCAATGGCTGCGCTTCCTGAAATCGACATCGCGGTGATCTCGCACAACCATCGTGATCACCTGGATGAACCGTCGGTGCGAGCGCTAGGTCCGCGCGTGCATTACGTCGTGCCCTTAGGTCTTGCGCCGTGGTTTCGCAAACGCGGGCTTTTGAAGGTGACGGAGCTTGATTGGTGGGAGACCGTCGAGATCAAAACCGCGCAAGGCAAAGCCATGATCTCTTTGGTTCCGGCGCAGCACTGGTCGCGTCGCGGTGCCTTCGACGATCGGAAAACGCTGTGGGGCGGCTTCGTTCTTGAGCTAACGGGCGGGCGCGTCTACTTCGCGGGCGATACCGGCTATCCCGGCGCGTTCAAAGACATCGGCCGGCGTTTCGCCACGCTGGACTACGCGCTTCTACCGATTGGGGCCTACGAGCCGCGCTGGTTCATGTGTGCGCAGCATCTTTCGCCCGAAGATGCGGCACGGGCGTTTGCTGACCTTGGCGCCCGCACCATCATCCCAATGCACTACGCGACGTTTCGGTTGTCCGATGAACCCATGGACGAGCCGCCGCGGCTCCTGCAAAAAGCGCTCGGCCGCGACATCGATCGCCTCATCGAGCTGGCCATCGGGCAGACCTACTGGCAGCCGGACCAAAGCTCATCGCAAAAAACTTGAACGCGGCGCCCTCGCCTCTTTTTTATGCCGGCTCGAAGCGGACCGCCAGTTTGCGGCAAGGGTGTCCTAGCGGCAGCCAGACTGGCGGCGGTAGCTCGTAAGGACCGTCGGGAACCATTCGAAGGTTGGCTGCACTAAGCGCCTGCGCCAGGGTGAGCAGTAGCATCGTCCCTTCCGCAATGCTGACGTGGTACCCCAGACAAAAGTGCGGTCCGCCGCCAAACATGATGGTCTCGATCGTGGTCGCTCGAGGCCGAAACTCAAATCGAGTTGGATCGAAAAGGCTGGGCCGGCTCCACCGCCCAGGATCGCGCAGCAGGGAAATGATGGGCACCATCAGCACAGTCCCAGCCGGAATTTTGACCCCGGCCACGGTCAGCGGCGCAGTAAGCTGGCGGGTCAGCGAATGCACCGGCGGATATAGACGCAGTGCTTCGCGAAATTGTCGCTCTGCCCAAGTAAATTGCTGGGAATCGGCTGCCAGCGCCGTAAGCGCCGAGACTCCTTGTACCTCTTTCCAGGCACGCTCTTGACTTTCCGACGATCGCGCCTGCTCAAGGAGTGTCCAGGCAAAGCCGCTTGCTGTCGTCTCGTGGCCCGCAAAGATAAGCAGGCGCACGTTGGGAACTAGCAAGTCGAGCGGCAAAAGTGCGCCGGACTCATCGCGGGTATTGGCAATCGCGCCAATGAAGGAGCTCTCATCTTTCGATGTGCGCAGGTCTTCCATGACTTCGCGCAGGCTTTGGTCCAGCCAGTTGCGGGCGCGCTCGGCCCATAGGTGTAGCGGAGTCTTATATCGGCTCGGAAGTGCACCGAGTAAATAGTGATAGTACTTCTTTCGCCAAAGTTCGAGATCCGACATCGGAATCCCAATTAGGCGCATGATGATCTCAAGTGCTAGGTTTTGCGTGGCTGGTAATACGGCAATGCGTCCAGCCCGCAGCCAACGCGCAATATGTTCCGAAGCGACAGTATGGATGAGCTTTAATACATTGGAGCGAGTCAGTTGTTTCGGCGTAAAAGCACTGGACATAGGCAGGCGAATGCGACGGTGTGCCTCGCCATCGAAACTTAACAAAGTCCCGCCAAGCAGCGTCGTAGCGCCTTCAATATAGGACGACGTCGAGACTTCTTGGCCATTGAGTACATCGAGGATCGAAGGCTCGGCACACACAAGATAGCGGACGCCGAGCGCCCCATGGATAAAAAAGAGCGACCCATGCGTTGCGATGCCGCGCGCGCAGAGTTCCGGAAATCGGCGCAGCATCGCGGGCAGATGGCCAAGTAGCGGCACGCTTCCCGAAAGCGTCGGCAGCGCCGAGAATGGGCATGTTTGTTCATCCATAAGTCACGCGGCAGTGTACATGATTTTGTGAAAGGAACTCTCGCGTTCTCTGAGCAGGATGCGGCGAACTTAGCGAGCTACTTGTCTTGGCGCAATCGGAAGGCGACTCAACCCCGCTTCGTGGTACGGAGCATGA
>CAYWPR010000224.1:0-4662 GCA_964460115.1 uncultured Myxococcales bacterium
ACCGGATGCAGCGTCCCGTCCGGCCCCTTTTCAACCATGATATTACTGGGCTTAAGTAAGTGCTTGGGGCTGGCTATGCCGCAAGCTGTCCGCACCCGATTGAAATCCATGCGGACGGATTTGCAGGTCTATGCAGTCCTATACAAACCCATACGTCTGTCATGTTAGGATAAGCGTGCGCGCTGTGCATACGTTCGGCAGCGGTCGCTGCGAATGCGCATCCTCAGGCGCTTCTCTATTCTTATGTCGATTGCCTTGTTACATCCTCAGTCAGTCCGTAGATTCACTTTCGCAGATGTTCTGCCTCGCAGGAGGCCTTCACGCGATTGGCGCCTAGGCGGCCATTCTGATGAGCCCGGTCGTCGCGATCATCTTTCGCAAACATCCGTGTTATCGTCACCGAAATGAGGGCTCGGAACCTCTGTAACATTCCCAAAAAGAGGATGCGGTGAACATCTCAGTCCTCTCGTTACTGCCGGTTTTGGGACTGCTTTCTTGCGATGCCCTCAATACAAATTTGCGAAAGAACGAAATAGACGAAGGCCAGTTCAGCGCAAAGGATCCATCTGTTCATTTGGTCATGGATCTTGGATCTTCGGGGACGCGCTTCTGTCTATACCGCGTGTTGCACCGAGCCGATGGAAGAGGCTGCCGGCTGGCTCCGTCGCGTCCGGTCTGCAGCCGAGTCTCTGGCGGACTGGCCAAGCTGTCGCGCGGACATCGAGTGAATCATATAGCCGGGCTGATTGAGCCGCACTTGCGAAACGGCTGGTCCTTGCTTGGGAATGCCCGTTTGGGCGGTGATTTGGAGCTGCGCAGTCAGGTGCGGGCCGCGGTGGCTCTGGGCACAGGCGGTTTTCGCGACACCGCAACCGGGCAGCCGATTTCACACCCCGAGTGGCAGACGCTTTTTGCCGAGGTCGAGAGATTTTTGCGCCGCGAAACCGGCAATGCCAACGTGGTGGCGCGCGCCATGACCGGAGAAGAGGAAGGCCGCCTGGCCTGGCTGGGCTTGGCGCAGGGGGAACACCGCCCCGCTGAATTTGCAGCGATCGAAGCCGGAGGCGCCACCGTCCAGCTTGCCGTGGGCAAGATCAGCGGCTTACAAGCGGCCGTTGAGGTGGCGACGGATCCACACGGTCAGGATGTTGTTTTCGAGCAATTTGTATCCAGGCTTGGCCCACGAAAAAAAGAGTTTCAGGTCTGTTTTAATCCCCTGTATCCGCGCAAGCAAAATGGCCCCAAGTGCATTGAACTGCTGGGCCGCGAAGTCTTCCGCGATAGTGCCGTCCGTCGCCTCGCCGAAAAAACCAGTGCCCGTCGTCTTTTTGGCCTGGGCCTGTCTTTCGCGGAGCAATTTCGCGCGTATCCCGCAGCGCCGCCTTGGCCGATAAAAAACGATCGGATGGTGCATGAAAAGCTGGCGATCGATTCACTTTCGCAGCTTACCAAGCTCCTGTGTCCATTGACGGATACAGAAATTCGCGCCTATGCGCCAAACACTCTCGCGATACAGCGCTCGCCCACCAGCAATCCTGGACGCGCTTGCTACTATCTGGCCTATCGGGCCGCCTTGCTGATGGCCATCCGCAAAGTGGCAGCCCGTTCCGCGATTTACTCGGCCGAAGAAGATCAGTGGCCTCGAGGCGCTGCCGTGTCCGGCGATCTATTTAAAGATTGCGAATAAGAGGATGCGCGAGATCGCGATTCCTGATCACAATTTTGTCAGATCGCCCTAGCAAGCCATCCGCAAGACCTCCGCAAGCTTTTGCATTCGTGGCGCGGCGCCAGCAATTTCCCAAATGGCCGATGCTGGGCTTAATGTCGCGATGAATCTAAGCTCTCGTCGCGAAACCGGCTTCCGCCTTTCCCTGAGGATTTTTTCCGTTGAAAGGCGTGGGAAGGGAATCTCCGCTTTTTATTCATAGCGATTGTCGTTCTGCCAGCGGCCGTGAATCCGCTATCCTGTGCCGCCTAATGTCTTTTTCTCTTGGACTCGACTTTGGTACCACCAACAGCGCCATCGCCGCTGCCGCAAAGGGCCGCGTAACTCTCGCCCAGTTTCAAAGCAGCGTCGGACCTACCGAGACTTTCCGCTCTGTGGTCTACTTCGATCCCGACGAGCTTGATTCCGCTCGCCGTCCGCTCGCCATCGCCGGACCCGCGGCCATCGAGCAGTACTTGGTAGCCGACGGCCAGGGCCGGCTGCTCCAATCCCTCAAAAGCTACCTCGCCAGCCGTCTATTTAAATCCACCCAAGTCTACGGCCGCACGTACACGCTGGAAGGCCTCATCGCTCTTATCGTCCGCGATTTGCACAAGGGCGCCCGCGCTCAGTTTGGCGAACTGCCCGACCGCATCGTCGTCGGCCGACCGGTCCGCTTTGCCGGTGCCAGCGACGATGATACCGGCGCCAGCGCATCGGCTGAAGACGAGGCTTACGCCATTTCGCGATTGCGTCATGCACTTTCGCTAGGCGGCTACACCCAGGTCGAATTCGAGTACGAGCCCGTGGCCGCCGCTTACCACTACGAGAGCCGGCTCACCCGCGACGAGCTTGTTCTTATCGCCGACTTTGGCGGTGGCACCAGTGACTTCTGCCTGATGCGCGTTGGCCCCGGCGTGCGCGCTCGTGGCCGCCAGCGCCACGACATTCTTGGCACCGAGGGCGTGCCGCTAGCCGGCGATGCCTTTGACAGCAAGATCATCCGCCACTTGGTCGCCCCGCTTTTGGGGCGCGGCAGCCATTACCTAAGCCATGGCAAGCGCATGCCGGTCCCGCCCTGGCTTTATGGCCGCCTTGAGCGCTGGCACCACCTATCCTTTCTCAAGACCCGCGAAACCCTGAGCCTGCTTTCGGACATCGAGCGCGGTGCCGAGGAGCCTCACCGCATCGCCGCGCTTAGCCACCTCATCGACAAGGATCTGGGTTATCACTTGTATCGCGCTGTCGAACGGACCAAGGTCGCCCTGTCGCACTCTTTAGAAAGTCGCCTCTGCTTCTGCGATGGCCCGCTACAGATCGACGTCTCGATCACCCGCGCCGACTTCGAGTCGTGGATCGCTCCCGAGCGCCACACCATCGCTCAGGCCGTCGAGCTGCTCCTAAAACGCACTGGCATCTCTCCCGAGCAAGTCGATGCTGTATTTGTAACCGGCGGCAGCTCCCTGGTTCCTGCAGTTCGGCAGATCTTCGCCGACCGTTTCGGCACAGAGCGCCTGCGCAGCGGCGGTGAGCTCACATCTGTGGCCAGCGGCCTGGCCTTGCGCGCCCTAGACCTAGACCGCTCAGCACACCATCCCTAGACCTCTTTTCCGCCGTGCCTCAAAAGGTGGGCTGGGGCTCGACTTTTCGTGCGATGATGTGACGATGCCACCCCATCGCGCCCGCGTCCTTGGCCCCTACCGCAACGGCCGGTGCTGGCGCTTGGTGGTCTTTGCTGGCCAAGCGCGCAAAGCCATGCTCACAGACACGCAGGAAGAAGCGGAAAAGCTTAAGGCGAGCCTTTTGCGAATGTTCGAGGATCGCTTGGGCATAACGCTTGGCATGGCGCTTGATGAGTACCTGAGCGAGAAGCGAAAAGCCGGGCTCAAAGAAAGTAGCGTGCTTGATATAGACGGGAAGCTACGTAGTTTTTTGCCGCTGCATACGACGCTCGGCGAGATCACTTCGCAGCATGCGGCGCAGATGTATCAGGCAGAGACCGAGCGCGTGGGTCGCTTTGGTCCGGTACGCGCCGCAACCCATCACCGCGTCTTGCGCTTGTGCAAAGCGTTTTTCGGCTGGGCCGTCGAGCGCGAGTATCTGCGCGAGAATCCCTTCGCCAAGCTGAAAGCCATCGGCAAAGCACGCGTTGGCAAAGTGCAATTGCGCCAAGATGAAGCGCGCAAGCTGAACGACCTGGCGCTAAAGCGCGCGGCTGACGGCGATGAGGGTGCCCTTGCCGTGCTCGTACAACTTGTCATGGGTCTGCGCTCGGGCGAAGTGCTTGGACTAAAGGTGCGCGATCTCGATGCACAGGGAACCGTACTCGTTATCGAGGGCACAAAGAGTAAGAATGCCCGCCGCACGCTCGAGATTGAATCCGAGCCACTGCGCAAGCTCCTTGCCCTTCACTGCAAAAAGCTACGTCCCGAGCAATTGATGTTCGGCGCGCAGCGCAGCGCGCCCCTTCATACCGATCGCCTGTTCAAAGCACTGCGCAAGCTCTGTCGTGAGGCGAAGCTGCCCTGCGTCTGTCCGCATAGCCTGCGCGGTCTGCACGCATCCCTGGCCGTTGCGCGCGGCGCTTCATCACGCTTTGTTGCTGAAGCGCTTGGCCATGGCAACGACACCATCACCAAGCGGCACTATATCGCCCCCGATGCGATACAGAAGGCAAGCGGCAAGCGCGTCGCCGCGGCACTTGATCAGGCCGCCGCCGATTCCGCCGAACTCGACCGTTTGACTGCTCGCCTGCGCAAGCTTCCCCCTGCACAACTCGCCGCGCTGCTTTCCTCCCTCGGCGCGCGTCGCTAAATGCGCGATGTCTAGCCGTTTCCCGCTTATTTCCCCAAATGCTCGATAGCTTTGATTTTCTCGACGCTGCTTGCGCTCTTAACTTCATTCGCGATGAATGATGTTCTGATCGTGAGCGCTTTGCAGGGCCAGGGCGACGTCGC
>CAYWPR010000225.1:0-4626 GCA_964460115.1 uncultured Myxococcales bacterium
TGAAAGCTCACGATTTCAGACCACTTCAGCGTCAGCATAGACCTTTAGCCGAGTAGTAGCGGTAGAAGCATTTATCGTCTGATGACAAGCAATTAGAAATAGCCGTTCACGAATTCCTCACCAATTCTAGATCCGAATTCTAAGCAATTAGATTCCTAAATCAGAATGCTTGACCCTATCGGATAACCACAAAGTGAACTCTTAAGATCTCCCCATCTTTTAGGAACGATTTCACCGCTACTGGCATAGCTGGGGCTTGCAGACTACAGAAGACTATCCAGAAGAACCATCGGTATCTGCTGCGACCACCTGCCTTGCCAGTCAATCCCGACAGTCCCGAGGCAAAATCGGCGCTGCCTTGCAGATGCCACTAGGAGCAGCAATGCACAAAGGGAAACTGACTCGATCGATTTTTGGGACCTGCCAACTTCTCGCCTTGTATGGTTTGGTCAGCGCTTGCGGACCTTTTGGAAATGCCGACTCTGGGCCCGGCCTGGGCTTAGACATCGGGACGGGATCGGGAACCGGCACCATGCCAGCGCCGACCGATTCTTCGCTGCCAAGCAGGCCGATGATGCCCATCGATCAGTCGCACGATTGTCTGGGTAATCTACAATGGTGGGTCGATCCAGCATTTTGACGGGGCTAACTGGACCTATCGATCGTCGGGGGTTACCAAGGACTTAACGGGCATCTGGTCCAGCGCTGCCAACGATGTTTGGATCACAAACTACGGGTCTTCTGCGGGCGAGGTTCTGCGCTGGAATGGCACGTCGTTTACTGTGATGCCAGTTTCCACAAGCGGTCTGCGAGCAATCTGGGGATTCAGTGCGACAGACGTCTGGGTAGCAGACGTCTGTCGCGGTAGCTATCGCTGGAATGGGACAGCCTGGACCAGTGCCGGCCGAATCTACCCGATGGGGAGTAGTGGCACAATTGTGGGCCTTTGGGGAACAAGTAGCTCCAATCTATATGCCCTTGGCACTAGCGGCATCTGGAAATGGAATGGCTCCAATTGGTCTAGCATGTCGACGCCCCTGTCGTGGGGCGGTGCAACCGCGATATGGGGCAGCGGCCCGAATGACATCTGGGCACTTTTGTGGCTGCTTGGATACGATAGAGCCTACAGACGTCGCTAACACCGATTGGAATTGCTGTTACCAGTCGAGGGCGGGGCCGGGGGCAAGGACGGAATGCCCGCCCGCGCGGGCCCTGCCACTGCAATCATCGCTAGGGGTTTGCATGCAGGGCGCGGCGGATCAGATCCGGTGGAACCGCGGGGGCGGGAACCAAAGACGCGCGCGCGCGCCGTTTGTTGCGCGGCGGGTCAAGGTCGGCGGCGGGGGCGTCGAACCAACTGCGGACGTCGGCGTCAAGGCCGATGCCGTGCATGAAATTGTAGAGCGCGCGTCGTAAGCCGTGGCCGAGGCGCTCGTGATCGCAGCCCGTGGGATCGGTAAAGGGGACTTCGTTGCGCGCGAACGTGACAGCGGGTTCACGCAGGAGGCGGATGCCGAATAGCTCCGGACGCTGGCCGATGGGGCTGTGCGCAGTGGCGGCGAAGCGGTGCCAGAAGCCGGACTGGATGCAGCCTTCGGCGAAGAGCTGGCGCACGCGTTCGAGAGAATCGATGGTCTCTTGCTCAGTCTCGGTCGGAAAGCCGTACATGAGGTAGGCGTGGACCAGGATGCCAGCGTCGCTGAAGGCGCGGGTGACGCGGGCCACCTGGGCGACGGTAACACCCTTGTTCATGCGGGCGAGCAGGCGGTCGGATGCGACCTCAAGACCGCCGCTTACCGCGACGCAACCAGAACGGGCGAGAAGCGCGACAAGCTCGGGAGTGTAGCTCTTTTCGAAGCGAATGTTGCCCCACCAGGTGATGGTAAGCTTGCGGGCGAGCAGGCGCTCGGCCAGGGCGCGCAGGGCCGCGGGTGGGGCGGCTTCGTCGACGAAGTGAAAGCCGGTCTGGCCGGTCTCGGCGATAAGGGCTTCGATGCGATCGACAAGGAGGTCGGCGCTTGTGGTCTCGTAGCGCGCGATGTAATCAAGCGACAAATCGCAGAACGAGCACTTCTTCCAGTAGCAGCCCTTGGCGATGGTGAGTTTGTTCCAGCGCCCATCGGACCACAGGCGGTGCATGGGGTTTAGCATCTCGAAAAGCGAGACGTAACGGTGAAGCGGCAGACCGGCGTAGGTCGGTGTGCCGGTGTCGCGGTGGTGCAGCTCCGTGACGTCGGGCGTGGTCTTAAGGACGACGCGCTCGCCTTCGCGGACGTAGGTGCGAACAAGTGGCTTTGTGACATCACGCAGGTGCAAAAGCAGCGCCAATAGCGGTCGCTCGCCGTCGTCGAGCGTGATGTAGTCGCAGAAGTCAAAGACGCGCGGGTCGGTAAGCTGGCGCAGCTCGGTGTTTACGTAACCGCCGCCGAGGACAACGCGGGTTTTGGGGCACTCTTGTTTGATCACGTGAGCGATGCGCAGAGCACCGTAGACATTGCCCGGAAAAGGCACGGTGAGGCCGACCAGATCGGGGGTGTGCGTGGCCAGCTTCTCGCGCGTCAGTGCGTCAAGCTCGTCGTCCACGATGGTAGGCTCGCCGGACAGGGCCTCAGCCAAGGCGTCAAAAGTTGGCGCGCTCTCGGCCAGGCGCTCGCCGTAGCGCGACATCTCGAAGCGCGGGTCGATGCCATCGCGCAGGACGTCGCCAAGGTCGTCGATGAACAGGCTCGCCAAGTGGCGCGCGCGATCCGTGAAACCAAGCTCACCAAAGGCCCAGCCAAGCGGATCCTCCTCGGTGTCGGCGTGAAGGACGGCAAAGCGTGGCCCCTCGGGCAGAAGTTCGCGGCCGACGATACGCTGGGCCAGGCCGGGATCCTGGCCTTGCAAGAAGCGCAGGACCGGCTCGATAAGCGCCACGCAGGTCTCGCCGTGTTGCAGAAAGTGCGCGATTGAGTCGGGCATGCCACCGCGGCCACGCAGGCGACGGGCGCGGGCACCGAGCTCGTCCAGCACCCGCTGCAAGCCGCGGCGCGAGAAGAGCCGCAGGAATAGCTCAATCGACAAGTCTGCCTGCACCACGTCGTCGTCGGGGGAGTGGTGGCGGAGGCAGCCAGTCAGGTAGGCCGTCGCCGGGTATGGCGTGTTGAGCTGGGTCATTGGCGGTGTAAGTAGGAGGATGCGCATCGCGAACGCGCAGCATAACGCAAGCCGCCCGGTTTACCGTTTTTGTCCGAAAGCCGTTTCGAATCGACGCGGATTTGAGTAGATCACTGCCTCATGCACACAACGAGCGACTCGCACCCAGCTTCGCAAAATCCTTCGGCCACTCGGCCAAGCTCGGTCCTTGGTGGTATTTCGGCCGCTACGTTTCTGCGCGACTACTGGCAGAAACGGCCGCTGCTTATCCGCCAGGCCCTGCCCGGCTTTTCCGGCATCATCGAGCGCGACGCGTTCCTGAAGCTGGCCGAGCGCGACGACGTGACCTCGCGCCTGGTCATTTCGCACCCGCGCCGCAAACAAGGCCGGTGGGAGCGCTACGACGGTCCGTTCGATCGCCTCAATGCGAGTACGCTGCCGCGCAGCCACTTTACCCTGCTCGTGCACGGCCTCGAGAGCCTGGTCTCAGGCGGCTGGGAGCTTTTGCGTCACTTCTCGTTTATCCCCACGGCGCGCATCGACGACCTCATGGTCAGCTACGCCAGCGACGGCGGTTCAGTGGGCCCGCACGATGATCTCTACGACGTGTTCCTGCTGCAGGGACCGGGGCGGCGGCGCTGGCAGGTGAGCACACAGACCGATCGCGAGCTCGATGCGGACGCCGCGATCAAAGTCCTTAAGGACTTTCGCCCCGAGGAAGAATGGCTGCTTGAAGCCGGCGACATGCTGTATGTGCCGCCGGGTGTGGCCCATTACGGCGTCGCCGAGGGCCCGTGTTTCACATACTCGATTGGCTTCCTCGCACCGTCGCACCGCGATCTGGTGCAGAGCTTTCTTGGCTACCTCGGCGAGGTGCTTTTGGCCGGGGTGGATCCCGACGCGCTGTATGAGGATCCGGATCTGCGACTGCAGAAAGACCCCATCGAGCTTGGTGAGCCGATGCTGGCACAGGTCGAGTCGATCCTGAAGCAAGTGTGCTGGAATCGCGAAGTGGTCGGCGAGTTCCTGGGCCGTTACCTGACCGGCCGCCACTGCCGCGAGGACTTTGTCGGCCCGGGACGGCCACTCGCGCATGCCGCGTTTGCGCAGCGCCTTTTGCGCGGCGGCCGTCTGGAGCTAGCGCTTAGGAGTCGCGGCCTTTTGCGCGGTGATCGGCTGTTCCTAAATGGCGAGGCCTATGACCTATCGTCCGCAGCGCGGCCTTTGTTCGCGCAGCTTGTGCACGAGCGTACCCTGCCGCTGCCGCTTCGCACTGACGAGCAGACCTTGGCGCTATTGCACGACTTTCACGGCGCGGGATTTCTGCGGATCGTATAGCCATGCAGGATCTAGGCAGCGAATCCTGAATCCAGGAAAAGCTTATTTCGAGTGAAAGCTCACGATTTCAGACCACTTCAGCGTCAGCATAGACCTTTAGCCGAGTAACCTGTTTCTGCAAGAAGGGGACGTCAAGCAAGTCAAACTGCTGGA
>CAYWPR010000226.1:0-4563 GCA_964460115.1 uncultured Myxococcales bacterium
GGTCCAGCCTCAGCCTGCAGTGGCAGCGGCCCGTCTAGCAGAATGTTGTGATGCTAGAGGTCCCACTATCAAACTCCGTCGAGATTTAGAGGGTTTATGATGGCTAGGGAAAAATTGGGGAAAACTACTTACTACTGCATTGTGCGACAGAAATTAGGGTCTGCGGCTAGCCGATTTCGCAGCGCTGCGAGTTGCGCTGGCGTCAAAGTAGAGAGTAACTCGGTGATGGCTGGATGAGCAATCCCTTCCTCGCTGCGATCCTGCGGAGCCAAAAGGGTGCTGGCGCGGGCGACGCGAGCGTTGGCAACGCTGTCAGCGCTCGCATAATGACGGGCGGTCATCGCGAAGGTGGTATGGCCGAGGGCACGGGCCACGGCATCGCTGGTCGCGCCTTCCTCGATGGCTAGGGTGGCGTGCAATCCACGCAAGCTATGCGGACAGACGGCAGGAACATTGGCCTTTTCACACCACTCGCGAACCTTGCGCCACCAATAGCCCGGTCGACGAATTCGTTGCCCCTCGGAAAATAGGAGGTCGCGCGGAGCCTTGCCAACCGTCAGTGATACCAGCAAGGGCCGCAACCATTCCGGAACGCGAAGCCGTCTTCTGGAACCCTCAGTTTTTCCGAATGGAATCACCAGTATTCGGCCTTCTGCATCTACATCTCGAACAACCCGCGCCGATACTTCTCCTTGACGCAAACCCAAATGGAGCATGAGCAGGACACCCACGGCAGCCTTGTTGCCAGATTGGGCACGCTCGATAAGAAGGCGATTGAAGCGTTGGGCTTCATCAATACGCAGTTGCGGCTTTCCTACGTTGCATTTGCCGATGGGTTCAACGTTGGCAAAAGGATTGCGGATCGAGATACTAGCTTTGATCAACCATTTGCCCCAGCATTTTGCGACGAGCAGCAGCCATTGATGCGTATTGGGAGAAAGCGGTTTGCCGTTGCGTAGATTGGGACGCTCCGTGTAATCGAGGTAAAGTCGGCGCGCTTTTTCGGCCGAAAGCGATGCAACAGGCAGGTCAAGGGGCAGCAGAGTTTGAAGATAGCGATGCTCTCTAGACGCTGAATCCGGCTTTACACCTCGGAACTTAATTCGATAATTGAAGTACTCATCCAGGCTTTCGCCAATTGTTTTGCTCTGCTGTGCATGGATTTCGTTAAGAAGATTTGCCTTGATGTTCTCAGCTTCTTCGAGTGAGGAAAAGACCATGGACTTGCGCCCGCTTGCATCAATGAGGACCAGGCGCCACTTGCCTCGATTGGCATAGGGTCCACAGACTGACATCGACTTTTCCTCATTCCGCTCGGTGCACAACTTGGCGACTGCTGGAATGTTCATCTTGTCTTTGTCGCGAGCGACTTGGCGGGTTTGCTTTTGGGCCTTCCTTGCGGCGCGCGCAAGATTAGCCCCCTTGTGAGATGAGTTCGTGGGTTGGTTCATAGGATTCCTTTTTGGAAATCAAGCGAAGAGGTGGGGAGGGCTTAGGTGTTTAAGGGTGGTTTTCCTTTCTGATGGTCGAGAGCTAGCGCCGTCGTCAGCAATTGGCGGATCTTCCATCGGTGAAGAGGTTTGCCCGATTCAACATTGCGAATCGTGGCTTCCGTCACTCCCACTTTTTGGGCAAGGGACGCTCGGGTCAGTTCACCGTGCTGGCGTGCTTGGCTGACTGCTCGCCCGAAATCGGCTGCGTCTGGCGGCCAGCCATCTTCGGGAAATGACTCGGCGGGAGCATCGCGCGGAATCTCAATGCGGTTTTTGTGGATTTTACGAGGCATAGCGGCCACTCGCTGCACTAGGGCCGGCCAGCAAAATTAACGTCGCCAGCCAACTTTCGATTCGATTCAGTTGCTTAGACATGGTCAGACTTGCTCGCAATGCAGACGGTGTTGCGTGTTCGTTTGGCTCGATAGAGGGTAGCGTCAGCGGCCTTCAGCAAGGATTCGGCAGTACAGCCGGGAGCCGAATTGACCAGGCCAATCGAAACGGAAATTCCAGCTTGTCGATATAAGGCAACTCGTAAGCTGTCGGCGAGCATGGCAGCCGATTTCATGGAGGTTTGCGGCAGCAAGAAGGCAAATTCATCGCCGCCATAGCGGGCAAACACATCCAGCTTTCTACCGAATAGCGGTCGCGCTTCTTCGACCACACGAATCAACGCGAGATCGCCAGCTTGATGCCCCTGCCGATCATTGAGCTGCTTGAAGAAATCAATGTCGAGCATGCCGACGACAAAGCTCTGTCCAATATGATGGTGTTCATCGCGAGCCAGGCGCGCGGCCTCTTGTTGCAGCGCGATGGAAAAGAAAACGCGGCTGTAAGCGCCAGTGACAGCATCGTGATCGATAGCCACTTGCAGCAGCTCGATCTTCTTCAGCAGCTTTCTTTTGGCACGCCAAGGTGCAACCAGCCACTCAAGTTCTACACGCAGCCAATCGAGCCAGCACAATCCCCGACGGCGCAGGGCTTTCGAGAGCGAGATAAGATCAACACTGCTGTCGATGGCAAAAACTGAGGTAGCGTGACTACCAATGTCCAACACTGATGACTCGAACCAGTCCAAATGAGTCATGATGGATCTCCATGGAAGAAGAATGCCGACGGAAATCGTCGGCGTGATTAGGCATGGCAGATGCGCCGAAACGAGCGCTGCGAGTGCCCAATTCGCGTTCGTTTTATGGTTTCGACGAAGATGCAGGGCGCAAAGACAGAATTTTCGTCAGTAAAATGACCTCCTTTACGCGCACCCCTACGACCTAACTTCGCCTTTGATATGACGAGCGAGTTATGCGATGGTGCGTCGGTTTAGAAAAGCGATCCAGTCATGATCGCTTAACAGGGTTCCATTATGACTGGACAATGTTCCATGTCAAGGATGCTACATGGTTACAAAGGCGCAAGTGAAGATGGCGAGAGTGGCTTTGGGCTGGGGAGTTCGAGATCTCGCTCGACAGGCAGATCTTACGGCGCAGACGGTGACAAAGTTCGAGAATGGCGGAAATGTGACCTTGGAAACGCTAGAGAAACTAAAGAGTGCGCTGGAAAACGCAGGAATTACCTGGGTTCCAGAAAACGGCGGACCGGCCGGCGTGCGCCCACCGCCCGAGGCGAAAAAGCCAATCCGCTGAGGTTGCTTCGAGCTGCCATCCTGGCGGCCGTAGACCTGGGCTCCCCCCTGAAAGGGCTGCCAGACTTGGCTATACAAGTCGGAAGCGTCAGCCACTGCGACTCAGCGGGCAGCGGTTCGTCGCCTTGCGCTTCAACAATCAGCACGCAGAGCATGTCGTCGAACTCCACCCTGCTCTGATGGGCCTTCGGTGGCGAACCAAGCATCCGGGTCTGTTGCGCAGTCGGCCTGCGCCCCTCAGGTCCCAACTTTCCATCACGCCGAGCATTGCGGATCACCCGCATTCAGGGAGCTTTCACATCCCCTACTAAAAGCGCACTTCGTCGGCTCGTCAGAATTGTGCGCCGGTCCAAATGCTCGCCAGCCGGAACATCGACCTAGAGATGCAAAAGCGCTCCGTCGGCCGCGCGGGCCACGACTTCTTCGGCGCGGACGCCGCGCTCGCCGACAGGGCTATTTACCCTTCCGTCGCCACACCAGGCACAACCGATACAAATGCATCCACCGTCGAGTTTGCCCGAATCTCGCCATAATTCACCAGTGTGAACCCGGTTGAAGTGATGTTATCCGCGCAAAGATGCGCCTGCCGGCAGTTCACCGTTACCACTGGCTGGAACGGCACCAAAGATCCATCTGCGGTGCGCATTTTGTATTCTGTTCCGAAGCGGACATTAGCCAGGTTGGTCATCGGCTCCACATTTCCAGATGCGCCGACAACGATGCGCAAACGCATGGCCGCGTCCGTCAGTGGGTTGTGATAAGGGCCGGCGCCGGTCTGGCTACTCAAGGGAACGATGCTTTGGACATGCGTTCCCAGGGTACTGATGATTTGCGGAGGTCGATTCACATCGGTATGGGGCTCGGAGTTACTTTGATGAACTGGTGCGGGACCCCCAAAGACCCTATCCCAGGCCTGGACGTACTGTGTATGTGACATCCGGTTCGCACAGATTGTCGACATAAGGCTATGCGCGGCGTAATAGATTTGTCGTCGGTCGGCGTCCGTTGGGGCGCCGCTTTGAACCATGCCTTGCACAAAGGCACGAACCTCCTCGTAGGACAGCGCCAGAAACATCGTAGTCAATTCGCCAGCGCGCTTGACCATACCGCGGTCATCGTACTGGCCAGGTTCGGGCGGCCAGGTCATTTGCGAGACGGTGGTTTCCATTTCCATGGCCAAATCTGGTCGGGTCATGGGTATGGTATTCGGCACAACGGACGGAGCGACAGGCTGTGGACTGGCGATGGACAGGCCGACTTGTGCATCCATGACCGTGGGCAGCCGGCTGCGCAGCACATCGGCGCGGTTTTGCGCGTCGCGAATCAAGTCTAGAGCTTCTTCCGCGTCTTGCCGGACGTTGCGAAGGCGGCGCTGGGTGTCCTCATCGTAACGCGACCAGTGGCTAGCAGCAGCCATGGCAATTCCGG
>CAYWPR010000227.1:0-4406 GCA_964460115.1 uncultured Myxococcales bacterium
GCCATTACAATCTTGGGAATGCGAAAAAGTCCAACTTGACGTGAAGCGCAACACCCAGCGACAAGGACGTCTCGGCATCGTCCGTCCCGCCACTCATCACAAAACCCTGGGCTTTGCCAAGGAGTTCTTCGGCTGGGCCGTCGAGCGCGGTTATCTTCGCGAAAATCCTTTCGCCAAGGTCAAGCGCATCGGCCGCGCTAGTGCCGGAAAGCTCCAGCTTCGCGAAGATGAAGCGCGACGTTTGAATACTCAACTAATAGAAGCGAGCGCGCAGGACTGCATCGCGCTGGCGCTGCTGGTGCAACTGGTCATGGGGCTTCGCTCTGGCGAAGTGCTCGGCTTGCGCGTGCGCGATCTGGATGCCGACGCCACAATCCTTGTCATCGAAGGCACAAAGACCCGCAATGCGCGCCGTCGTCTGGAAATTAAATCTGCGCCGTTGCGCCAGCTTCTGGCGCGCCGTTGCGCCAGCCTGGCCCCCGGTGATCTGATTTTCAGCAACGGCCGCATCGCGCCTCTCCATGTCAATCGCCTCCAGAAGGCCCTGGCCAAATACTGTATGCAAGCCAGCGTTCCCGTCGTCTGTCCGCATAGCCTCCGCGGCTTGCACTCGTCGCTGGCTGTGACGCGCGGCGCATCCTCTCAGCTCGTGGCCGAAGCGCTCGGCCACGGCACCGACGCAATCACCCGCAAGCACTACATCAGCCCCGAAGCCCTCGACAGCGCTCGCACGACAAGGATCGCCGATGCCCTGGCCCCCAAGCCGACAGCTCCCGATCTGAGCCACCTTGAAAGCCTCCTACGGCAACTGGCCCCCGAACAACTTGAAGCCCTCATAGTCTCCGTCGCCAAGCGGGTCTAACATTCTGATTTTATTCAGTTTCCCGAATCATTCCCGAAGCGATCTAAAAGGCAGCTTTTCTCGTCGGTGGGTTTGGATCCGGTAAGTCCGCCAGGGTCCTCCCTCGAAAAGAGCGGAAGGCAGAGGAAGGACGTCTCTCTCAGTGGATCGAAAACCAGCGTAATCTAATCTATGATGATTTGCGATCCACCGCCGCTGCCGCTACAGTTCCCGCAAGCAAAAAAATAAAAGCCCCCCGCAGCAATCGCGCCTCTAACATTTTGAATGTGGGCAGCCATGAAAAACCAAAAGCGAAATAGAAATCCGCGGCTGCGACAATGGTTCCGACAATCAGAAATAATCCCAAACCTAATAGCTGCCGATCTGCTGGTCGACGGCGTAGTACAAATGCGACGGAGCCTAAAATCGTGAGGAGCATGGCAATAGATGCTGCTATGCCGGCACTTGGCTGCTCGCGCGAGTAGCGAATGGCCAGCGAGGGAACAAAGAACACGGCACTGAACATATGCAATACGCCAAAAGCGCCAAAGAGCGCCGGACTAGCGACAGACCTGTGCAATCGCCCACTTAGTGCGGCTGCACCCAGGCTGATTCCCAAGCAAACAAGCAGCCCGGGGCCAAGAACGCTGAGTCGTCCAAGGTTATACAATAGGGTTAGCACGTAGATTCCTAGGACCATCGCCGAAAGCGCCCCACCTCCGCACAGCAGCAGTAAAAGCCGTTCTACGCTGCCAATCGGTGTTGGATACGCTATCGGGCGACTGCGCAATCGCGACAGACCCCAAAGGATGATTCCAAGAATGCAGGCCGAAACGCGCCAACGCAGGTCCGATATCGTAAAGGGATTCCACAGCGCCATTTCGATCAGACAAAACGTCGCCGTGAACGACAAAAGAGCCGCTGGCAGAAGTACGCTGCGCCATAGGAATCGCCGCAGCGCTGGCGATAGCAGCTCGACGATGGCCAGATATGCGGAGATGACAAAAGGCAGCTCAAGCGCCGCTTGTACGCGCAGGATGGTGTACGGTAAAAAACGATTCAGCGCCTTCGGTAGATGTGCGTGTGTCCACTTTACGGCGGTGCTGTGCGTGGCCAGAACAAACCAGCCGCGCGGCAGATAGCGGCTCACAAAGCTGGCGCTGCCCGCATGCTGTCGCAAGATGTAGACGTTGACCAGCACCTGATTGAGCAGCAAAAGCCCGCAAACAAACAGAAAAACGCCAAAGGCAATATGACGGCGGCCCGCCGGTGGCAGTTCATTCGATTTTTCTGAAGCGCGCAGAATATTGCCAAGCAGCCATAAAAAGGAAATTCCCAAAGAAAGGCAAAGGATGACGTGCAGCCCTGCCGTGACTTGCTGCGCATCAATTGGCGATGGATGAAATGGAAGGGACAAGAGCACTTCGTCGAAACCATCCTATCCGGATCATCCTTTTGCTTGGTAAAGTCCATGCTTGCGCAATAGTTCGCGCAAAGTATGACGCTCTAGACCGGACAAAGCAGAGGCTTTGGACAGATTGTTTCCGATGCGCTGCAAAAGCTGCAACAAGTAAGACTTTTCAAATTCGTCCAAAGAGGTTCGTTTGGCCTCTTTGAAAGATTCGAGCGGCGGCAGTTCTGGCAGTGAGTCATCACTGTAAGAGCGGACGGTTGGAATGGTGCCACTGCGTTCGGCGGCAAATCTTCGCTCGATCGCCAAATCTTCCATGGTAATGCTGGGTCCGTTGGCGATTCTGGCAAGCAGCTCTATGGTATTTCGCAGTTCTCGAATGTTTCCCGGATAAGGGCGACAGCAAAGGGCCTGTAGCGCTTCCTGCGTAATCGAGCGCGCCGCTCGCTCATTGGCTGGGATATTTGATAAAAAATGATTGATGAGCGGCATGATGTCTTCTCGGCGTTCTTCCAGGGAAGGAATGTGCACCATGGCTTGCGCCAGGCGATGATATAGATCGCCGCGGAATGTTCCCTTATTGACCATCGCGCGTAGATCGCGCCAGGTGGCACAGATGATTCGCACATCAATCTTGCGCGGTTTGGTGCCTCCTACCGGAACGATTTCACGCTGCTGAATCGCGCGCAGGAGCAGGGGTTGCAATTCCAGCGGCAGCTCTCCTACTTCATCAATGAAGAGGACGCCGCCATTTGCTGCCTCAAATACGCCAATCCGCTGTTCGTTGGCGCCGGTAAAGGCGCCCTTCTCATGTCCAAAAAGAGTACTTGCAGCAAGAGTCGATGGAATGGTCGTGGCATCCAGAACTACGAAAGCTTTGCCATGTCGCCGGCTCGCCGTATATAAGGCTCGTGCGGCAAGTTCCTTTCCAGTTCCGGTTTCGCCAAGCAAGAGCACCGTCATCTCAATTGGCGCAAGTCGCTCGAGCGCCGCATACACCTGACGCATTTCAGACGAGGCGCCGATTAATCCGCAAAAGGAGCTGGCCCGAGACATCGAGAGGATGAAATCCTCTGCCGGCTGAACCATCAAGCGTGTGCTTCCAAGCGCCAGAATTGTTCCCGGTGGGGCCGTCGCCGTGTCTATTTGGATACCGTTGATGAAGACTCCGTTTAGGCTTTCGGTATCGCGGATCCAGACTCCATGCTTTTGCGGCCGCAGTTCTACATGAAACATCGAGACAGTTCGATCGTCGATACAGATATCGGCCGCCTTCGAGCGCCCGACCGTGACGCTCATCTTGTTAATCGTGAAAACTTGCTGACTGCCCTGTGGCCCGATGACTGTAGCGCGTACAGAAGGAACCCGACATGGACTCGGCGCATCATTTTCTTGCGTCGGCGGATTGCTCCTCATCCGCAGCGTCGGAGGGTCTTCTTCGTACATAGCCTGGATCGTATGGGATTTGGGGTATTCCCTCAATGGTGAGATTAAACTTACACTTGCGCTGGTAAAGAGGGAATCCGATGCAATCAGAAATCGCTCCACTTTATGCGCATGAAACGCTGCCTTGCTGTGTCCGGCTCGCGCTGCATTCTTGTTGGCGCAAAAGCGACAGCTCTGGTAGAAAGCCTTACTAGGGATGAAGCACGAGCGGACAAATAGCCGGCAAGCCTGGCGCGGGTTTCCTAGGCTCTGTCAAAAGATGGGGCAACGTGCTCTTGTTCTGCTTGGGTTCATGCTGGTTACGTTGAGTTTGGGGCAGATCATGGGTGTGACCCATGCGCTTAGTGATCTATTCGAGGCGGACGCTCGCGCACCGCACTGCGCCGAGCGCTGCCCTGACGAAGGCGAATCTGCGGATTTTGAATGTCCGCCGTTTTGCCCCAAGTGCGACTGCTCTCACGCCGGCCGTCCCATTCTGCCGGGAGCCAGCACGCGCGTTGTGCTGGCTCTTATCGAACTGCCGCGCGTTCTTGCTGCCCTAGCGCCGGTCTGGTACTACGAGAACCCTCCGCTCTCCTCTGTCTTTCGTCCGCCGCGTTGTTAAGGTCTGTTTCTGCATAGCAAATGGCTGGCAAGTTGCGCCGTGCGCAACTTTGCAAGCCGACCTATCTACCGGCTACCGGCTACCGGCTACCGGCTACCGGCTAC
>CAYWPR010000228.1:0-4335 GCA_964460115.1 uncultured Myxococcales bacterium
GTGTCCGGAATCCGGGCTGGCCGTCGGTATCCGGACGTTCTGTAGATCTGAAAGCACTGAAGCCGTGAAAGCTCAGTACAGACACGATTTATGGTGGTTAAATCATTACGATGAATTGCAATAAATCCCCACAGACGAAGTGATTCTAGGTCGGGTTCTCCCTCAAACCATTTTTGACAGAAATAAGCCGCCTCGAGGTAACGGTCCTCCGAAAACAGGAGCTTAGCCAAATGTTCAATAACAATTATGGGCTTTGTTTCACCAACAATTCGATATAACTGGTCAATAAGCTCATAAGTAGTCATTAAACCCATCAGCTCATTAAGCAGCAACTGGCTAGGCCGTTCCTTATATGCAGCTAAAACGCGCCCTATCCGCAGCCTTTGATGTTCATCTCCAGCTTGCCCACCGGTAGTTATTGCCACCGGTGAAGCTGGAGAAGGATGCTCTTTTTGAGCACCACAGCAGACTTTGAATTTTTTCCCTGAATTACAGGGGCAAGGCTGGTTCCTTCCAACTGCAACAGTCATCTTACTCAGTTCGCCGTCCTACTGGCCTCCCTGTCTTCACCTTCCCGACCGGCCCAAAGGGCTCCCCCTCGTTGAACTCCCGCTCCAGCCGTTCATTCTCCGCTCTGAGCGCATTCTCCGCCATTGTCGCCAAGGTCAAAAACAAGGGACGACCTTGCAGCGACGCAACCGTGTTACGGGTACGCTCGGCAAGGTCTTGGTCAATGAGCACCGTCAACTTCACGCGGGACATGTCGGATAAAGCCATACCCGAAGTGCTGGCCTTTCCGCAAACAACATAAATAACTTCAATTGACAGAAACGCCAGCATTTTCTATGCTCGCCAGCCAAACGCAACAATTGTCTCGGAGGCCATCGTGGAATCTTCTGCTGCATCTCAACCATCGGCCCACCTCTCCACCCTCTTCACCCTCACCGACCCCGCCGAAGCCTTCATGGCCGGCTGGATTTCCCGCCTTCACCTTGACCGTCCCCGGCTCTACCGTGCCCTCGCCATGAAGAGAGCTGAACAGCGAAGCAGCGATAAGGCTGAACGGCTCATCTTTGAGCTCGCCCTCTGGCAAGGCCGCCCGCGCTGCTACCTCGTCATTATTTGGAACATCGACGAAATCAGCGCTCGCTGGAAAGAATTTTCCACACGAAAAGACGCTCAGGAGTACTACTGCTCGCTGCCCTAGCCACTAGGCTTACAGTTGTGCTCGCTTCCGACGAGAAAAAAGCTCAAAGGCCCACTCTGCAGGCCGAAAGCCATGGTAGAAATCTGCCATGCACTTCTCGGTAAACATTCGTCACTGGCTCAATGACAACGATGAGCCTGCCGCGCCGCAGATGCGCCGACGGGTCCTGCGCATCGCGCGCCTCATTGAATACGGTGGGACACTGCAGCCGGGCGAAACGCGACTCACCCTCGTCGAGTGCAGCCGGCGGCCAGGACGCCAAGACTGTGAAGGGCTGCTCGTTGTCACGAAGACCGAAGACGATTATTTGTATGCGTGGTGCCCGGACTGCGAGGAGGAAAGTATCACCATCTCCGGCTGGCAGGACACACTGTATGCTGATGGTCCGCCGCAGCCCATTCCGCCGCTTCCACCGAAGGACGCCACGCTACTCAATTGATATTGGTCGACCATGAAATTCTCACACGGCCGGCGCGAGAACTGGCTCCGGCGGGCTTCTGCCACAGCCTGTGGCAGAAATTGTACCCACCATCGTGCGGACGCTGAGCCTGGCTTTCTTGTACTTAAAGAGCGGTTCTCATTAAAAAATCGCTCCAGCGGCAGGAAAGGAGCGTAGGTACCCATGAATCAGGAACAAGTTTCAGCAAGGAAGGGTGACCATGCAATCTTTGAGCGCGTCGCCGCCATTATCGAAGAAGCTCGCGGTCAGGTTGTTCGCACTGTCAACACGGCGATGGTGCATGCCTACTGGTTCATCGGCCGTGAAATCGTTGAGGCTGAGCAGCTCGGTGCAAAGCGAGCCCTCTACGGCGAACGGCTCATCGAAGAATTGGCCGGTCGCCTGAGCGCCCAATTTGGCAAGGGCTTCACCGCCTCCAGCCTTAAACGGATGCGCCAGTTCTACCTGGCATTCCCGACCGGCTCAGCCCTGCCTGAGCTCGTTACCGTCCGCGAGCGTTCCCTCTCAAAAGCCACAAAAGGTGCCACAGTGCGGCACCAATTGACTGCCCGGACCACGATGTTTCCACTTTTCCCGTCGAGACTTGCAAGCGCTTCGCCGCGGTGAACAATGATTCGCGGGTTTTTCTCGACGGGGGCCAATGAATCGCACTCTAGAGGCCAGGGGTTCGACTCCCCTCAGCTCCACTCAAACCCCCGTCGGTGACAGAAAAACCGGCGGGATTTTTTTATGCCCAAAAACGGGCGTGAACAACGATTGAACAACGATTCGCGGGTCATTACGGCTGCCCCGAAGTCTTGACCGGCCCCAAAACCGCCAGAGCTTGGCGCTGGTTGATGGCCGCGCTGGTACCCGGTGCGGCGTAGCTCTGGAGCGTGGTGGTCGGCGACTCATGCCCGAGCGTTGCCGCAACTTGCGAGAGCGGCACACCCGAGAGGAGATTGAGCGTGGCGGTGTTTTGCCTCAGCCGGAACCTGACCGGGCATTGACCGTGCTAAAGAAACGGCTTTTTGCCCAAGATGAGCAAATCCGCAAAACGTCATCATGCCCCTTCTCACAAAGCCGACGTGCTTCGCTCGCATCACAAGGACAAGGTTCCCGTCAGCGAGCTTTGCAACCTGCATCAGCTTCAGCCCTCGGTCTTCTACAAATGGCAGCAGCAGCTCTTTGACCATGCTGCTCTGGCTTTTGCCGAGCCCAAACCCTCCTCCCGCGAAGAGCAACTCGAAGCCGAAGTTGCCGCACTGCGGGCCAAGCTCGCCAAGAAAGAGCACGTCATCGCAGAGCTATCCGAGGAGCTTATCGACGCAAAAAAAGAAGCTGGGGATCTCTTTTCGGACACTGGGGTGGAATCTGAAGGATTCCACGACGATACGCGCGACGCGGTGGTCGACTTGCTCCGCTCGCTGTCCGAACGTACCGAACTGTCCCTGCGGCGCCTTATCGGCTGGCTGTGCATCTCGCGTCACAAGTTCTATAACTGGCTCGAGCGATATGGCAAAGCCAACGAGCACAATGCCAAGGTTCCGCGCGACCACTGGCTACTTCCTCAGGAGAAACAAGCGATTCTGGACTTCCACAGCCGGCACCCGCTGGATGGCTATCGTCGCCTGACGTTTATGATGATCGACGCGGACTTGGTCGCGTGCAGTCCAGCCTCGGTTTACCGCGTCTTGTCATCGGCCGGGCTTTTGGACCGATGGAACAAACCCAAGAGTAAAAAAGGAACTGGTTTTTTGCAGCCGGTCGCCGTGCACCAGCACTGGCATGTAGACATCGCCCACCTGAATCTGTGCGGAACTTTTTACTACCTGTGCTCGGTTCTGGATGGGGCCAGCCGTGCCATCGTGCATCATGAAGTACGACAGCGCATGACGGAGCTAGATGTGGAGTGCATCCTACAGCGTGCCCGTGAGAAGTACCCCCAGGCGCGCCCGCGCATCATCAGCGACAACGGGCCGCAGTTCATCGCTGGGGAGTTTAAGGACTTCATCCGTCAGTGCGGTATGACCCATGTCCGGACGAGCCCTCACTATCCGCAGAGCAACGGGAAACTGGAACGCTGGCACCGGACCTTCAAACACGATGCCTTCCGCCCTGCTTCTCCGCAGACGTTTGAGGAAGCCATCCGTGTCGTCGACGACTTCGTGGACTACTACAATGGTGTGCGCCTGCACAGCGCGATTGGGTATATTGCGCCGCACGACTGGATGGCAGGCAAGCAGGAACAAATCTGGGCAGAGCGTGACCGTCGCATCGAGGCGGCCCGAGTTCTCCGAGCACAACGCCGTGCCGTGCTCGGTTCGCTCTGTCCACAGTCCTTATCAAGCCCTCTGGAGGACGCCTGTGTCTAACCTGGCGCCTCCCTTTCCTTCAAACCTCCCGGTCTGGTTTGCGCTGAACCAGTACACCGTGATGTATCCGATTGCGCTGTGCAGCCGCCGCTCGTTGTATTCCTCGACGTAGCGCGCGATGAGTCGTCGCGCCTCCGCCTCATCGCTTGGATGGGCGATACGGATCGCCTCGGCCTTGAGGCTCTTGTGCCAGCGCTCGATCTTGCCGTTGGACTGCGGATAGTAGGGCGCCGTCCGCACGTGTGTCATGCCGCAAAGACGGATGAAGACTTTGAAGTCCTTGGCTGCAAACTGCGGTCCGTTGTCGCTGATGA
>CAYWPR010000229.1:0-4306 GCA_964460115.1 uncultured Myxococcales bacterium
GTGCGGGGGGCGACCCGACCCTATCAAGCTAAGGGTCGTCTCTACCGCGACCGATCCACGGTTCATGTTGGAAGCGGCTGCGGCAAATCTGGAGGTCCGCCGCCAGGACATCGAGGCCGATCCTCCGCCCGCCGAGGCTTTTGATGTGGTGCACACGCGCTTGCTGCTCATGCATCTGGCCCGTCGAGATCAAGTTCTGGCGGCGCTTGTGACGTCGCTACGCCCCGGCGGTTTCCTGCTGATCGAGGAAAGCGATCCATTTTCGGCGCTTCAGAATCAGAATTCCGACATTCGGCGAATGTGGGAATCGATCATCGCCATGAGCCGGTCCAGCGGCATGGGGCTCGAGTGGGCGCGGGGCGTGCCGGCGGCATTACAGCGGCTTGGATTGGTCGAAGTTGGCGCCGATCTCGAGGCTCCCTATGCCAATGCCGGCTCGGCGCCAAACCTGGCCTGGAAAAGCGGCTTCAAGCTGTTTCTAGAGCGCCTAAACACCCAGGGCCAATTGACGGCCACTGAGGCAGAGCGCGCGATGGCCATCCTGGATGATCCCAATGCGTGGATCTTTGGCCCAGGAATCCTAGCGGCCTGGGGGCGGCGGCCACTTCATGGCGCACATGGCTTATAGATAGGGGTTTCGCAGCTTGCAGCAGAGCCTGCCCCAGCGCAGCCTGCACAAAACCGCTGATGCACCTTTTAACGCTTCGTAAAGCGGCCAGAATGCGACGTGCGATGACTCCGGTGGCACAGCGAAGTGCATTTGCAACAGCAGCTTTGCGAAGGACAACGGCACCTGCACAGACATCGATGAGTGCGCGCCCGAAAAGGCCGGCTGCGATGCACATGCGACCTGTACAAACTCGCCAGGCTCATTCACATGTACCTGCCAGCCTGGGTATGCAGGCGATGGTTCAAGCTGCATCCTTCTTGGGGGTGATGTTGCGATCGCGGGGGACGCCAGTACTACGAACTCGGCAACGGTCACCCTTGTACTTACAAGAGCCAACCAACCTGATCACCAACCCGAGCGCCGAAAGCGCGTTGCTTGCCGGCTGGCAGATCTTGGAGAATGGCAGAGACGGCTGGTCGGCGTCCGCAGGGGATCCACTGCCGAACGGATATCGTTTACGATAGCCCTTGGTAGGGTGGCCTTATAGGGGGCATTCGTGCTATAAGGATCAGCGGAATCTTGCAGGATTGGCTTGTCTAGAAAGTTACTGCGCGTCCCAATCACGAGGCCGTCCGTGCGCAATAATACCTTGGGCCTTTAGGCTGCTCCGCGCGGTCGTCCTCGCGCTTGGGCCTGCTCGCTACGCTTTCTAGACACCCGCTTAGGCCATCTTTGTCGCGGCGACCCTCTCATCATAGAAACGGAGGATGTTGCTAGCGATCGTGTCGAGGCAGTCTTCAATCGCGAAGTGGCCGGAGTTTAGCCGGTGCATTTCCGCATTTGGAAGATCTTTTAAGTAGGATTCGCCGCCTTCGCGCGTGAAGAAGATGTCGTCCTGCCCCCAAAAGATGATCGTCTTTGGCTGCTGCTGCTTGAAAAACGCCTGCCACTTGGGATAGAGCTCAACGTTTTTACGGTAGTCATAGAAGAAATCGAGCTGAATGCGCCGCGCGTTTGGTCGGTCCAGATAGTGGACATCCATGTTCCAGTTGTCCGGACTGATAAGCTCGGGGTTCGGATGCCCGTGTGTATAGACCGCCTTCACCGTTTCGAGCTGCAGAAATCCTTCGAGCGGCTTCTCAGTCTCGGGGCTTTTCTGCTTCCAGTAGGCGTTTCGCAGGCCATCCCAGACCGCAGTGAAGCCGACCTCGTAGGCGTTGGTGTTCTGAATGATCAACCACTCAAGCCACTCAGTCCTGCGCCCGACGATGCGAAAACCGACCGGCCCACCATAGTCCTGCACGTAAAGTCCGAAGCGCGTAAACCCGACCCTCTGCAAAAAGGCTTCGATGATCTCGGAGACCTTGTCGAAGCTATACGTAAAATCCTTCGGATCGGGAATGTCTGAGTTGCCGAAGCCCGGATAGTCCGGCGCGATCACATGGAAGCGCGTCGCAAGCGCAGGAATGAGGTTGCGGTACTGATGCGATGAGGCCGGGAAGCCATGCAAAAGGACGACTTTGGGCGCACTGGGATCGCCCGCCTCGCGGTAAAATATCGACAATCCATCGACGGTGATTGTCTTATGGAGCACGACGGGAGCGGAGTGATTGGACTTCAGCTTGGGTCTTCTTTCTCGTGTAATATTTTCGAATCTGGCGACCTGTGCCAGGATGATTTCGCGCGTTGCTGGCTTAGCGCTTAATCCGCGCTTTAAGCTCCTGCAGCTCTTGTTTTAGCTCTGCAATCTTCTCGTCGCGATTGATCAGCGCCGCCTCGATATCCTCCGCTTGGAAAAGCTGCGGAATGTGCTGTGGGCAGTTGCGGTCCCAGGCCGTCACTTCAATGACGATCGCCTGCTCGGGTTTTGCGTCGTACCCCTTGACGAGCAGCGACTCGATGAGCTTCGAATCGTCTTCGATGACGTTCGCCGTGCCCCAGATCTTGATGCGAATGCGGTTCGCATAATCGATGAGGAAGAGGTGCACTTTCGAGTTTTCAATCAGGTTGCCCTGGCTGATGTACTGCTTGTTGCCGCGAAAATCGGCAAAGGCGAGCGTATGTTCATCAAGCACCCGCAGGAAGCCGGCTGGCCCGCCGCGGTGCTGGATGTACGGCTGTCCGCTGGCGCTCGCCGTGCCCAGAAAGAAGCTGCGCTGCTGCGCGATGAACTGTGCGAGCTCCGGTTCGATACTCGTCCGCCAGCCGTGTTCCTGCTCCATGCGAGCGTAGGCCTTGCGTGAACCCTTGCGCGCCTGAATCTGTTTGACCGCGGGTGTAAACGCAACATCACTTGCGAATTGCAGCGACTCGCTCATGGCCACCACCTTCTTTCTCGATGGCGTTTTCGCGCCTCGTAAAGACCAATCTGCGCCTCTTTTGCTTTTGCAACAATGACTGGAAATTTCAAAACACTGTTGCGATTATTGAAACAATTCAATGAACCAACTCGAAGCCATGTCAGTCTTCGTCACCGTCGCTGAGCAGCGCGGCTTTGCCATTGCTGCGCGCCACCTCGGCCTCTCTACCTCGGCCGTGACCCGCCTTATCGCTGCGCTCGAGGAGCGGCTCGGAATTCGCCTGCTCCAGCGCACCACGCGCTCGGTCGCGCTGACTGATACCGGTGTGCGATATCTCGACAGCGCACGACGCATCCTGGCCGCCGTCGCCGAGGCCGATGCGACCGCACGCGCCGAGCGCACCGAGCCTACGGGCCGTTTCTTAGTCACTGCACCGAATCTGTTCGGACGGCGCGAAGTGGCGCCGCTTATGTGCGACTTCTTGGCGAAGTTTCCAGCAGTGATAGGAGAGCTGACCTTAACCGATCGCGTGACCAACCTAATCGAGGAAGGGTTCGACGTAGCGGTGCGCATCGGCGCGCTCGACGACTCAAGCCTGCGTGCGCGAGTTGTAGGAAAGACGCGTCGCGTCGTAGTCGGCAGTCCGAAGTACTTGGCGAAGCGCAGTCGGCTGCGCTCGCCGCAAGACCTGCATGCGCACGCGCTCATCCAGTTCAGCGCGCTCAGCTTACCGCTTGAGTGGCGCTTATTTCGCGACGGCAAGGAAGAGCGCTTGCCGATAAAGCCGTCCTTTATCACCAACAGCGCCGACGCTGCCATCGGACACGCGGAACGCGGCGGAGGGCTGACGATGGTGCTCGCCTATCAGGTTGTGGAGGCCGTCAAAAAAGGCAAGCTGCAGGTGGTTTTGTCAAAGTTCGAGCCACCGCCACTGCCCATCCAGCTAGTCTCCCCGGCGTCGCGCTTGCCCTCAGCGAACCTCAAAGCTTTTATCGAGATGGTCGTTGCGACGCGACAGTGGAACTTCTTGGAGCTCTGAGCTGAGCCGTTTTTCTCCTGCACAAGGATGAACCGCTGGCCTTGTTCGATCACTTTACGGTGACGATGGAAGACCACGAAGTCATCTGCATAACGGACCATGATGGCAGGATTGAGACCCTGCCTTGATGGACAGAAATGATTGACTACGTCGGTTTCGAGATCATGTAGTGCGATATTGGCCAGGAGCGGCGAGATGCAGCCGCTGTTGCGGAGTCAGGGACTTGACGCCGTCGATGCCAGCCGTCTTTTTCCCCTGGTTGTCCAAAGTCACCCTGCAGACCGCGAGCAATCGCCTGGACTCTAATCATTGATCACATCTCCCTTTCCGCGAGGAGTTGAGCGACGGGTGCGATGT
>CAYWPR010000230.1:0-4250 GCA_964460115.1 uncultured Myxococcales bacterium
TCTGGCCGAGCATGCGGTGATGATGGATGCGGACTTTGGCGGCGCGGGCAAAAGTTTTTGGGATGTGCTGATGCTGCGACATAACGCCGCGCACGTAGGTGCCGAGACGCGGCTTCTGCCTTTGTGCAGCACGCGCGGCGTCGGCGTCATCAGCTTCAATGCGCTATGCTACGGACGCTTGCTGCGGCCCGTAGGCAAGGATTTTCAAAAAGGGCAGGGCGGTGCGTCGGCGTCGTCTTTGCATGCGGATCTTGCGATTCCAACGGCTGGCGAATGCTATCGCTATTCTCTGGCACAATCGGCGGTTGCCGCTAGCTTAAGTGCGCCGCGCAGCAACCGCGAATTGGCCGAAAATCTGCAAGTGCTGTCGGTGCTGGACGAGCCTTTGGCACCTGAAGCAGTGGTCCGTCTGCGCCGCCATGGCGCGGCCGTTCGCGATGAGAATCATCGCTTTGGGGCCCTTTTGCGCAAGGGGCACGAGGGGGCTCCTGAAGTTCTGGCGGCGCTAAAGCTTGCGGCAAACGCGCCGGATGCGGCCGCGCCTTGTGAATCGGAATTCCCTCTCGAGCGCCAGTGGCGGGCAGATGGCGATGCTTCGTGCTTGTCTTGGCCGAAACGGTCTGACAACATATAGTTCGCCGAAGGCTCCCAAGACTTGTGCGCAGCTAGCTTCCATGCTGCGATGGAACGTCGTGGCCGACTTGGATCTTCCCTGAACAATGCCGTGGTGCGAGCCGCCGCTTGCCGCTTTTCTCGGCTCGCCCACTGCTGAACGCAAGTAGCAAGGGTCTTGGGAGTCTTCGGACTTTTGCTCGGAGGGCGCGTGAGCTCGGCCTTACTGCTTTTGAAGCTACAACCGCTGCTGAAAAACCCGGCGCAGAATTTCGCCGAGATTGTAAAGCTGCTGCATACCTATAGGCATCTGGCCGAGTACGAAGTGGCCCGACACTGGGTCTGTACTGCCATGCTGCCTTCCCTGGTCGTACTTGCACGCAGTCCGGATCCGCGGGAACGGCGACAAGCGGCAACCGGAGTGCGCCTGGTCTGTACACGTACGCGCGCGGCCGAGCTTCTGCGTCCGCTGTGCAAAGACGTCGACAACGGAGTGCGCGCCCGCGCCCTGCATGCTGCGCGGGCCTTGCATCTTGATGAAGTCGCGCTTCCCGATAACCGCTTTAAATCTCCGCAAAAGCCAAGCTCATCCGCTTTGGGGGGATTTAATCCGACGGGCTGGAGCTATGGTTTATTTGCCAGTTATGCGGCCCGACAAAACCGATCGGCAAAGACCGCCGCCGCGACGCGCAAGACGCTGCTTGATAAGTACGCATTGCCCGCTTTGCACAATGTCGTCGAACTTTCGCGCTGGCTGCATCTAGATGGACCTCGGGCGCTGCGCCGCTTTTTGCGTCCGGGCGTTGGCACGGGTTCCCCTTATATTCAGTTTGAAATTCCCAAAGCCAGTGGCGAGCCGCGCCAAATTACCGCCCCGCGCATGTCCCTAAAACGTCTGCAGCGGCGCATTCTGGACGAGATCCTTAGCAAGCTGCCGACCCATTCCGCCTGCCATGGTTTTGTGCGGGGGCGCTCGATTTTAAGCAACGCGCAATTGCATAAGGGCGCACATCTGATTCTGAAAATGGATTTGCGCGACTTTTTTCCGACCATTCACTATCGGCGGGTAAAAGGACTGTTTTTGCGCATCGGTTATGGTGCTGAAGTTGCCGCGGCGCTGGCTGGACTTGTCACCCACCGTGCGAAGTTGGCGGATGGCACGGTACTTTGGCCGGGGGTGCTTCCGCAAGGGGCGCCGACTTCTCCGGCGCTGGCCAATTTGCTGTGCCGGCGCCTAGATGCGCGGTTATGCGGGCTGGCCAAACGAGTGGGAGCCGTCTATACCCGCTACGCCGATGACCTGTGCTTTTCCTTCACGGAGGTTCCGCAAAAAGGAATCGGTAGAATCAAGTGGTGGATTTCCCAAATCTGCCAGCAAGAAGGATTTGTCGAAAATACCGCCAAGCAGAAAGTCTTGCGCAAAAGCAATCAATTGCGAGTGACCGGAGTGGTCTTAAATGACGGGCTGCACGTTCCGCGCAGATCTCGGCACAACTTCCGCGCTTTGCTGCACAACTGCCGAAAAGACGGACTTGTCGCGCATGCGCGAGGAAAAAAAGACTTTCGTGCGTATCTGCTCGGATACGCATCCTATGTCAAAATGGTGCAGCCGGAGTTTGGAATTCGATTGTTAAAGGAAGTCCGCGCGCTTTTGCGCTCCGACGGTGAACGTTCACCATAGCAGGCTTTGAAAGACTTCGAAGCCGGTGCGGAGTCTAGGATGTCTATGCGGCGAAATCGCTTTGAGATGTTACTAGTCTTTGCGCTCTTTGCCCTAGAAAACTGCGGAGGAGATGCCGAGCCGCCCTTGGAAGACATGCCCTTGCGCGATGCCCTTTTGGCCGAGCCGGGGGTGATTGCTCACCTAAGCAGCAAAGCCAGGCAGCATCTGCGCGAACGCTTTGCCACAAGCCGTTTGCTATACGATGCGGATACCCTTCTAAACGGCCACGCGGATAAGCCTTTTCTTCAGCAAGTGGCGGCGATGGATGCGGTGCGCTTTGCTCAGGGACGCGATGCGCTTTTGACCGGATCCTGGCTTGTCACAAGTGCCGGCGCGCAAGCAGTGTCTTTTAGCGCCTCCATTTTGGCCCAGCCTCAAAATCCATTGCCACCGCTTGGCGGCGATTTCAGCGCTGAGACGACGCTTTTCGAACAGCGGGCGCTGGCCGGACCGGCTGGTGCGGCGATTGAACAACTGCTTGCCAGCTCCGGCGCGCAATCTGTGCAGCGGGTGGTGGCGTGGCCGATAGCCGCCCTGGCCAGCGCCGATACGGTGTATGTGAACGCCGCTTGGCTTGTGGCCATGGATGAGAATAGCAGCGGCTGTGGTTCCGCTGGCAATGCAGGGAATTTCGAAACCAGTCCGACGGCCAACGCCAACCAGGGCGGACTTTATGGCTATCTTGTAAGCGGCGGTTCCGGACTTGATACAAGCGCTGGCGCGGGCGCCGCGGCGGCAGAAGGCGACATTACTGAGGCGGGCCCACACAGTCCGAATCAGGCCAGCAGCAGCGACTTGTGCAGCAGCAGCAGTTGCAAAAGCAGCGATTGTAGTACGAGCGATTGTAACAACAGCACCGATTGCAACAACAACAACAATTCCTGTCACTCTTCAGATTGCGATTCTTCGGACAAAAGTTGCTGCCGTGCTTGCACCATTGCCGCGCCGGCGCCAAATCCGCTGCTGGGCAATGGCGCACTCTTATGGTTGCTTTTGCCGCTGGGCTTTCTTTTAAAAAGCGAACGTGAAAACGGTCGGCGTTGGCGCCGACAAGAGTCAGCGCCGGAGTCTCTTTCGTGAGGCCGCTTATCGTCGGCTGGCTTGGCCGCCACGGATTGCCCGGCTGGCTGGCCCCTAGCTATTTTGTGCTGGTCGGGCTGTCCGCGCTGTGTGCCTGCTGGCTGGTCCTGCGGCTCGCGGCACGAGAAAAAGAAAACCTATCTCAAGAAACGCGCACTTTGCTCTTTGCCTACATCGGCGCGCGGCTTCGTGCCCCTAGGCGCGCCCAGCCTGCCAACGCATCCCACGCAAATTTACGAAGGGGGAGTGGCGCTTTTGGCTTCCCTTACCGCTGGCATCCTTTATTTTCGTGGGGTGCGGTCGGGATGGCCATTCGCGCTGTGGGTAGGGCTGTATGGAATCGGGCGCTTTCTGATCGAATTTCTGCGCGATGATTTCAGTCGAGGTATGTACCACGGCTGGAGTTCTGCACAGTACATTTCCATCGGGCTGTGCCTTTTGGTCAGCGTATTCATGCTGCACTATCGACGTCTGCTGCGTGCCGAGGGGCCGCGCCTGCAGGCAGGAGGTGCCTGAACCATGCAATGCACCTGCCGACATTTCCTATTTGCCAGTGCCGCTTGCGGGATCGCTTTGGCCGCGTCTACGGCCGATGCACGCAAAAGGCCGCGCAAGCAAGAGAATTCCGCAGCGGAAGCCGCGGCTTCCGCAAACGCGGTCAGCGAACCGGTGCCTGCTCCCTTGGCGACAAATCCGGTGCCGCCCCCGGTGTTGGCGCCGCCACCGCCGCCGCCGCAAAACTACATCGTGACCCAGCGGCGCTATTGGGAATTAAGCGCGATCGGGGGGGGGCATTCTGGGGGGCGCTTGGATCCTCAGTTCGATTGTAGGCGGA
>CAYWPR010000231.1:0-4177 GCA_964460115.1 uncultured Myxococcales bacterium
CTCGCACCGCCAGCGCCAACACACAACCAACTGATGGGATGGTGTTGGCAGATCATCGGCCCCCTCTATCACCCCTCACTCCTGGCCGGGGTGTGATCGGCCTACTTTCTACAAACTCGTGGCGCACAGATATCGCGGCAGCGCAACGACAGATTCTGCATTAACAGTCCCAACTACCGTGCTCTGCGTTATTCACACAGGAGACTTCGCCTCGGTCCACGAGCCGCATCCCTGCTGCCTGACCGAGAGAGAATGGGTACTTGCCAAGTCCCAACGCAACCACTCTCTAAGCGTGCGATGAGCCCGCACGACCAGCGTGGGCAGGAACCACCCCACAGACTCCTGTGTCCCTGCCCACATGCCAAAAAGGCTTTCTAACGCCCGCTCGATTAAAGTTTCTCGACGGGAAAAAGAAATTAGTTGATCCGATGGGATGCTCAAAATTTTCTACAAAGGTTGGTCACCCTCATCATCTTCACGAAAGTCCGGCCCGTTTTCCGTGCTCTCGAATGACCGCTCCTCTTCCGCTGCGTGCTGCGCCTCGGCATCACGCTCCGCGCTAGAGGGAACTCGCCAAGTTCCAGCACCAGATAGTGCTAGTAGGTCGATGACTGCCTGATTGATGTCGATTGGGCTCATAGGACCGTCGACGATAGCGGCTTTGGTGAAACGAGAGTCATCGACCAGCCCGATGAGCTGGAAGTTCGGCATTCGTCCAATCCCAAGACCAGTGAGGAATAAGATGGTCATGCCGAGCGTTTTGCCTTGGTGGACAGGTATGTTGTGATAATCACCTTCGTGCAGCGTGATTGAGAGCGCCGCTTCGATTCGAGTGCGCATCTCGTCAAAGCCGATGTTCTTATCGGTGCGGATGGAAAAGCTAAGGCTGGTCGGTCGCATCAACGCTCCTCTCAGAACGTAGGAAGGTCAGAATTTGCGGAGTGCCACGCTAGAACTGCCAATGCGTTCTACCTGCGGAAACCTACTCTTGAGTGCATCAACAATCTTCTCGGAGAGGGTAGACAGCTCGCGTGTAAGGTGCGTGGGAAAAATCTTTCCGTAAACTTCCTTGGCACCTGCCTTGAGGGCTTTGTCATACTCCTCGGGATGGACGACGTAGAGGTCGACGTCGAAGTCAGTTGCATCGAAGTGAGTCTTCCCTTTGTGTGGACCACGCCATCCGTCCATTACGCTGCCTTTATACTGGACTTTCTGGCCTTTATACATGAACCCGTTGATGGTGGCCGTCACTTCCGCTTTTGTGCGCTGCCACTCGTCGCGCCAGATCTGGTCACCCTTTTCGCGCAGCGTCGCGTCCACAGCTTCGGCACTTAGGTCAGTAATGCCGGTTTCCGCGCCCCATCTTCGGAGTTCAGCCAGAAGCTTCTCTGCTTGCTTGATCAGCACGTCGACCTGTTTCTTGGCCGCCTCTTCTGTAAGCGTGGGGGACTTGTCCTTTCCAGGAAAACATCCCTTATAAAGGTCCTTGAACGTGGATACCATCGACGATTGGACCTCCTTAATTTTAGGCAACAGCTGGGTCTGAAAATGAGCCTTGACGGTAGGTTCCTTGATCGACGTCGCATAGTGCCTGAAGTTGTCTAGTGCGGTATGCGCAGCCTGGAACTTCTTCGACAAGGGCAGCTGCTGACTTGAGGCCATAAGTACCTCTACGCCACCACCCGCTTGTGGCTTGAAGGTCAACTCATGGCTGGCACCGGCCATATCGAAGGGCACTTCGACAACCGGCTTTTCTTTTGCCTGTTCAGCCTCCTTCCCGGTCTGCTGTCCATCACCCGGCTTATCATCTTTTTTGTTGGCTCCTTGCTGCTCCTTCTCGCTGACTTTCTTATCCTTGTCCTTATCCTTCCCTGAAAAAGCCCCCTTTAAGAACCCCCCCGCCTTCTTGACCAGGTCGTAGGCCTTCTTCAGGACCCAGTCGATCCCCTTCTGAATCGGTGCCTGCACCTTCTGAATGATCGACCGGATCTTGGTGCTGATCCCACCCAGTCCCAACACGCTCGCCAGGAAGCTGATGACCACCGGAATCGCCTTGGCCAACGCGGCCTCGATCTTGGCGGCCATCGCACCCACCGCGCCGCTGGCAACCGATTCGATCGAATCGAGGACGGCGTTGACGAGCTCGACGATCTGCGCGGCCCGCTCGATGAAGAACATGACGATGTCGTAGATCGCCTTGCAGGCCCTTATGAACGCCGACGCCGGGTTGAGCAGGCTTAGCACCCAGGTCACACCTGCCTGGATGACCTTGTTGATGATAAAGTTCTGGATCTGGCCGATGATCTGTTCCTTGAGATCCCCGAGCTTGTCCTTGATGTGTTCCCAGACCGCCATCGGGCCGCCGCTTATCAGCAGCTTGAATATCTCGCTTCCCTTTTCGAGCGCCTGCACGGCCTTCTCGCCGAACATCTTTACGGCGCGTGTGCGAATCGCCTGGTAGGTGACTCCCATCACCTGCATGACCAGCCCCAGGATTCCCTTGAGGTCGAAGCTCGCCGGCATCTGCATTCCGGCCTCGCCGAGCGCTCCGGTCAGCCAGCCGAGCAGTCCCTTTTGCAGGTGTTCGCCGATGCGGCTCACGAAGCCCTGGAAGCCAGCCTTCGCCCCCGCGACCAGATTCCCCACAAACCCGATCGGATCCTTGAGGATCTTCCCAATGACCCCAGCGGCCCGCGATAGGACTCCGAGCAGGAGGTCCTTGAGCTGCTTGATCGTCTCGTAAACACCCTTGATGGCGTCGAGCGCCTTATCGACAAGGCCGCGATTCGCCGCTTTCATCTCCTGAATACGCTGATCGATCTGCTGTAGGCTGTCGTTATACTTCTGCGCCAGCGAGTCGATGAGCTCCCCTTCCTTGTCGGAAATGCTCTGCTCGAGCTGGCTAAACTGCGCTTGAATCTCCTGCGCCGCCTGCTGCCCCACCTTCTGCAAGTTCGCCGGCAGGCTGCTCACGTACTGCTGGACTTCCTTTTTGCCCCGCGCGAGTTCGGTCTGCGCCTCACGCAGGCCCGTCTCGACGATCGTCGCAACTTTTTCGATCGTCGCCTCCATCGCTGCCAGGTACTGATTGCGCCCTTGGGAATAGAACGCATTCACTTCGCTTGGCATGCCGAAGAGCTTGTCCTTGACCCACCGTCCCTTGCCAATGAGGCCGCTGTAACGCTCCTCTTTGTAGGCGTCCATGCGCTGGCCGACATAGCTCTCGAACTGCGTCTTGGCAGTCGCTGTCCCCTGGTCGAATGCGGCGTTGACCTCCCCATCGAGCCGTGCCAGGCGCGCCTCTAGCTTCTGCTTGCAGCTCTGGTAGATTTGCTGGATATGCGCTGCCACCTCGGCGCGTGCATTCTCATCAGTCTGCTTGGCGCCCTCCTGCTTGCCCAGCACCTGACTCAGCAACTGCCCGCGATGGCCGTGCATCTCCTGCAGCTTGCCCTGCGACATCCCCTCGGCCTGTCCCTGTGCACCCGCAAGGACTCCCTGCTCCTGTTGCCGGTAGGCCGGTGGCCGCGCCTCGGCATCCGCCTGCGCCGCCTTCTTGCTGGTAATGACGGCCTGGAACTTGGATTCGTTCGATTTTTGTAGCTGCGGTTCCGTCAGGTCCGCCTCGGCCATTTTCTCGTCGATCTTCTGGCTCTGTGGCTTCAGCGTGACATCGCTCTCCGGCTTCGGTTTGGGCATGGCTTGAGCCGCACCCACCTTGGGCGGGCCGCTCCCGGGGCCCTCCAGCTTGAGCGGCGTCACCGGTTTCGGCGTAATGCCAGCGGTGCTCGGCGGCTCCTGCGCCTTCTTCTTCAGGTTCCCTTCCGCCTGCTCCTTGCCTTCCCGAACCTTATCGGTGACACCTTCCTTCACCGCGGCCAGATTGTTGTTGTTCTTGAAGTCGTTGGCCTCCTCGAGATTCTTGGGTGCGGTTTGGGCGATTCGGTCGCGCAGCGCGGCGAGGAAACCGGCGCGGTTAAACGGCTGTTGTTGCTCGGCCGCCATCTCGCCGACCTGGCGGCCCTGCGCTTGCGACTCGACCTCGTTGCCCGGTGGAACCGCTGCTGCCCCCGCCTCGTCCGCCTTGCCCTTCGCCGGTCCGTGTGCCGACGAGGTCTTGGCGGCACTGGCCACTCGCCCCTTGACGGCCTGGAAGCCGGGGTCGCCCTGCGCCGCT
>CAYWPR010000232.1:0-4018 GCA_964460115.1 uncultured Myxococcales bacterium
AGTTCATAGGGGACTTGCGCGGCCGGGCTGCTCATTTCCATGGCGACCGATTCTCCTAATTGATCTCAGAAAGACCCGGACGTGCTACGCAACACTCCACACATTCAACACGTTGTAACACGTATGAAACAGGGAAAGGCTGTGCGACGTGGACAGGCGAAGCCGAAAGGGTAATACATTCCTTTTATCAGGATCTTCTGTTAGTTGCAAGCATTACATATCCCGCCGGACCTCCAGGGCCCGGGCAATGGTCACTCCGTCGGCATACTCTAGATCGCCGCCTATCGGCAAGCCCGATGCGATACGGGTCACCCGCACACCCAGCGGTTTTAACATCCGGGCCACATACATTGCTGTTGCTTCGCCTTCGACGTTGGGGCTGGTCGCAACAATGACCTCTTGAACCGATTCTGAGGTCGGACCTTGCAGGCGTGACAAAAGCTCGCGCAGCCGCAAATCATCGGGACCGATTCCATCAAGCGGCGACAGCACGCCGTGTAGTACGTGATACCGCCCGCGAAAACTGCTGGTTCGTTCGATGGCCAAAAGATCCGGAGGCTGTGCGACGACGCATATCAAGCGCGAATCGCGTCCCGCATCCTTGCACAGCTCGCAAGGATCAGCCTCGGTCAGATTCATACATATCGAGCAAAGACGAATCTTGTCTTTGATTTCGATGAGGGCCTGGGCCAGCTCGCGAGCTTGCTGCGGCGGCGACCGCAGCACAAAAAAAGCCAAGCGCGTCGCGGTCTTCTGGCCGATGCCCGGAAGCCGCGAAAATTCGCGAATTAAGCGCTGAATTGGATCTGAAGTCGCCAAACCGAGGGGCTACAACATACCTGACGGAATCCCCATGTCCATTGCTTTGCGTCGCATCTCGTCCTCTTCCAGGCTGCGCGCTTTCTGCAAGCCCTGGTTGACGGCGGCGACGATGAGATCCTGCAGCATTTGCGGATCTTTGGGATCGATGACTTGGGGATCGATGCGCAAGCCGCAAAGTTCGCGCGTTCCCGAAACCACCGCAGTCACCATACCGCCGCCGGCACTGGCCTCGACCGTTTTGCGGGCCAAGTTGTCGTGCGAACGCAGAAGCTCCTCACGCATGCGCTGCGCCTGCTGCATGATCGCATTTAAATCCGGCATTCCGGGAAAACTGCCAAACGGATCAGAAGGATTGGACGGATCAGACATTTTCTAACTCCGGTTCCTGCAAGGATACCTCACCGAAGACTTCGCGTAAAAGTTTCACCGACCGATGGTCCACGGCTTCTTGGCGGCGACGCGCTTCTTCTTGCTCTTGCGCGGCCACGGCCGGTTCATGCTGCGCGGCGATTCGTTGAATCTCGCTGGACAGATCCTGAACGGGGGTCGCCGGCTGCGCCACTTTGCCAAAGGGCGACACAGGCTTTCCATCGAAAGACCTGCCCATCCCTGTTGCAGCAGACGCAGGCGTGGGTGTGGCTGCAGGCACTGGCGCGAACGCAGGAACGGGCGCAGACACTAACGCAGGCGCAGGCGCAGGCTCTGAGATAGGCGCAGGCTCGGGGGCAGACCCGGAAGCCGCCACGGGCGCAGGGGTAGGATTTGACGCCGCTGCTTGTAGCTTGCGTTCGGGCAAAGCGGTCCGCGGGCGCACTGCAGGTGCAGCGGTACGCTCGCTGCCACCACTTGGCGCGGACGGCGTGCCTCCGCCGCGCGGGGCCCGCCCGGCCAAACGATCTTCGATGTGTTCCAGACGCTCAACGAGCTCGCCCAGCGGTTGCAGCGCCTCCACGGCGCACAGCTCAACCAGCCCAACCTCTAAAATGTAGCGCGGCAGCGCCGCCCGAGCGGTTTCTTCCGCGACGCGCACCATGCGATCAAAAAGCAGTTCGGCGCGCCCGATCGCTTGCTTGGCTTGTTTTTCAAGCTCGGGCAGTTCGGAAAGCGGTACATCCAAAAGCGGCTGCGGATCTTGAACCAGCGACACAACAACCAGGTCGCGAAAATGCCCCAGCAAAGTGCGCGCCAGCTGCGGCAGATCAAAACTCCGCTGATAGGCATCGTCCACGATAGAAAGCACTGCCGCAGGATGGCGATCGACCACGGCCTGCCCCAGCGATAAAATCAGGCTGCGATCGGCAACGCCCAGCACGGAAGCGGCCAGCGCTTCTGTGACCTGCCCATCGGCGGACGCCAGCACCTGATCGAGCAGTGACAGCGAGTCCCGTACCGATCCCCCACCCTCGCGGGCAATCATGTAAAGTGCGCCCGGTTCGTAGGCGATGTTCTCACGGCGCAGCACATCGACCAGGTGTTCGACCAGTCTGCTTGTCGAAACCAGCTTGAAATCATAGCGCTGCACGCGAGACAAAATGGTCTGCGGCAGTTTGTGCGGATCGGTCGTGGCAAATACGAAGACAGCGTGCGGCGGCGGCTCTTCCAGGGTTTTTAGCAGGGCGTTGAAGGCACTTGTCGAGAGCATGTGCACTTCATCCAGGATGTACAGCTTCTTTTTGCCGCGTACCGGAGCATAGCGAATGGCCTCGCGCAGATCGCGAATGTCTTCCACGCGGTTTTGCGAGGCGGCGTCGATCTCCTGGACGTCTACGGAAGAACCCTGAGTGATCTCGATACAAGCCTGACATTGATTGCAGGGCTCGGCAGTCGGCGCCTTCTCGCAAGACAAGGCCTTGGCGAGTATGCGCGCGGTCGTGGTTTTGCCGGTGCCACGACCTCCGCAGAACAGAAATGCATGATGTATGCGTCCCCGCACAATGGCGTTTTGCAGGGTACGCGTTACGTGCTCCTGACCAATTACCTCTTCGAAAGTCTGAGGCCGGTATTTGCGTGCCAGGACCAGATAGGACATGGCGGGCATCCAAACATCGGAGAGCGACGCAAGGCAAGAAAGAAAGCACGCGAAGAATACGCGCTATGAAAAAGGTGGCTGCGGGCACCCGGTCTATCGACTACCGTTGCTCCGTTCCCGGCCTGGCGGAGTTCATCAACTTTCCGTCGCCCGCAGCCATAACTATTCTACCAGAAATTCTTGGCGGAGAGAGCGGGATTCGAACCCGCGGTGCCTTTCAGCACACACGATTTCCAGTCGTGCACCTTCGGCCACTCGGTCATCTCTCCATTAAGGGGGGCATTTACATGGCCCGTTCCCCCTCATCCGGCAAAGCCGGATGAGCCTCACATCCCTAGGCGCCGCGCGGTGCTTTCCGAGCTTGCTGCCCATCGGCGATAGCCGATGTTTCTCGCGTGATTTTTTTGGATCGTGGCGGTTTGGATATTTCGGGCCGCGATTTTTTGGATCGTGGCGGTTTTGGAAAATCGGCGCTTTGGAAAATTTTCTCAGCGATGGGGTTTTGCGGAGAGAGAGGGATTCGAACCCCCGGTACCCTTGCGGGTACACCTGATTTCGAATCAGGCGCATTCGACCAGCTCTGCCATCTCTCCAGAGGTCTAATGTGGCGCGCGCCGAGCTTCAAAAAAGCGCCGCAGTAGCGCAGCGCAATCATCTGCCAGTACACCTTCGCAAACCTGTACGCGATGATTCAGTCGCAAGTCTTCGACGATGCGAAACAACGTGCGTACCGCTCCGGCTTTGGGGTTATAGCACCCGTAGACCAAGCGTCGGATACGCGCATTGACCAGGGCGCCTGCGCACATAGAGCAGGGCTCTTGCGTGACATACAAAGTAGCGTCACTAAGCCGCCAACTGCCACTGTTGCAACTATCGCGATGAGCAGCCTGGCGCAGTACTACGATTTCGGCATGCGCAGTCGGATCACGAGTTGTCTCGCGACGATTTCCAGCGGCAGCCAATACAACTCCGCCAAGCATGAGCACCGCACCAACCGGCACCTCTCCCTGCATGCCGGCCTGTGCAGCTTCTGCCAGCGCGAGTCGCATTCCTCGAAGATCTTCTTCACTGTGCAACGTGATACCCGCGAATCACGAATCTATCCAGCGCGGCAAGAAGGATTCGAACCTCCGACCCTCGGCTTCGTAGGCCGATGCTCTATCCAGC
>CAYWPR010000233.1:0-4001 GCA_964460115.1 uncultured Myxococcales bacterium
CCGCTGTTACGCAGCGCTTTGTAGATCGAGGTGGTACGGATGTTGAAGTCAGGCTGGTTGGCTAGGAACGTCATGATGCCGCTGCGCACGGCGGAACTGGCGACCGGGACTTCGGCGTCTCGGACCATGCGGTGCAGCACCGCAGACGGTTCCGCCGCGAACAGCCGGCCACTCAGGAGGGCTGCATAGTTCCTTCGCTTCTCTTTATCCGTAACGCCCGGCGTGTCTGCCGGCACGGCCTTGAGATCCACCACCTCGGCCAGCTTTGCGGCGCTGAAATGGAGTGCCACATCCCGGAGACTCCCTACTTCGGGCCGCGCAGAGAGTGCCTTCACAAGCGGCGCATTATCTCCCGACCAGTCGGCCAGAGAGTGAGCCAGGACCAGCTTGCTCAGCGACTCCTCGGGGAGGGTGCCCTTCAAGCTGGTCAGAGCCGCGGCCCAGTCCCCCTTGACCGCCACCAACTCCTTCTCTACGGCCTCGCGTTCCTTCTTGCTGTGCAGCGCTGCGTTCAGTGCGTTGATTCTGGTCTCGAGGTTCAAATGCTGTGACATGGTTTGCCCCCCTGCCTGGCGATTATTATTCAGCGGAATTACCAAAATCGAATGCCGAGGTGCTCGGCAGCTTCATTTGTAAGGCTCTGGTGAGTGCCTAGCACTCACCAGTCGCCAGCTTCGTTAACGATCCGCGGCTTCCTGCGACCGTTCAAGAGATTGTCGATCGCAGCATCGAAGCTAGCATCAACATAGGAAATTTCTTCAAAAATCAGAAAGATTCGTCCGTGCTCATCTATCGTAATGAATGAGTGACCATCGGCTGTTTCGCCGAGTGGATATAGTCTTGTATTTAGGAGCGTATCGAATTCAGCAAATCGATCCTGTTCGCCTGCCGCAAGCTTGGGCTCTAATACGACTGGAGTACGGGCGAACTCAATACCGCGTCCTTGTTGTCCGATACGAAGCTTGCCAAATTCCTTTAGGACGTCTAGCGCTGCAGGGAAAGGTGAGAAGCCCTCTGGCAAAGCGAGGGCTGTTGAAACATCTCGACCAGGAAACCAGCCTGCTGCCTGTAGCATTTCCAGCGTCGTCGTAGAAAATCTTCCCGTCTCGTGATCTGTCATGGCCTTCCTCGGTAGACGTCTGTGATGTTGAAGCGGCGCAACAGTTCCTGGCAAGTGGGGCATGCGGATCTTGGTGTCCCGTGAGCGGGGTTATTAGGTGCGCGAATTTGTCGCGCGGCGCTCGCACCACCAGATGGATCAATGCCAGCTTCTAGCGCACGCGAGATGCTTTGTGGTTCAGCGCACCGCCCATGCTGCCCTGGCGGCGCACGTAGGGCCTCAGGAATATCATCCAATACTTGTTGGACGCGAGGGTCAACGCCCGTGGCACCACGGCCCCGAACGCTTGTGCCAGTAAACGTCTTGTTACCGACTGTTAGCGCAGCTGCCATCCCCGGTATGCGTAGGACGAAGAAACGTTCGTTTCGCCAAGGACGTCACGTAGCGACGGTGTAGGATGGGCGTCCCAAGCGCGCCGAGAAGATCCATTATGTAAACTAATGGAGACGCAGCGCTCAGTTCCACTGCATCATTATCTACAGTAGCTTGATAGCGCTCTATGTACACTGCGCTTTCTTGAAAAGAGCCATTGCCCGCCGCGGCCCCGCCTCGCCATCGGACTTGGGATCCGATCATGTAGGTCTGATTGGGCTGACAACGAGGTGGGTCTGCCTCGCTTCTCAATTGGCAGAACATTTCGATTCGTTCGGGAACTGCGAATCTTAGCGGAATACTATCCTCCAGCTCGGTTCCGTCTTCCAGATGAACTCTCGCATGAAGGACCGTTGAGCCAGCGGCCATCCCCCGAACAATGACCGAAGCCGCGCCATCAAGAATGAATTTAGTTCCGATGGCGCATATATCGTTATCGCAGTGTATATCCAAGACTGAGTCTATCGGTTTTCGATTCGAATTACCGGTACCAATGCAGGGCCCCGCCCCTCCTTTGGTTGGAAGACAAACATCTGTGGAGTCTTTCTCACGTGTGATCCAAACCTTCGCATGCTCCCCAACGCCAATCGCTGGCTGCTCAGGTAGGCCGAAAGTGAGCGTTGACGCGAGGCCATTATTAAAATTCGAGCTGCACGCCGCAACCCCAGATGAAAGCATCACTAGCAGGACATGGAAGCGTATCACGATAAAGCGCTTGTATCCGATCTTGTGCGCTAAGGCAACTCTTCTGCGGAGTGTGTGCATAACCTCTTGCCGTCGTTATTGATAAATTTACTCTTTGATTAGTGCGATTGATGGCGCACCCACCCTGGCCCCCATGGTGTCAACAATGGCCTCATCAAACGCCAGATGTACTGTCTCCCCTGCGATTACAAGACTGACTTCGTAACGCAGGTTGATCTGCTGCCGGCTGCCGGGCGGAACCGTATATGCCGAAACAGCGCCGCCAGCCGTGCGCCTGAGGGGGCCATGCGATGTTTTCAATACGATGGCATCACGGTTGACGATCAACGGAATCTGTCCCTGATTCGTCACTGAAGCGATGATGAGATCTCCGCTCGTTTTAACGAGCTCGATACGCACAACGCCTGGGATTTCGCGCACTGCCTCGACGCTGCGAAACGTCGCGCCGCAGCCTGCGACAACTAGGACGAGAGATAATAGGGAAACGAGTTTATCTAGCATGCGCTAGTTCTAGCGCAGCCAGCGCATGTCCACAAGGGGATCCGCTATGGCCGTAGGTTGAAAAGTTGTGACCATCTGAAAGGGTGTGGGTTGGATGTCGATATCGCTATCCGAATTTGCAGAAATGCCTCCTCATCTGCATCAGTTTAAATATAAGCGATCGCTTACTTCTCGCAGACGGAATGAATACGATAGGGGGAGGTCTAAGGTCAAGATGGACGAGTGGAGTGCCCGACTTTCATGTTACATAAACGATCGGCTTCCGCTCTGCGTAAGGGATATGAATGATAAATTCTACAGAAATTAAGATTAAGCTATATGCGCATACACAGACACTATTGCTGTGTGCGTTTTCTGCGACTGTGTTTTTGAGCACAAGCGCGCCGACACTCTTTTTCAGCAGCAATGCCATAGTTATAGGATGCGTAGGACGAAGAAACGTTCGTTTCGCCAAGGACGTCACGTAGCGACGGTGTAGGATGGGCGTCCCAAGCGCGCCGAGAAGATCCATTATGTAAACTAATGGAGCAGCACCGCGTGCGGCATTCCATCGCGCTCGGCCCCGACAAATAGCGTCTGACCATCCGCCGACAAGGCAAATGCCGTCGGCTGCCCTAGCTTTGGCAGTGCTGCTGCCAAAATTGCGGGCGGCACTCCTTTTTTCGCCAGTCGCTGCCGCACTTCCACCCGTCCGTCGTTATAGACGACGATAAATTGCTTGCCACCGAGCAAAAAGCGCGCGCCAAAGATCGGCGGCAGCTCATTTTCCGCCGCAAACGGATGCAGCGCGGCATCAAGAATCTCTAGCCGCATCGAGCGCGTCAGCAGCAGATTGCCGACGCCGTCAAAGTCTATGTCGGCATAGCGCAGGCCTTGCTGATTCAGCTCGCTGGCCATATCGGTACCCGACGCCAGGTCATACACCGCCAGCGTGCGATCATTGCTGCGTCGCACAGCCAGCCGTTTGCCGTCGGGCGAAAAAATAATGCGCTCGATGCGGTAGTTGCGCACGCCGGTGCTGATTCCGGCCAGCTTGCGCAAAAGGGCGCCGTTTGTCGAATCAAACAAATAGACGGCGCTGCCGAGTTGTCGCCGTTCGTCAAAAAAGCGTGTATAGCCGCCCGCTGCCAGTGTTTTTCCGTCATGCGTAGGACGAAGAAACGTTCGTTTCGCCAAGGACGTCACGTAGCGACGGTGTAGGATGGGCGTCCCAAGCGCGCCGAGAAGATCCATTATGTAAACTAATGGAAAGCGCTGCGCGGCATCGGGATCGGAAGAAAAATCGATGGGTTCAAAGACTTTG
>CAYWPR010000234.1:0-3930 GCA_964460115.1 uncultured Myxococcales bacterium
GCAGGCGGCGCACGGCCTGGGCATCATCCATCGTGACGTCAAACCTCAGAATATCTCTTCCGTCGAGAAACTTAGAAATTTTGTCCGCGTACCGAGGCAGGGTATGCGGACAAATTGGCTCTTGCAGACAAGAGCAGTCCTTTTCTTTTCGTCCAGCCGCCACGATCGAGCCTCGCTGAACTGATTGTGGAACGTCCAGCGGTTAGAAGCGCCTTAGCCGTACCAAGGGGTTAGTTCGCGCTGGTGTTCGGTAACGACAGCGACCATCGCCTCTTCCAGTTTTTCGGCGTGGAAATCTCGTACAGCATGGACCAACTCGATGGGCCGCAAGCTTCCGCTTCGAGCTTTGCGAACAAAATGGCCCCCGCAGGCGATGAACAATTCGGGTTCATCGTTTTTTTCGGGGAGGACCACTTTGTCATATTTCTCATCAAAGCAACCGCGAAGTGGTGCTACTTCGACGACGACGCGGTCGTTTAGCAGACGATCAACATCGTCGATTTTGCGAACGGTTTGCGCCCGCGCATATTGTAAGTGCCAGATGAGGTAGCGGCGCAGCCGTCGCTCGCGCAGGCGCTCAATCGAAGCATTTCCAGCCAATCGATCAAACGCCTGAAGCCCGCGCAGTGCTGTACTTAGGTAGTTGCGAAGAAAGTCTCGGGCCGGATTTTTAGCTCGTCGAGCTCCCAATTCAAGCTGCCAGCGCACAAGCGTGGCAAATGAGAAAGCATCCGCCTGATAATCAAGCTCCTCTAGGACAACGCCTGCGCGTCCAGCGCCTTCAGCGCTTGAGGGGAAAAGATTTTGCGCCCCATGAAAAAGTTCATGAAGCAGAAAAAGCTGAGCAAAGCATTGACGAGATTCTGCATTGAATTCACGAATGCCGTCGAGCAAACCCAGCCCGAAGGTAATCCTATCGCTGATCACGTGCAAACGAAATTCCTCGCCGACAGGATCTCGATCGATTTGCAGAGATTGTAGGCGCTTTAGGTACGCTTCTTGAGCATTCGAGGATAAGTGGTTAGAAAGATGCTCTAGCTTCAGGGAGCGCTGCAGCGTTTCCAGCCCTTCGCGCATGTCAGCCAGAACATCGCTGCGTATGCGCTGAGCGGCATCGCTTTTATCAAATTCTAGAAGCGGAGGTTGCCAGGGAAGCGCGAGCGCGAACACATAACGCTTCGCTTGAGACTCATAGTGATATACGCGAAGTTTGCCGCGATTAATCGCCTTGGGATTGAGTAGTCTTCCGACGAGAAACGCCAGTTGCCCGGGGCCAACGCAGAACAAGGCAATTCCTGCAGCTTCGGGATATTTATTTCGTAACAGGCTAATAGCCGACTCGATCTGTGCGCTGGCGTTCAGGGCTGAGCTCTCGGTGATCTTTGATTCCTCTGTAGTAGAGAGTTCTTCGATGGCCCCAAGTTCGCTGCCAAGGGCTTCCTTGATGGGTTGCCGATCGAATTTTCCTCCCTTGGTCGAGATAGCCAAAGCGACCCAGCCGGTAGTGGCATTAGGTTCCTGATCATCTGGCAAAGGCCGAGAAACGCGCGAGAAAAAGGGACCCATGGCGGCCGGATCCGCACCGCCAAGACCCAGCGTCAGGCGATGCCATATTTCATGCTTGTCAGGATTGTGGATAATTTGCGTACCTTGCCAGCTAGACATGCTCATTGCCAACTGCGTCCACAAGGGCAAGGGGGACCGAGCGGCTATGTGATACTCGATTGCGCGATCCGCACGCGGTCGGGGCAACTTATCTATCAGACGCTGTATGGCCGCGCCAAGTCCAGGCCAGTCAAGCGGAGCATCTGGCTGCTGCTGGCGATTAGGAATTGGCAGCATATCAACATCGCTGAGCTGCAGCCATTGCCTATTTCCCTGGCAGGGAGGAAGCTGCGCTTCCAAATCGGAGTGCGAAATCTTGGCATCTACATCTAAAATGACTACAACCTGGTCGGGGGATGACATGCTGGTGCCCTCACGTTCTGTGTATAAAACTCAGGACGCCAGGTTGTTGCCAAATGATCGCGAATTATGCGGCGCTAGTGTTTAAAATTTTGCTGTCGATGCGAAAACGACCTAGGCCAAAGCTTGTGGATTTGCCGATGTGGGTTGCTTCAGCCATGCGCAAGATCGGAAGAAACGGCAACAAGGGTCCGCGAAAACTAAGTTCTCCAATGATTCCGTGCATCGGATGACGCTTGCCAGACTCTACAGAAAGGCGCTCCCAGTGCATCGGCTTCAATCCGCGGTGAAGGGTCTGTACGTGTTCTGCTTGCGCACGCAGCGGGACAAAGCGCGCGTCGTCTTCGGCATTGAAGCCGCCATATAGCGCACATAGCATCGTCAACCGACGGTAGATGTGCACAAAAAAGGCAGGGAAATCTAATGTTTCATCGAGTTTCCCTTGATGCTCTAGCCAAACCGGAGTCTCGAATTCGATGCGCAATGTAATAGGAACTACCGGGTTAGAAATTGGCTTCGAGCAGACTTCTATTTCAGAATCCGCGCCGTCTTCCACGGTTAGGAAACTCAGCCTGCCAGCATCGCTACTGAGTGGAAAATCGGCAATTCCGGCCAATGCCTGATGAAGCTATGCCACGTCATTTTCAGCCAAATTCCCGAAGATGCGTAGACCGAATCGAACTGCATCTCCGCAGTCAAGCATCGGACCGCCGGGCGGCGGAATGAAGGGGACAAGCGGTTGTGGTGGCTGTGTAGCGCCTTGCAGAAGTCGATGGGGCAGTTGAACCGGCATGGGTGGATCAAATAACCGAGAATACAGACAATGCTTGGAGGCAACGCAATCTTCAAGACACGGTTTTGCCGCTGTACATCCAACTTGCCGCAACGCCCGGCCAAGAACGCCACGCCACAAACTGCCGCTATGAAAAGGGTTGCGAAACGCAGAGGTTACTTGGTAGGTGGCCCAGAATTCTTTAAATGCAAGCTTCATGGTCCTTCCGCACTTCTTCTGCCCGTAAGCTAGTCTAGGCAATTTGTACTTGTAAAGGTCGATCAGGGCATTGACAAGCGCTGGCAAGTTGCATACAGCGGCATTCGATGGTGCGCTCAGCCAACACTAGCATGGGATCTTATCGGCTTCTGCGGCTCATTGGCAGCGGCGGAATGGGGGAAGTGTACCAGGCGCAGCATCAAGCATCTGGGCAGCTCGTGGCGCTGAAAATCTTGGCGTCAGCGATTGCGGAAGATCCCCAAGCCGTCGGTCGCCTGTTTCAAGAGGCGCGAGTGTTGGCCCAGCTTAATCACCCGAATGTCGTGCGCATTTTGCACTGCGACCGAGCTGACGATGGAACGGCCTATCTGGCGATGGAATACCTGAGTGGATTATCGCTACGGGCTTGGCTGAAACAATTTGGGGAATCCGTCGAGTTGGCCGTCGTACTTATGTTTGGTGCGCAGATCGCCGACGGGATGACTGCAGTACACAAACAGGGGATCGTTCATCGAGAAGTTTGATTGATTGATAGGGATTGTCTCCGTAGCAGCAGAAAACCGCTACAGCGACGGAGACAACATCATGAAGACTCACACCGCAGACATCGCTCACACATTCCCCTTTCGTACCGCATACACAGACCGAGCTTGCTCGCAGACTGCGCCCGACGGTAACATGGTCCCTAAGATGAAGCAAAAACGGGCTTTCGGTTATTGCCGTGTGTCTACAGATATGCAAGCACAGTTTGGTTTATCTCTTGATGCACAGCAAAACCAGATTGCCGCTTATGCCAAAGCATACGACTATGAGGTGATTGGCTTCTACGTAGATCATGACTCCGCAAAGAACACCTCCGGACGCCCCGAGTACCTCAAGATGATGGCGGAGGTTGACAAGGGAAGAGCGGAGTTCATTGTCTCGACGGCGCTCGACAGGTTCAGCCGCTCGCAGCGGGACTTCCTGGCTTTTCA
>CAYWPR010000235.1:0-3855 GCA_964460115.1 uncultured Myxococcales bacterium
TGACCCACGTATACCGGCGGGATAGCCTCCTCGTCGTCAGGAACCGAGGCGATCGCTTCACTACTTTTTCTGAACACTGTCGCATCCTGTGTGCGCGCGGCTCGGGATGACGATGGCAGCGCTCGTGGTCTTTGCCACAGGGCTCCGCGATTCTGATGTAGAATGTCTGTAGTCGCCGCTGACAGGGGCCGGGTGAAGCTTCCGACTTCCCGGACAAAGGGAGCCGAGACCGCGTTTGGACGTCGTTTCCGCAGCGTGAGCAGGCTGCTCGTGGAAGCACGCTGGCCTGTCTGTTGCTGTTGCTGTTGCTGTTGCTGTTGCAGGGCGGATCGGAGCCGCTAGATGTTTCAAGACCTAAACTTCATACTAGGCATCGTCGGTCTATTGGCGGTTTGGGGACTGCTGGCATTTCTGCTGGTCATCATTGCAACCGAATCAATCCGAGACTATTTTTTACTTGCGTCGATGGGGTGGTCACTCATTGTTGGGATAGTATTGTCGAGTGGCAGGGATATTCATTGGGGATTCTTGGTTTTTATTGGCCTATTAGTCGCTGGCCTCGAAGCCTTTTTAGTTAAGCACATAGACAACAAGATTCACGAGCGTGACAAGCTCTGGCGCGGCGGCAAAACCCTTGAGGCCGAGAGGATAGATGTAGAAAAGGAAAGTTTAGTTGCTTTTCTGTATATGATGTTGCACATTGGCATGCTTGCCTTGTCTCCTGCTATTTTGCTTGATTTCGGCGGATATGTTAGATTTGTATCCAGATATGTCGTCTATTGGTCTGGCGTATTGACTTTGGCATTATGGATGCTCTCCTTGCCGATTTGTGCGGTTATTATGTTATTAGATAGACCGAATTCGGAAAAGCAATAAGATGCTCAGGTGGTATTTTCTGGTTTCTTTGTCCCTCCTGGGAACCATAAGCTCTTATGCTTATCCTGGATTCCTACCGGCGCTGGTAGTGGGAGGCGTCATTTTTCTCGCCGCGCTCGCGCGGCGCAGCCCGGGGCTAGGAATCCTGTCCGCCTGGGTGCTAGCACTGCCGCTGTTTGTCTTTCTGGCCGGACGCGCTCTGTCAGGAGATGCGGTCAGCCGTTTTGCCAAATTGAGGTGTGCGGAGATTCAACGCACTCGGGAAAACGGCGCTGCCATTTCCTGTCGCAAAGGCTTTCTAAGCTCCGAGCATGCCCTTCTCTCGGCGCAGTGGCCAATAAGCTGCTTCGGGGCGCAGGCTTCGACGGTAACAGATTGGGATGAGCAGACCACACCGGCGCGTTCCCGAGCCTGCATCCTGGATGAATTTGATCTCAGCGCGCAGGATGCCGCTGCGATCGGGCTGGATCTAGCGGTGCGCTGCGATAGGGGTGACGAAAAGGCGTGTACGCTGGCCTGCTGTGGCGAGGATGGAGCCGCTGCCCAGCCCATCCTCAGTGAATCCGGCGACACGACGCAGTGCCGCCAGCTTTCCAATCGATTTCCGCGGCTCCTTGCCGACACGACCTGGCCGCGCGAGTTTGCACCGATACCGCGGGCGCTTCGAGACGGGCTGCCGCCGCTGTTGCTACAGCCGCTTATCGAGCGATACAAAGGGTACGGTGCCAGTTTGCCAAAAGAGATGTACTGTCGTGGAGACTCTGCACGGACAACCTGCGTACTCACACCTGCAGGTGTATGCGTGGCACAAAAGATTGTGCTCGGCATCGTCGTGATTCAAGGTCCTGTCGCCGATCCCTCGGCTGTGCAGTTGTACTCTGGAATGCCGGCCCAAGGATGGCACCTAGACACCGTACTCCGCGACGGCACGGCTTGCCGGGACGACTCGACAGCGCTGACCTTGCGGCAGGACGACAGTTCGATCCTATCCAACTGTCAGGCAGAGACCAGGCGTCTGCAAGCGTCCGGCGCCTTGCCTGTTTGTTCCGCAGTGCTCCCCCCCTACGAGGAGGGAAGTTCCGAACCGGGGCGGACTTTCGCCAGCGCGAAACTTGATGACAGCGCCCCCGCGATGGGGCTTGCCGATGCGGTCGTGCTAGTCCTGCAAGGCCGTCTGTACAATGGCTGCCTACAGGGGGGACTGGCCGCGATCCGTGCCAATGGCGAAAATGGCTGTATTGCGGCTTTCCGGACCGCCATTCCGCAATCTGCGGACTGTGGCGGCGTGCTACCGAGCGTTCCTGACTGCGGCTGCGAGGCCAAAGACTACATCCATGAGCTCCTCGCCGCAGGACTTGTGCGCGAGGAAAGTTGCGCTGGCATCGGCCAGTTCTTGCTCGTACGGCACTGGCTGCCCGACCTAACCGCTTTTCGCTGCGACGGTCAATACAGCCACCTTGACATCAAGCACCCGGCTCGCAACGTCAACTGGCAGAGTAGTACCTTGGGTCTGCAGAATGGTTCGCATCGTCGCGAGATTTGGGCGGACGTGCTTGGAACCATGGCCCTTTTGGATATGGACCATGGCGCGCTAGATGGGGAACAAAGCACAATAGAACGGCAGGTCAAAGCCGGACTCCTTTTGGCGCAGGTCTTTGTCTTTCAGCCTCTTGAGATGGCGCACGAGGCTGCGCAGGATCTATCGTCCCTGGCAACGGTCAGCCGAAGCAAGAACGGAGTCGTATTGCGCGTCCGAACCGACCTAGGACGTTTCGCGCGAAAGCGGCTTGTACAGACTGGCAGGGTCGGAGGCCTGCGGGTGACATATCAGCGGGCGCTTCTCCGGATGGCACAGGCAGCCGAGAAGGTGAAGACCAAGTACCCGATCGATCAGCTCGACGATTCAACTTCCTTAGTTGGTGATGCGATCGAGATTCGTGGCAGCGTTGAAGAGATAAGGACACTTTTCGCGCTAGCTGCTTATGAAGCTGCGGTTTCGCGAATCGCTGGCTTTCTAAAAGAGGCTGGTCTCGTCGACCGAGATCCGATACTCGCTAAGCTCGTCGACGATATTCTGGATGGAGAGGAGAGCGCGACCGCGGAAGCTTTCCGAAAACTGACCGAAAAGAAAACCGCACGAGATGCGGCACAGAGGGTACTTGTCCCAGTTCAGGCCATTTTCGATCTCGCGAGTGTTGCCATGCAAATCCGGCCTATCGCTGCGCTTGGCAGGTTTATGAAGATCGCCGACGCGAGTCTTATCGCTGGGTCGCTGCTCCTGGACGGGATCGAGTACATCGAGGAAAACCGCGCTTTGCCTCTGGAGCGGGCCAGCTTGGCCTACACACTTTCGCAATGGACCGGCCTGGCCCCGCGCTGCGATGCAAGACACCTACAGGTTCTCTCCGCTCTCGCCGGCGACACGCTCATGCGAACGTACTTCGAGGTCGACCTTTATCGCACGCTGTTTAACTCGCTCGAAGCAGTTGGCGGACATCCGGTCGCCAAAGGCTGGCACAAGATGGTAGAAGTTGGCCGGCGTCCGCTGCTCACGAAGCAGGCCGAGACCTGCCTCTTTCAATGACACGGACTCGGCAACGACACCGTCGCGCCTATACACGCTTGGCGGGGACGCAGTCGGCAGAATGTAGGATCGGCCGATGGGCTGAGCAGCTAGCCCGCCCGGCCATGGACAGATTGGCGGTCCCGCAGCCAGGACACAACACCGCTCGGTTGCGACTCATAGTAAAAATAAACGTTCCCCAGTTCAGGAATGCATACCGAACGACTTGGCTACAGTCCATGAGATGCGGTGAACTGCAGGCAGATCTGCCAATAGATATCACCCGAGCCCATCAGCACCTCGCAACGGCCACTCCTGCGATAGCAGCGTACCTGAACAACATTCCGCCCCGTATTGAAGAGGTCGGTACCTCTCTGCGTCTCGAAAACCACCCATTCCCAGCGCATCCGCGAGCC
>CAYWPR010000236.1:0-3845 GCA_964460115.1 uncultured Myxococcales bacterium
AGAAAAAAGGCCTTTTCTTTAGTTCCCCTGGACCAGTTTTTAGGGAGCAGGTCAGTCCAGTGTACGCAGTGTGGCGAGGCCAATCGAGTTCCCCAACAAAAGGTCCGCACAATCCCTTGTTGTGGAGCGTGTGAGGCCGCACTGCCCAGCCCTCCGCAATCTCCGCTCATGGTCCGTGCGGGGGAGATCATGACCGATCTGAGCGTACGGCTCGGTGATCATGCCGCCACTGTGGCTACCGATCTTGGGTTGCGGCTGGGCGATCACGCCGCTGCGCTGGTACAGGACGGCATTGAGCTTGCGTTTGACAAGCTGCGAAAGAGGTTCCGATCTTCCGAACGGTGAGGCAGTCGCGAATCGGAAACGCTGTGCGCAAGGTGCGAGCTTTCCGGCGCAATGCGCAGGGCGGAAATCTAGACGGACCTTATTGGGCGCTGAAAGAGGCTCTCCCAAGCAGGCGCTTCGGAGAGCTCTGCAACTTCGATGAAACATTGCAAATGTGAGGAAAAATCAATGGCAGGAGATCGAAAGAAAAGGAATGAAGACAGAGCACGGCTCATGGGACTTCCATCCAAAAAGGATGCCGAAGCCGCAGTCGTGCTCGCCAATGTTCCGTCCCAGGTGCGAAACGCAATCAGCAAATCCTGCACGGAAAAACAACTGGCCGAGAAGAAAGTTCAGAAGTCTGAAACTAAGTTTGAGAAGTTCGTAGCGCAGACCGCGCAAGCCGCGAAGAGCGAGACCGGGGTAGAAGTGCTAGGCGGGATGGCCGGGCAAGCCTGGAACGAAGCGGCGAATCTCGGCATGCGGGCGCTTGGGGAGTGGAGCGAAAAAGTCGAAGGGGAAAATGGTTTTTGGGCGCGCAATGTGGACCTGGCCCAAAGCATCCCCGGTGCGATTGGAACCTTCGTCTTTATTCTCGAAAAGGCCCTTCGCGACGAATACGATCCAGAAGACAGGAATCTACCGAGCGATAAACGGCGCCCCTACCAACCCACGAGCTGGCGGCGGTATGTGAGCGAAGCGGCCAAGATCGCCGGGCACCTGGGATTCTCAAATACGGTCCGAGCACTGCGCTTTCGCTGGGCGGAATCCATTGACGAGCGGCAGGAGAATCGAAAGGCGATTGCAGACAACAAGCGAGCGCTGCAAGCCGCGCTTGATGAACTAGAGCAAACCAAGGCCCAGCTTCGCGCGGCGCAACGAGGCGGAGGTTAACATGGGCACCGCTCGTCAAATGGCCGCCGCGATCCTCGGCGCGCGTCCGGAGCTGGGCGGAGGCTTGTCGAGCAAGGTCACTCGGGAAGTGGCTTGGACGCTGGCCGTACTCATTGCGTCCTGGCGGCTGCCCGCAGGTGGGCGTGAACCCGGCGAGCCCGGGGTGGATCTGCGGCCCTACCAAGACCTTGCCGGCGCCTTTGAGCGCATCGGAGACAGCTTGATCCGCTTTCGAGAAGCAGCGGGCAAGGCACGAAATGCGATCGACCTGGCCGGGGCCAGCGGTCTGTTCCTGTCTATCTCGAAGACCATCGGTCCGGAGACCCTCGCCTATGTTCTCGAAAGTGACCGCTTTTCCCAAATCCAGCGGGCGGTTCTGTCCCAATTTCCGATCCCCGTGGAGCTTCAGGCCGCGGCGCTCCCGGCCATGCAGGGAGTTCCTGAAGACAGCCGAGCGCGACGCTACCTCGAATTTGATTACAGAAGCCGCGGAGAGGACTTTTCTACAGTCGAGGCCGCACCCGGACGCGCGGTCGTGAATTCTGAGATCCAGCAATGGCAGCAGACACTTCGGCGCTCGGATCTTCCGCCTCACCAGCGCTGGCTTTTTGAACAAAAACTCGTCGGAGTGGGGCAGTTTGCGTATGGCAGCGCAGAGGAGGCGCGAAAGATTTGGCTCGATGCCATGACGCAGTCGAGCACTCCTGAACTACGTCAGTACTTCGCGCAAAACATCCAACAGCTTCGCACCCGCGAGGTGCAAGGATGAGCGAGCCGAGTAGCAGCCGCGCGCGCAAGTTCGATGGATTCGACCGCCCCAAATCCACCCCAGCCGTTCCTGAAGGGGGCTTGGATCGGATTGTCGAGGCACTCTATCGGACAAGGAGCTACTTGCCCAAAAGCGCCGCCGATAAGCTGGCGGACTTGTGGAACTCGGACACAGCGCTTGCGCTGGGTGTCCTATTGGCCGTATGGGCAGGGCTCCAGTTTACCCCGGTCGGTTGGTTGGCCGATGTGTTACTGGCGGCGGCGGGGCTGCTCTCGATGATTAGTGACTTTGTCGAGCTGGTGAAAGCAGCCCGGCAAGCGGCGGCGGCCGAGACAGACGCGGCGATCAATGAGGCGGCGCAGGCGATGGCCTTGGCGATTACGGATTCGATTGCCGATGGCATCGCGGCGCTCATCGGCAGTTGGGCGTTTGCACGGCTTCGGCGTCTGACACGTATAGTCCGCTCTCGGCTGTTGCCGCGTCGCTTTGGCAGTGGTATCGAGCAACGGTTGACCTTGGGAGAGCGCACGCCCCCTGCGATTGGAAAAGTTACCGTAGCTGACAAGATCATCGGGGCCAACACTGGGGTGGGTCTGGCCGTAGCATCCGTGGAGCTTGGCAAAATCAAAAAGGAAGCGGATCACCTGGGAAATCGTCTTGGTTGGGGATTGGCGATTGTGGGAGGAGTGGTATTGATCGGAGGTGCTATGGCACTCACTCACTCTTCGGCGGAATCTCGATGAGCCAAGGGGAGAGCAAAGTGACGCTTGCAACAGTCGCCGCGGTTTCGATCTCGGGATTGGCGGGACTGGCGCTGTGGGCAACGACTCGTAACGACGCAAAATCGGAACCCAAAACTGGCCCGATGACAAGTCCCGGCAACTGGCTGTGGCCGATTACACTCATGGAGCTGCAAGAGATTGGCGAGTCCGTGCTGTCGCATCGTCGAGGCAGCGGCCGACCGCACAAGGGATTGGACCTCTTTGCCGCCGCGGGTACCGAAGTCCTCTCAGCCAGCCCCGGACGGGTCCTCCGAGTCGTCAATGGAAGTCGGGGCAATACGGACAAACAACGGCGCGCAGGTCTGTTTGTCGATGTGAAGGGAGCAGATGGAAACGTGTACCGCTATCTGCACTTGGGTGCGGCGAAGGTAAAACCGAACCAGCGATTACGAAGCGGTGAGGCAATTGGCACCGTCGCGGCCACTGGTCACAGCGGTGTGGAGCATTCGCGTCCCCACGTCCATTTTGAAGTGCGAGCTGCGGACTACCAAGTGTCTGCGTTGGATTATGGCCACCCCATCGATCCGCTCAGTCTTCTGCCGTTGCGACTGTTGCCGCTGAAGCTGGGAAGATTGCATGCCTAAGCGATTTTTAGAGGGAATCCATGGCGAATGAATTGGATCGCAAAGCCCTTGCCCACGGAATTCTCGAAGCCATTGGGGGAATCGGGGGCGCGGTGGGAGACGCAGCAAGCCCGGGCGTAGGTACTGGGATCAGGATGGGCGCATCCGGAGTCGAGAAACTGATCGATCTCCTCATGCCGGGGGGCGATTCCGCAACGGCAAAGTCTGCCGCTACCCCGTCCGCAGGGACGCCCAAAGCCGAGCTGCCCATCCCCAAACAACCGCCGTCCGAACCTGTCGTGAAACCTACGCGGACACGGAGCTTTGATGCGCCGCTCTTTCGCTCCCAAAATGCAGACTTGCAAGAGGAATCCGAGGTGAAAGATTCCAATCCAGCAAATCAGAAAAATGCACGGAAGACCATCACGCCGCCCGCAGAGGAGATTTCATTCTGGCGTCAGCAGCTTGGGCGGCTCGAACTGTCGCCCAAACAGCGACAATACTACGAGGGCA
>CAYWPR010000237.1:0-3835 GCA_964460115.1 uncultured Myxococcales bacterium
CCCCGCACTAGCTCCCACAGCGCATCGCCCAACACATTCCCAAAGCTGCGCAGCATCCGCGTCGCGCTGTACGTCCGCGTCTCGACAGACAAACAAGCCGAATTCGGAATGAGCTTGGACGCGCAGAGAGCAGAGCTCGAACGCTACTGCCGCGATCGCAACTGGACAATCGCTGGGCTCTATGTCGACGGCGGATTCAGCGGCAAGAACACCGACCGCCCCGAGTTCCAGCGCATGATCAGCGCGATTCACGACGGCGGGATCGACGGAATCGTAGTTACGAAGCTAGACCGCTTGACCCGCTCCGTGCGCAACCTGTGCGAACTCAACGAAGACATCCTGCGCCCGCACAACGTCAACCTCGTGTGCATCCGCGACGGCATCAACACCTTTGAAGTCGGCGGAACCCTGCTTCTGCACTTGCTCGCCGTCATCGGCCAGATCGAACGCGAGAACACCAGCCAGCGAACCGCCGCAGCCATCGCCCACATCCACGACAGCGGCGGCCACTACGGCAAGGTGCCCTTCGGCAAGACCACCGCGCCGCATCCGACGCAGCCCAAGATGAAGATCCTCGTCGAGCATCCCGAAGAGGGACCGTGGTTGAAGCAGATCTTCGCGTGGTACGCGGAAGGGAAGCAGCCGACTGAGATCGCGCACTTGCTCAACGAGTCGGGAGTCAAGCCTCGCTACTGCGACAAGTGGACGCTGCAAGTCGTCTACTCGCTTCTGCGCGTCAATGGTGTTCACAAGGCGCGCTCTGCGGGGAGCCCCTTCGCTTATGACCGACAGAAGGCGTACAAAATCGCCCTCGCTCTGCGGCAGGACGGCGCCAAGCTGGACACCATCGCGCAAGCCCTGACCCGCGCGCAGCTACGCCCCAAGAACGCGCAGCGCTACACCGTCAGCTCTGCGCAGGACTTGCTGCGCGGGTCGATCATGTACAACACGAACACGCCGCAGGGCTTGGCGCTGCACTTGAAGGAGACGGGGCACAGCTTGCGCGATATCTGCGACAAGCTGCTGGCGCAGGGGTTTGCGGCGCCGCGAGGGGGGCGGTGGTATCCGAAGACGGTGGCGGATTTGATGAAGCGGGAGGAGGGTGGGGTGTTTGCGGGGTCTAGGCGGGCGGGGTAGCGTCCGCGATCGATATTGTTCTGTCGGGGGGATGGGAGGGGCTTAGCGAACCCGTAGGGGACGCCAGCCTTTGTTGCGCTGCTTGGGGCAGTAGTGGCGACCGATGAAGGGGCAACGAGAACCTTGTGCTAAGAGCTTTCACGTTGCGCAGCGCTGCAGCGTCTGCTGGGTCGGCCATCGCCTCGCCGGCGACTTGTAGCAACATGTACAGGCGCATTTGGGCGGCTGTGAACTAGGCGCGGTCGCCTGGCAAGCCCGCGCATCACGCCCCGCCGTGGCCCCACATGGCCCGTCCGCGGAGAGCACAGGCCCCGGGCCCATCCAACACATGGCCCACCGCTCAGCGACGCGCGCACCGTGTCCGTACATCTCGGCCGAAGCCCCGCGCTTGACCCCCGTGTGCAGGCGCGATACGACGCTCGTTGTAGCGACCGAGACGAGCGAAAAAAAGATATGGCGGCGTAGGAAATATGGCAAAAATGAATCAATCAAACAGGTTAACCGATCAACACAAAGATTCTAAAGGTGTGATTGGCATATTTAGAGATGAAGCAAAATCACATGACGCCACAGTTGAAAATAGCTCACAAAATATTATCAATAAACTCAAAGAGAAGTACAAACAATTATATTTTCGATATAGAACGGGCATAAAGAAGGAAGAAATTAACGAAACACTAAAGAAGATTGACCCAGAATTGGGACAAACTCTTTTTGTGCCAAATTCAAGCATAATTCCAGATGGCGGAATAATTGAAGTAAAAGATGATTACGATAACTGGAGAGTCGTTTTAGTAGCAGAAGCCAAGCACCAAGGGAGAGATATTGAAAATATTAAGAACGGAGAACTTGTAGGAAAGCATAGAGATCAAGACTTGATGGCCGCTGGCAATGCAATAGAAAGAGCACACAAAAATATATCTGAAATCGCCAATTTCATGCTGGCTGAATCACATTTCCCGTATGTTTTGTTTCTTGAGGGCTCTAACTTCTTGACAGAAACTATTTCAATCAAAAGACCCGATGGCAGGGTTGTGACCTTGGAATACAATTCTGGAATGCTAAATAGAATTGACAGACTAACCTGCGCAAATTACGGAATGCCAATTAATACGAACTTGTGTAAAAATAAATTCGTCAAACACAAGGAAAAAACGATAATGTTACAGGCAGCGTCTATATACACGCAGGGGAAAGGTGAAAAATGGGATGTCGAAAAAATGTCTCATATTATGTATGAAATCTCCGAAACGTCGCTTCAAATACTGGGTAGCGATTTATTTAAGCAAATAACCAAAAAATAAAGTCAATAATGACCATGCATGGAATTTAAAGAGAGAACCAAAATGGCCAGGAATGCGACCAATGAATTGCTGCACGGTGCAAAGAAATCCAAAAGCGACGAATTCTATACGCAACTTTCCGACATAGAAAGCGAGTTAAAATACTACAAAGAACATTTCAGGAATAAGGTGGTTTATTGCAATTGCGATGACCCGCGAGTTAGCAGCTTCTTTAATTATTTCACTATTAACTTCAAAAAATTGGGCCTAAAAAAGATAATCGCATCTTGCTACAAAGATGACGCCAGAGATTTATTCAGCAACAAAGAAGAAGGGCATGGTTTTTATTTTGAATATACAGGTTCTGAGCCAGGTAAAGGCAAACCCAGCTCAAGCGAGCTTATTTATTTTGAAGGGAATGGCGATTTTCGCAGTCATGAAAGCATTGAATTACTAAAAAAATCCGACATTGTGGTTACAAACCCTCCATTCTCCCTGTTTAGAGAGTATGTGGCACAATTGGTTAAGTACGAAAAACAATTCCTGATAATTGGCAATGTTAACGCAATAACCTATAAAGAAATATTTAGCCTAATCAAAGAAAATAGGGCATGGTTGGGGATCAATCTCGGGAGAGGCATATCAGGCTTTATCGTCCCAGAACACTATGAACTTTATGGGACAGAAGCTCGTGTTGACCCTTCTGGAAACAGAATCATTTCTCCAAACAATTGCTTGTGGTTAACGAACTTGGACATGCCCAGGCGACACGAGGATATAATCCTCACCAAGAAGTATTTTGGCAACGAAAATGAATATCCTAAATACGACAATTTCAATGGGATAAATGTCAATAAAACACAAGATATACCAAGTGACTATGGCGGCTATATGGGGGTGCCGATAACTTTTCTTCACAAATTTAACCCGGACCAGTTTGAAATAGTTAAATTCAGAAAAGGCGACGACGATAAAGATTTATCAATAAATGGGAAGTGTCCGTATTTTAGAATATTAATACGAAACAAAAAGGTTCCCAAAACCAACGCTTCTCCTTCGCAGACGCCCCCCTCAGAACGATTTGCTAGCATCGACTTCCATGCGAGGTAGGGAAGGTAGATCTGCCGATCATCTGGCCCATTGCGACAAACACCCCGCAATGGTCATTCCAGCGATGGCAAAACACCTGAACGCGGTGTTGTGAATCCTGGGAACCTTGGCTCCAAAAACTCCGCATCGTCAGTAGGCAGCAGAGGTAGCTAGGGACGCGAGGCAGGCAAACGCCCAGAATTGACCAACCGCCAGCACAGACGGCGGCCCGGTACTAGACAGGCCGGTTTGCGCGGAGACGAGAAACCATGAGCGCAGCAGTAGCTACCCTCTGCGCCGCTTCATCTGCATCAGCAAGTGAACTC
>CAYWPR010000238.1:0-3835 GCA_964460115.1 uncultured Myxococcales bacterium
TTGAGATTTTCACTCACTGGGTTGTTACCGCCTTTCTCTGGTCACTCCGCATAAGACTTATAAACGGGCGATTCGCGCCCTCCCTTGCGAAGGGCTCGGCCTGCCCGGTACGCCGCAGGCCGCCGATAGCAGCCATTATGTTAAGTTGTGGATCCTTTATGTAACTGAAGCTACACAGGCCTTTCGCCGTCCGGAGCGGGCGGAATTTCGCCCGCTTCGAGCTCGCTCTTTTTGACGGGAGGTTGGTTGCTCAGGTGGCCCCGCAGTCGCTTGAGCCATGCAGAATAATAGGAATGGGCCGCACTCTGAAATGGCAGGACGTGATGGGCCATGCTCAGTATGAACATGAGCTGGAGCAGCAGGCCGTGCCGCATCGCTTCATCGGCGGCGCGGGCAAAGAGCTGGCGGCTCTTCCTCGGCGAACCGTCGATGGCCGACACCGTCGCCTGAGCGGCTAGATAGACTGGCTTTTGTTGGCCTTGGCCCATGCATTGGAAGTACGCTCGCCACATCTGCTTGCGCAGCCCGAACGGGACGCGCCGCGCGCCGCGGCGATGGAGCGCTACGGCCGCCGCTGCGAGCGCCGCGGAATGAATGAACGCAGTGATCCACTCTTGGCCGCTGTCGATAAATCTCTTTGCGGTTTCAATCGCTCGCTCGGCGAGCTTAGAATCTGGTACCTCCGTGTCCAGCGCCTGACACAAAAGCGCCTTGGATTCGCCGACGGCGCTGAAGATGGCCATTCCGGAGTTCTGTGCGGAGTTTTTCAGCGCCAAAAAAGCGTCTCGCGCCTGCGTCCATTCTCCCGTCACGCAGCTTGTCCAGCCATTGCTGGCGTTGCGGGTAATCGCTTCCAGAGTATGTAGATTATATCTATTTGTGAAGAATAGTAGGTCTTGTATTACTGCTTGATAGCTGGCGACCCGACCGCTAAAAAGTAGAAGCGATGCTGCCTGATACTTTCCAAACCAATGGCGATGCGGATCAGCACAAGTCCGGACTGAGAAGAAAATCTCATGGAGACGAGAGCAGAGTTGCTCGTCATATTCTTTCGCGCACTCGGCGCGCAAGATGATCGAATGGATGCGTATCGTTGCGACGAGTGCATAGTGATCTTTCTCACGTTCGGTGAAATTGATAATGTTTTCAGTATTATATCTATGAACGAAATTTTCGCATTCCGGAAACAAACGGGAAATTTGTAGATTGTAAGCTCGCGAAATCCGATGCAGTCCCATCATTCCGGTGATCATCTCTAGCGCGGCGCAGGCGATGGGAGAGTATTGATGCAGGCCATTTCGCGTAAAACGAATGGCCGTACAGTTGACCAGGCGAATTGCCAGGCCGGTATCCATGAAAAAACCACACTCGCTGGCATTGCCAATAAATTGCATAATTAGCGCTTCGCGCTCGGGATCGGTTGCCCGCTGGGCATGGAATCCTATCCCGGTAGGGCCAACAAATAGCATCGCCCATAAACCCTGCACCTGGGTGATCAGCCCCGAGACTCCATAGATTGGCAGCGTGACACCAATCTCGGTCAACCCTTGCAACAAAGGCTGCAGCGCGTTCTTATAGTTCTGCTGCTTGAAATTGCTCGCCGCCAGTTGCGCTTGAAAGGCAATCCGCGTTAATTTTGGCAAACCTTCATAAGTCAGAATGGTATTAATCTGCGCGGTGGCCTCCGGATATTGTCCGATAGCGCTGAAGCTCTGCGCCGCGCGCTCACGCACTTCGAGTGGGATGGGCTGGCGATGGTTCGAAGCTCGTTCATAGCTCGCCAGCGCCATCTGGTAGTGCTGCGCGGCCCGCTCATGCTGCCCGCGCCTGAACGCTGCGTCAGCGACGAGGCGGGCATAATCATAGGCCGGCCCGTACTCTTCCGCGCCAAAGTGATGCTCGGCCAGAATCGGGTAGGTATTATCGTTTTGGCCCCACTTCACCTCGACCGCGCGAGCTAGCGTGTGGTGAATATCTTTGCGCGTGGGCCCCCTGATCCCATCCATGATCGCCTCGCGATAACGGTCGTGAGTGAATCGGAACGTGACTTCAGGTTGCTCGCTGTCGAAGAGGCAGTTCAAGCTGTTGCCCTGTGCTCGTTGCACAAACCCCTCACGACCGGCCTGTTCACACGCCGTCAGCACGTCATCAGCGTGTACGTCCGCCGCCCGTGCCACCACCTCCACGTCGAACTCCTTCCCGCTCAGAGCCGCGACTCCCAGCACGCGCAGGGTCTCGGCACTAAGATGGCTCGCGCGGCCGCCGATGGCTTCTCGCACTGTAGCGGGTACACCAGCCTGCTCCAACCACTCGAGGTTGAGCTTCCACTGTCCGTGCCACCTGTCATCCGTTCCTTTTTCCTGCAGAACGCCACGAATGAATAACGTCCACAGCGTTTGCTCTACATAAAGCGGAGTCAGCTCGCGTTTTTTGCTCAGCGCGGTCACCAGGAGCTGCAGGGCGGGGTCGGTTGTCGAAAGCTGCAACATGCTGGCGGCGAGCTCTGTAGCTTCGGAAATTCCGAACGGTCCGAGGCGCACGCGAATCGGTTCCTGCTCGATCCGTCCGAGGGTCTGTAGATGTTGTTCCAAGGCATCCAGGTTGTCACCTTCCGGATCTTTGGGCCGGTGGTTCATGACCCAGACAACCTGGCAAGGATGTCCCTGTTTTCGGCTGCTCGCTAAAAAGCGGATGGCGAAAAAAAGGTACTTGAGCGTGGCGTTATCGAGCCACTGGGCGTCCTCGATAACGATGCACAACGGCTGCGTGTAGCTGCGCAGCCGCAAGAGGGCGGCGAACCGCTCCATGACATAGCGTTCGTGGAGCTCCTCGTAGGTCGCCGCCTGTTCATGTTCAAGCCGTTGCTGCTTCTGCCTTAAGAGTACGTAGGCGACATCATACTCCAGATCAGGAACCCAACAAGGATGGTCGGCTGCGAACCGCTGCGGTGCCCCTCCCGAGCTGGCTGCGCTCTGTGCTTGCACATAGAAGTCTTCGAGATCCTGCTGAAATTCCTCAAGTTCCGCGTAGGCTCCCTGGGTCCGCTGGGTAGAGAAAAGCCGGACCTCGTAACCTTTTTCGATTGCCAGCTTGCGAACTCGCCGAGTCAGCCGCGTCTTGCCGATGCCCGCTTCGCCCCATAGCACCCAGATTGAGGCCGGCAGGACCGCGCCCGGCGCGGCAGCTTGATCCGCTTCAAAAAGGGTGTCCATCGGCGTTTTGTTCCGAATCTGGTGCATCGCCAGAAATTCCCGTGCCGCTTGCAGCTCGTGGCTGCGACCGCAGAAGGCGCTAGCCGCCAGGTACGGCTGGCCGGGAAGGCGATGCTCGTGCGAGAGCTCAACCTGGTGCTCAGCGGCGTGCGTGCGAAACCATGCATACAGCCGATCGAACGCCAGGGCGGCGGTTCGCAGCCGGTGATCCGGATTGGGCTCGATCAGCTCGATGACTGTGGCAGCCACCGCATCCGGTACATGCGGAGCCACCTCTTTTAAGAACAGCCGCTGCACGGCGGCTCCCGATAGCTGCTGCTGCAGCGCTGTCACCGTCGTACCTCGGCTCGTATCATAGCTGATCGGATGCCGTCCCGACAGCATCATAAATAGGAGAACCCCGACGGCATACAAGTCCACTCGGGCGTCGACCTTGTCTCGGGTGCCGAGCTCCGGCGCCATAAAATGCAGGCTGCCAGCCAGCGTATAAAAGGAACGCTCGCCGAAGACCATGTCCTGCACGTCGCTGATTCCGAAGTCGGACAAACAGGCCCGCGGCAGCACAAAAGGTCCAGCCTCAGCCTGCAGTGGCAGCGGCCCGTCTAGCAGAATGTTGTGATGCT
>CAYWPR010000239.1:0-3823 GCA_964460115.1 uncultured Myxococcales bacterium
CCTAAAACAGCTCTGCCAGCAAGCCAATGTGCCGCAGGTCTGCCCGCACAGTCTGAACCATCAATGTGGCAAAACTCGACGAGACATTGGCTGCTTGCAAATTTTTGGAAACGGTTCGGGAAAATCTTTTTACCAAAGTCCGTACTTTGGCGCTCTTCGCGATTCTGCTTCAATTCTGCTGACGAAACCGCTTCGCTGTTATATTCCCTTGTTCTAGTCCAAATCGCTTTTGAAAAGGAGTTCAAGATGCCGCACGTCACAGGAATCGGAGGAGTGTTCTTCAAGGCCAAAGGAGATCATAAAGCGCTCGCGGCCTGGTATTCGGAAAATCTCGGAATCAAACTGGAACCGTACGGCTCTGCGGTTTTCGAATGGCCTACAGACACGGCCGAGGACAAAGGCGTTACGGTTTGGCATGTCGCCGAAAAAAACACCGATTGGTTTGGCCCAAGCGAATCAAGTTTCATGATCAACTACCGAGTCGACGACATGGTTGGCCTGCTCGCCAAGCTGCGCGGCGCGGGAGTGAACATCTTGAAAGGCCCCGAGTCGCACGAAAACGGAAAGTTCGCGTGGATCATGGATCCCGACGGCAACAAGATCGAACTTTGGGAACCCAAAATTTGGGACGAGAAGAACAAGGGGGTTGACTCGGCCGGCGACTCAAAATAGGACTGCTTGCACGCTGAGCCCGCTGAGCCCCTTATGTCCTTGGATATAGGCGCATTGCCTACTGCGGCGCAGACTCTTTAGCGCGGCTTAAAAGCTGATAAAGTCGCGCCCGCTCCTCGGGCGATAATGTTTGGAGCAGCGCACTGAGCTCATCCTGTGGGCCCGAGGGGACGGCAGACACATCCGCCGACTCAAAAGCGAGCGGCGCCGTGCCTAGTGCTCCGGCAACGCGGCGGCTGCGCGAGTTTAAAAGCGTGCTCGGCTCGGCATAATGGCGGGCCGTGACGCGAAAGCTGCCGTGTCCTAAGGCCGCGGCCACCAAGTGCGGCGTCGCCCCGGCTTCAAGCGCTAGCGTTGCATGCAGGCCGCGCAGACTATGCGAACAGACGCGAGGTACGCCCGCGGCATCACAAAGCGCGCGGACCTTAAACCACAGATACGCCTTGTTGCGCGCTTCGCCTTTGCGATTGCTGCCAAAAATCCGCTCGTGCGGAGCTTTGTCAAGGACGAGTCGGCGCAGCGGTTCCTGTATCTCCAGGGGAACTTCAAGACGGCGGCGGGCGTTTTTGGTCTTGCCGCGGGTGATCCACAGGACGCGAGCGTCATCGTCCAAATCGCGCGCTTGGCGGGCCAAAACTTCGCCGGCCCGCAGTCCCAAAAGCAGCAGCAAAAGCACGCCGAGGGCAGCGACATCGCCCGAAGCCGCTTGCTGAATCGCCAGCTCTTTAAAAAGGCGAGCTTCGTCGATAGTAAGCTGTATCTTGCCGGCGCGGCTTTGGCCAAGTGGTCTTATGTGCGCAAAAGGATTTTGCGAAAGATAACCGCGCTCGACGGTCCAGCGAAAAAAAGCCCGCGTTCGCCGCAGCATGACGTGATGCGTACTCGGAGATAAAAGCGTTCCGCGCGGCGTTTTGCGCTGCGTCAATTGGCGATACAAACGGGCGGCTTCCTCTTTGGTGATGGCGAAAAGCGGCGCCGAAGCTGGAAGGTAGTCCTCGGTCAGACGGTGTAGCTCGCTGACGGTAAGCTCGACGATTCCGCGTTCCTGCTTACGATATTCGATGAATTCGGCCAGCGCCTCTCCAACGGTACGCGGCCGCTGCGTGTGTATCTCGCCTTCCAGCGAGCTTTTCAGCGCCAAGGCCTCCTCAAGGGTCGATGCGGTCAGAGCTTTGCGCTTGGCGCCATCGATGACGACCAGACGAAAGCTTTTGCCGTTCGCATAAGGGCCAAGCACGCGCACGCCTTTTTTCTGCATGTTGTCAGGATCGCCAAGGTCGCCCCAAATGGGAAGTAAAATCCTTGGAAATTCCGATGCTTGCCGCGCGGCAAAGAAAAATTTAGTTTGGAATTTGCAGCGGAACGAAAAACAATACCGTGGCATCCCAGAGCAAGTGCGCAATGAGCGGCGCAAATAAGTTTCCGCTGCCCGCGCGCAAGCCCCCCCAGATGATTCCGCAGCCCAAGGCTGCCGCGACAAGCGCTGGAGATCCTAAAGGCAGATGCGCCAGCGCATAAATCAGGGCCGCCAGAAAAGCGCCGCGATAGCGACCTAGATGACGAGCGAGAACTCCCTGTACAAGCCCCCGCCACAGAATTTCTTCGCTCACAACAATTGGGATGGTGACGAGCACGGACACCGCCAGCGGTAAGGTCTGAAATGCCCCGTAAAGCCGTCTGACATCGGCCGGGATCCACGGCAGCATGCGCGCCGCCAAAGGAAATAACAGATAGGTTGCGGCGGTCATGACCATGCCGCTTAGGAGCCCAAGCAGCAATCGGCTGGCCCCTGGACGCAGCAGCCCCGGCGCCGCGCCTCCTCGCAATATGCTGATGGTGGCAAGCAAAACCACGGTGCCGCCGATGCCGACCCAAATTCCTACTTTGCGTGCGCAAAGCGCGCCCAAGCTAAAAAAGATCACCGCCAGCGCGGCCAGTATGTTTTCGCGGCGTGATAGCGATGCGATTTGTGAACGCACTTAGCCTGCGACTCCGCGCATGCGTTCGACCAGGCCCCAAGCGCCTTCGAGAGGCGTGTCTAGTCGTTCCGCCGCCAAAGCCCGCTTTGCCGCTTCGCAAAAGGCCAGGCGATGCGGATGATTAATGCGTTGCCAATAGGTGTCATCGCGCGCCAGCACATCGCTGCGCAAGCCGCCGACGACCTCACGCGCCACCGACCAGTTTGCGCGCGTGACCAGGCGCAGCCACAGCGCCGACAGACGCGGCGAGAGCAGCGGCACTTCAAGCACGGAGGGCTTGCTCATCCCAAGCTGCTCGGCAGTGTACTCAAGAATTTGCCGACCCGTCAGCGCCTGTGGCCCCGGAATATCGAAGCAGGCACTCTTTTTTAGCGGCAGATCGAGCGCCCGCAAAAGAGCCACCACCACATCGTCAATAGCGACCGGCTCGGTTCGTGATTCGAGCCAACGCGGCAGCACCATGGCCGGAAGGCGCGCCGACAGATCGCGCACGATTCGCCAGCTTAAGCTGCCGTGTCCGATGATCATGCTGGCGCGAAGCTCAAGCGTTGGCACGGTTCCTTCACGCAAGGCCTGGCCAACTTCGATTCGGCTGCGCAGGTGCCGCGACGGCTTGCCTTGCGGAGCGATGCCGCCAAGATAGACAATCCGCTTTATGCCAGTCTTTTTCGCGGCGCTTAAGAAAGCCTGGGCGGCGCGAAGGTCTCGGTGCTGATACCCAGAGCCTGCTGCCATGCTGTGCACAAGGTACAGCGCAGAATCGCAACCCCTTAGCGCCCGTTCGCAATCCGATTCATCGCGGACGTCACCATTTTGCCAGTCAAAGCCCGGCCAGCGCGCTTGCGCTTGGGACGTATTGCGGGTGAGGCAGCGCACGACGACGCCAGACGCATTCAACGCCGACAAGACCGCGCTTCCGACAAATCCCGTTGCGCCAGTTAATAAGACACGTCGCATGATTTCAAGCTAAGTATTGAACCGCCTTCGAAATACGCAACGGACTTTGTGTAGCAGTGAGCAAAGTCGCCATTGCGGCGACCGCCAAGCAATGCAATTCCCAATTCTTAGCAACGGCAACTGCGTCCTTGGGAAAATTTTGCAAGGAATTCTAACGAAGCTGCCCGCACAGTCTGCGCGGGCTTAATGCCACGCTGGCGATTGAGGCTGGAGCG
>CAYWPR010000240.1:0-3802 GCA_964460115.1 uncultured Myxococcales bacterium
TCAGCTCGCGGTCAAGGTACAGGCCGGCGGCATAGCCGACCGTCCGCAGGATGGAGAGGATCGTCATCTTGGCCGCGCCGGTGTGGCGCGTGACGCTCGCGATGGAGCAGCCTTCGCAGAGCAGCGAGAGCACTTCGGCTCTCTGTCGGACGGTCAGGCGGTTCATGCCTACCACGTCGTCGCCTAGGACCGTCCGCAGACGGCTAGGCTCTGACAGGCTCCGAGAGCACTTCAATCCTGAACGTGCGCGCAGCGTCCGCGAAGCTGGCAAACGGCTCCATCTGGATCGCGCAGCGGTCGAGGCCATAGCGGACGATGAACCACTCCGCGCGCGTGGCCGTCCGCGACTTGGCGAGCGTGACCAGCTCGCCGCGCACTCTGCGCAAGCGCACTGCGCGCCACTTTGGCCACCGGCCTGTGTGCGCTCGCAAGAACACGCGCAGCATGTGCTGCGCAACCTCCGCGCGTTCACTGCGAAGCAGGCGCGCGACTTCTTTCCGAACCTGTACGGCTCTCATGTAGCGACCTCCGCAGTAACGGTGCTACAAAATGTCTTGCTCGTAAAGATGCAAAATGTTTGCGCTTGGACGTGCGACGCGTGCCGTAGGAAATTCCGCGCGTGTCACCACGCATTCCAGCGCCACCAGATCCGCCGCGACCTCACACGCTCTCGATCCGCCTCTCGGATGAGGAGAAGGCGCAGCTCGAAGCCTTGCAGGCTGCGCTCGCTCGCTACTGGAAGCGAGACCGCATAGAGCGCGCGGACGTGGTCCGCGCAGCGCTGGAACTACTTCAGACCGAACTTTCTACCGTCGCCAAGCCAGAAAAGACGCGCGCCTAGCGCGCGTAGGAGAGTGATCTATGCCTAAGAAAGATGAAACCTCTGTAAAGGTTCTAGAAGCTATGGCGGCCATGTACGATAAAGATAGCGCAGCACTTCACGAGATTCTCAATGATGGCGGAGAGTATATTCGCGCGCGCGTTAATGCCGTCATTAACCACCTGCCTGCCATGGCCACATATTCATCGTGGATTAGCGAAGCAATTATCGTATTGCAGCGTAAGCGTAACACGCAACTAATTGTAAGCTTGAGCGATAGAAACCAACCAATATTAGAAATTTTGAACACCACACCGCGAACACCGCACGCAAAACGCAGGAATAGTATCACCTACAATGACGCAGCCGTTCAATTCGACAAAAAAGTTTGTGGCAACTCATTGCGAAAAGCGCTAGAAAGCGCAATTAAGAAGCAAGCCGCGGTGATTAAGAAAGAACGCGCGGCATTGAAAGCCGCCGAGAAAGCCTTTCCACTGCCGAACTAATCAAGAGTGGTCGGACCGTCAAATTAGACCACTATCCGGAAACGGGGCTAACCAGACTGCGGCTAGCGCAAACCGCAGTCTTCCATCGTCAGACAATCCAGACACATGCCCGTTTGCTACCTGACCCACGAACGGCAAAAGATCGACGCAACGCGCGAGTGGCCACGCCTCGGCTTCTGCCAAGATGCGTTGCGCCTCTTTCTTGCGCCGCCGCTGCATGAAAAAGGAATCGCTAAACATCGCCAGTCTCTGCCCCGCGATGTTGAATGCTGCTTCGTAGGCTTCCGCCGGGATACTCGTCGCGCTGATGGGGTTGATGTCCATCGGCGAACCCTAGCACGGGCCTTATAGTGAGCGAAGTATAACGTCCCGCAAAATTCTCCGTCGGAAATCGAAGATGTGATCAAGTGAAAGGATCAGGCTGTAGCCGGCGCGGCGGTTTTTCTGGGTCTGAAGCGATAGGGCCCTTCAACCTTCCCGTCCAGCTTGATGTGGAATCAGTGTACTCATGGTATCCTGAGTAAACTTTGGGGACTACGCAACGGAGGTTGTTGATGTTTTCCGCCTTATGGTGTGGGATTCTTAGATCACGTTTCACAATCGCATTGCCCATGGCACTGCTCACGGGCTGTGGGTTGGCCTATGACTACAAACAGTGTCTGCAAGACACTGACTGCCCTGCCCACCAAGGGGAAGGTGTTCTTTTTTGCACCAGCGATCATTTGTGCGTAGATAACACGCCGCGGGAACGGCTGTGTCCAGAGAAGTACCCAGCGAATGCACCTCCGGACGCGGTTCCAATCGGCACGCTTTTGTACCTCTCCACTCCGCAGATCAAGACTACGCTACGGCTTCAGGCCATGAAGATGGGTATCGACGACGTAAATTCCTTCGCTGGAGCGGGGGTTCGGACGCTGGTGCTGCACATCTGTGATACCGGTCAGCAGCAGACTGAACTCGGACAGGCCGCAGATACCCTCAAAGCCTTGGAATTTCTGTGGAATGAACGAAAAGTCGTCGCGGTGATCGGCCCCATGCGCTCGAGCGAGATGATCGCCGCCGCATCCGCAGTGAATGCCCAGCACGTACCGTTGATATCCCCGAGTGCTGGGGCGGCGCAGATCTCTGACCTGCCTCAACTGGGATACCTTTTCCGGACCTATCCGTCTGGTTCAATGGAGGTCATGCTGTTGGCTGGCCAGATTCCTAAGGATCGAACGATGGCCATGATGTGGATCTCGGATGCTGTGGGTAGGGACTTCCATGCTGGTTTTTTTCGACACTGGGCTGGCGTGAGCAGCAATGTCATCAGCGAAACATGGTCTCCCGGGGACAAAAATGACCTCATCACGAAGGCCCAGAAGGTCATGAGAAATAACCCAGCCACGGTGGTAGCAGTCCCCACGGTGGATACCAAGGCGTGGATGGAGCAGTTCACATCTTGGAACAGCGATGCCCAGTTCTATCTGTCCTCTGGTTCACGAATAACGGATTTGTTGGAGATCGTCGGCAAGGCCCCAGCCGGTTTCGCCAACCGAATCCACGGCGTCGCCCCTGTAGCGCCAGCGTCCTCAGCAGAGTTGGCCGACTTCCGGTCGTCCTTCGCGTCGCGCTTCGAGCAAGCTGATCCGACCACGGATATCTTTTCTCCTTATACGTATGATGCGTTTTATGCTGTTGCCATCGCCATCGAGAGCCTTCCTGACAAACCGACCGGCGAGGCAGTTGCCCAGGCCTTACAGCGCATCCGTCTCGGTCAGGTCGGTACCCCCGTAGGCCCCACCTTCTTTCTAAAGGCGATACAGCAGCTGCAGACAGGATCCCTTACACTTAAGGGCACGACTGGAAATCTAGGCTTCGATGAACACGGCGATCGACTCGGCACGGGCTACGAGCTGTGGAGCATCGATGGAACGACCGTACCGCCGCGATTCACCGGCTCGCCGCTATAGAATAGATAGGTGGGAACTATAGACGAGACAAAGCAGGGTCACAAAAGGCGCGCGGACGCGGCAGCGTAGGCCGAACAAGTTGCGGCAGTAGGGCGGGAAGGTGAAGCGATAGGCAGGCAGGATTGCGGGGACGTGCGGGGCTAGTGCGTGCGCGGACGCTTGTTGCGCTTGGGTGCGCGCGGGGCGGACCCAATGAGGCGGATAGCTTGATCGGGCGTCAGTAGCCCGTTGAGGTTCAGCGGCGTAGATGTGTCAGCCGCTCGTTTCTTGATCTCTCGCTCTAGCGCGAGCCGTCGTTCGTCATGGTCAGGATCAGGCTGCGCTTGATTCTCGTCGCTCATGGTTCGTCGCTTTCAGGGCGCGATCTGAGAAATTCCCTCATTTTTCACCCGCGATCATCGACGGCGGAACAGATGGCGTGAGGGGATGGAATTATTTGCAAATTTTCGTACATCAGGTCGCTTGAGCAGGAGGGAATGCGTGCCCATGTAGAGGCGCATGAAGACCCGGACTCCCAGCTCCCG
>CAYWPR010000241.1:0-3667 GCA_964460115.1 uncultured Myxococcales bacterium
TCCGGTTCAATTTCACCGGAAATGGCATGGCTGGCCCGCATCAAAGAAGCAATGTCCAGACTTTCTGACGGGTGCTTGCTGGTCGAGGTGGAAATGGAGATGGTGGCGGACTGCGTAACGCCGGCCAGCTCTTCGTCATTCGCGCGAACGGCCTGTAATAATGTCGGATATTCTCGAACCAAGGCAGCAGCTTTGGCACGGCCCCCCCAGCGCGTGTAGCAGTGATGCGCATCTTGTAGGTAAGCGCGGGCCGTGCGCTCGCGACCCATCGAGCGATAAAACTTGGCACAAAGCTCATTGGCCAAGGCTTCATGGTGCAAAAAGCCTTGTTCTTGCGCGTGGCTGATTGCTTGATCGTAGGACTCCATCGCTTGGCTCGCATTGCCGTTTAAGCGCGCAAGCTCAGCCGCGACTAGCTGTTCCATGTGATGGTAGTTGGCAAAGCAGCTTTTGGCCCAAATGAGTAGCTTGGCATGAAGGCCCAGCAGGCTTTCACGCATTTCCGTTTGATCACTTGGATCGGCATCTTTGGCAAGCGCAGCCAACGCCAATGCTTTGAAAAACGTATATTCGGTCAAAATATTCACAGAGGTAAAATACGGAATAACTGGCTCGGCCAATTTGGCCATTTTTAATGCCAATTTATAGTCACCAAAAAATACCGCAAGCTCAAGCTTCATTACATAATAATAGCAAGCCGGCATTGCCAATTGCGGATTTTGCAGAATGCGTACAAATTCCTCTTCATCAAATGCTTCTCCAGATTGACTGGAAGAAGCGGCCGCCGTCCCATGCATCAGACGAAGCACGCGTTGCTGCGTAGATATTAATATTAATGTTTGAAGCAAATCTTTATTTCGTTTGACTACATTCAAACCAACTGAGATTTCTTCGAGAGTCGTGGACAGATCTTGACCCATTGTGTATTTATCGCGAGCGCGAAAAACAACCGCCCAGGAAGTAAACGTCAAGTCTCCTGTATTCATTCCATCGCGAATTGCCGTATCATAATATTTTATTGCTTCTCGGATCGGCCTTGAAAAATGCAGCAAACATCCAAAATTGAGATTTATTTTACAACTAAGAGCTGCATTTTTTGATTTCTCATGAAGCGCTAAAGCCAACATTGCATTCTCATAGCTTTCAGAGTAATCACCACTTCCGGTCAAGGAGAAGGCCAAACAAATATAACTATAACTAGAATATTCAGTGAATCCCAACTGCAGCCCCAAGTTGATTTGCCGCCGCGCAAATCGCGCAAACAGCACGGGACTTACAAAGTAAGCATCCAGAACGACGTTGGTCATCAATCGCGCCAGCGCTAAAGAATCGGAATCGCGCGTCAGAGGCATATTGATAAGCTCGGCGATCTTCCGGCCGGCCATGTTGCGATGTATTTGTTGCGATTCAAGCTCAATGGCTTGCGCTTGCTCGGCATCGCTACCGCGCAGATCCACGTCAAACAGCGCCAGAGTTTCCAGACCCTCATCCAGCGCCTCCATGAATTTGCCCAGGGCCATCAGCAGCTTCATATGAAGGCTGCACAGATGTTCGGAATGCAAACGCGAACGCGCTCGCTGCCGCAGACTGCCAAAAAGCGCGTTGGCCTCGTCAAGCGAGCCATTTAGATATTCACATTCGGCGCGCTCCAGCCAAAGTCCAAAACAAAGATCGTAATCGCTATCCCAATGCGATTCTGTAAGAAGCTCCATGCCAAGCTTTAGGTATCCGGCGGCGATTTGATAAGCGGTGGCTGCCTTGGCGCGCTTGCCGGCAGACAGGTTCAGGCGCGCCAGATCTATGCGCTCTTGCGGTGTATCGATAAGCGCTGCGCCGCGGTTTAACTGATCCACCGTGGCAAAAAGGCCATCATCGCGTGCTTCGTCCTGACACTTGGCACGCATCAAACGGCCGATTCGAAGATGTAGGAATGCGCGTTCCGTCACGTCAATCAGGGCATAGGCCGCCTGCTGAACGCGGTCGTGCAAGAATTTAAAGCGCAGCGCCCCCATCTCAAGCAGGACTTGGGAATCGCTGTCTTGGCTGCTTGTCGCAAACAAATAGCGGTAGTTGTCATCCAAAGGCAGAAGCAGCCCGGACTGCAGCGGCTCCCACAGCGCCGCCGCGCAATCGGCCAAAGGCTTCTCCAGAATATTAGACAGCGTCTGTAGATCGAACTGATGGCCCACGCAAGCCGCAAGCTGCAGCGTCTGCTGCGAAGGGGCAGAAAGCTGTCGCAGCTTCTTCAACATCAAGTCGACCACATTGTCGGTGGCGATCGAAGAGCGTATGCGCTTCATATCCCAGCGCCAAGCCCGAGACGTGGTATCAAGCACCAAAAGTCCTTCTTTGTGGATAGTCGACAGAAATTGACTTAGGAAAAAAGGATTCCCTTGCGTCCTTTCGTGCAGCAGGTCCACAAGCGGTGATAGTGCATCTGCTGATTGATTCAGGGTGTCGCACAGAATCTGCGCGATGGTGGCGCGGGAAAGTGGCTCAAGTTTGATTTCACTTATTGCTGCGCCGTCTTTGCGCAGCTCGCTCAAGGCCAGCGTCAGGGGGCTGCTGGCGATGACTTCATTGTCTCGATAGGAACAAATAAGGAGCAGACATTGCCGCTCGGAATCCATTAACAGATTGTGTAGTAGCCGCAGCGTCGCTGGATCTGCCCACTGCAGGTCATCCAGAAACATCACCAGCGGATGCTTGGGCCTAGTAAAAACGCGCAGAAAGCTTTGAAACAGCGCAATGAAGCGATTCTGTGATTCGGTTGGACCAAGCACTGGCACGCTCGGTTGCGGACCGATCAAGAGTCCCAGTTCCGGAAGCAAATCAATGATGATCTGCCCATTGGGATAAAGCGCGCTATGCAAACTCTGCTTCCACTCCAGCAGGCTCGCAGGGGGTTCGGCCAGAAGCTGCCGCAATAGCGTACGCAAGGCCTGAACCACCGGAGCATAGGGTACACTGCGGCTAAGCTGATCGAACTTGCCCGAAACAAAATATCCGCCTTCACGTGCGATCGGACCATGAATCTCTTGAACCAGTGCCGATTTGCCGATGCCGGAATATCCCGAAATCAGCAAGAGCTCGGCATTGCCACTGCGAACATGCTCAAAAGCGCCGAGTAACTTGGTCAGCTCTTGTTCGCGCCCGTAAAGCCGCTGCGGAATTCGCAGCTCTGTGCTTGGTACTTGCTGGTCCAGCGGAAAGTCTGCCATTTGCAGGTCTCTTTCCCACTGGGTTCGGCAGATTGTCAGGTCGGCCAAAAGTCCGGCCGCGCTCTGGTAGCGGTCCTCGGCATTTTTGGACATCAGTTTCATGACGATCCGCGATAGGACCAAAGGCACTGCAGGAACAACTTCGTGCGGTGCCATCGGAGTCCTGGCGATATGGCTATGCACAAGCTGCAGCGGATCGTTTGACACAAAGGGCAAAGTGCCCGTCAAAAGCTCGTAGAACGTGACGCCAAGCGAGTAGAAGTCGGTTCGCGCGTCGATCATCCGATGCGTCCGCCCCGTCTGCTCAGGTGAAATATGGGTCAGCGTTCCTTCCAGCGACTCAGGCTTGGTATTCGTCTGGCTTTCTCGCGCCAACCGCGCCGCAATGCCAAAGTCGATGAGCTGAGCTTTGTATGACTGAGGATGAACGACGATATTCTGCGGTT
>CAYWPR010000242.1:0-3656 GCA_964460115.1 uncultured Myxococcales bacterium
GAACGCGAACCGAAGAAGTTACAGAGCGTTTCAGAACCGGGATTTTTTACGGCGCGGTCGGATGCGATTGTGGCCCACCAATACCGTGACGACGCGATGTCGCACCTGCTCGGACAGGAATGGTTCTGAACGGGTTTCAAGATTGCGCACAGTCGAGGTCGCTAGGCCGCTGAGGCGCGCCAAATGTTCACGCGTCAACCCGAGTGCTTCGCGTATGCGACGCATGACGCGGCCGAAGTTGGGCTGCTCCAGAAACAGCAGTGCGAACGGCGCGGGGGCGCGTCCTATGTCACTCCTATGGGGAGAAAGCATGTCCAGGCGTTGATGGATTCTGTCGAGGAGCTGGCCCAGCTCAGCCAGGTGCACCAAGGTCTGTTCGATGTGCGCCGCGGCGGTTCGCAAATCCCTTAGCGTAGCAGGCAGGGAAAGGTAGCGTGCGGTCATGGGGCCTCCGCAATGCACACCGCGTTGCGGTCACTTTTGGCGCGATACATGGCGCGGTCAGCGGCTTGCAACAGAGCTTCAGCGGTTTGGCCATGCACGGGACAGGCGGCCAGGCCGATCGATACGCTGATAGCGATAGATGCATCTGTGTCCTTGGAACCTGCCAATCCAGCGCGCAATGTGTTCGCGAGGGATCGAGCGCTATGGATCGAAGTATGCGGGAGTAGGAACACAAATTCATCGCCGCCATAGCGGGCGAATACGTCTAGGTCGCGGCGTAAGATGCGATGGGCGTACTCAGCAACTCGGACTAAAGCTTCATCTCCAGTGGAATGGCCAAAACAATCGTTGAGCCGTTTAAATTGGTCCAAGTCGAGCAACCCAACGACAAACCCTTTGGCGCTGCCTGGTGCGCGGTTCTCCCGAGCAAAACGGGCGACTTCTTGGCGAAGCGAAGCCATGAAATAAAGCCGACTGTAAGCACCCGTGAGCCCATCGTGATCCAATGCTCCCTGAAGCCGGTTCAACGTATTAAGGTGGCGCGCCAGGACCGCTTCTAAATGATCGACTCTATCTAGAAGAGCTCCCATGTCGCGCCAAGGAACCATAGGCCAGCGAAGCAGCGCGCGCAGCCAATTCAACCATTGAGAGCGGCGACTGTGCGCTACAGGATGGAGGAAGTTAGTAGGGAGAACTAGGGCGGATGGAAGGTGCTCTGGGATTTGACTGGCGAGTTCGAGATGGTCAGCAGTGGACCACATGTAGCCTCCTTATGCCGTAGGTTTGGTGGCAATTTGGTTGGGAGTAAGGACAGCACCCCAACGGGCGCTCAAGTTCTCTCCGCAGTGGTCTCCAGGACCACAGACGCCTGACGCAAGACGGCATTTAGGGCAACGACTTGAGCTCGAATGAGTCGTAAAGACTTAGCGGCTAGAACACGATCCCCGGGGGAAAGTGAGCCGGGTAAGACAAGACGTTTTGCCAGCAAAGTTGCGGTCTCCTCGATATGTTCGACGAGAGCGGTTGGCAAGAGAGCAGACAGAGCGGTAGCCATGGCGCGGACCTCCAGTTCAGCGCGCACCCCAACGATTCACTTCGCCCTTGGATTGGGCGAGTGGCTTATGCGATGGTGCGCATTCACAAAAAGCGATCGTTTAGCTGAAACGTTCTCGCGACCCAAACCGCGAAAACATCAACCATTGAAACTAATGCGGTGATATCTAGGTAATGTCAACAGAAAAAGTGCGCGCTCCGCGCAACATTTTGAAGGCTGCGCGCGTCAGTCTCGATTTGGAGCAGACGCAGCTTGCAGCCGCCACCGGGCTGACGAACCAAACGGTTTCCAAGTTCGAACTTGGCAAGACCGTACCGCACGAATCAACCCGCCAGAAGATCCAAGAGGCCCTTGAAGCGCGTGGCATCGTCTTCACCAATGGCAATAAGCCTGGGTTCTACTTTGACAAGGATAAGGTGGTTGTTCCGACGTAGTCGGAGAACAATCACGCTCTATCGTCCCTGCGAATGCTGGGAATATGGGGCAGAGCATCTGAAAAGAAAGCTACGCAGACATGAAGCCAACAGCTAAGCAGCAGACGCGAGCATGTCGCATGCACGACGCTGGGATTTGCGAAATAGATAATTTCTGAACATTAGCCCATTTGCCTGTAGGTGGAGGTTTAAGTCATGAGCGATTTCATCAGTGGAATAATTGGAAATATTGTTGCACATTATGTTATACTATACCTAATTCCGCTAATAACTACATTGGCTTTATTGATTTACGGCAGATGGAAAGACAAATGGACCTGGCCCAAAATCATATTTCAGGGAATTGTATGCTTAGCTTGTATAATATACATACAGAATAATATTCTTCCCAAAAGTTTATACACGGAGAGCAAAATTGTATTTACCAAAACAGATGCCAATAAGATGTATTTTAATTCTCCAACAAATAGCAATATAGTACATTGGCAGCAAATACTTTGTCCTTATCTTATCTTTAAAGGAAACTCAGTTCCTGACCAAATTCTTCCAAGCCTCGCCCCGGCGCAAACTTTTCATATCACTTTCGATCGGCCAACTGTCTATGGGACGCCGAAAATAAACGCTTTTGGTCATGATTTTCCTGATTATGAATTTTATGCTATTGGAGGTAGAGGTAATGGGGAACTCCTAGGAAGCATCCTTTATGTAAAAGGCGAAATCAAAGCTCCGATGTTTGAGGTAATATTTCCAAGACCTTCTACCGGGCAAGCAAAGTAAGGATTAAGTATCAAATCGGCGCTTTTGAAACTCAATCCTACACCATCGCTTCGTGACGCCCTTTGACGAGCCCTCCGAAGGTTGATCGTAACGACTCGCCCTGCCGCGTCTAGAACCCACAAGGCCATTGATGGCAGCCTCCTTGCATCTGAAGACAGGAGGATGCGCCGATGGACATGTGCAGCGACGAGAATATGTTTGAGCGCCTGGCGGAGCGGATTGCAATTCTTCGCGAGCAGTATCAGCACCGAGGCGGGCTGCGGTTTTCCATTCCGTACGAGCTCAGAGAGGAACTAATCGAGGCGGTGCGGCAGCAGCAACGGCAGGGCGTGTCGATGCAGAGGCTGGCTCTGCGCCTGCGGGTCTCCCCGATGACACTTTCGCGCCTGTGCCACAAGGAGGCTCCCCGGCGCGATTTGTCAGAACCTGCTCCGCCGCTGACCATGCCTGCCTTGCCCTCGGCTCCGCCGCTGCGGCCCGTGCAGGTAGTGATGCCTCCGATTTGCTCGCCGACCGATGACTCACTGCGCACTGAACCTGCGCTCTTTGTGCGCACTCCCTATGGCTATGAGCTGCACGGTCTGTCCGTCGAGCAGGCCGCCGCGCTTTTGCGGAGCCTGGGATGATTCATCTGGGGTCAAACGCCCGCGCTTTTGCCTACGGCGCTCCGGTCGATATGCGCAAGGGCTTCGAGGGGCTTCTCGCTCTGGCGGGCCACTTGGCCGCGCAGCCTCTTTCGGGGGACTTATTCCTTTTTGTCGGCAAAGACCGTCGCCGTGCAAAGGTACTTTTCTTCGACGGGACCGGGCTTTGCCTGTTTCACAAGCGGCTGGAGCAGGGACGTTTTGCCTGCCTGTGGCGAAAGTCTCCATCGGCTCGGCTGGAACTGTCAGCCACCGAGCTTCAACTGTTTCTGGAAGGCTGCGCGCTTGTCGCCACGCAACCGC
>CAYWPR010000243.1:0-3577 GCA_964460115.1 uncultured Myxococcales bacterium
CGCCGTTGTTATCGGCGGGATCTTTGCGAGTGGCCATCTCCAGGATGTACAACCCGAGTCCCAGAAAGAAGTGCGGACCGCCCTGCAGCAGGTCTGCGTTGTTGGCGAAAAAGCCATCTTTGGACCAGCGGCCAATGGCGCGCATGCCCCAATTGATAAGTTCGGTGGACGCCTGCGCGATGGAACCGCCGCCCATGTCCACGGCCATGCGGTGGGCTTTGCTGTGCTTGTCACCGACGCGCATCAGTAATTTGTCGTACTTGATCGAGGTTCGAGTCTGCTTTTCAACGAGCTTCTCGTATTCCGCTTCTAGCGCAGAGCCCGCCTCGATTTGCTTTTGCAAATTGGAGTTCTGTTCCTGCAAGCGGTCCAGGGTCTGTTTTGCTTTTTCTAAGGGGTCTTTGGTCATCATGGTCATCTCCTGATTGTTTGGGGTTAAGGGATCGTGGCTATGCCATCGCCTTCTCAGAGATGGCGGTCATCGTCGGTGTTTGTTTCTGAGAACGGATCCAGGAAAGGATCGCATTCAGGTTTTTAGGCAGGCGCGAGGTATCGGGCTGCTCGGCGTCCCAATTGGTGCCGAGCGAAGCCAAATACTGGGCGGCTGCCTTTGCAGAATCGGCAGACAGAAAGGACTGCGCAGCTGCCATGCCACTTGGCAGATGGGTAACGTTGTAAAGCGGCCCATCGGGATGATCCGGACCGCGGCCTTGCGAGTACGTCACGGCAAAGGGCGGAGTTTGCCAGACGGTGCGTACTTTCTTCGCACCTTCACTGGTGCGAATTTCGACAAGCATGCCGGAATCGGACTCTCGCAGGATGTCCCGCGTAAAGCCGCGGCCCCACCAAGCCATCGCCGTGGTATTTAGCTCGCTCCACTTCAGGTCACTGGTCGGTGCCAAATCGGTCAGCGTCGCAAAGGACTCCGACAAAAACGGAATGACATCTTGGGCGCGACCAACGAGCTCGGGGCCGGTAAGCAGTTCCAGCGGGGCAAAAACGCCTTTGCGCGCCACCGGAATCCTAAAGGGCATCGATTTTGGAGCATGGCCCAGTGCATCGAGGAGAATGCGTCGATGGTTTTCCCACAGCCAGCGTCGCCAGCTTGGCGATGCCAGGTCGAGTCCCAAGGATTCAAAGTCGCCCGACCGCAAATTGTGTATCGCTTCACGCAGAGCGGGCTCCAGGCGCTCGCGATCTTCAGCAAGCGGCCAGCGAGTAAATGCGCTGCGATAGTCCTCAGGAGTCGCCATGGCCAGCAAGGCTTTCACCGTTGCCAGCGAGGATGGCAGTTCGGAAGCCGACAACATTTCGGCCGAAACCGAATGCCAGACGAAATCGCCGAGCAGACGCACGCCGATGGTATCGGTGCGAATCTCGCCCATCTCGAAGCCCTGTTCGGATCGATACAGGGCGCCGCCCTGGTACAGCGCCCAATCGGTTCCAAAAAGCATCGGCGTACCGTGCTGGGCAATGTCCACCAAGTGAAACCACGGCCAGGTTTCTGGTGGAACCTGAGCAAGGTAACCACGCAGTTCCTCCATTTCGCGATGAATCTGCGCCTTCTGGGTGTCGTCCAGAACGCGGGATAGGGACTGCGCGCGATTGGCGATGCCGCGTAGCGAGGTCCAGGCTTGTCGTCGCACGCGCTGACGGGTTTCTTCTTCCATCAACTTCTTTTGCTGCTCGATGGCGGCGCGGGCTTGCTCGGGATCGCGGGCCAGGTACAGCAGCAGTTCCTCGGGGTTCATTTCAGCCTGCGCACCGGGATTGTTGGTCTCGCGATCGGCGCTTTTCAGGATGTCCTTCATCCAGCCGAGCTTTCCCAGAATCATCGAGAAGCGCACCGCATCCATGCTGCGTTCGGACAGCAGGTACATGATGCGAATGACCGCCTGCATGTTGCCCTGGCGCACGGCGCGGCCATTGCGTTGCTGAAGCGTCGCGGGTTCCCAAGGCAGATCGATGTGATAGACCTGACAAGTACGGACATGCAGGTCAATGCCTTCGTAGGCGGTGGCATTGGCGATGACCACGTCGTACTGGGGCGAAACTCCCTCTTGTTCGATCTTTCCGTTTTCATTTAGAACTGGCGGTACGCCATTGAAGCGCTCGGCGAGTAGCTGGCGCCGAACCGGATTCGGCGCCTGATCGGCGTTGAAAATGGCGATGCGCTCCTTGGGAAAGCCCGCTTGTTCCAGCAACATCGTCAGCCAGGCATGAACGGCGACGTTGTCGCAGAAGACTAGATGCCCGCAGTCCGGTTTGGCCAAGATAAAATCGCGAACCTTTAGAAGCTTCGGACAAGCGGGGTCCTTCACCTGCCGTGCGTTCTGCCAGGTCCATTCGCTTTTGCCGTCCTTGTTAAGCGGACCGGAATCGAGCTCTGGATGAATGGCGACAAGCGCCATTCGCTGAAGCAAACCCAGGGCCTTGAGGCGCAGCGTGGGATCATCATGGCTGCGTTTGAGGGCCTGCTCGTACTCTCCCAAATAGTTTTCGTATTTCTCGATCTGGGCCTCAGACATTGGAACTCGCACTTGTTCCACTTGCGTCTCTGGAAGCTTGAGTCCCACTTCTTCTGCCGTTCGAAACTCTGCGTAGCGAAACACCACGTCACGCAATTCATCGAGATTTTGAAATCCAGCGACAACAGAACGCCGCTGCGACTTCAAATCCGAGCCTACGATGTCTCTGACCTCCAGACTCAAGTAGCGGTCGATAAAGACTTCCGGATCGGTGATGCCAAGTCGCGTCCAGGCCTCGCCATCCACATATCCCAGCAATGTGTAATATTCGAGCGGCGAGTTTTTGGCGGGAGTCGCCGATAGCAAGACCACGCCAGATCCTGCAGTGCGCTGACGGACAATTGCCGCGCGAATGGCGAAGTTCCAGGCGCGGTCGCTGCCTTCGGTGATGGCCCCCAAGTATTTGGGAACGCCGCCTTCCCGCTGCTGCACAGGCCACAGGTTTTTCATGTTCTGGGCTTCATCGAGGATCAACAGATCGCACTGCAAATCTTCCCAATAGATGCCGGGATCGGGTTCATCGGTCATCTCAATGCGCTCGGCAATCCAGCGTTCCATGGCTTCACCAAAAATGGCGCGCTCGCGTTCGGACAAGTCGCTGAGGCCCGCAAGAAGCGTTCGCAGTCGCTCGTGTTCAGCATCGCGTTCCTTTTCGCGCTGCATTGCGATTTCTTCGGCGACTTTGCCGCGCTGCCCAGCGCTGAGACGGCTTGCGCCTTCAGCGCCCAAGAGCTTTTCAATGGCCGCGGCGCTGACCTGCACGGAACGTCTTTTCGCTTTGGATTTGCCTTCATCCTTTCCCTGAAATCCCGCGAGCATGTTGCGAGCGTCGAGCCCGATCATTCGCAAAAGGGCCGGCGTCTTTAGAATCCAGGTTCGGATGCTCTCAGCGCGCAGCCGGTTGCGCGCAAAAACCGAGTAGGTGACCAGCACCAGGTCAAATTCTCCGGCTTGAAACTGGCGCCATTTCATCGCGCGTTCCTGCGGCGTATCGATGCGGCTTGTGTAGACGCCGCTGCGCCCGATGTACCGTTCCGAGCCGATGATTA
>CAYWPR010000244.1:0-3430 GCA_964460115.1 uncultured Myxococcales bacterium
AGCCGGCGCACGCCGTCGCCAACGGCTATTTCATGGGCTGCATCAACCGCGTCGGCAGTGAAGCGCCCTGGAACATCGGCAATTTTTACGGCACGAGCTACTTCGTCGATCCGCGCGGCAATTTTCTGGCCGTCGCCAGCGAAGACAAAGACGAGCTTGTTGTCGCCGATTTGGACTTGTCGCTTATCGAAGAAGTGCGGCGCACCTGGCAGTTCTATCGCGACCGTCGGCCCGAAAGTTACAGCGACCTTACGGCTGAATTGCCATAAGCGCCTCGGCCAGCTCGCTTTGCACAGCGGCATCGTCCTCGCGCAAAAGGGCCTGACAAAGCACCGGGGCGAGGATGTTTTTCGCGGCGACATCGCGCTGGGCGATTTCGCCAAGCGCCCAGGCAATATGCTGACGGACTAAAGCAGTTTCGCATTGCAGAGCAACAAGCAATGCCGGCACTTCCGCCGCCGTGCCCACATTGCCCAGGGCCACCGCCACATTGCGCAAAAGCTGCGGCCGGCCGATGCGGCGCAGGGCGGTGCGCCGTGTGTAGCGGCGAAACTGCGCTGCGCCCAGGCCAAGCAGCCACAATAAGTTCGGGCGCGACTGCTGCGGCAACGGGGCAAGCTCAGCATCCGCGCCCGTTCCGGCGCGCAGGCTCGGACTAGCGTTCCACGGACAGACTTCCTGACAAATATCGCAGCCAAAGACCCAAGTTCCGATGGCTCGCCGCAAGGACCGCGGAATCGGTCCGGTATTTTCGATGGTCAGATAAGAAATGCAGCGGCGCGCATCGATGCGGTACTCGTCAATGATGGCGCCGGTCGGGCAGGCGGAAAGGCATAGGCGGCAGCTTCCGCATCGCGGTGCCACAGCGGTTCCAGGGGCTAAATCCAGTTCCAAAAGCAGCTCGCCAAGCACGGTATAGCTGCCGACCCCCGGTGTAATTAGCAGCGTGTTTTTGCCGATAAAGCCCAGTCCGGCCTGTGCTCCTAAGGCGCGTTCCAAAAGCGGCGCGCTGTCCACGCAAATGCGGTAGGCAATGCCCACGCGGTTTTCGTCGGCAGCGCGTAACGGCTGGACGATGCGTTCGGCCAGCGCGTGCAGCCGCCGTTTTAGAACCAAATGATAGTCCTCGGCGCGCGCATAGCGCGCAATCTGGCCAAAAAGCCCCGGTCCACTTTGCACTGGATCGGGATGGGCATACGAAAGCGCCACCGACACCACGCTTCTGGCCCGCTCTAAGAGCCGCTGCGGATTGCGGCGCGCCTCGATGTCGCGGCCTAGATAAGTCATGTCGCCGGCCAAATCGGCCGCCAGCCATGCCGTATAAAGGTCGTGCTCGGGCAAATCGGCTACCTTCGCACAGGCCAAATGGCGAATGCCCAGCGCCTGGGCTTCTCGCAAAATGCGCTGCCAGTGCGCTGCCCCGTCCATGGCGGCAGGGTAGGCAGGTCTTATGGCCCCGTCAATTACCGAACATCAAGTTTGAGGAGCCAGGTCTGAATCGCCGCCTGCTCGTTTTGCGTAGAACGTCCGATGGCCTTGTATAAAACGAGGGCGCTCGTGGCCAGCTCTTCGGCGCGGGTGAGCAGATTCTTCTTGTCGACCTCAAGCAGCGCTTGCGCCAGCGAAAATTGATTGCGCGCCAAAATTTCTCGATCCGCGGTCGCCGTTTGCAAGCGCAGCGCATCTTCTAAAAGGGGAAGGGCCAGTTTGGACTTTTTCTGCCCGCGCAAATCGTCGGCCAAGGCGATTAGAAAATAGGGATATTCCTGCTCGCAGCGTCGCGGCGTGCATAGTTGCAGGGCTTTGCGGTGCTGCGCTTCCGCTTCTTGGTATTGACCCTCTTGATAAAACACGTCTCCGACCAAACATTCGGCGATGGCGAATGCCATGGCGCTTGGCAGTTCGCCGGAAAGCTGCTGCGCCTGCCGGGCGTACTTCATCGCTTCGTCAAATTGCTGCCGGCGGTACGCGGTGCGCGTCAACGCTGACAAAACCGAAAACAGCTGCGGATGGCTTTCATTAAATATGCGCTTATATATGGATAGTGATTTTTTGTAATACTCATTGGCTTCTGCGTAATTTTGCTGCGCAAACAGCAAATTGCCGATATTAAATAAATTGACTGCAATGTTGGGATGAATGGCTCCATAGTTTTTTTCGCAAAGAACCAATGCCTGCTTATAGTAATTGAGAGCTGAATGGAATTTGTCCTGCTTTTTGTAGATATTGGCCATGCTGATCATAAGGCCAATATGCTGCAAACTGCTGATCGATTGAATTTTGCTGCTAAGCTTCAGCGCTTCCTGACAGCTTTGTTCGGCTTTGTACAATTCTTGGCGAAGGCCATCAATTTGGCACTGATACCACAGGCGCTGAATTTGAAACTCGGTGGTCCATTTCTCACTGCCAGTGACGCGTTTCATCGCCGCCAGGGCCAGCTGCCCGTAGCGTTCAGCTTGATCGAATTGCTTGCGACTGCGGCCGTAGATGCGCATTAACTCGACAAAAGCTACCGCAGTTCCGCGGTAATCGCCGCCGGCAATAGATTGATTGGCCATCGCAAAATAGTTGCGTTCGGCACTGGTAAAATCGGCGTTGTCGTTTTCAATGGAAGCCAATTGCTGGTAAGCCAGCGCGGCAACCGGCGCGTACTCCAGTTTTGTCGCGGTATCGACGGCCTTTTGCGCTCGATCCTGCACTTGGTTATAGCGCGCCAGCTTGGACATCACGCGAATTTCGGCCAGGTCGTGGTACAAGGCATTGACCTGCTCGCGAATTTCGGGCTTTTCGGCAACCAAGGAATAAAGAGCGGTATTGTCGGCGCACGTTGACACCGGTGTAAATGAGCTGCTGGTTTCGGCGACCCGTTCCACAGTTTCGGAATCCGCCTTGACGATTAACGATGCGAAGGCCGCGACTTCTTGCAGGCGAATGTCCAGGCAGCGCATCCGCCTTTCGTGCAGCCGCTGGTTTTCGGTGCCTTTGACATGGACGGCATAGCAGCTTTGGCTGCGCACCGACTGCCATTGCCGCAGAAAGTCTTGTACGTGCTCTTCGACGCGGCTCCACACCGCTTTGGCATGGGCCTTGCCTGTGGAAAGCAGCGCTTGCTGCGCCCGCTGCTGGGCCGTAGGACTCCAAATTTCGGCGATGCGCGCCGCCGAATTGTCACAGCGATTGGCGCGGCGAATTTGGGTCACCCGCCATCCGCCAACGCCAGCCACGATTAATGTCGCAGCGGTCAGCACCGATGCCGCCAAAAGCACTTTGCGTTTTCGCGCCTGCCGCGCTTCCGGCGAAAGCACTTGCAGAAGTGGTTCCATCGAGGGAAAGCGATCCTCAACTGCCACGCTAAGGCCGCGCAAAAGTGCTTTATAAAGCCACGGTGGCGGACGATTTCCCGACGATGGCGTGCGCACATTGCCAGAAA
>CAYWPR010000245.1:0-3416 GCA_964460115.1 uncultured Myxococcales bacterium
GCGCAAGCCATTTCCAAAGTATGTTTTGCCGGATTTGCGCGCTGCGCCGAGCGCCAACCCGATGTGCTGATTGCGCCGCGCATCGCCCTTGGCAGCGTGGCACCTGTGCCGCTGCGATGCATAAAGACCGAAGCCGTGCTGGCAGAAGGACCGCTGACAAAAAGCCGGCTTTATCAGGCGCAACAGATGCTTGCGCAGGAAATTCGTCCCATTGACGATGTGCGTTCGACGACAGCGTATCGTCGTCAGGTTGCGGAAAATTTGCTTGGCGATTTTGTCAAAGCGGCGCTTCGCGTTCCAATGGATGCTCTTCCTTAAGCGTTGCGACGATTTCGGAAATGGGCACGGCGGCAGCATCGGAGTACCAGCGAATACCGGGCTCTTTGCGAAACCACGTACGCTGCCGGCGCGCATATTGCGCAGTTTGGATCACAATGGCTTCTTTGAACGCCTGTAGCGTCAATTGACCGTTTAGGTGCTGGCAAACAAGCTCATAACCAAGCGGGGGATTCGGCAAGTCACAGGTGGCTTTGACGGCGGCCACTTCTTCGAGCAATCCGCCTTCAAGCATCCTTTCCAGACGGGCGGCGATGCGCAAGCGCAGCTCGGCCAGCCCGGGATCGAGCCCAATGCGCAAAGTTCGATAGCGCGGTCCACGGGCCCGCTCGGCCTGATGTTCCGCAAACCAGGAACTTAGCGGTTTGCCGCTGAGCTCGTAGACTTCTAAGGCGCGCTCGATTCGCACATAATCAGCCGGGGCAATACGCGCCGCAGCGGTGGCATCCACAGCACAAAGCCGCTGGTGCAAAGCGGCGACGCCCAGGCTGCGGGCTTCTTCTTTCAGGCGCGCGCGCAAATTGCCGTCGGCCGGCGGACCCGTGAACAGGCCGTCGCACAAGGCTCGCAAGTACAGCCCGCTGCCACCACAAAGCACGGCTTTGCGCTTTGCGGCGGCAAGTTGGGCAAGGATTTTGTCGCTGAGCGCGGCGTACTGCGCGGCGCTGGCCGCCTTTTCGATGGGCAAAATACCCACCAGATGATGGGGGATTCGTCGCAGCTCTGCCGCAGTCGGCTTTGCGGTCAGCAAAGGCAGGCCGGCGCGAATCTGTAGGGCATCACAAGCTACAACTTCGCCTTTTAAAGCCTCAGCCAGTTCGATGGCCAGCGCAGTTTTTCCAGAAGCTGTGGGGCCAATTACGGCCACAAGCGTTTGCGAAGATACAAGTCGGGCAGCATCCCACATCGGCAACCAATTTACACAATCGGTGCTAGGATGCACGCGTGCTGCGCACCCCTATCGAACAAGTTCAAAGTGAGCCGGTAAATTCGGCGTCTACGGCGCCGCCGGAACCGCTGCAAGCTGCGGTGAATTTCGAAGACTTCGACGCAATCGAGGTGCGGAAAATTTCTGCGGCGCTGCGCACGCGGCTGCGCTTTTTGGAAAAGGGAGGCGTTCACGAAGTGCCAAAACCCGAGCGGAGCGCGCGGCCGTCAAAAAGAGCAAATGCGACGGCGCAGCCTGGAAACCTCGGCGTTTCTGACGTGGCTGGCGTTTCTGGCGAAGAGCCGAAAAGCGCAATGGCCGAACACGTTATGCCACCGAAGCCGCTGCCTAAAGAGATCGGCCGGCCGGCGATAGCGCCTGCGTCCTTGCGGCCGAGCGCGCTTGTCGAGGCGGTTTATCCCGAGCTGCCTTCCCCGGCGGAACTGCGCGGCAGCGATGGGATGAGCGCGGTGCGTCGAGTGCTTGGCGATTGTCGGCGCTGCAAACTTTGCCATGGCCGCAATAACATTGTCTTTGGCGACGGCGCGCCCGATGCTTGGCTGGCTTTTGTCGGCGAGGGACCCGGCGCTGACGAAGATCGACTGGGCAAACCCTTTGTCGGGGCCGCGGGACAGCTTTTGGATCGCATGATTGATGCGATGGCGGTCGAAGCGCGCAAGCGTGGACTTTCTGAGGCCGCGGAACATCTGAGTCGCTCGGCGGTTTACATCTGCAATGTGGTGAAGTGTCGGCCCCCCGGCAATCGCACGCCGGAAGCGGACGAAATTGCAACCTGTACGCCGTTTCTGCGCAGCCAGCTATACAGTTTGCGGCCTACGCTGCGAGTGATTGTGGCACTCGGACGTACGCCCACGCAGTATTTGCTAAAGACTTCAACTGCAATCAGTTCCTTGCGCGGAAATTTCGCGGAATGGGAGGGCATTTCCGTGATGCCGACCTACCATCCTGCGTATTTACTGCGTACTCCAAGTGCCAAGCGTCAGGTTTGGGAGGATCTGCAAAAAGTTCTTGAAGTATTGTCTGCACCACTGCCTGTGAAGTAGCCCATCGCGCACGCGATGGCGCTCGGAAAGGAATCATCATGCATATTCATCGCCAACCCCTGCATTTCCTTTGTCTTTTGCTGCTACTCGCCTTGGCCCTGCCAAGCTTGGGGCTTGCGGCAGTTCCCGGACTGTCGCCCGGATCCCCCGGAACCATTACCATCACCGAGAAAAAACTGGAGCCGGCGCAGGCCAATTCCCTCAAAGATTTGAAGGCCGAGCAGCGTAGCGTCCTTGGCAAAGCGCCAGAGGCCGAAGGCTGGCAAATTCATCTTGTGGCCCATCTGAACCGCCCGCCGGGTGCAGAGGAAGTCAACATTGTATTTTACGATCAAACGCCGCCTAAGCCCGGGCAACCGCGAGAGCCGATAAATGCCTATCCGATTCATACCAAAAAGGATGGCAAGGTCATGTTGGCGCAGGTCGAGGTACGCCCCGAAGACGGCTTTAAGGCGGGCGGCAAATATCTCGTGCTGATTACTCGACTTATAAACGGCAAAGAAGATGTGTACGCCAAAACGACGCTGGAACTGAAGTAGAGCGCCCGTTGGCAATCAGTCGTCGCGTTGACCCTGGCGCGCACCACGTGCGATACTATGGCCACGCGATGCCACGTCGTGCCAATAAGCGATAACCGACTTGGCCGCAAAATGTGATGCCCCACCGCAAAAAGCAGACGGCTGTTACATGGAGTCCGCCCAAGCAATTTGATGAGTACCGTATCCTATGGCAACTCGGTCGGGGCGGTATGGGAGAAGTTTTTCTTGGGCATGATACTCTACTCGACCGTCCCGTTGCGATTAAGTTCATAAGCGCGCTGAATCCGGACGCGCTTATGCGCGAGCAGTTTCTTGTCGAAGCGCGCGCCACCGCCCGGCTGCAGCACCCCAATGTCGTCACCATTTATCGAGTTGGCGAAATCGAAGGCCGCCCCTACATCATTTCAGAGTTTGTACGTGGACAGAATCTAGATCACGTAAAACTTCCCATGCCCTGGCCGCGGGCTTTAGAAATGAGCATCGGCCTGGCCCGCGGTCTAGCCGCCGCCCATCGCCGCGGCGTCCTGCATCGGGACATTAAACCTGGTG
>CAYWPR010000246.1:0-3406 GCA_964460115.1 uncultured Myxococcales bacterium
TGTACCTGCTGTCCGAACGCAGCATGGATGCAGTGCGCTTCTCGATGATTCTGGGGAAGCTCGGATGGATGAAGGACATCCTGAAAAGTGCCGACCGCGAGACCAACAATCCCGGCGCGCAGGCTGAAATGAATCCCGAGGAACTGCTGCTGTACCTGGCCCGCGATCCCGAGCAGGCACGCGCTGCAATCGCGCAGCAAAAGAGATTGATGGAAGAAGAAACTCGTCAGCGCGTACGGCGGCAAGCCTGGACTTCGCTGCGCGGCATCGCCAATCGCGCCCAGTCGCTGCCCCGCGTTCTGGATGAAGCGCAGAAAGCGCAGATCCATCGCGAAATGGAGGAGCTGCGCGGCTACCTGGCTCAGGTTCCGGCGGAAACCTGGCCGTGGTTTCACTTCGTGGATACCGCGCAGCACGGCACTCCGATGCTTTTTGGAAACGATTGGGCGCTGTATCAGGGCGGAGCCCTCTACCAAAACGGCCAGGGCTTCGAGATGGGCGAAATTCGCGGCGATACGATTGGCGTGCGACTGCTCGGCGATTTTGTTTGGCATCCGGTTTCGGCCGAAATGTTGTCGGCATCCGAACCGCCATCTCCGCTGGCCACAGTAAAGGAGCTGCTGGCAACTGCAACGCCCGAGGACTTTCGCAGTGCCTTTACCCGCTGGCCGCTTGCCGAAGATCGCGAGCGTCTCGAACCTGGTCTGCGCAACGCGATACACGACTTACGGTCGGGAGATTTTGCATCCTTAGGACTCGACCTGGCATCGCCAAGCTGGCGTCGCTGGCTGTGGGAAAATCACCGCCGCAATCTCCTCGATGCGCTAGCCCATGCTCCCGCATCCATGCCATTTCGCATTCCGGTGGCGCGCAAGGGCGTCTTTGCGCCCTTGGAGCTGCTTACTGGTCCGGAGCTTATCGGGCGCACCCAGGATGTCATCCCGTTTCTATCAGAAACTTTCGCCACCCTGACCGACCTGGCGCCCAGCAGCGGACTGAAGTGGGGCGACCTGCATGCAACGTCAATGGCGTGGTGGGGCCGCAGCTTTCCGCGGGGCCTCCTGCGAGAAGCTGACTCCGGCACGCTTGTCGAAATTCGCACCAGCGCAGGCCCCAAGAAAGTGCGTCCTATTTGGCAAACCTCGAACTTTGCCGTGACCTATTCACAGGGCCGCGGTCCGGACCATCCTGATGGGCCGCTTTATAACGTCACCCATCTGCCAAGTGGCATGGCCGCGGCGCAGTCCTTTTTATCCGCCGACTCAGCCCGGGTCGCGGCGCAGTATCTGGCGTCGCTGGGCACCAATTGGGACGCCGAGCAGCCTGATACCTCGCGCCTGCCCAAAAACTTAGGCGCGATCCTCGCCTGGATCCGCGCTCAGAAGCAAACCCCGACGATGGCCGCCATTTTCGAAAAGGCGCTGGCAGAAACAAGAGTTCACGCAACCCCAATCAATTAGGAGACGACCATGATGACCAAAGGTCCGTTAGAAAAAGCCAAGCAGACTCTGGACCGATTGCAGCAGCAGAACACCCAACTGCAAAAGCAAATCGAAGCGGGTTCTGCATTGGAAGCGGAGTACGAAAAGCTCGTTGAAAAGCAGACACGGACCTCGACCAAGTACGACAAGTTGCTGATGCGCGTTGGCGATAAGCACAGCAAAGCGCACCGCATGGCCGTGGATATGGGTGGCGGCTCCATCGCGCAGGCGTCCACCGAGCTTATCAATTGGGGCATGCGCGCCATTGGCCGTTGGTCCAAAGATGGCTTTTTCGCCAACAACGCGGACCTGCTGCAAGGCGGCCCCCATTTCTTTCTGGGCCTTGGGTTGTACATCCTGGAAATGGCGACCCGCAAAGATCCCGCCGACAACAATGGCGAGCTGCCGAGCACTTCGCGAGAAGTCCTTTCGGAAGCCACCAAAGTCTTCGCACAGCTTGGCTTTAACAACGTCGTGCGGGCCCTGCGCGTGCGTTACGCCGACAGCAAAGACCAGTCCCTAAACTACGACGCGCTGCTGGCCGAAAAACAGGCCCTTGAACAGAAGCTGCGCGCGCTTCAAGGCCCTCGATAAAGGAGTTTCCCATGTCTACAACTTCAGAACAGCGGTTGATTGAGCTGGCGACGCGCTTGTGGCAGGCCATGGAGTCCGCGCTGCCCAAGTTGCCCAGCGACACCCAGGCCATCCTGAAAATGCGCGTCGAAGATGGCGATGTACGTTGGGCGCTTTCCTTGGTGCTTGCGGCTTGGCGGCTCAGCGACAAGCGCGAGGCAGGGGCGGCCGACATCGAAGTGATTATCAAAGAGACCGGCGCCTTGCCAATTGTGCAGCAGATTTCGAGCCTGCAGATGCTTCTTCCGGATAGCTTTGCTTTGTTTCTCAACGCCGCGCGCGAAGCAAACGCCGACTACAAAATCGCCGGCGCGGCGGCGCATCTGACGAACACGTTTAAAGACTTGGTGGAGGCGCAACGCAACGCGCTGCACACGTGGTTGCGCGGCGTGCAATTTCTGGAAGTCGGCCGCGCGCTTATTCGACGTTTCCCTGTGCCGGGTTCGGGACGTCCTCCGGTTTGGGGGGCTCCGCCGTCAGCCCCGGCTGCACCTTCGTCCACAAAACCGACGCGAAGCGACCGGTTTGATCGCGCCGATTCCACGCCGCGGCACGCTCCGCGGGCAGAAACTCCGGCCCCTATCGAACGCGCAATTCCGCGCAAGTCGGCGGCGCCCTATCTGCCTACGTCCGCCTTGGATGGCCGGACAGTCACTCGTGCCTACCTGGTCACGCTGGGCTGGAACGGTGCAGAGGTCGATCGGCTGATGGCCGGCCCATCGACCACCAATGATAAGACGCGCGTGTAGGAGTTTGACTATGGACTTATTTTATCGAGGTCATGATCCTAATGCGCGAATTACCAGCGCCGCCCAGCACTTGACGGCTGCCGCTGCGCGATTTGCGGTATCGATGATTCGCAGCATTTCGAAACTTCCGCACTCGGCTTGGACGGAATTTAAACGACTGCTTACCGTCGATGCATTGTGGAGCCTATGTTTGGTCTTGGCTGGCTGGCTCATCGCTACGGTAGTGGGTGGCCTGGTCGGTCTGGCGGTCAATGCATTGCTGATCTTCTACGGACTTGTCGAGCTGTGGGAACAAGTGAAGGCCGTTTCGAAGGACCTTCAGCAATGGGCGATGACTGCGTATGTAGCACAGAATGACGCAGATTTAGATCGCGCCAGTGCCCATTTCGCCGCGGCGCTCAGCACAGGCGGAATTGTTATTCTGGAAGTCGTAGTCACTCACCGCGTCTTTCGCGCGGTGGAGGCTCCGCTGCGCGAGCGGTTTCCGGCGCCCGAATGGCTGCGCCAGGAATACCAAAAAGAAGTGCTTCGCAGAGAGAGCCG
>CAYWPR010000247.1:0-3369 GCA_964460115.1 uncultured Myxococcales bacterium
CTTCGGGGGTGATGATGACTTTGCGCTTGCCCTTGGTGTCGCGGCCAAAGCTGACCATGCCGTCGATTTCGGAAATGACGGAATGCTCTTTGGGCTTGCGCGCTTCGAAGAGTTCGGCGACGCGCGGCAGACCACCGGTGATGTCCTTGGTCTTGACGGTTTCGCGCGGAATGCGGGCGATGATATCGCCGGCTTCGACGCGATCGCCTTCGCCGCAGCTAATGTTGGCGCCGATGGGCAAAAAGTAGCGCGCTTCCTGGCTGGTACCGGGAATCTTTTTGGTCTTGCCGCTATCGTCTTTGATGGTGATGCGCGGACGGGTGTCGGCGTCGCGAGATTCGATGATCACCTTGCGCGACAAGCCGGTGTGCTCGTCAAGCTGCTCCTGCATGGTGACGCCATCGATGATATCGCCGTACTTCACGATGCCGCCGACCTCGGTGAGGATGGGCAAAGAGAAGGCGTCCCATTCGGACAAAAGCTGCTTGGGTTCGACGCGCTCGCCGTCCCGAATAAACAGCTTGGCGCCGTAGGTCAGACCGTAGCGTTCACGCTCGTGTCCGGCTTCATCGCGAATGACGAGCTCGCCGTGGCGATTCATGACCGCCAGGTACTTGCGCTGATGCGGTTCGGCGGCGTTCGGATTGATCTTTTCGACGCTTTGCACGTTTTCAAAGCGCACGATACCGGCGCCGCGCGATTCCAAGTTGCTCGACTGAATACGCACCTGACCGACACCACCGATGTGGAAGGTGCGCATGGTCAACTGGGTACCAGGCTCGCCAATCGACTGGGCGGCAATGACGCCAACTGCTTCGCCGATGTTGACCATGTAACCGCGGGCCAGATCACGGCCGTAGCACTGCACGCAGATGCCGCGACGGGTCTGGCAGGTCAAAACCGAACGGATCTTGACGTGATCGATGCCGGCGTTTTCGACGGCAGTGACTTTTTCTTCGTTGATCTCGTCGTTGGCGGCAACGATGACTTCGCCGGTGTAAGGCTCGACGATTTCTTCCAAGGACACGCGGCCAAGGATGCGGTCGCCGATCTTTTCGATGATTTCACCGCCTTCAACAAGCGGCGTCATCTCGATGCCTTCCATCGTCCCGCAGTCGAAGTCGGCGATGATCGCGTCTTGCGCGACGTCGACAAGACGCCGCGTCAGATATCCCGAGTTGGCGGTCTTTAGAGCGGTGTCGGCCAGACCCTTGCGCGCGCCGTGGGTCGAGATGAAGTACTGCAGAACGGACAGACCTTCGCGGAAGTTCGTGGTGATTGGGGTCTCGATGATTTCGCCCGAGGGCTTGGCCATAAGACCACGCATTCCGGCGAGCTGTCGAATCTGCTGCTGCGAACCGCGGGCGCCCGAGTCGGCCATGATGAAGATGGGGTTAAACGACGGCTGACGCCTTTCTTCCTGCGTCCGCTCGTCGCGCATCACCACGGTGCCGATTTCGCTCATCATTTCGCCAGCGACTTGCTCGGCGACTTGGGCCCAAATATCGACGACTTTGTTATAGCGCTCGCCCGAGGTGATAAGACCCTCGTTGTATTGATCTTCGATTTCGGCGACATCTTTTTCGGCGCTGGCCAAAAGGACTTTCTTTTTGGCGGGAATGCGCATGTCCTCGATGGAAATCGAGATGCCGGCGAGCGTGGCGTAGTAGTAGCCAAGTGAACGCAGCTTGTCGGCCATAAGCACGGTCTGCTTCTGGCCGCAAATGCGATAGCAAGAGTCGATAAGTTCGGCGAGGGGCTTTTTGCCCATCACGCGATTGGTGTATTTAAAGGCCATCTCGGGCGGCAAAATCTCCGAGAGCAGCACGCGGCCACAAGTGGTCTCGACAAGCTGCGATTTGCCCGGAGTGTTGCCGTTCGGATTGTCCATGCGGACTTTGATGCGCGCCTGCAAGTCGAGCGCACCATGGTCATAAGCCATGCGAACTTCATTGGCCGAGGCAAAAACACCGGTCAATACATGGCTCGGCTTGCCGGACTTGTCCTCACGAAATTCACCGCGACCAAAAGCCCGCTCGCGGGTCATGTAATAAAGACCAAGGACGATGTCCTGCGAGGGAATGATGATCGGCTTGCCGTGCGCGGGGCTCAGGATGTTGTTGGTGGACATCATGAGCACGCGCGCTTCCATTTGGGCTTCAATGGACAGCGGAACGTGAACGGCCATTTGATCGCCGTCAAAGTCGGCGTTGAAGGCGGCGCAGACGAGCGGATGCATCTGAATCGCCTTGCCTTCGATAAGCGTCGGCTCGAAGGCCTGAATGCCCAAGCGGTGCAAGGTCGGCGCGCGGTTTAGCATCACCGGATGCTCGCGAATGACCTCTTCGAGAATGTCCCAGACTTCGGGCTTCTCTTTGTCGACTAGCTTCTTGGCGCTCTTAATGGTGGTGACGAGGCCGCGCTCTTCGAGCTTGTTGTAAATGAATGGCTTAAAGAGCTCGAGCGCCATTTTCTTGGGCAGACCGCATTGATGCAGCTTGAGCTCGGGTCCGACAACAATGACGCTGCGGCCCGAGTAATCGACGCGCTTGCCAAGTAGGTTTTGCCGAAAACGACCTTGCTTGCCCTTGAGCATGTCGCTTAAGGACTTGAGCGGACGTTTGTTGGGACCGGTAATGGTCTTGCCGCGCCGACCGTTGTCAAAAAGGGCATCGACCGCCTCTTGCAGCATTCGCTTTTCGTTGCGAATGATGATTTCGGGGGCGTTAAGCTCCTGCAGACGCTTGAGACGGTTGTTGCGGTTGATGACGCGCCGGTACAAATCGTTGAGGTCGGACGTCGCAAAACGGCCGCCGTCTAGAGGTACCAAAGGCCGCAGATCGGGCGGAATGACCGGAATGACTTCCAGCATCATCCACTCGGGCTTGTTCGTGGACTCGCGAAAGGCCTCGACGACCTTGAGGCGCTTGGCAATCTTTTTGCGCTTGGCTTCGGAGGTTGCTTCGCGCATTTCACTGCGCAATTGCTCCGAAAGCTGAACGATGTTGATGCCGCGCAAAAGCTCGCGAATCGAATCGGCGCCCATTCCGGCGGAAAAGGCTTCATCGCCAAGCTCTTCGGTCAGCTTTTGATAGCGCTCTTCCGAGAGAAGCTCGCCCACTTGCAGGCCGCTAGTTCGCGGATCGGTGACAACGTAGGACTCACAGTAAAGAACTTTCTCAAGTTCTTTTAGGGTGATGTCGAGCAGGTTGCCGATGCGCGAGGGCAGAGATTTCAGAAACCAAATGTGCGCGACCGGCGTGGCCAGCGAAATGTGGCCCAGCCGTTCACGGCGCACTTTGGATTGAATGACTTCGACGCCGCACTTTTCGCAGACGACGCCACGGTGCTTCATGCGCTTGTACTTGC
>CAYWPR010000248.1:0-3356 GCA_964460115.1 uncultured Myxococcales bacterium
GCGAAGTCGCCTCTGCGGCGGAGATAAGCAGCCGGTTGAGCACGACGCGGGAGATGGAGTATATGCACTCGCTATCATCTCGTCCGTAGCGCAAAAAAGCCGGCGTTCCGGAAATGGGATGTATCATTCGGCCGCGAATCGGTACTGCCAGCTGCAGCACTGGCTCTGCAAGTCCCAGCGTCTTTAGGGCATACAGGGCACGGGTGGAAAGCGCTAGGTTAATCGAACGACCGGCGCGCAGCGTGGCACGGCGCGGATCGGAGCGCCCTTCGTAAACGACGACCTCGTAGCCGTGCCGCGCCAGCGTGACGGCGAGCAGCGATCCAACAAGTCCGGCGCCAATAAGAGTCAGCGGCTCAGACATTGTAGACTCGAATCGTCCGCGGCGGTGTACTGGCCGTTTTCGATGCCGCGATGGATAGCGACCCAGAAGTCGTTGAGCAGGCGCCCGACGCGAACCGCCCCTTCTTCAATGGGCACGGCGTCCGCTGGCTGCTTCATCGCGACTCGCAGGGCACCGGCCATGCTTTCGATGTGCTCGGCTTCTACCGCGAGGTGCAGGTAGAAGTACTCCATGCTGGCGATGGATGCACCGGGAAGCAGCCGAAACCCCTCATAAAGCGCCTGCAGCATGGGCAGTCCGGTTCTTTCCAGCGCGTAGTTGCCACCAAGTGCCGACAGAGTCGGTCCTGACAAGAACAGATCTCGCACTCCCTTTACAAGCGCTAGGGTCTCTGGGGTGTGATATGCGCTGCGCCAGTCCGTGACCGAGATTCCCATCGGCACAAGCGTCTTCTCGAAAAGTTCGGAGTGCGCCCGACCCGGCTTGCCCTCACCAAGCTCGACGACTACGGTGTGCGCCAGCTCGGCACAGACCGCATCGTCTTCCACGCGCGCGGAGAGGCCGGCAATGGCTCGTGGAAAGTGCATCATGTTCAGATAGATCTGGTCCGCGAAGAACTTAAGCTCCGAAGCTTTCAAGGGGCGGCGCTGTATCAATTCATAGAATGGATTGGTATTGCAGCCGGTCTCGAAAATCTTGCGGTCGATCTGCATGCAGATAGCTTTCATGTCAAACACGGAATGCTCCTTTGTCAAATGTATTTCCGTATCGCGTCATCACGTCTAGCCGATGGAAAGTCCCATGGATGCGTCAAGCACCGTGCCATGCAAGGCGCGAGCATGTTCGGAAGCCAAAAAACCAATAAGCCAGGCAATTTCCTCAGGCTGCAAAATGCGACCCTTCGGCAGTCCAGCCAAAAAGGATTGCTGCTCTACTTCGCTCATCAAATCGAGCGTGCTGCGTCGAAACATCGGTGTATTTGTCGGCCCCGGGCAAATCGCAAAGACGTCAATATCGGTATGAATAAGCTGCGCCGCCAGCTCCTTGGTCAGATGTACAAGGACCGACTTGCTCGCGCTGTCCGAAAGCCGCAGCGAAGGAAACTTCGAAATGACGCCGGGCGAGGCGACATTTATCAGCTTGCGCGGCGCCTTGTTGCTGCACTTTTGCAGAAGCGCGATGCCGGCCTGGCAGATTTTAAAGGCGCCGATGGCGTTTATCTCAAAGAGCGCGGTGTCGGCTCGGCTGGAGTCCGGTTCATAATCGGATACGCTTGTAGAGCCGGCCGCCGCGTTGTTGATCAAGATATCCAGCGGCCCCCATCTGCTAGTAAACGCCGCAAACAAATTTGTGATCGACTGCTCGTCCCGCAGATTCAGAAAGTGGCAGGAGACGCGATTCGGACAGCGCGCGGCGATTTGCTGAGCACGGTCAGCGCCGTGGTGATAGGTCAGCGCGACGTTGGCGCCGTGGCTTGCAAGGAGCTCGACCGTGGCCTTGCCGATTCCGCTAGAGCCGCCGGTGACCAGTGCATTTTTGCCGCGGATGCTAGATGTGATGTCAAGGGACCAGGTCATCGCTCAATCCTCCTTTGCAACCATCGCATTGCTTGGCTCCGCAGCTTCGATGTGGGCATAGACCTGTTGCCGCAGCCAGTCGTGATACTTGAACAGCAGAAACTCGCGCTTGGAGTAGCGGCCAGGAATCGCTCGGCGTGAGCGCAGCCCGCGCTGCTGCTTCTTGGCGATCTCGTTGTCCTCGTTCACGAAGGTCTCGATGTTGCGAAAATACTCGGCGGCGCCGGCTTGTAGCGTGACATCGGACTTCAGCGCCGCTGCGGTATCCTTGGGAACGCACAGGCGCAAAAGCACCTGACAAGTCTCCGGACCAGTTGGAAAGACCAGATAATAGACCGTGCAGTCTACCGCCGGCATGCACAGAAACATGGGATAGAGGATGAATAGGGGCATTCCGGATTGGCTGCGCTCAGCCAGCCCTTTAATAAGCGGCAAGAGCGGCTTGCCAGTTGAGCTCCAACTGAGCTTTGGATAGTCGCCAAAAATCATCCCCCAAGGCTCGGCGATCTCAGGAAAGGTATGCCAGCCGGGCAGCGGCATGATCGGCTCTAAGGTTTCTCGGTGCACAAAAGGGACGTGATATTCCTCAACATAGTTTTCTACATAGATCTTCCAATTGCAGTCGAGCCGGTATTCCCATTCACGAATCGTGACCTGGTCTTCCATGGCGAATTCGGAAACCCACTCTTGCAAGCCGGGGACGCAGGCGCACAGCGGTGCGGGGGCCTGCCCAAAGTGAATGAAGATGAAGCCGTGCCAGAGCTCGACCCGCGCTTGCAGCAAAGAGTAGTCCTTTTTTTCGAAGCCGACCGTGCGCTGCATCTCTGCCGCGCCGCGCAGCTCTCCGCTTAGGCTGTAGAGCCAGCCGTGATAAGGGCATTTGAAGGCCGTCGCGGTCCCTTTGCCTTCGACGAGCGGGCAGGCGCGGTGGCGACATACGTTAAGGTGTGCTCGCACCGAGTTTAGACTGTCGCGCACTACGATGACCGATTCGGTGCTGATGTCGCGGGTGAAAAAATCGCCAACATTTGGCACTTCATCAATGCGGCCGACGCAAATCCACTGGTTGAAAAAGATTCGATCGAGCTCGGCCTGGTAGATTGTCGGCGAAAAGTAGACGTGCGTCGGCAGAGTCGTTGACTCAAGCGCCCGCTTAGCGTTTGCGCCAAGCTGACCAAAGCGGCCAAATCGCGCGTCTTGTGCATTCTCTACGGACGTGTCTTCTTTGGTCGTCATGTTTCGTTCCTTCTCTTATCCCTTGACGATCGGCGGGGCCGCTTTGCGGCCAATGCAGCGCTCGCGCCAGGCCAACAGAGCGACGTAGGAATCTAAAGGCGTGCCGTTACGCCGTAAGTAGCTTACCCACGATGAAACGTGTACATCGGCCAGCGAAAACTTCTCTTCAACTAGATAATGCTTGCCTACGAGCGCTTCGT
>CAYWPR010000249.1:0-3340 GCA_964460115.1 uncultured Myxococcales bacterium
TGCAGTCTGCTGATGCAAACCTCGCTGCGGAAGGTGTGGTCGGGCGGGCGGTTACTCTCCCTCAAAATACAACGCAAGGCTGCGGACGCCACGCAATTTCTTATGCAGCGGGAAGCGGTACGTTGTCACGTAATCAATTGTCGATCACTTCGAGTGCGCGATCCATAAGTCAGCCCCCCAACTCAGGTAGCTTGGCTCCAGATCGACGCTGACGTCGCCGGCTCGCAGAATTTAGCAGTCGCGAATTTTTCGCGAAAGCCCCCGCAACCGCGGACGATCAGGGTCCACAACCAACTCGATCAAAAGTCGAGTTCGACGGAGAAAATCATGCGCTATTGCATGCCCCTAAGCCGGATGATCCTTCGCCACACCAGTACCGACGAAATCCACCACGTCTTTGGCAAAAACCTACGCGACGGCAACACCAAAGCCCATCAAGGTTGGGATCTACTGGCCCCCTTGAACACGCCAGTGTTCGCCATCGCCGACGGCTCCGTAACCTGCGGTTTCAGCGCCAGCGGCTACGGCAACTGGGTCCAGCTAAAGTTTACGACTGCAGACGGCAGCGTACGCTACGCTTTCTACGCGCATCTCCAACCCGCGTCGTTCTCACGCACGGGACAGGTGAGCCAGGGCGATACGTTGGGTTTCACCGGCCGCTCCGGCAACGCCGGCGCCGCCGGCATTCCAACACACCTGCACTTTGAGATTCGCACGATTCCGCATCCGGGCCCCGGCGTCGGCGGCCGCGAAGATCCGGGACGCGTCCTGGGCCTGACCCCCGTCTGCGGCTTCATGTAGGAAAAGGGAGAGAGAGCGCCGTTAGAGCCACCGATGCTGGAGCTCTAACGGTGCGCGCCAGCGGGCGCCGCCTGCGCTACGATGACCGCCGCGGCCGCGATGGCCGCGGCGATGAGACGAGCCAGTCCGCTGATGCTGCGCAGCTTGGGCACCAGACGAAGCGGAACGCCGGTGGCGACAAACCAATAGCGCACCATCGAGTCGACGACCTCGTTGTCGGCGTGGCTCTCGGCATCGCTCTCTTGGTCGTAGATGAACTTGGCGAAGGACTGAAGCGTCGGCGGCGCGTTCTCGTAAATCGGCGCGAGCATCAGCAGACACCACAGCGCGTCGCCGGCTGCCGTCGCATGCCGCACGAAAAAATTCAGGCACTCGGCGTCGTGAACCGCCACCGCGCGGTCGATGCCCGCGAAGCTTGCGATGAGCTTCGAAAGCAGGTGGTTGTAGCGCTCATCGGCGCGAAGTCCGACGGGCAGCTTTTCACAGAGCAGGCGCAGCACGCCGACGCCACGCGGTCCGTGAAACAGGAACGCCAAGCGCGAGAGCATGACCCAGGCGGCGCTGCTCGTCGCGCGGCCTTCTGCCAGGGTTTCCTCGTACAGTTGTTGAAATGGCAGGCAGGCTGGAGGCCAGCCATTCGCGTGCGCTTGCGGCGGATAGAAAGCCGTTAGCCGCGCGCGCGCCTCGAGGGCCTTGGCGCGAAACTGCGGCTCCGCGAAGTGCACCATGCGCACGAAGGAGGCCATAGCCTTGAACTTGTCCTGCGACAAAAGATTGCTCGCCGCGTCGCGCTGCGCGAGATTTCCGCCCGGCAGCAACACCGCCGCGGGCACGAACGGGTCGTCCGCCCAAACCGGATCCTGGCTGGCGTCGCCGGCCTGGCTCTTGATCAACTCTTGGCGCGACTGAAAGTACACCGCGACCTGAACATCGGCGGGGTCTACCGCAGGCTCGGCATCCTCTAGATCGAGGTTTTCTTCGTCGAGGCCTTCCAGTTTGAAGCCCGGCCGCTCAAGGGCGCCGCTATCTATCATGTGGCGCTCTGCGTCTCCGAGCTCCAACTTCGACTTTTCAGCATCGGAGGCGCGCACCAGGCACAGACGCAGCAAGCTGCGACGGCGCAGGTGCGGAATTCCGTAGAGCGCCGTGCGGACGACCTCGGGCAAATAGCCGCGCAGAAGCGCCGTCCACATGTCATCGAAGCTGGCGAACTGAGCGTCGTGCTGCGGCCGATGCACGTTGCCGTAGGGGTTCATGTTGTTCACGATGCCCTCGTCCTGCATGCCGATGCGGCGCCCCTCGGCCAAGGCCACCGTCTGTGTCAGCAGGCGCATCGCCTCGCGCACCAAAATGCGCTGCGGCTGCTGCGGAAACTCGCGCGGCTCGTCGGGACCGCGCTGCGCGTCATGCTCGTAGGCTTCCTTCAACACCTCCAGCGTCAAGCGAACGCGCAAGCTGCTCGAAAAACGCCGCACCGCCGCTTCCCACAGCAGCGGCCAGGACCCTTCGAAGGTTTTCGGATCGATCAGCACGACGAGCAGACCGATTTCGGGATCCATGAACGCGGCGGAGAGGAGCTGTAACAGGTAGTCGTCATCCATGTTTGTTCCAATCGCTGAGATTGGCCCGAGAATAAGACGCCCCCCGGGGGTAGCTTACGGCCAAAGTGCAGGAAGCGACGAGTCGCGCATCTGCGACGGAGAACAGCGCCCAGATTGCAGGTTGGGCCATCAAACAAATTAGAATCGTCTCGGCCACTCGTTCGAGAGCAGTTGCCGACGCTGATCATGGACCACTGCGAAGGTCCAGCTTTCGGCAGCCCTGCGCGGAAGCGAAAATTTTCGCGAACCGTTTTCTTTCAGCTTGGCGGCATCTCTTGCCGCGATCGCGCTGCAATCCTGCGCGCAGCCCGCCGCAAAAGCTGACTTGGCCCGCATGCAACGCGCTTGGTTTTTTCGACGGGAAATTGGCCAGTGAGTGGTCTGTGGTCCGCCGGGTACACGCGATTGGCAGCCGATGATCAAGGCGATTCGCTGACGGCACCGCGCGCAACTTCGATCGCTACATCATGGCCGCGCAAGTCGGGCAGGCTGCTGGGCGCGGGATAGGAAAAGCGCAGCTTCCAATAGTTGGCAGGCGCCGGCGCTCCCTTTCGACGCTGGCAGCTCCAGCGAGCGTACGGATTCGGTGCCGTTTGCGGGCGGCGGAATCGATGAATCCGGGATGTTTGCCCACCGTTCCATGGGGGCGGTCTACCGCCTACGTGTCAGGCCACCGAAATCTGGCGCCTCATCATCATCTCGGACTTCGGCGTTAGTTACGGTGACGATCATACTGATGAGGTTTAGTTGCGCTTCATCGGCATGCCTACGCACAATGCGCCAGACGATATCTTGCCGTTCATTATAGCGCATGGACTGGAATGCATTAGATACTATATACAGGCGAAATACTCGCGTCTGCCCTAGCCTTTTGAATCCAACTTCGGCGCGAATCCCCAATGCTCGCAGATCGTTGATGATTTCTTTTTTTAAGACAC
>CAYWPR010000250.1:0-3298 GCA_964460115.1 uncultured Myxococcales bacterium
GCTTGCGTACACGGCCCCACAGCCAGGTGTCGGTGAAGGGTTTGCCGGGGTGGACGGGACTGCTTCCAAATAGTAAATCTTCGGCGGTTTTGCCCTCGGCAAGGCGCGTGAGCAGCGGGCGAAGCACTTCGGGGACTTCCAGGCGGCGCCGGGCATTGTCGGTTTTGCCGCGGGTGATCCATAGGACGCGCCCTCCGTCATCTAGGTCGCGGACGATGCGGCAGAGCACTTCGCCGGCCCGCATCCCAAGCAGAAGTGCGACGAGCGCGCAAGTCGCCGCCCGGTCGCCCTGTTTTGCTCTCTGCACTGCCAGCAGAACAAAGCGGCGGGCTTCGTCGATGCGAAGCTGTACTTTGCCGACTTTGGGCTTGCCGATGGGCTTTACAGCCGCGAACGGATTTTGCGGAGCATAGCCCTGCTCGACGGCCCAGGCGTAAAAACGTTTGCATTGGCCGAGCAGGGTTCGGTGCGAAGCGGCAGCGACGGATTTCCCTCTGGATTTAACGATTCGCTGGGTTTCCGCCTCATACATGTACGCAGCACGAGCCGGGGTGATTGCGTCCAGCGAGTTCTGACCTTCATGAAATCGTTCAATCGCGCGGGCAATGTAGCGCGCAGTCGTCGCGCCCCGCACGCGCACAAGGTAGTCCTGGTATTCTGCAAGGGCGTCGGCGATGGGCCGGTCGCCGCGCGCCAGAAGAGCTTGCTCTAAGTCAGCGCGCAGCTTCTCGCCCGCTTCTAGGCTGTCTACCACGATCGACTTTCGCGCGTTTCCTTCAACAACCACCATGCGGTAGCCGTTGCGGGCCTTGTAAGGGCCGTAGACACGGGGAGGGGCCATCTTGTCATCTTCGCAGAGCTTTTTGGCTTTGAGAACCTCGATTGCAGCGACCGCCTTTCTTGATCGTTTCGTGTGAGTGCGGCCTCTGCGCTTGGCCAGCGATGCCAGTGCGTCTTGTCCAATGTTGCGGTTCATGATCGACCTCCTTGTGCATCCCCAACCGATACGAGGAGAGACCGCTCAAGCCGCGGCAATCGTGTAAACAGAACGAGCGCTGCACCAAGCGACACCAAAGCCAGCAGTGCGAAATAGCGGTGATTCGGCCAACGCCCCCAGAGCAAGCCGAAGGCTCCGGCGGCAACATTGCCTACTCCCGCCGCCGCGAACCATAGGCCGACCGCTTGAGCTGTACGTTGGGGCGGCGCGATCTGAGTCAATAGCGCCATGCCAAGCGGCCCGAGGAGCAGTTCGGCGATAGACAGCAGCAGATAGCAACCGACTAACCAAGCAGGACTGACACGCCAAGTGTCAGCACCCTGGAGGCTGGCAGCGGCAAGAATCGAGAATGCGGCAGCGGTCGCGACGTAACCCCAAATCATCTTGCCTGGGATTGATAGCTCTGCGCTCGGTCGCCGAAGTCGCCCAATGCTCACTCCAAACAGGAGCAGTCCCAGGACTAAGAGCGCATGCAGCGATGCAAAATACGCGGGACCGATTTCAACCGATCGGCCGAAGGCAGTGACGCTGCGCGCCGTATATGAGTCGGCAAATAAAATGAGTGAGCTGCCGGCTTGCTGGGCTGTTAACCAGAAAACCGTAGCGAGGCCGCAGAGCATCCATACCAAGTTCCAGTTTGCCGCGCTGGCAGCGGGTGCCAGTTCAGTTTGGGCATCACTGGCCAACCGCTGCACCTCTTTAGGCAGTAGGCTTGCGCCGACGGATAACGCGAAAGTGCCGCCCAGCAAAACCGCGGCCCCCCATAGAAAGAGCCGATCCCACCGACCATCGGCGCGGACCGTTTCAGCGCAAAGCGGCCCAATCAGCCCACCCAAGTTTACCGCCAGGTAGTGCCAAAGAAAGCTGCGCTCCCGGCGTGAGTAAATGGGCGGGAACAAGCGGCCAAGCAAAGTGCTCATGCTCGGCCGAAAGACACTGTGGCCGATGACTAGCAGCGTCAGTGCAGGCCACAGGAGCGAGCTGTGATCCAGTGCGAGCGCGGCGTAACCGAGCGTAAGCAACGTACTGCCGATAAGAAGTGCCACCGTCGGCCCGAGCTTGCGGTCGGTCAAGGCACCGCCCGGCAACCCGCCGACGTAAGACAACGCTTGAAATACACCGATAATGAGCAGCGCCGACGGCTCGGTGTAACCATGCCGGTGGTGAAGATATAGAGCGAACAGCGGCAGCATCGCGAAGAACGCGAAGCGCTCACAGCCCTGCACAAGACAGAGCAAGACCAGGGCATACGTTGCCCGACCGGACCTATCGTGCATATACTTCTCCCGTTTGCGTCGGGTCCTGGTTTCCAGGCCGGCCCGACGCAGGCAAAGGAGGGCACGAGCTGCAACTCGTGCCCTCTCGTTCATGGCGTCAGCGAATCAGCGACGTTGCTGTCGATGGCTCGTCATATCCATGTGGACGTGCGCATGCGTCGCAGGCCGAAGAACTGGATTCTGCGGCCCTGTCCATGGCATGTTTAGAGACCTTAACTACTCAGCAACTTCGCATTTCAGATATTCAGTAACTCAGTTACTGAATTCGGGCAAGAACAAAGATCTGTCCAGACGGATGGATATGTCGGTAAGCAACAATGACCAAGCCAGGCCCCAAACCATCGCCCCACACGGTACGCATTGCGTCCGCGCTCACCGAGACGCAGGCGAAGGCGCTTCGTCGCATGGTTTACGAACGCAAGCAGCAAGATGAGTCGCTGCCAATGCGATGGGGCATCAGCGATCTCGTACGCGAGATCATCGAAGAATATCTAGAGCGCCATCCTGCGAAGTCCGATCATCAAGCACGGTCCACTTCCAAATGACTGAGCCTGTCACCTTTGGCAATCGATAGTTAGCAGTCCTAGTTACAACGACTGAGCGTTTTATGTCTGGGGCAGGTCTAGCAAAAGGGCTGAGTGTACGGTTTGGGCATTCTGGAGAGGAATGCTTGCGGTGCCACGCATCTGCTCTAGATATTGGGTTCCGTAGTCACATGCAGGAACATCAAAAAATCTGGTACCCTGTGTCGCGCTGCTCACACTCCTTTTTCTCCCTCCTTCTTTGATGCTTGTCTATTGCATCGCAGCCCTATCAGATGATCCAAGTTAGCTCTAAGACCTTCGGTCCATCATTTCAGAAACACGCCAAGCACGGATCTGTATTAGTTGTCGGCCAGACTCACCTTATTCATCGCATCTCAGATCTTTTCCCCGATTTTTTCCGTCGCCCATTCCAGAATGGGGAAAATTCATAGACCACTTCTCCGTCGAAGGCCAACGGCCGCGGCGTCCTTCACCGCGAT
>CAYWPR010000251.1:0-3258 GCA_964460115.1 uncultured Myxococcales bacterium
CAAGCACATCGAAGTCATCGTGCGCCAAATGCTGCGCCGCGTCCGCGTCGTCGATGTCGGCGAGACGAACTTCCTCGTCGATGAGCAAGTCGAACGCCACATCTTCGAAGAAGAGAACGAGCGTGCCCTTAGCGCCAACCTGACGCCGGCCAAGGGCGAGCCTTTGCTGCTCGGCATCACCAAGGCTTCGCTATCGACCGAGTCGTTCATTTCGGCTTCGTCGTTTCAGGAAACCACCAAGGTTCTTACTGAAGCGGCGATTTGCGGCAAGGTCGATTATCTGCGCGGCCTCAAAGAAAACGTCATCATGGGCCGCCTGATTCCGGCCGGCACTGGCATTCCGACCTACAAGCGGCTGACCATCGAAGTGGATGGACCGCCTGAGTCGCAGGCGCTAGACCCCGCCACCCGCGCCGCATTGCGGGCCGAGGCCATGCAAAGCGTTGAAGAGCTCAGCGCCGCCGCCCTGGCTGCCGAAGACGACATGGAACCCATCGTCCTGTCCAAGAACTAAGCTTTCGCCTGCTTCGCGCGCGAGACCAATTTCAGCGATTGGTTTCGCGCCTCTCCCGCTTCGCTTTTCTTTCAAAATCTTGACGCATCAAATGCGATCGCAATAAGCCTCGCTGCGATCGCATGAAACTTCCATGCGATCGCGATTTTCCCGAGAGCAATTGCCATTGACTGCAATGCCGTTTCGATCGCGTGTAATGCAATTTCGATCGCATGCAATGCCGTTGCGATCACATGCAATGCCGTTGCGATCGCGTGCAGTGCCGTCGCGATCGCGTGCAATGCCGTCGCGATCGCATTTCTCGCGATCGGCTTTGCATTGCGATCGCCAAGTTCCGCAAGAAGTCCTTTGCCGATCAAATTGAACCGCGAAAAAACGCTTCGTGATATGCTCCATGCGGCAGATCCATTCGCTGCTAAAAAGCCCTACCTAGGGGCCATTTTCCGACGGAGGATTTCATGAACCGACCGCATTCCGTGCCGCGCAATTTTGACGATCACCTGGCCGCGCTCATCGCGCGCATCAAAGCCGAAGGCTGGGACAAGCGCCACAACCTTGATGTCAAGACATTGGAAAGCGATCTGAAATTGCAGCGCGAGGGCAAACAAAAGGATCAAGAACAAGAGCAGCTTTTTAAACAGTCTCACCGACGGTTTTTAGGCGAGCAATCCGAGCGCTATCAGCGCTACATGAAAGCCCTGACGGTCTTGCGCGCCAGCTACCGAGATCAGAGCGATGTGCTACGGTCTTTGGACTCGTTTAAGCGCTCTTCGGGGCCGCGCGCCAAAAAAACGCCATCGCCTGCTTAAAAAAGGCGGCTTGCGCGCAAGATTTGAAAGAATTTGCACGTAGTCTTTTTGGGCCAAATCCCGTCGAGAAATTGCTACAAAGGCATTCCTAAAAACCACAAATTCGATCTTTTTCTTGACGGATTTGGGAGCACCCGTATACTGCGTCTCTCTCAACGCCCGAAGAATCACCTGAGACAGCAAAAGATTTTGCAGAAGAAACTGTAGATGCCAACGATCAACCAGCTCGTTAGAAAAGGTCGTAGCAAGCAACGCCGCAAGACCTCTGCGCCCGCACTCAAGGGCTGCCCGCAGAAGCGTGGCGTCTGTGTGCGCGTCTATACGTCGACGCCGAAGAAACCGAACTCCGCCTTGCGAAAGGTGGCTCGTGTGCGCTTGACCAATGGGATGGAAGTCACGACTTATATCCCCGGAGAAGGCCACAATCTGCAAGAGCACTCGGTGTGTTTGATTCGCGGCGGTCGTGTAAAGGATCTGCCCGGCGTGCGCTACCACATCGTGCGCGGCACCCTGGATACCGCAGGCGTTGCCAACCGGCGTCAAGGGCGCAGCAAGTACGGCGCCAAGCGTCCCAAGTAAGGGCATATAGGGAATAGGGAAAGAGATTGGTTCATGCCTCGTAAAGGTGAAATACCGAAGCGCGAAGTCGTCACCGACCCGAAGTACACTGAACAGGCCGATGACGTGCGGCGGCGCATTACCAAGTTCATCAACACCGTGATGAGCCGCGGCAAAAAGTCCACGGCCGAAAGAATTGTCTACGGTGCCCTAGACAAAGTTGGTGAACGCGCCAAAGAAGATCCGGTAAAGGTTTTCGAACGCGCCATGGCCAACGTCAAGCCCAAGCTGGAGGTCAAATCGCGCCGAGTAGGCGGATCGACCTATCAGGTGCCGGTGGATGTGCGGTCGGACCGCTCTCAGGCGCTTGGCATGCGATGGCTTGTTGGATATTCGCGGTCGCGCGGTGAAAAGACCATGGTAGAAAAGCTGGCGGCCGAGATTCTGGACGCTGCCAACAATCGTGGGAACGCCGTCAAGAAGCGCGAAGATACGCACAAGATGGCCGAGGCCAATAAGGCCTTTGCTCACTATCGCTGGTAAGTATAAGGCTGACGACGCTTCGCATCGCGAAATGCATCGCCAAAGAAGAACGAACAAATTCAGGGACAAAACTCGCTAGGCGAGCGTTGTTCCCTCAAAGGGAAGAGAAGGTTTAGAGGAAAGCGCTATGGCCAAGGAAAAATTCGTTCGCAATAAGCCTCACGTGAACATCGGGACCATCGGCCACGTTGATCACGGCAAGACCACCCTGACCGCCGCCATTACCAAGGTTATGTCGGATCGCAGTCAGGGCAAGTTCAAGGCCGTCAGCTACGACGAGGTCGCCAAGGCCTCTGAGTCGCAGGGACGCCGCGACGACACCAAGATCCTGACCATCGCGGTCTCGCACGTTGAATACGAAAGCCCCAAGCGCCACTACGCCCACGTGGACTGCCCGGGACACGCCGACTACGTCAAGAACATGATTACCGGAGCCGCCCAGATGGACGGCGCCATCCTCGTCTGCTCGGCTGCCGACGGCCCCATGCCCCAGACTCGCGAACACATCCTGCTCGCCCGTCAGGTTGGCGTGCCCTACGTTCTCGTGTTCATGAACAAGTGCGACATGGTCGACGACGCCGAACTGCTCGAACTCGTCGAAATGGAAGTGCGCGAACTCCTGTCCAAATACGACTTCCCCGGTGACGACACCCCCATCATCATCGGCTCCGCTCTCAAAGCCCTCGAAGGCGACCAGAGCGACATCGGCGAAGCCTCCATCTTCAAACTCGCCGACGCCCTTGACAGCTACATCCCCGAGCCCGAGCGCGCCATCGACCAACCCTTCCTGATGCCCGTCGAAGACGTCTTCTCCATCTCCGGCCGCGGCACCGT
>CAYWPR010000252.1:0-3248 GCA_964460115.1 uncultured Myxococcales bacterium
CGCCTTTGCGCCCCGCGGCCTGGGCCTCCTCGGAAGTGAACGTATGGGCCAGGCCCATCGCGTGCGCTGTGCGCCCCCCGAGCCTGGCAATTTCTCGTCGCTGTTCAACGTCAAGCAGTGCGAATCCGCGAAGGCGCTTCGGTGGGAATTCCTGAAGACTGTAACCAATCGAATCTGCCGTGGCTTCGGCATGTTGTGAATCAGGTGTTCCTGGTTGCTGCTCATACATCGTCGTGATCTCCATCGAGCGGTTAAACGAAAAGCCGCGAGCGCGGCTTGGCAGTGCTCTTCAGAGATCGGTCAAGTGGTCCCCGCAAAGTGACGCAAAGCGAACGCAAAGCGCCCGGCTCACTTTGCGGATCATTGACCTTCGACGGTGTCCCTAACTGGCTACTGTCGCTTCACATCGGTCGAGATTGCGAGACTTTGCGAAACAGCAGCGCTGCCATCACCGGCTTTGCAGGGTCGGGGCCGAAGGGAACATCAGCCACCAATTCCCATCCGAAATGGCGCAAGGTGTCCGCGAAGCGCTGCGAATCGTAGCGCTTGAAGCGAAACACCGAGAAGGACTTTTCTCGACCATCGCGCAATCGCGCCTTGGCAACTGTGTCCAGAGTGTAGGCACCGGGAAACTGGCATCGCACATCTAAGCGGTAGTTCAGGGTTACATCGACCACATCCTTGCAATAACGCCAAAGCGGCCCACCCAACCACTCCACATGTGCTTGCGGAACAGGTCGCGACAAAGAAGGATCTCGGCGTTCAATCTCCGCAGGATTCGCTGGGTTTCCATAAGCCAATAGGAAATCGATAAGCAGGAGATCTCCAACGCCCAAGCCCACCAGCGTGTGCTCGAAGAAACGGGCCTCGTTGTCGAGGTTGCCAACCGTATTCCCAAACATGCATACAAGGCGGCGCCGGTGTGATCGTTCATCAGTGTGGTGGAATTGCGTGTACTGCGGCCATTGATGAAAGTCGCCCTGAACCGCGCAGATGTAGACATCCCGCTGGCCAAGCGTCATCGAAGCGTGTTGATAGGCAACGCTCAGAAGCGGTTGACTGATGTCAATCAGAAACAGCCGCACATCTCGCACAAGCTGCTTGGCTTCCGCTTGATCCAGCAGGTGCTGTACCAGCCGCACTTCCTGCATTCCGTCGCCCGAACCCAGGGCAATCACGTCAAACCGGGCATGCATGCTGTCTGAAAGTATATGCCGGGCCATTTCTTCTAGCGGCGTCTTAGCGCGGTATTTGGACGCGTATTCCGATTGAGTCGAGAGTTGATACCAGTTGGTGGCGCTCTTGTGATCCAGATAGGAAAAGGTCTGCTCGACAGAACCCCCGCGGCTGTTGAGTAACTCGAACAGCTCCGCAAATAGCTTCAATGGATCGTAGCCAGGCGCAATCCAACAATTGGGCGATGAACCGAAAGAAGTTCCTTCGGTGCGCAGCCACGGCACTTGCTCCACACGAAGGCCCAGCTCCGAAACCGCCAGCAGCCGCTGCACCGTCGCTTGCGTCGGAATGTTGTTCCCTTCTTCTGTATTGCGGACAGTTCCTTCGGCCAGTCCCGCTCGCTTGCCCAGCTCAGAACGCGACAGACTCGCGGCCATCCGCGCTCGTTCAACCATCTCGCCAAACTTTTTGACTTGCATAGGGTCGATGGTTCCTTGCGCAGAACTTTCAGGAAGCGATGCTTCGGTTGGACATTCCTGATGGGCAAAGCGCAGAGCCGCCTGCATCGCATTCAGATGCTTGCGCCACTCGCCGCGCCGTTCCTTAGGCCTTTCCGCCGCCCGATCGTGCATCCATTGCAGGGCCCACAGCATGCAGCGCTGCGCCAATTGTCCGCCCTGCATCTCGGACAAATTTCCAAATAGACCAGGTAGCGAAGGCGATGGCGCTGACACGCCATCCGATACTGGGGAGGAAGCTTCAGTCTCTGCCTTGCGTTGCGATTTTGTAGCGGACTGAACCTTAGCAGAGCCAGCTTTAGGTTTAGAGCGGTCGGTCATGCTGAGCCGACTGTAACGTATCACCCTGTGCAATCAAGAAACTGACTGCGCCTGGCCAAGCTGCACAGCAGCTAGAAATCGCACCGCCAGGCTAGTTCTAAGCCCCCCGTCGAGGGCGGAAACCGTGAGGAAAACCATCCGTCGAAGCTTCTTGAAAGTCTCACGCTTTCAAGCTTGCTCAGCCTCAGACGGGACATTCTGGGGTTTGATATCTCTGTGCAGCAGTCCCTTGCGATGAACGGCGCCGAGCGCCCTGGCCAGGGCGGCGCCCAGCCGCAGCGCGGTGCGCAGGGGCAGGGGGCCATTTTCCAGCAGGCGATCCAGGGAGCCAGTGCCCCAGCGCTCCATCACAATGGTGACACTGTTGCCCGCCGATAGCAGCTCCACCGGGCGCACCACGTCCGGACCTTGCGCCTCGCCCAGCATGGCGTACTCATGTCGAAGCTTGTCGAGGAGGCGCGCCGTGGGCACGGCCTCGCGCGGGCGCTTCAGGGCAATGGGCAGGCCAGAAACGGGGTGGGTCGAAGCAATGATCAGGGTCTGGGGCCCCGCATACAGGATGTCGCCAAGAACATAGTCCATCTTGGCATCATCGCATAGGAGCAAAGATAGTTGAAGGCGCGTTCAAGTCCCTTGCAGGGTTGAGCAACGGTCGCAGCCGGCGAGGATCGGTGTAGCTGAAGGGGGTCCTGGTTCAGCTTGGTAGACGAAGCAGCGCCAGCTATCGTCAGCCAGCCATCGCGCATACGTCACCGCCATCAAGTTCTGACACCATAGTCGAAACAAAAGGGCGTTTGTGCGCTGCGGACAGGTAGCACGCCCAGAAACCGGGGGCCGCGACGGCAGGCGGCATTCATTACCTGAATATCACCTCCCAGTAAGCGCTACTCCGATCGGCTCTGTTCGCTTTCCTCACGACCCGCCGCCCCGGCACTCTCCGCTGATCCCCACCGTCGTTGTTGCGTCCTCCAAGGGCGGCGTTGGCAAGAACGCGTTCACCGTCGCGATTGCCGCGCGCCTGGCCTGGGCGGGTCTAACCGCTAGGCCGCGACCTGCAATATCTCGACGACCCGCTGCCGAGGGCGAAGCGAATCAAGCAGGCACACGACGCAGGCCGCTCGGTATGGACCTTGCCGAGAAGCGGGGGCTCGCTCGACTTCCTCAACCTCGGACGCGAAAGCTGGCCCCCGATCTCCCCATCGGCGATAGCCGAGGCTTCCCGCGCGAGAGGAA
>CAYWPR010000253.1:0-3233 GCA_964460115.1 uncultured Myxococcales bacterium
TCGCGATGAACGATTCCCAGCCGGTGAGCATGGGCCAGCGCCGCAACGATCTGCGAAAATAGCCGCATAAGGCGCGGCATTTCCAGGCTGTAGGTGGGCCCATTTTCGCCGGCGATCCAGGATTTCTCGATAAGCTGAGTCAGCGATCCGCCGGGAATATATTCCATGGCGATATAGAACAAGCCATCGGGGGTGCTACCACTTGTATAGGTAGTGGCCAGGTTGCGATGTTGCAGCCGTGCCGTGGCCTTGGCCTCTTGCAGAAAGCGTTGCAGAACCTGCGGATCATCCGTCAATTCGGCGCGTAAGACCTTTAGCGCGACTGGACGATCCATGCCGATCTGAAGGGCACGGTATACTGTACCCATACCCCCCGTGCCGACGCGGGCAACCACCGCGAACTCTGAGATACGCCGCCCAAGCAGCGGGTCGTTTTCGGCCGCGCGCAGGTCGTCCGGGTCTACAAGGAATGCTCCATCGCGCGGGCAGAACTGTTCGCCCGCGACCTCAGATTTGTACGCACATACTGGACATACACGGTCGCTGGTCGAGCGCAATGCAGCGGAACCCTCCGCAGCGACACGCGGATTTTCTGTAGGCACCCTACCTAAACTATAAACCTCTCCCCTCGACGATTCAATCTCGCGCCGCGCTCGGCGGGTCGAGTATCGTGCCGGATGTGAAGATTCTACTTACCAACGACGATGGCGTACGCGCCGATGGCTTGGCGGTATTGGCCTCTCAGCTAGCCGGGCTGGGGGAAATTTATGTCGTGGCGCCCGACCGCGAGCGCAGTTGCACCGGTCATGCCTTCACGCTAAACGAACCGCTGCGAGTTCAGCGCGTGGCGCCGCGCTGGTTTGCAGTCAGCGGTACGCCTGCCGATTGTGTGTACTTGGGCGTGCTAGAGCTTTGTCAGCGGCCCGATCTAGTGATCTCGGGCATCAATCACGACTACAATTTGGGCACGGATGTTTTCTATTCCGGGACGGTAGCTGGGGCCGTCGAGGCGGCGCTGCGCGGCGTGCCGGCGATCGCGGTTTCGATGGGCTATGCGCCCGGCGTCGACTTTTCCCGGGCCGCTCGCCTGTGCCGGGCGCTGGCCCAGACCGTTTTTGCAGAAGGATTGCCGTCCCAGACGATTCTGAATATCAATGTTCCTGGACCCATGCATGTGGTGGCCGGGGTGTCAGAGCAGGCATTTATGTGGACGCGCCTTGGCCAACGCAACTACCGCGAGCATGTAGATAGCCGCACCGATCCGCGGGGCAATACCTATTATTGGATTGGTGGTCCTGCCAATCCCTGTGAAGATCCGGTGGGGACCGATTCCTATGCTATTCATCAGGGCATGGCCTCGATTAGTCCGCTTCATCTGGACCTAACGCACGGCCCCTTGCTGCAAAAACTACCGAACTGGAATATCGCCGGTTTTGAATCAGCCCATTCTTGATGGCGCGATGAAGGGCTGCCCGCAAGTTGGAGTGCAAACACCAAAAGCCGGCGATTGAAAACGTGAGTTACCGGCAGTGATTTAGCGTTGAAACACCAAGCGCATCCGAGGGAGTTGGAGTTGAAACACCAAGCGCATCCGAGGGAGTTGGAGTTGAAACACCAAGCGCACCCGAGGGAGTTGGAGTTGAAACACCAAGCGCATCCGAGGGATCCAAGGAAGGCTTGTAACGATTTGGTTTGAAACTCCAAACAATTCAGAAGGCGTGGGGGCAGGGTGCTGGCGGTGTTGCAACACCGAACCGCCAGCCGATCGAAGAAGTTAGCTAGTTGCCGGCGCAGCGGAAGTTGACGACTTTGCCAATAGGCGGCATAGCGTTATGCTGCCGCCATACTCCTGCCACGACGGTGTTGCTGCAAACTCCCTTCGTACTTGGCACCGCGCAGTAGCAGTCTTTGGCTTCAGGCATGCAGGCGGTTTGGATGTCCATATCGCTGATAGTCGGCTGCGTCGAGTTTGCCCAGGCATCACAGCAAGACTTTGAGCATGTAGGCATCAAGATGTCCGGAGTGCTTTCTGGTTGGCCTTCGTCTACATCGCCGACCTGGCAGTTGGGTTGAGCATTTTCCAGCAGCTGCGGAGTCACCGGCAGACAAGTGGTGGTTAGCTTCTTCTTTATGGCCTTGGCGATGTTGCCAAGCGCATCCTCATAATGATCGATGTCGCAAATGCTGACCTCTAGCGCGTTGGGGTGCCCTTCGGCGTCATCTCCAAACAGACGCGCAAATTTGGACAGCCGGTACTGGGCTTGGCCAAATACCTCTGCGTCGCCGCTGTAGACGCAAGATGCTTTGCCGCCGACATCACGGTTTAGGTTCGGGCTAATCTTTTCGGGATCGGTCATCGAACCCTTCTTTCTGGGATAGCCGATTTGCAATTGGCCGCCTGATTGGACGGCGGGCAGGGTCCAGATACCGCTGATCAGCAATTTATCCGGCCGGCGCAGCGACGAAAGGAATTTGCCGTACTTTTCGACCGGCTCCAGATAGGTATCTTCGCGTTCTTTGCAGTTGGTTTTGGCGCCGGGCGTATTCATCGGCTGGTCGCACTGCAGGTCGGTGGCCATACAGCGATAATCGACCTTGTAGCACTCAAAAGAGGCCTTTTGGTCAGGCGTCGCACAGTCTCGAGACGAGGGATCATTCTGTGCCCGGCGATTCATCTGCACCGAGCAATCGTCCTCATCAGTAATGAAGATGACGGCCAGAACCGAGTTTGGTCGCAAAAAGCCCTTGTTTTCGATTGTATTGGTGAGGGCGCGGCGCATGCCCTCAAGCTGTCCTTCGATGCCGCAGCCGACATCGCCGACCAGCGCCATGCACTGAAATGCATCGATCGGCCCTTGATCGACCATTTTCATGGTGCCTGGGTCGAGGACCAGATGCTGTGGGATGTTGGTGGTGCCGTTCTCGCTATTTTTCCAGATGTAGCGCGAGCCGTCGGTGGGCACATATTTGTCGTTTCCCGGCGGGCACAGCTTCTTGCAGGCATCGGTGGCCTCGGCACTGACCCCTTTGCGCGCCGGTGCCGTACAGGGCAGGTTTTGCAGCACCCCGTTGTCGCCTTCAAAACTGTCGCAGCCGTCGAAAGTACCCCATGGCGGGGCCGACGGCGGCGTTGATCCGATGTTCGAGGTGGCGATTCCGACGTGATAATTGGCGCCGGTACTATCAATGGTGCGAATGAACTTGGGGATGCTGGCCCCAAGCGCGGCCTGTTT
>CAYWPR010000254.1:0-3231 GCA_964460115.1 uncultured Myxococcales bacterium
TATTTGTAAATGCCTGTTATCAGACGGCAAAGCCTGTAGGAAATATCTAGCCCGGCAATATCCTGGTGATTCCCGATGCGCATGGACCGCGCGTGAAGGTGCTCGATTTCGGGCTGGCACTGCTTTCTTCCGGCCTGGATCAGCAGCGCATGGAGCTGGCTGGCACTCTCGGATACATCGCTCCTGAGGTACTCATAGGCATGCCGGCCAGCGAGTCCTCGGATCTGTTCGCCGTGGGCGTTATCGCGCACCAAATTCTGCTCGGTTCGCATCCGCTGGGAGTGCTGCCAACCGCGCAGCTCGTCGAAAATTTTCTCGGCACGGCACTCCTTTTTTCCGAGGACTCCCGGCTCTCACCCGCGCTCTCCGCTGTACTGCAGCGCGCCCTGTGCCGCACTCCAAGCGAGCGATACAGCGACGCGGCGGAGCTCGGCCACGATCTGGCGCGCGCCGCTTCACTCCCACCTCCTCCCGAGGCTCTCGACATTCGCGAGAGCTTTCTGCAAGCAGCACACTTTCAAGCCCGCGATGCCGAGATGGACGTGCTGATGTCTGCGCTCCGCCAGGCGATGCACAGTCGCGGACAAGTCGTCCTCATTGCCGGCGAAAGCGGAGTGGGAAAGTCGCGTCTTCTCGACGAATTTCGCGCCCAGGTACTGGTCCGCGGCGTGCGTGTGCTACGCGGCCAAGCCGTGCGCGAAGGAGGGAGTGCCTTCCGCGTCCTGCATGATGTACTGGTTCCGCTGTGCCTGGAACAGCCCCTCGATGCACTTCAGAGCGGAGTCCTCCTGCCGCTCATCCCACGGCTGCCAGAGCTTCTGGAACGAGAAGTGTTACCCGCCCCCGAGCTCGATGCCAAAGGCACCCAAGATCGCACGCTCTTCGTCATCGAACAGGTCTTGCTGAATGCCGAGGCGACGCCGCTCCATCCTGTGGTTGTGCTGCTGGAAGATCTCCAGTGGGCCAGTCCCGAGGTACTCCTTTTGCTCCAGCGCCTCGCCGAACTGACCGAGAACCATCCGTTTCTCGTCCTCGGCAGCTATCGCGACGATGAATACCCAGACCTCCCGGACGCCATCCCCAGCGCCGAAGTCCTCAAGCTCAAGCGCTTCAGCAAACCCACCGTGGCCCAGCTCTCCCTCTCCATGCTCGGCCCCACCGGTACATCCGACGAACTAGTCGAAAGACTCTATCAAGAGACCGAAGGGAACCTGTCAATAACTCAGTTTGGTCCGACGGTGGCGGTGTTGTAATGGGGCTGGCGGAGTGTTGGAAATGGCACGAGCCCAAGCGTCGCAGGGTGTCAGACCGTTGCGATGGCATCAGGAACTAGGCTCGCACGGACGGCCGCGTACGGCAGTTTCTTACATCGATTCTGAATTAAGAAGAAGGTATCGGTGTCGTGCTGGTTGCCACGCTTGGCGATGCAGCGTTTGTAGTGGATACATCCCGAATATCAAGCCATAGATGTGTTAATCGGAAGGGACTGATCGGGAAGCTACGTGGAAACTGATGCTCTAGTTGACTGATACCTTGTGTCTGCCATCCATCGGAGTCGAGAGTTAGGACGGGATGGCCCATTGCTTGCGCATGAGCATTCACTTCATCATGGATCGCCGCAAATTCCATACTCTGGACCAAGGCAATCATTGCCCCCTCGGCCATGTGGTTACCATAACGGTGCGTTAGAGAAGAAAAGCGAAGGATCCCCCCAATCACATACTGTTTGTTCAAGATCCATGTGGACGATGCCGGTGTCCCCAATCGCTTGCATTCAACTACGAAGGACTTTTCTCGATGGCGATCATCAGCGGCTGCATCATCGTCATGCTTCCATTGAAAATCCGGCCTCTTCTGCTCGTGACTCTGGGTGGTATCTGAATCGGGATCGGGTAGGTTATTTGCTTCGCACCAAGGTGCCGCAAAGCGCCCGTCAGGATCCAGCTCTCTACGCGCTGTTACGACAAGAAAGCTCAACTCGCGTGTCAGATTTCGCTCGTCTATCGGAAGAGTCTGCTTCTGCCGCAGCAGCATGAGAGCGCGTCTGAATACACTAAAGTAAAAAGCGCGGCGATGTGCCCACAATCGAGGATTAGCGAGTGAGGGCCTGGAACTAGCGCTCATGCTTTAGCATCCGCAAGGTTCATTGCTTGAGCTATGGTGGCGTCCGCATCTGCACGGGCCATGCTCCTAGTCCACAGACGAGCTTCGTTCCGCTTGATAATCAGCATCTCATGCTCGCCTACTGCGCGAACGAATGTGTCCGTGAAAATACTGCGTCGCTTTTCCAGCGGCAGTAAGCTGTGCTGATCAAAACGCGCGAGGACTTGCTCCCATGCATCCCTAGAATCCGCTTGGATACTTGGCGGACGTTCCCCCGTGCCGATGGTGGAGAATGCAATGGCAAGAACGGATGCCGTACGTGTCGCCGGGATTACCTCCCACGCCAATTCACCCTCAGGCGCTAGATCGGCGTTCCACTGTCGCAGGAAGACCTGAAGGTATCCGGTCAAGCCGCCTGCCCGCTCATTGGGGAGATCACCAAGAAGCCCATTCACCCTGTCCGGCATTGTCACGGATGCAGTTGCCTGACTTCTTCCTCGACGGTAAAAAAAATCTAACCCGTACTGATTCATATCTCGAACCAGGTCACAGTCAGATTCGTTGAATTCGTAGAGCGCAAAAATGCAATCATCTAGTTGGCTCTCTAATTCATTGACATGCTCAGGTGACTCCGAGCCGCTCAGATTGCGGAGTTCTGTAACAATGCGAATAATCTTATCCCTTAGAGACGAAGTCGCAGGAAAAGCGATAGGCAGACGACTTGCCATATGGAGATGCAATTCATCATGCCACATTCCCCACGATCCCGCAGTAAGCCAGAAATAGTATGTAGATAAAGAAGACCAATAGATTGCCGTAATTATCAGTCGCTCTTCCTCTGTTAGACCGTCCAAGCGGAAGCAGTTTATTCTTTTTGTAAAGCAAAAAGGATCGCTTTCATAGCGAGAGACAATATATCTGGGATCTTTCTGACTAATCCCTTGCCGCACCAATAACCTAGGCCCCCTGAATGGTTCCTGTGACTCTGGCCTATACTCTACAGTTGCTGGTGCGCTCTCAAATTGCAGCCGCGCGCGTGTGCCGTATCGAATCATGCTCTTAGTGTTAAGCTCGGAAAAATTTTTGAGCCATTTAGGAGACTCCCAAACCTTGCCAGGGGTATATCCT
>CAYWPR010000255.1:0-3213 GCA_964460115.1 uncultured Myxococcales bacterium
GGAAACCTACCGGCGAGAGCCGGCAAGGCGCCGGGCGCCCACCTTACGCCACAAGAATCTCGTCGCGACAAGACGGACAGCGGACGCGGGCGAAGCCGTGGCGGAGGATGCCGCAACGCAAGTAGCGCTCGAACTCCTGGGAGATGAAGGCCGGAAGGTCGCCGCTGGGGTAGCGATCGGCCGCTTCAGCCAGGAACGTAGAGAGGTTTTCGCGGACGATGCGGTGCAGCAGGGTCTTTTCCGGTTCGCGGCGCTGGTAGCGGAAGGGCGAACCGGTCGAGCCGTCGTTAGGAGCCGGTGGACCCGATGCCAAAGCGAGCACCGGCGCGTGCTAATCACATCACATGCCAAGTTCAGGCTCCGTCGCTGAGTCGTGAAACCCGTGCGGCCAATCATTGCACGCCTGGTCCGGTTCTCGGACAGCGTCCGGTTCTCGGACAGCGCCAGCTTGAGTGCGGTGATGCCGATCGCACAGCCGGATCGCTCCGCAAACTGGGTTTGCCCTTCAAGTCCGTACTCTGCACCGGAGCGCTCCGGATACGCGCGCCAGAGTGCCCATTTGGGGCATGATGCGGGCCCCCGGCTGCCAACATTTTCAGCAGGTCTGCTGCCTTGGATGGGGCTGTCGCCAAATATCCAGCTTCCCGCCCATCCTTCAGCCAAACACCTCCGCGCGCTTCCATTCAGGCAGATGTGCGACCGACGTCGTACCTGAACAAGATCACCAAAGCGTACAATCGTGAAGGGTACCTTTTCAGCATTATGATCCGTCCCCGCAAACCCACCCTCAAACGCCTTGCCAGGCAGGCTTACGTCGTCGTAGCGTGTGCGCCGAGGTGAGCGGAATGAAATCAGCCATCGCAGCGCTGCTTCTAGTCTTTCTCGGCGGATTTGCGCCTTTGGCGGCGGCAGCGCCGGCGGAATCGCTGGAGCGTATTGTCCATCTGACTGATGGCGCGCTCTATCGCGGCGAAATCCTCGAATCTGTTCCCCAGAGCCATGTCACGCTTCTCCTCGTGAGCGGAGAGGTTCGGCGCTTCAAGTGGTCCCAAGTCCGCCGTGTCAGTTTGGTGGCTTCTTCTTCTGCGAGCTGGCCGGTTTCGTCATCCCCCGAAGTGCCGCCCCAAGCCGTGTCGCAGCCTCAGTCCGCCGGTCATGAGGTCCCTGTCGAGAAACGACTGAGTCCCTCGGCCGAGCCCCCCGCACCGCTGGCGATTCAGCCCATCGCGCCGCCCTCACCGCTGCCGGTCCCTTCTCCGTCCGGCGTTTCCGCAATCGAAGATCCCGCGGCGCATGCGCACCTGCAACAAGGCGACCAAGCCTTTGCCGCCCGCAGCTATCAAGAAGCCTTGGCACACTATCGCAAAGCGGCTGAAGTATCAGGGAGTCCGCGCATTCATGCGCTTCTTGCCAAGGCGTATCGCAAGCGCGGCCACTTTGCACAGGCATATGATGAATACCGAGCTTACCTGGCCAGTGATGCCAGCTTGTCCCTTGCGCAACGTCAGCAGATTCAGGCGCGTATGACGGAGATGTTGCGCCGCCAAGACGCTTTTGCTGCTCTTCCTCCTGAAGCCAGGACCCATGCGGCGTTTGTATCGGTACGCTCTCCGGTGCCAGGCCTCCGCCTGCAAACTCGGGTGGTCAGGCGCGAGCTGGAAGATGGTCATTGGTTTAGTGCCGAAGAGAAGTGGCGCACTGTCTGTCAGGAAGACTGTAATGCGCCCATCCCTCGGCACTCCACCCTGCGAATTCTGAGCAAAGAAGTGGAGCCGGCCCCGATCTTCACGCTGCCTGCCGAGGATCGGGATGCCGTGGTCCACGTGCGCCCATATGCCAAGAATGTTCGGAGCGGAGCCTTTGCGATGATGGGCACGGGCATTGTAATAAGCCTGGTGGGCGCTGGCCTCATGGGGGCGTTTGCAACTGCCAGGTCGATGGCAGTCCCAAGTTCGATGGACCGCACGCCGACGTGGGCAGGCTTGGGCCTGTTTCTAGGTGGAACCGGAGTGGCCTTGGGCTCGATCCCCGTCTTTTTTGCTGCCCGTCCCTCCGTCCGCATTGAATAGCGGCGCGTATCTTTGCCTTAGCATTCCTGTTTATCTGGACAGATTCCCTTTGCTCGGATCAGAATGGCTAAGGCACGGGCCATCTCCCGCTGAATCGACGTCCGCTTAGATATGACACAGTGATCAGGGTTTGCAGCGACGATAGAGTATTCTTCCGTCCGGTTGCACGGCAAAGGGTTCCCAACTTGACTCAGAAACCGCTACCTCTGAACTTAGTTCGACAGTCTGCACATCTCCAAGCAATTTGACCTGAGCATAGGTGGCATACTGCCAGGCGGTGCAATCTTTGGGCGATGCGTGTACACTTTTGACGCTGTCTGTTTTCGCTATCAGGAAAAAGCTAGCAGCAGCACCGACGAAAAACATCATCCAGCTAGTTTTCATTACAATAGGTCCTTTCTATTTTCGTGGCCCGGTTACGTTTGGCTTGGTGCAAACCAAGCCGGCAGGATCCCAGCGTTTGTCTGTTTGAGCGAAATTCATCGGTTTCCCGCCTATTCCCAAGGCATTCGTACCTCAATACGCTCGCATGAGCAATGGGCTGGCTTTAGTCAGATGCCGCGAATCCTCGGTTTCGCCGCGATCGATAAGTGGTACAGTGCAGAAATTCTGTACGGCTCGGCTGTCTACCCCAAGATGGTAGTTACATCCTAGACTCCCGTTTACCCAGACAGATTCCCTTTGCTCGGATCGGAATGGCTGGCCAAGTGCATGCGTTGCAGCTCTTGAATGACATCGGCGGCTTTCTCTTTACTCGACGACAAAGCAACGATCAGATTGGTGACGATGCGATCGGCATTGGGATGCACCAGGAATTCCCACAGGTTTGTGATTCCCTTGGCCGATTGCAGTTCACTGATCTTTTCATATAGTTCCCCAATGACTTGATCCTTCTTCTGCAAGGCACCGATCAGGAACTCGATAAACCGATGTTGCAACCGCTCGGCCGCGTCCATCTGCTTGGAAAAACGGCTGGCAGAGATTCGGTGCATCGTGGTGAGGATGAATTGTTGCTGCTGCTTGTACTCCCATTCATTAAAATTCTCGGGAAAGTCCAGCGAGTCCTGCGGCGGTCTGAGCCACGTATCATGTTCCTCATGCTCTACATATTCATCTCCCTCCAGCGTATAGAAGCGTATCCGCA
>CAYWPR010000256.1:0-3167 GCA_964460115.1 uncultured Myxococcales bacterium
TACAACCCGTACATTCGAGCAGGAAGGACTTCAGATCACTGCCACGTTCGTAGAATGCGTAGGACGAAGAAACGTTCGTTTCGCCAAGGACGTCACGTAGCGACGGTGTAGGATGGGCGTCCCAAGCGCGCCGAGAAGATCCATTATGTAAACTAATGGAAGGACAAGACTCGGAGTACTTGCGCACCACCACTTCGGCCAACAGCCCCGGACCCGGCATCGCCTGTTCAAGCACCCGGGGTGGCGCGGGGCCAACCACCACTCCGCTCTGGCACGATCGGCAGGCATACTTGCGCCGCTCGGTCCGCTCGGCGTAAAAGCCTCCCGGTTGATAGTCCAGCACCTCAACGTAGTTGCTGCCGATGTACTCCTTTGCTTTGCCGCAGGTGCAGATGAGTTCCGTCTCACACGGTTCGCTATGGATGACTCGGCGCGGAATCGACTGTGGAATCTGTCGCGGCGTGCGCAGTGCCTGCTTTTTGTTCGGTCCTCTTTTGGGCCCAGGCTCCGGGGAAGGAAGAAGCTGGATGTCATCGGGTACGGATGAGAGCTTCTCAAGGGCGAGCTGTAGTTGCGCAGAGGAAACGCGTTCACTGCGGCTGCCATACTTGTCCTTTAGCAACCGCCCAAGCCGATTCTCGACTCCCAGGAGCTGCGCGTGCAGTTGCTCGATGACCCCGAGCAGCGGCTCGATGAGCATTGCCGCTTCTCCGGCTTGCGTACGCTCCTGACAGTAGGCAAAAAGCTCGACCAGGTTGAGCTTTTTGCCGTTTGGAGCGACCGGAAAGGAAGGCAACGTCACGGATTGTTGGTTTAATCAGGAATTCCGCTTTGGCAAGTCCATTTTCGAGTCAGGATGTCGATTTGGAGGACGGAGTGAACCGCAGACGAATCAGCCGGCGGTCGGAATCCCGCAGAAGGACGCGGCGGAGCTTGCCAGAAGGGGCGCCCAGCGCCGGCGCTTGCATGCACCCGCAAGCGTAATCCCTTCCAAAATCAGGCCGAGCTCCGCTGCCTCGATGCACGCCGTACCTTCAGACTCTCGCAGCGTTTGCGGAAGCGCAAACCGCCCCCGCTCCAGCCGCTTGGCCCACAGCGCATAGCCTCCCCGATCCCAGTACAGAATTCGCGCCTGATCCCTTCGCCGGTTGAAGAAGATGAAAAGATGACCGGTAAGCGGTTCAAGCCGCAGCACCGACTGCACGTACAGACTCAGCCCGTCAAACGACTTGCGGACATCCACAGGCTGCGTCGCCACATAGAGCTTGACCGACGGTGGCAGGCTCAGCATGTCGCCACCCCCAACACTTCCAACACCGTGCGGATCAGCGCTTCGGAGGCCTTTTCGGGAATCCGCACACGCAGACCGGTCGAAAGAAACACCGTCAGGCCGACCGCTTCGCGTTCTTTTAGGGCGCTTTGGCGCGCTGCCCTTGCGGAGCTCTCTTGTTCCCCGACCTTGACTTCGATAAGCGGCGGCAGGGCTGACGCGAGCGTCTTTTCCTTTTTTCCCCAACGCCCCTGTTGCATCGCCGCCATTGCGCTGGCCTGCGTAAGATAGTCTCGCCACCTAAGCGCAGGCTCCGTGACCGACAGCTCAACCAACGAATAGCAAGCGGGGTCTACTCCGATTTGCACCCACCGCACCACGCACAAAAGCCTCGGCCCCTCTTCACGCATCCCATGAAGCTCCCACATCGGCGCCTCTCCCCCTGTCGCACGTTCCACATACGCCCGCGCGTCCCAATACCTGGCCTCGCTAGGCTCGCGCGGGGCGGCCTTTGGTCGTGGCGGAAGCTCCGCCTCCTTGCATGCGACCTCCTTGGCGTTTCCGCTCTTGCCCTCTGAGGTAAGGCGCTTCTTCCACTTGTACAGGCGGCTCACGGTCAGAGCCCGCGTACGCGCAAACTCCGGAATGCTCTGTCCGCTCTTGGCTTGTTCACTTAGCACCTCCGCAGCCTCTTGCGGGCTCCACACGGCCCCGCCCAGAATCTGCACCAGCCTCTCTTCGTCGTCCTCGCGACCGCTCAGCTTGCTCAGCCCGTTGAATCTCTCGCTTTTTTTGTCCACCATTTGGCACCTCCGCTGAGAAGGCTGACCGCTAGCTCAGACAATCTCAAGATGCCGGACTTCGGGCGGATACGGCCGGCGTCCTTCATCAATCGGCCGGGGCCTTGCACATTTATTCAGAATTTCGCCACTCATGAGTTCGTGTTCTCGACGGGAAATCCGCTTGCCGCGCTGCCGCGACTTGACTAAATGTGCAAGGCTATCGGCCGGCCCACCCAATCAACTAGCCGAGGCACCGAACCAACCGGACAGCTCACCCGATCCACCGGCCGACTCCCTGAATCCACCGGCCGACCCACCCAATCAACCGGCCGACGCACCGAACCAGCCGACCGGCGCATCCTCCAATGTGGAGGCCGCACATAACCAAGTATCTCCCACTACACCGCCACCGGCCGATCTCCATCCAACTTACACCTTAGCGGTTCTTGCCTGCGTTCGCGCCTGTGTTTTGCATTGAGAATTACGAAAAAAGAACGAATTTGACATAATACAGATTCACTATCGGCGTTTTTCAGCTGAGCTCCCGGCTCGCAGAACCGATCTAAAAAAGCCCATTTGTTTGTCCTAACCGTGAACCTCGACTGATACCTCCGAGGGAAAGCTAAGATGACACTACAGGCCGGCAAAGTTATTGATCGCAGCTATCGGATTCTGGAGCGACTTGGCGAAGGGGGTATGGGGACTGTCTACCGCGCCCTGCAGTTTGTGAACAACCAGCAGGTGGCCCTCAAACTGGTCTCGCTGCGTCTGCGGCAGTCGGGCGCGCTCGAGAACACAGCAGCCGTGCAGGAACGATTGGCACTGGCGCGTGAGTTTCAGACGTTGGCATCGCTGCACCATCCCAACATCATCCGCGTCCTTAGCTATGGGTTCGATGACGAGGTAGGTTCCTATTACACAATGGAGCTCATCGAGTCGCCACGCAACATCGTCGAGGCTGGCTATGAGGCTTCAGAAGACATGAAGGTTCAGCTGGCAGCCCAGCTGCTGCGGGCCCTAGCATACATCCACCGCCGCGGCGTCCTGCATCGGGACATCAAACCTGGTGATCTAATTAGAAGCATTTGTCGTCTGACGATATGAATTTTGAAGTG
>CAYWPR010000257.1:0-2249 GCA_964460115.1 uncultured Myxococcales bacterium
GGACTGCTGTTGACCTGCCCCCGAAACTTGAGCCAGGGATTATGTGAATCCTGAGCAAACTGGCATCCATTCATAGTACAGGCCGCGCGGTCGGTAGGCTAGAGGGTTGTGACGGCGGATCTGATTCCTGAGGGTATGGTGTCTCAGCAACAACTCGGATGCGACCACCCTTAGTGCGTTTTGCCACCCACGGCTGCGGAATCGAATTAGAGAGCTGTACAGGTCCGTTCTCTATAGGGGATCAGGATCGATTGCACCGTCCACGGTCTCTGAATGAGACTCCGACGGTCTGACCGTGGGCACCACTGGAGGATGCTTGCGATTGAGGGATGGTGCTGTCTCGGCAGGGGGGGACGCCAATCGTCCGGCGTCATTGCCCTGAGAGAGCCTTCGGCTGACCCGCAAAGTAGTGCGGCGCCGACGGTCAGCGATGACCTGTAGCAGCCGCTGCGCATCCTTGTTCTCTCTTTCCACGGTAGAGATGGCGCGAAGATGACGCTCAGCGAGCTCCAGATTTCCACCGATTCGTCGGTGGCGATCATACCCTTCGTGGAGTGCAGTTCGGGCGACCTCCAGGTGTTGCTTTGAACTCATGGCTGCAAATCGTGCGGCCTCAGCTTCAGCTGCGACCTTTTCGGCGTCGTCAGATGGTGGAGTGGCGGCTGGCTCAGGCGCAGCACTCCACCAATGGGCAGTCCACTTCGACCATGTAGGCTCGGTCTCCATCACAAACCATAGGCCGCCAAGCGCCACGATAGCCACGCCCCAGCGAGATACTGGCGGACGTCGCTCTACTCGGCCCTGCCGAAGCGCTGCATACTGCCCATGACACACGGCGGCAAAGTAATCTCGACTCTCAATGGGTCTGCTCGTTTTGCTATCACAGAGACGATACGGATGATTTGGTGCCGACTCGCTTAGCCTCTTGTATACTTCGATGAGATCAACATTTTCTGGAATGATGGGGGAAAACATGTCCGGACTGGCGAGCGCGATCTCACCCAGTATCCCGCGAGAGCTTCGCCGACTGCTTCCCAAACGGCGGATATGCACAAGGGCCCTGGCAACGGCTGTTTCAACCCACCGACACTCCTGTCGAAGCTGCCGCTGTCGCATTCTGCACAGTACACCTGCCGTTGTAGGTGGAGTATAGGAGCTGGAATAGATGCGAGTCTCGTTCTCGTATTGCTTGCCGCGTTTTTCTTCTGCCCTTATCTCGTCTTGCAACGAATCATAGCTCATGCAGCCACGGGCTATCGACTCAATGAGCCGTGCTCGTGACCATTTTGAACCGAGGGCTGCCTGGACATCCTTTCCAACACCTTCCAAAAGCGACATAAGTTTGCCGTACTTCCACTCTTCGCGCAAAACCTCACCCACTGTGGTCGCTGCCAAGTAGCCTAGCGCCGCGCCGACCGGACCCCCAAGCGCAAATCCGACCGCCCCAGCCTTGGTGCGGGCGATGAGCACTCCGACATCGACAGCCACGTCTTTGCCACCTTCCTGAATACTTTTCTCTCCTTTGGCGACTTGGGTCGTGTTTTGTAAAATACTCATTCCGGCTCGTCCGACTATCAAATAATCACTGAAATGTAAATCCGAAGACGAATTCGTCTCAGAGATCTGCGAAGTCGTTTCTGTGATGTGATGATAGTTCCCATTGTAGACCGATACTCCCCGACGATCCAGGTCTGCAACAGCTCCACTTTGTGCCATAAGTTGATACGTGTCGCTATCTACGATGCAGTCATGAGGATCGGCTAAAAGATCCGACTGGAGAGCATGTGGATCAGCCCAGCTATGTGTCGAAACTTGATGCCCATGGGCATCAATAAATTCAGCGATGTCGCCGTTAGGACGGTAATGAACTTGCCAGCCAGCAGGCAGATGGCTGGCAAACGATATACATGCTGCCTGATTAATCTCATAGGCGCTCAAATGCTGTTCGACTGCTTCGCGCTGAGCTGCGCTCACGATGCTCTCACCGTTCCCTTTGCAAGCCCCTGCTAATGCAGTCAAAAGCGCGGCTTGATGAGCATCGTCAGCATATATTTCATACAATGAAACAACGTCGGCAGCTGAATCTCCTAATTTCAGCTTAACCTCAAACTTACAATTACCGATGGCTTTCGCCATCCGCTGTTCTCTGAGCCGACGCCGGATGCCTCGCAACCAGATAAATACTCCATAGCCCATCGGCAGTGCTGCCAGGAGGAGGAGAGGCAGTATGTGTGTGATCTTCATAGAGA
>CAYWPR010000257.1:2259-3148 GCA_964460115.1 uncultured Myxococcales bacterium
CGTCATTCCATAGTGTCGGCTCTGGGCAGTCGCGCGGCCCGCGTGGCATCCTGAGCGGCGCCACAAGAAGTACGGCGATGGCGGCATCGTCAATTTCCTACGCAATGAGCTTCCCACGAAGGTAACGGTCGACATCGACGTGACGACCTTGAATCGGTCTCACCGCAACAGCGCAGTCATCTGCGCGGTGTCGTCGCGACTATTTCCGGCCCTGCCCGCTAGCCAAGCCTGTGAGTGTGTCCGGTGTCGCACTGGGACGGGTGCGGGCAGTGGCGTCTTTATCCTCCGGAGCGCTGACTACGCCCACTACCTAGCGACTGTCCAGCCGATGCAGTTGCGCGACAAGATCAGCAGCCCCAACGTAGATTGCCGGTGGCCCGTCATGAACTTTGGGGAGTCGAAGGGCAGAGGCTTTTAACCATGTGGTGATCCTGCCCACCGAACCGATGCGACTCTGGCTCTCCGATCCCGCGACGGACCTGAAGCCGCAGAGCCGGGCCAAGTTCTACGTCGCTATAACGCATGCGCGGCACAGTGTGGCCATCGCAATGGATTGGGCGACCGGAACCCTGCCTGAGGGATTCTCGCTCTACGAACGCACTACACCGACGTGACGTCCGCCTCGGCCGGCAAATGGCTGGTTTGGGAATGGCGAAACAGCAGCCTGCTTGATGAAGAATGGGGCGCAACGCTGTATTGTACGATTTGGTCGAAAGAAGCTGTTTCCCTTGGCGGTATAGTTCACCATCGGTAGAAGCGCGCTTGCGGTGTGTATTCTCCTCTCTCCGCCGCATCCTTTGCAAGCAGCCAGCTTCCCGATGCGGCGAGGCACGGCCTGTCAGTAGTAAGTAAAGTGTCCGGTGGTTTGTAGTAAGTGGTGTGTCCGCTT
>CAYWPR010000258.1:0-3108 GCA_964460115.1 uncultured Myxococcales bacterium
AGCCCGCTTAGGTCACTTGCGTCGAGGAATACATAATGATTTTCCCTTCTCGTCGAAAAATCTGGGGAAGCGCTGTCCGAGCGCTTTTATGCGTCCATTCAGAAATACGTATGATATGCGGCTTTGGATCTTGATTCGAAATGAACTTGGCCAAGCCGTAGATACGGTCGAAAGGAAAATTCGGATGCGGGTATTATTGTCCACCATCGGATCTCGAGGCGACGTCCAGCCGCTTTTAGCCCTGGCCTGGCAGATTCGAATGCTTGGACAAGAGGTCCACTTTTGTGTGCCGCCCGACTTCCGCGGCTTTATCGAGGATCTAGGGATGTCGGTCACGCCGATTGGCCCCGAGCTGCGCTCGACCGGAAAAGCCCCCCCGGCGGCAGCGGCGCCGGCAACGGCGGACAATCTCGAACTTTGGGCGCGTGATGCAGCCGTCTTTCAGGAATCGTTCGAAACCGCGCTCAATTCACATCGGACACTTCTTGGTCTAGAACCTGTCAGCGACGTGCGGTCCCATATCTTTACCGCCCAGCCCTGGCTGGCCGCCGACCCGGTTCTGGCGCCCTGGCCCGATTCGACGGATAAGACCGTGTTTCAAAGCGGCGCCTGGATTTTGCCGGATGAACGTCCGCTGTCTTCTGAGCTTGAGGCATTCCTGAATGCCGGCGAGCCGCCTTTATACCTTGGCTTTGGCAGCATTCGCGCACCCGCAGACTTGAGCCGGGTGATGATTCAAACGGCGCGGGAGCTCGGGCGACGAGCGCTTATCCTTTCAGGTTGGGCTGATCTGGCGCTCATAGACAACGGCCCCGACTGTCTAGTCATTGGTGAGGTCAACCAGCAGGCCCTGTTTCGGCGGGTTGCCGCGGTTTTACACCACGGCGGGGCGGGAACCACAACTGCCGCGGCGCTGGCCGGTGCGCCGCAAGTCATCATTCCGCAGATGTTTGACCAGCACTACTTTGCCGAGCGCATTTCACACCTCGGAATCGGCAGCGCAAATGCCCCCTGTATTCCCACTGTTACGTCGCTGAAGAGCGCGCTAAAGCCGGCCCTTGCGCCCGAAGCGGCTGCCCGCGCCAAAGCCACAGCCAGCGCCATGCGCAAAGATGGCGCCCAAATCGCCGCCCAGCGCTTGCTAAGCATCTCTCCGCAGCACTAAATCACTTACAAGGAATTGCTGATTCCTTACGGTATCCAACGGCGGCGCATACTGCTTCAAGTTGCTCGGCGGGTAGGGTGCGCAAAGTCGCGATCAAATGGTCAAGCTGCGGCATTCCCAAAAGAGCGGATGCGACCCGCGCCGAGCGCGCGGAATCAAGTGCGGACGCGGCAATGTAGTGCCGCTTGGTCACCGTGTCCGAACCATGTCCCAGCGCTTGCGCCACAAGCGCACAGGTCGCGCCTGCTTGCACAGCCAGGGAGGAATGCAGACCGCGCAGCGAATGCGGACATACGCGCGGCACTTCGGCGCGCTTGCAGAATAGTGTCAACGCCTTATGCAGACTTGTCGTACTAACCGGGCGATCATATTCGGCGGGCGCGAAGATAAACGCGGCTGGGGCAAGATTGGCGACCCGACGCGCAACAAGCTCTTGCACGGCTGGCGCATCTTCTAACTTGAGGCTGCGCTTGGCGTTGGCAGTCTTTGTACCGTCTACAACAACGACGCTACCGCCACAATCCAGATCGCGCTTGCGCAGATTCAGCACTTCCCCACTTCGCAGGCCCAGAAGAACTTGCACAAGAAGCGCAAGCGCGCGGTAGTCGCCTACAGACGCCTGTTCAATCAGGTAGCGCGTCAGCTTCTTGGCTTCATCTTGTCGCAATTGGAGCTTCCCTTTGTTGGCTTTGCCAATTGGCTCTACGTCTACAAAGGGATTCTCCTCGATATACTTTTGCTTGATGCACCACTTGAACAGCGCCTTGGTAAAGCGCAGGTTCGCATGATGCGTCGCAACCGCTACTTTTTCGCTTTGCTCTGCATACAAGAGTTCCGCCGTCTTGGGCGTAACACTACATAGTGGCGTATCTGCTGGAAGCCATGCCAGCTTATGCTTCAAAGTCAAAATGCTACGTGCTTTACAGCCACGCTGTCGCTTGTAAGTCAGAAACTCCTGTACCACCTCGTCGATAGTCTTGCCGAAAAGCTCTCCAGACTCGGCCAGTAGGCGCTCGCGAACTAGGCAAGCGGTTTCATAGTCATCAAAGACTTTGGCCTGCCGATGCGGCTCAAACACCAGCAAGCGCCATTTGTTGGCGTTGCGGTAGGGACCTAGGACTTTGACCGATTGGCGGCTCACCGTTTTCGCATTATCGCATGCTTGCGACGGCAAGCGCAATGATTTCGCACGCTTGCGCGGATCGCTTCCCAAGCAAAATGGTGGCCGTCCTAATAGGACGCTGCGCCTAGCAGAAAAAGCTTATCACAATTCGCGAGCCGCGGCCTATCGCCTACAGGTGGTGAAGGCGATCAGCTTCTGCGACATCCCCTCTTTAAATAAATTTCAACTAGGACATCCCCTAGAAAGCACCTGCGTGATCGCAGCAATCGCGCTAAGTCTTGATTGGGAAAGCGATTTCTGAGCAGTGCATATTCTGAGTATTGCGTCTGAGTAATTTAACGTAACGTCACATATGTAGGTTTTGATACGTAATGAATGGTCGGGGCCTAATAAATTCACCATTGCGGGCCGGAATGAGTGCGCTGCCGCCCGCCCAGGTCGATGAGTTCGAGATCCTGGCGCCGCTTGGTCAGGGCTCGATGGGCCAGGTCTATGAAGCACGCGATACGGTCCTTGGACGGGCGGTCGCTGTCAAATTTCTGACTACCGAAAGTCCAACCCCAGCGGCCCGCAAGCGCTTTTTGACCGAAGCGCGGGCTATTGCGCGCGTCCAGCATCCTAACATCCTGTCTATTTACCGCATCGGCATCTACGGCGAACGCCCCTACCTGGCTGGCGAATTTCTGCGTGGCAAAAGCCTGGATCGCATTCCCCTGCCCCTGCCCTTTTCGCGCGCGCTCGATATTGCTTTGCAGCTTTGCCGAGGACTGGCCGCCGCACACAAACAATCCGTTCTACACCGCGACATTAAGCCGGCCAA
>CAYWPR010000259.1:0-3097 GCA_964460115.1 uncultured Myxococcales bacterium
ATTTTCACTCACTGGGTTGTTACCGCCTTTCTCTGGTCACTCCGCATAGGACTTTTAAACAGTCGATTCGGGCCCCCCCCTGCCAAGGGTTCGGCCTGCCCGGTACGCCGCAGGCCGCCGATAGCAGCCATTATGTTAAGTTGTGGATCCTTTATGTGCCATGCGCACTGCTTGGCGATGGGTGAATCGGTCTTCTCCGCCTCGATGAGCCCGTACTTCATGGACACTGTTTGGCGAAGAAGACCGTAGCTTTACCTAGACAAGCGCTGTGCGCAGCCAGTTATTGCCGCGTCCTGTATGTCCGCTGTGACGCTTGCCGGCACTCTGATGATTGCCTGGACACAGACGCGCCCACGAGGCCAGATGGGCACTGGTCTGGAATCGGCTCATGTCGCTGCCGATCTCGGCGAGCAGGATCTCTGCGGTACGTCGGCCCACCCCGGGGATGGTCATCAAATGCTCTACATGTTGCGACTCGGTTTGCAGCAGATTCGTAATCTGGGCGTCGCAATCGGCCGTCATGCGTTCAATGTACTCGACGTGGTCGAGCATCCGGCCGAGCAGAAATGAATGAGACGGATCGAATCGACCGTGGACCGCCTCCGCCAGTGCTGCACGCATGGGACACAGGGCGCCTTTGGCCAGCTGCGCCAGGGTTTTGGGATCGCGCTGCCCCGAGATAAGCGCTCGCAGGATGGCCCGTCCGGTGATTCCCATCAAATCGCTGACCACATTGGCAAGCTTGACGTTGGCGCTTTCTAACAACTTGTGAACGCGATTCACCTCAGCAACGCGATCCATCGCAAAGCGCGAGGTCCAAGCCGTCCTCCAGGACGAAATAGATCGGCTTCCAATACACGCCCGTCGATTCCATCGCCACATGTGTGCATTGCTGCTCGGTGAGCCACGCATGAAGCAGGAGCAGTTCTGCCGTGGTGGTCCCAAACGAGCGGACGATCTTGTTCACTTTGGTCCCCGCGTCCTGAATCCGCAAACCGGCGACGACCGTCTTTTTGTGGACATCCAAACCGCAACAGCGAGCGTGTAGCACCTTCATCGGAGCCTCCGGAGTAGGTGCGTGCGGCCCACAAGCCCTGCAATGTGATGAATTTACCTTGCGTGCTCACCGCCGAGGCGGTGGCAACAGTACGGTGTGCCAGGCAGGGCTCGGGTCCATTTTTTTCCGGGCTGATGGCACCAAAAAGCGACGACCTTATGCGGACCTCACGCAGCAGCAGCATAGTCAACTTTCATGCGGCGCGTGTGAGACGAGGCCCATGGGTATTTTTTTAGGTATTCACGCTCCATCTTCAGCTCGCGGTTCTCTTTGCGTAGCCGTACGAGCTCTTCTCGCTCTGCCGTGGTCAACCCGGTCTTGCCGTGGCTGCGGTCGGCCCGAACCCGCTCCACCCAGCCACTTAGCGCAGAGGCCGTCAGGTCTAAGTCCCGCGCCACCTGCGACACTGTCTTTTGCTCGTCGAGCACTAAGGCCACCGCCCCGGCTTTGAACTCGTCAGTATGGCTTCGCCGTTCCCTTTTCTCTCGCTTGCTTGGGCCCATGGTCGACACCCTATCCTTCTCTTAGTTGGTGTCCACTAAATCGGATCAAGCCCACCCCGTCGAGAGGGGAAACCGTGAGGAACCCCATCCGTCGAAGATTCTTGGAAATCTCACGCTTTCAAGCCTGCTCAGCCTCAGGCAGGACATTCTGGTGTTAACCAATCTACTTGTCTAAAACCCTGCCGGTTTTCGTGCTGGCTTGTCTTTTCTTCGTCAGAAATGATTAGGTATGAAAACCAGGTCGCCGCGTCGGCTGGCGCTTTGCGCCACCTGGAACGGATTTCTGCTGGAAACGTTTATGATTCATTTCGCGCTGGGCGGCGCTTTCGTCAAAGGGACGGCTTGACCGCGGGATTCGCCTGCCGCCGCGATCTCTCTTTGGCAATCCACTCGCGGGCTTCGTTTTCGGTTTTGAAAAATGCCAAAGGGAAGGGGGCAGGGCGAATCAGGGCGCTGGCGCGAACGATCAGGGTAATGATCGTTCGCTGCAAAATTCCACCACCAAATACGACGCAGCCCGATACGTGATGGGAGCGCGTCCATTGTGCCGTCCAGCTACGTGCCTGCGCGCTAATTCCGCTTAGATCGGTCGCATCGACAAGCGAGAAATAGGCTCCGTGTCGGGCGTACACTTTCTCGGCCAAGGCGTGATAGGCCATCGTATCTCGCAGGCCAAATTCGCCATGCGTACGAATGAGCACAATGTCTTCTTCAATCGCCATGATGTGCTTGATAGCAGAGTTGTCCACGTTGACATGATAATACAATCGGCGCGGCTTCATCCATCTACAGAGGTCGGCACTCTGTATAATGAAGCAATGCGAAGTCTCTGGCTTACGTGGGTTCTTCCTTTTTTTGCGCTTCTTATGCTACCCAGTTGCCGTACTGGACGGCCCGATTTTACGATCAATGTACCGGCCAATGTGCTGGATGTGCGTCCGCCGCGTAGCGTGCTTTTCGTCGAGGCTCCGCTGCGGCTTGGCGCACTTGAACAAGCGATCGAGCAGGCCGTGGCGCGGGCCCTACCAGGTGGCAGCGGCGGTACGCGCATCGGAGTTTTGGAGGCGCGCTGGCGTCTTGTGCGGCAGCCGGTCACCCTAGGGGCGGCAGCGCCCGGCATTTTGCTGCGCATCCCCATCACCAGTGACGTGAGCATTGGTGCCGGCTTTCTGCGCTGCCAGTCGAGCGCCATTGGCGGTGTGTACTCTGTGACGCTGCGGCCGTCGCTTGATTCGGGGGGGGCGCTCGTGTTACGCGAGCCGCGGGTCAGTACTCAGCCGGTCGGCACCCTTTCCTGCGCTGGCGTCTCTGTCCCGACAAGCGAGCTTTTTGCGCTGATGCTGCGGCCCATCGAACAGGCGCTTAGCTCGGCACTGAGCGTGATTCGAATTCCCCTGGGCACTGCGCTTGAGCGCGGACTTGCCGAAATGGCGGTGCCGCGCGCCATGGATCTAGAGGGGCGAAGGGCTTGTCTGGATCTGGATCCGGCGGGGTTGGTTTTGGCGCCCATAGACGGGGGCAGCGCGGCGGCGATTCG
>CAYWPR010000260.1:0-3079 GCA_964460115.1 uncultured Myxococcales bacterium
CTAATGGAGCTGGCATCGGGGCCGGCGACGATGACTTTGGCGCCGGCGGCTTGGGACACTGCCCCGAGCGAATCTGCCCGGCGAAGAACCGGATGCGGGAAATCTGCACGTCCGGGTCTGTGAGGGGCGGGGGCGGCAACGTCCCCGCCTACTCGGAAAAAACACCAGCAACAGATTCGGACTGCCTCGTGCCAGCGCCTGATAAGCGGCATATCCATCGCTCATCAGCACGCCCGGATATGTGCCCAGCAGGTCCTTTATCACCTGCGCGCTGCGGCTGGGATCCAGGTGATAGTAGGTTCCCAATTCACTGTGCAGGCCCCAGACATACCAAGTTTTGCTGGGCTTACTATCCAGCAGTTTCCACGGGGTCTCGTCGGCGTGCAGGACCTCGGCGCTGCGCACCGTGTTGAGCAGCGCGTCATAGCTTGGACGCAGAACTTGGGACAGCGCGAAGATCTGATCCCAAAGCGTCTGGCTGGTGACGCGCAGTCCCTGCCGTTTCATCTGCCGCACCTGGCGGTCCAAGGGCATATGTTCGGAATACTTCTGCAGCGCAACCTCCACGGCAAACTCAATGGAGTAGCGGCCACCGGCAATGAGCTTTTGCGGCGCTGGAGCGCACAGAATCGCAGCATTGCAGGCGCAGCGATACTTCTGCCGCTTGTGAGTAGTGAGGACGAAACGCCGCTCGATGACCGAGATCTCCTCACTATCTTCGGTCTGCCCACTCCACTCCGACAGGGTCTGCGCACACAGCGGACAGGTGCGCTCCTGGGATTCCAGCGTGTGCAGTTTCTCGATGCGAGGAAGCTCGGGCTGGGGCGTCGGGCCGTGTCCTGTCTGTGGTTTTTGGGATTCCGGTTTCGGGTCGGCTTTGGGATGCGGCTGCTTTTCCGAAGAGGCTCCATACATCCAGTGCTGAAGCGTGGCCAGTTGCTCGCTGAGCTTCAGAAGTTCGAGCTGCAGCGCCGCGGATTCAGATTTCCCTTAGGCCTGCGCAAGCTTGCCAGTGAGCTGCTCAAGCCGCTTGTGAAGCCGCGCAATCTCGGCTTCCTGCAAGTGAATGACCTGCCGCAAAAGCGCCACATCCTGAACCGTGTCTACGTTGAGCCGCATGTTCTAAGGAGGGGTTTACGGAATCCTCAGGCAGGGCGCAAGGGAAATAAGGCGAGCTCATGTACGATTGGGAAAAGGGAGTCCGGTGCGCAGCGCGGCAGCGGCAAGCGGAGGCGGCGAAAGCGGCTGCGTGGCGACAAGCGCGCAGCCTTCCAGAAACAGTTGAAGCTCGGTGGCTGACAGCTCCAGCCGAGCAGATGGTGACTTTCGCCACAGGCAGTTAGGCGTCAAGGGCGAAGGGATGTAGTCGTACCTCGATCGCACGCTCGCCGAGCGCGAGTGAGTGGCGCCTTTCGCTGAACCGGAATATCTTCGCTGTCCATGAAGCAATCTCAATCGGGCCAAACTGGCGCGGCGTCTCTTCAGCGTCTCGCAGATGCCATGGGGAACGATGGTACTCAACACGCCGAACTGCTGGCGGACCTGCGAGCCCTCATTGAGCAGGCGCGCAAGCACGTCGCGCAGGCCATCGACAGCGGCATGGTCAGTCTGTACTGGAACGTTGGCAACAGGATTCGGCGCGAAATCCTTGGCCAGAGACGGGCGCGGTACGGTGCGCAAATTGTCGTTAAGCTGTCACGACAATTGGTGAGCAACTACGGCAACGGCTTCAATGAGAAGAACCTCCACCGCATGCTCCAGTTCGCAGAGGCCTTTCCCGACGAGAAGATTGTCGTTACGCTGTCACGACAATTGAGCTGGAGTCATTTCCTCGTCGTGCTCCCGATGCAAGACGAGCTGCAGCGCCAATTTTACACCGAGCTGTGCCGAGTTGAGCGCTGGCCGGTGCGTACGCTGCGAGACAAAGTGCAGAGCATGCTGTATGAGCGGACTGCGATCTCACGTCGCCCCGCGCTGCTGGCCAAGGCAGAGTTGGACGGCTTGCGCGACGGGGATCGGATGACGCCCGATCTCGTGTTTCGCGATCCTTACAGGCTCGATTTCTTGGGTCTGCCCAGCGCTTTCAGTGAGCGGGACCTGGAATCGGCGCTGCTGCGTGAACTGGAGTCCTTCTTGCTGGAGCTGGGCACCGATTTCGCCTTTCTCTCTCGTCAAAAGCGGATCACCATCGACAGCCGCGACTACTACATCGATCTTTTGTTCTTCCATCGTCGCCTGCGCAGGCTCGTCGCGGTCGAGTTGAAGATTGGTGAGTTCCAGGCGAGCGACAAGGGACAGATGGAACTGTACCTGCGCTGGCTCGCCAAACACGAGCAGGCTGTTGGTGAGGAAACGCCCCTCGGCCTCATCCTCTGTGCGGGCAAGAGCACTGAGCACGTCGAACTGCTGCAACTTGAGAAGAGCGGCATCCGCGTGGCCGAGTACATGCTCGAAGTACCGCCTCCGGATGTACTGCGTGCCAAGCTGCACCAAATGATCCACCACGCCCAAGAGCGGCTTGCCGTTGCCAATCTCGATGCGACCGACGAATCGAAGCCTGCGCCACGAAAGCGGGCTCCCAGAACCAAGAAGGTCACAGCGACCAAAGCGAAGGGGCGTACTCGCTAACGATTGGTATTGCGCCGCAGCAATGCCAGGATTTGCTTACCAATACCAACACAGCGCGTTCTCATTCAGCATCGAAGAATGTACTTCCCTGGCAGAGATCAGTGGCTGTTAGACCATCCGCTCTCCCTGGAGCACAGAGCGCGGGCAATGTAAGCGGAGTTGTTTCCATGCCCCACATGCAGCCTGCATCCAACACCCGGCCGCCCCTCGTTACAACATCCCACCGTCTGCAGAAACTGAACGCATAGTAAAAATAAAGGTCCCTTTTGATCAAGGGCTCCGCCAGCGCCTACTGTGCGACGGTGTGGGGTGGGTGTTAGAAAGTGCGCCGCGGATCGTTAATGTGCCAAATGCGCGCGCGTTGAATCGGTGAACAGGTCGTGACACCGCGCCGCGCCGTTCCTTTGTCCGCTTCGAAAGGACACAGCCGGATGTGCTTGACCACAGCCGG
>CAYWPR010000261.1:0-2929 GCA_964460115.1 uncultured Myxococcales bacterium
CTCAGCTCGGCCGGGCCATTTACCAGGGCGTTGCCGTCAGCGCAGCCGGGGTTTCGCTAGCGCAGAGTGAGATCCGCGCAGGAAATTGGCAAGATGCCGCCTTCGCCCTGCGCGTAATTCGACAGAGCACTGGCCTGCTGAGCCGCGCAATGACGGGCGTGGCTTACGCCGGCTCGCTGGGGTTCCATGCAGGTCAGCAAATTTGGGCGGCGCCCGGCCTACCGAAAGCATCACGCGTCAGCCGCCTCTGCCGTGCCGTGATGATCATCCGCTTAGGTGCTGTAGCACTTCGAGGAGGATTTCCGTGACCGGAAGCCAGTATGCTGCGCTATATCGTTGTTCCGTGGAAGATTTGCGTGCTCTCGCTGAGAGGATGACGGCCACAGTGCAGCAGCGCCTTGGCCATCCGTCCTCGGCTGAAATCCTACTTTGCCGCGCCCGCGATTGCACTAACCCCGCCGAGCGGCGACGCCTCTACATCGCCGCGTTCCGAAGCGCGCACGCAGAAACGGAACACATTCCCGGCAATGACCTGCTGAGTAACATCGTTGAGATCAATACTCCCAAAGACATCAAAAACGAAATCGACGCCTTGCACGCCAGCTACGAAGTTGTGAACCAGACCGCAAAAGGCCGGCCGGACTGGGATGTTCACTATCGAGAATTTATGCAGTTCTATGAAAAGAACAAGAAACCCGGTTGGCTCAATAGCTCGCAGAGCACCGTGAACAATATCCGAGCGCGCGCTAAACGCCTGGAGGAATGGAAGCGCAAGCTTTCCTCCGCTGGTGTTCAGATTCTGGAGCCTGAAAAGATACCGGATAGTTCCAAGAACCCCGTCCAGGGTACGCTAGAATCGGCAACCATTCTTATTGGTGTAGGAATCGGCGCGTTACTTTTATGGAAGATAGCAAAATGAATTCCAAAGAGTCTGACATCGGCGTAGGAGTCGGCGTGCTGGCGGGGTTCGGGCTTCTCTTCCTAGCTCTGCGCGGCGCGACCAGCTCAAACAGCGAAGTATCACCGTCCGGCACAGGCGACAAACCGAGCGCTGGACAGAGCGATTACGAACGCGACATAGAAGCGCTCGCCCGCATGCTGGCTTCAGAAACCAGCGATGCCAAGGCGCAAGAAATCATCGGCTGGATCACCTTGAATGCTGCGCGCACTTGGCGAATGTCCGTATTTCGACTGCTGACTGGAAAATCGGGCTTCTATGGTCCGCAAAAGTATTTCGGCCCTGATGGAAAGATGGAGATTCGCTATGCCTCAACGGCGCAATGGCCGACTGCTGACACGTTGCGCCGGGCCCGAGGGCTCTTTGACGGATCGGTGAAGCCGCCCGAGCATATCACTCGCACCAAACCGACTTCCTACGTCGAGATACTGAAGGCGAGCAAGCAAATGGGCTCAGACGGGAAGCCGTTGCAACCCGAGACCACGGCCGAGCGGATCCTGAACTTGCAATCCCGCTACGGCGGCATCGTTGGCCGCGTTAATAACTGGTTTCTGTATGCCAAGGGGGCAGAACCAATTGCGTCTATTGAGAAAGCGGCGAGGGTTTAGGCAGGGAGTGGCAACGAATCAGTTGCAATTCAGTTCATTGATGGCCTCCGTTTGGCCACTAGATGCCAGATACTGCTGTCCTGGTTCGGCGCAAACCTGATCGGTAGGATTGAAGGAAACGGAGGCGCAGGGTTAGGCACAGGCGACCTCCAGGGGTCCGGTCACGCTCCGCCCAGATTTGGGCCTGCTTGCCAGCTATCAAGTCGTGCGGCGCAATATACCTAATCGCGCTGTGCAGGCGCACGCGATTGTAGGAGACCACAAAGTTGCCGCCGACATCCCTTGCTTCGATGCTCGCGTTCAGAGTATGAATCCCATTTGGTGCAGCAAATCGCCTATTTTATCAAGGAGGCTAGAAAAAAAATGCGAGGTCTTTGGATTTGCTTTGCGGCATGTCTTGTTGGCTGTTCGGAACCATCTCATTCCCGTTGCACGGATCTCCCTTGGATGTGTGGGCCTCGACAAGCTTGTAATACCGCGACCAACGAGTGTGTAGACCTGGACGGAGGGAAGGAGAATCCCCCGGATATGAAGCCTCCTTCGATGCCCGTGCTCAGCACCGTCACCCCGTCGATCGGTCCAAGCACGGGGGGAGTCATGATCGAGCTCGACGGTCAGGACTTCGTATCCGGCGCCACGGTTATGGTCGCCGGGGTCCTGGCTGCGGAAGTGACGGTGAGCTCGCCCACCCACCTTGCGGCCCTTCTGCCACCCAAGCTCGGTGGCTGGGGCCCGGTGCCCCTGGTAGTCCAAAACCCAGACGGACAAAGTGCGAGCCGGGACGATCTGTTCGCCTATTATGCCGGCAAGGTCCTCTTCCCGGGCTTTCGGTTCGCAGCGGAAAACGCGCCCGCATCAGTGGCGGTTGGCGACGTGAATCGCGACAGCCAGCTCGATGTGGTCGTTGCTAACTCAGGCGCCAATTCCGTCAGCGTGCTGCTGGGCCAGGGGGGCGGCAGCTTTTTCGGCGCGCAGCATTTCGGCGTCGGCGACACGCCGGTAGGGATCGCACTCGGCGATTGGAACGGCGATGGCAACCTCGATATCGCGACAGCAAATAACCGCAGCGACAACATGAGCGTGCTGCTAGGAAATGGCAAAGGCAGCTTCGACGCACCAATTGATTACGCTATCGGCATGCGTCCTTCGGCAATTGTCGCCGCGGATCTAAACGGTGACAGGAAGCTCGATCTTGCCGTGGCGGCGGAACTCAGTGACTTTGTCAGCGTGTTCCTAAACGATGGCGCAGGCGGCTTTGCCGCGGTCAACAACATCGCGACCAGCGGTGGGGCCGAAGCCATTTCTACGGCGGACGCTTAGACCAATTAAACCCCTCCGTTAAGGGCACACAAACACCTACGGA
>CAYWPR010000262.1:0-2909 GCA_964460115.1 uncultured Myxococcales bacterium
GCCAGCCGCCGTGACACGGTGCGCTTGCCATTGTTTGAGGAAAAACGCAAGGGCCTTCCTGTTACAACGGGGGCACGAAGGGTACAGCATCATCACAACAGTTCATCGATCTCGTTCAGGTGTGGCGGCAGACATCAGCGGCGGTCGGCTTGCGAGCGAATGTGTGGCGGAGCCCGGAGCGGCGACGATGACATCTGACGACGCATCGAGCTATCGGAAGAACGGTGGTAGAAGTGTTGGCGACAGGTTAAACCACCGCTGACCTTGCGGTCTGGTGACCGCAGGCCAAGAGCCGAGGCCCCGGAAGAAAGGCCGCTGCGGCTTCTGTGTCCGATGCGCACACCGAAACTACGGCCCCAGAACCAGCCTGACCGCAGCGCGGGTTGGCGCTGTGCTACGCTGCGCCCGCCATGCAGATCCATCGGCTGACCGCCCAAAATTTTCGCTGCTTTGAACGATTCGAGCTACCGCTTGCGCCCGGCTTCAACCTGCTCATCGGTGACAACGGCGCAGGCAAGACGGCGCTGCTCGATGCTCTGATGCTGGGGCTTGGCAGTTACTTCCTCGGCTTCCGCACCAAGCTGCAGCTCGCGCCGGGGTTTGCTACCGACGATGCCCGGTGGGTCGTACGGGACATCAAGGAAACCGTCGATATGCAGGCGCAGTATCCGGTGCGCATCACCTGCGAGGGAACATTGGGAGGGCATCCAGCCAAGTGGAGCCGCACGCGCAGCGACGAGGGCCGAAAGACCACGGTCAAGGACGCCTACCCGCTTATCCATTTTGCCGCCGAGCTGCAAAAGAAGGTGCGTGGGCAGGGGACGCCTGTCGACCTGCCGGTGTTCGCCTACTACGGGACCGAGCGCCTGTGGCTCCAGCTAAGGACCCACAAATCGGCGCTGAAGCTGGCACAGTCGCGTGCAGCCGGATATCGCTATTGCTTGGCCCGCGAATCCAATATTCGCTATATATCAGAATGGATTAAACACCGCACGATGAGTGAGGTGCAGCAGTACATCATCAAGACCTCTGTAGGAACTGGAACGCTGTCGTTTTCTGATGTCTTGCTCAAAACGATAAGCAATGCGGTCTGTTCCTGCATTCCAGGCGCGAAAGATTTTTATTATAATATTAAATATCAAGAGCTTTATCTCCGATTTTCGGATCGACGAGAGCTCCCCTTCCACATGCTGAGCGATGGAGTGCGCGGCATGCTTCAGCTCGTGGCCGACCTGGCGTGGCGGATTGTCGTGCTGAATCCCCATCACATGGAAGACGCGCTGCGCTTGGCCGAAGGGGTGGTCAAGATCGATGAGCTTGATCTGGCGCTACACCCGCGCTGGCAGATCCGCGTCATCAACGACCTGACCCGCGTGTTCCCAAAGCTCCAGTTTGTGGCCACGACCCATTCGCCCCTCATCCTGGCCGGGGCCAAGGGAGCCAACGTGCTGCGGCTCGAAGACTCCGCAGTCTACAAGCAGGAGCACGTCTACGGCCAGGACAGTAACACCGTGCTGACCGACGCCATGGATGGACCGACTCGGCCCCCGGAAGTGACGCAGAAGCTCGAACACGTCTCCGAGCTTCTGGACGAAGACCGCGTAGCGGAGGCCAAAGCCGAGATCGCGAGATTGGAGCAGGATCTGGGCGTCGATTGCGCCGATCTCGTACGGCTGCGGACCGCAATTGAGTTCCTGCACCCGCCGGTCAGCGACTCTAAAGACGGTAAGTGAGGGGCGAGTATGCAGAAGATCATCAAGCGGACGGAGCCGACGTTCCTCGCTCACTATCGCAAGCTGAAAGACGCAGATTGGGACAACGACGTCAAGAAGCCAGAGAGAGACGAGGCCCGCACGCAGTTATGCGTCGAGCAGGGCAGCCTGTGTTGCTTTTGTGAGGGCCGCATCCGTGCAAACGAGGACGACATGAAGATTGCCCACTTCGTCCCGCAGTCTGTGGACAAGTCGCTGATGTTCACCTGGAGCAACCTGCTCGGTGCCTGCAAAGGGGGCGAGGGGAATCCGCCCAAGCGCCAGCACTGTGATACAAAGCAAGGGAAAGAAAAGCTGAATCCCAGACTGCATCCGGTGACGTTGTCTCCTGGGTCAGTTGATTTTAATGTAAAAGGCGAATTATTGTCTTCCGATCAGGAGACGAATACAGATTTAAATGACAAGTTAAATTTAAATCTCAATAAACTGGTAAAGAATCGCAGAAGTGCCGTAGATGCGATGATTACGCAGATGGGGAAGGAACACTGGAAGGAATCCGAAATTGAAAAAAAGCTGAAAGAACTGAGTAGCGCAACGGTGGCGGAGCGGATCGAATATCAAAGCTATCTGGTGTGGTGGCTCCGGCGCCGGGTGCGTAAGGCCGCGTAGGCCGAAGCTGCCGTTTGTTGGTCCCAAGTCTGTGTAAAGTGGCGGGCGTATGAGCGCCCCGCACGACATCCTCGACATGCCGCCCTATGCCAAAGAAAGCGGCTTTATGCATAGTCCGAACAAAGGTTGTGCGCGGCAAGATCCTGAGCCACCGCAGCAAGGGCAGCACCTGTTCGCATGTATGCGTGGATGGTTCGGCAGTCGAGCCAGGGCTGCGATGTCTTCCTGCGTGATGAGCAAGGGCACTGCGGCGTTCAGTGTTAGGCGGCGTCAAGGGACCGGTCCGCCGATCTGGGGTCAGGCGGTCTGAAGCGATTCTGGCTCGGCTGGGGTCGGGCGTGGCGTTCCCGGCAGCTATCTATGGTTTCGATGCTGTGGCCGACATCAAGCTGCGTGACGGCAGACCCCGAGCAACACTTCCTCATGTGGCGATTCCTAAGCTGCGACCCGAGGCAGCTAAGGTACTTGGGCGGGCCGCCGTTCCACCGCTAGGAAATGCAGCTCGGCTTCGAGCTGGCCGATCGTCGC
>CAYWPR010000263.1:0-2898 GCA_964460115.1 uncultured Myxococcales bacterium
AAGCTGCAGATGGAGAACAGAAATGACTGAGCAATCCTCGAATTCGAACCTTCATCATGGTCGAGACGTCGATCGAGCGCGCCACCCAGTGGGTGGTCTTCGAGCCGAACGACTTCCGCCTGTGGAAACGGGTGACCCGCACCATTTCTTCCTTCCTCACGCTGGTCTGGCGCCAGGGCGCTTTGACGGGCGAGACGCCGGAAAAGGCGTTCTACGTCAAGTGCGATGAGGAAACCAACCCCCCCGAGGTTGTCGATGTCGGACAGCTCGTGGTCGAAATCGGTCTGGCCCCGGTGAAGCCGGCCGAATTCGTCATCTTCCGCATCGGTCAGATGCCAGCCGGTGGTGGGGTCCAGGAGTAGGTTCCGTAAGTGGCGGTGGGGACCCCGGGCATAAGGCGCCGGGGCCCACCGCTGTAATTTTGGGAGGACAGAATGCCTATCACAAGTAACGGGCGGAGCCAAACCGGCGGCAAATACAGCCTGGACATTGAAGGAAATGAGACCGGCTGGATCAAAGAAATCGATGGCGGTCACGCAGTGGCCGAAGTTGTGACTGAGAAAATCGGTCCGGATCACCTTGCCCACAAGCACATCGGAACCGTGAAATACGAAGAGATCACGTTTAAGTGCGGCACCGGCATGACCCGGGGCATTTACGACTGGATCAATGTCGCCTTCAAGCACACCTTCGATCAGGGCGGTCGCAAAAGCGGGGCGATCATCTATGCCGACTACAACAACAAGGAAACGTCGCGTCTGACTTTTCATCACGCGATCATGACCGAGTACACGATGCCGGCACTCGACGCTAATTCGAAAGAAGCGGCGATGATGACTGTGAAGATTAAGCCGGAGACCACCCGCAAAACCATTGGCCCCGGCAAAGACCTAAAATTGGTCGCGGATGCCGCCATGCAGAAACAGTGGACCACCGCGAACTTCAGGCTATTCGGAATGGGCGGTGCTCTTGATGCCGGCTTGACCCTAGCCAACAAGGTGGACGCTCTCACCATCAAACAAAAAGTGGTTGAGGATGCCGTAGGTCAGGTTCGCGACTATGAGACCGTACCGGCCAATGTTGAGATTCCAAACCTGGTCGTAACGATCAGCGAAGCAAAGGCCGAGGCCTTCTACCAGTGGCATGAAGAATTCGTGATCAAGGGCAACTGTGGAAACGACATGGAAAAACAGTTGCACCTGGAGTACCTGACGCCAAACCTGAAGAAAGTCCTGCTCAGGTTGGATTTCACGGGTCTTGGCATCTTCAAGATCGCGCCGGACAAGGTCGAGGCTGGTGCTGAAGGCATCCGTCGCGTCAAGATCGAGATGTACTGCGAAAATATCACAATTGACACGAAAACTGGCGCATTCTTCGCCTAAAGATTGACGGCTTCGCGGCCGGGAATGTCCCCGTCCGGCGAGTCGGTGCGAACAAGCGGCGCGGAAATTCCGACCGCTTGTTTGCGTATTTGGTAACACCCAAGCATCACTTCGAGGTTTGTCGTGCCGCAGCCAAAATATCCATATGTCGGAGCCCGATTTTCTATGGAATTGCTGAATCAACAAGTCGGCTGGCTCTATTCTGCAGAAGGTGGCATGGCGACTACTGATGTCGTCCAAGAGCACATTGCTAGCGGCTTTACGGTTCATAAGCATGTTGGCAATCTTAAATATGAAGATATTACGGTTACTTGCGGCAGCTCGATGAGCAAGCCGTTTTATGATTGGATGCAAGCAAGCATTGCTTATGATCATCAGCGCAAAGAAGGCGCAATTATCACGGCCGATGCTGATTTTAAAGAAATAGCTCGTCAGGAATTTCACCAAGCACTGATCACGGAAATTGGCCTGCCCGGCGTAGATGCCAGCAGCAAAGAAGCCTGCAAGTTCACCTTGAAGATTTCGCCCGAGTACACCGAAACCAAATATACGCAGGTCGGCAAGCAGGCGATCACACCCACGTCCATTGGCGGCGGCGCGCAAAAACGCTGGCATTCCGCCAATTTCAAGCTGGTCATCGATGGCATGGATTGCTCTCGAGTCAATAAGATCGACCCGCTGGTGATCAAGCAAAGCGTCGTGGAAAATACCGTCGGCGAGCGTTTGGTCTACCAGAAAGAACCGGCGCAGATCGAGTTTCCAAACTTAGTATTCTATATTACCGAAAATAATTCAGAACCATGGTTCAATTGGTACAAAGATTTCGTTTTGAATGGCAAAAGCGAGCCAGCGAAAGAAAAGCGCGGGCATCTTGAATACTTGGCTCCTGATTGCAGCACAGTGCTGTTTTCTGTGGAATTCACCAATTTGGGCATTTTTAAATATACTCCGGACAAACTAGATACTTCTAGCGACAAGCTGCGCAATGTCAAAATAGAAATGTACTGTGAAAAGCTTTCTTTTGAATACAAACCAGCAGGGCTAGGAAAATAGTTCTCTGCGGCAACCTTTTTTCGAGCAAAAACCTCCAACCTAGCTGAAATCAAAGGTACGGCATGGCGTTCAAAACAGAATTCCCGTTTACGCTTCCCAAAGGATACATCGACAGCGAAGGCAAGATGCACCGCACCGGGGTGATGCGCCTGGCGACGGCCAAAGACGAGATTGTTCCGCTTCAGGACTATCGCGTACAAAACAACCGCGCCTATCTGGTCATCATCCTTTTGTCGCGGGTGATCACCAAGCTTGGTGAGCTGACGATCGTCGATACGGATACCATCGAGAATCTATTCTCGACCGATCTGGCTTACTTGCAGGAATTCTACCGCCGCATCAACGAAGAAGGCGCGCCCCGCGTTCACGCCAAGTGCCCATCCTGTCAGCACGAGTTTGACATCGATCTGCTTGGAGGAGGTGATGGCCGCGTCGTCGGCCAGGGGGGATAACGAGCTACCCC
>CAYWPR010000264.1:0-2867 GCA_964460115.1 uncultured Myxococcales bacterium
CCTCCACTAGGCAGATTCTCTTGGAGAAGAAGATTTCTTTTACAGATGGATCAAAATCCAGAAGCATTCGTAGACGCTGACGCTCCTCCTTAAGGCGGCGTTGACGCTCTTCTTTGAGGCGCTGACGCTCATTATTTTCCAGCCGCTGTTCCTCTGGCTTGTCTTCGTCTTCGCTAAATAAATCTGTGGTACGTTGAAGGTAGCTGAATTGACCTTGTTGGTTCTCACGTAAGACTACGATGCCGTCGTGCCGATCTGCCAAATCAAGAAATACAGGGGAATGTGTCGTACAAATAACCTGAGCATGCTTTTGCTGTGAGATTCGCAGCAATGTGTCGCGCATCTTCCGACACATCTCTGGGTGTAAATAAATTTCTGGTTCTTCAATTAGCAATACCAATCCGCGATGCGGCACATTACCCACGGGTATTTCCGAGTCCTTGGCCATCACATCAGCAAGCACTTGAAGCAAACACAAGAGTAATGCGCGTTGAGCCCCATGCCCTTGATGTTCGGGATTGGTCGATAAACCAGAGCGCGTATCTTGGAGTTTGAATTCAGTGCCAGCTGCCAAATGCGAGCATAATTCTTTTAATACATCTGGCTTGAAAAATAACTGAGCTTCAATATCTATTATCTGTTGCATCTTCGTTGAAATTTGGCTCTCAATAGATTTAACCATAGAATTCTTTGAGTCACCACGGAACAAGTTCTCTACTTCTGAAATAGCGCGACGAAGCCTTGCCATTACAAATTCGCGTTGAAATTTACGTTCAAACAGCTCTTGCACAATTTGACGAATTGCAGATGTCTTTTTCCGAGAGTCTGTTTCTTCGCTGGTATCTTTTAGCGCAGGCACGTAAATAATGCGAGGTAAAGCACTGGCCAGATTTGAAGAAAATCCCCCAGGATTGCGCTTCAACTCTTCTTCTGTGTACCAATCTTCATCTTTTGATTCGTCAGCAACGTAGTCGATCTTCCCAGTCTGTTGGGCCACGGGGAATCCGTGTTCGCGGGCAACCTCTTTTAATTTATCTAAAATTCGGGGACTCTTTCGATATTTCCCGCCCGTCAGTTCTTCATATTTTACGATGACATCATGCCATCCGTCTATTTGCGAGAATTCTTCGCGACTCAGAGGCTCATTCGGTAGCCCTATATAGTTATAAGTCACTCCTATCCCGTACCGCTCTGGCTTGGAACCGGCAACTTTCCATCGCTTTGCAATTCGGTATTTTCCATTATGTATATGCCTTGAAACGGCTTTTAGATTTTTTTCGCGTTCAGTTAAGTCATCGAACTCCATATTAATCTCAATAGGAAATTTTTCTGGTTTATGCTGTGGAAATACATCAAGATCCGGCTTTGCATCATGCTCCAAGCCGAGCATCAAGGCTTCCAATATCGAAGATTTCCCGATATTGTTTGGGCCGACAATAGATAGAAAATCCGCAGAGCCCCAGCGTTTGGGGTCTTCTTTGGGCATTGTAATCTCGATTAGAGGAATCCCTTTGTAATTCTGAATTTTGAAACCCGATAGGCGCATGGTTTTGGTCTCCTCAGATGCGGCAACATATTCGTATGGATGAGCTGGCGTCAATATGACACGTCCTGCCTGTCGGCTCGCGAAGCAGGAGGCGGACGGGCCTGGTTTACTGACGGGGCGAGTTTCCTGGTCCAAGGACGCCGATGGACGGTGCGAGTGTGCCGCCTGCCTCATGCCTTGAGGCACTCTCCTTTCTCGGCCCCCCTTGCTCCCGTCATCCTTGCGTCAGGGAAGATTGTGAAGATCTCGATACCGCGCCAGCAGCGCGGCGGCTGCACCGATAGCTGTAAGAGCCAGCAACGCGAAGTAGCGATGATTTGGCCAACTCCCCCAGAGGAGTCCGAGCGCGCCAGTAAGCGCGTTGCCGAGAGCGGTCGCGGCGAGCCACAGCCCGACCATGCGGGCAGACTTACCGGGCGGCGCAAGCTGGGTGATGAGCGACAGGCTCATGGGCGCGAGTAGCAGCTCGGCCAGGGACAGCAGTAGGTAACAGCCGGTGAGCCATGCCGGGCTGACGCGGCCCGTATCGCCGCCATGAAGACACGCCGTCATCATCAGCACGAAGGCGGCGGCGGTGACGACGTACCCCCAGGTCATCTTCGCAATTGCAGACGGCTCGCGGTCTCGGCGACGCAGCGCAGCGAAAACGGCAAGCAACGGCGGCATCAGGATCACCACGAGCAGCCCGTGCAACGACGCGAAGTGCCCAGGGCCAAGTTCCAGGGAGCGCTGCAACCACGTCAACGGGGAACGTGTATGTCGCTCAGCGAAGAGAGCCAGCGATGTACCGGCTTGCTGAGCAGTGAGATAGAAAACAGCACCGACCACGCACAGTAGCCAGATCGCGCGCATGCGACTATGCACGGCCGAAGCGGCGATGGCCATCGATCTGACCGCTGACCTATAGGTGGTTGCCGACGTAAGCCAGTGCCGGCCCACCAGCAGGCCAACGATGGCTATGGCCATGCCGCATGCAGCCCAGCGAAACATAGCTGGCCAGCCATGCGCACGCGACCATTCGGAGCAGAGAGGCCCCGCCATCGCGCCGACGTTGACCGCGATGTGCTGAACCAGGAAGCTGCGCTCCCGCCGCGTATCGCCCACGGGATAGATCTGTCCCGTAGCGACGCTGATGCCTGGCTTGAAGAGTCCGTGCCCGATGAGCTGGAGCGACAACGCCAGCCCGAGTAGCTCGGTTCGGTCGAGCGCAAGAATGCCGTAGCCAGTGGCCAGACAGAGGGAGCCGACAAGGATCGAGCCGAAGCTACCGAGCCAGCGATCCGCCAGGAATCCAGCGGGGACGCATGCCAGATAGGACAGT
>CAYWPR010000265.1:0-2855 GCA_964460115.1 uncultured Myxococcales bacterium
GGCGCTGTATGGCTGCGTTGCTCGATAGAATCGGCCGATTAGAAGCCGGCCTGGCAAGTCAGGTCAAAACGCTCACCCGCCTTCAGTCCGCCCTGGATCATGACAGTTTGACGACTGCTCATAGCCGCCTCTACTTTGAGGCCGCACTTCGGCAAGAGGTCGCTCGTTTTACTCGCGAACACTGCCAGCCCAGCGGCGGTAAGGGCTTTGTCGTTGGGTTGATTGACATCGATCAGTTTAAGCCTCTTAACGATCGGCGGGGTCATGCTATCGGCGATCTGGCCTTAATTCGAGTCGTTGAGGCCGCCCAGCGCATTCTGCGCCGACAAGGTGATGTGTTCGCCCGCTATGGAGGCGATGAATTCGTATTCCTACTACCGCAGACTTCGCTCGAAAGCGCTCACGAATTGGCCGAAAAGCTACGGGCTTCCGTTGCAGCACTCACGATTGCAAATTTGGCTGATCCGATCAGCATCTCGATTGGCCTGGCAGTTTGCCCAATGCATGGCATTTCCGCCGTAGCCCTGCTGCAAGCGGCTGACGGCGCTCTTTATCGCGCCAAAACTACGCGCAACGCGGTTCGTGTTTCGGGGATGGATTGACCATGCACGAAGCGAGCCAAACTAAGGTGGTAGGCAGTGGCAACATCGCTTGAAGAAGAATATCGGACTGAGCTGCAGCAGCGCGTGCGCTGCGCAATCGATTTCCTATCGGAAAATACTTCTCAGCGGCATTGAGAAAAACTCATTGGCTTGTCGCAGGGGTACCTCTCCAGACTACGGTCCGGTGCGGGCACTCCAAGCATGTTGCTCGTCAGCCATTTGGCCTTAATCGCGATTGATCCGGCGATGCACTTAGCGCAGCTATCGCGCTACTGGGCAGCGCCGTTAGACGGCACGAGTCTTGATGCCAACGACGCAGCTCTGGCGAACACAACCACCAAAAAGGAATGAGCATGCCATTTCCAGATCGAGTCACAATTCACCTGCGTGCGCTGATCAGAATGCGCTTTCCTGAGCAATCATCTCAGGCAGCAGCACCGACGGCGAGCAACGTCACCCCCTCGACGAATCCTTTATACTCGACGGTCCTGAGCAGACGGGCTAAAGCCCAGAACGATGGCTGGCCAACGGGCACTACTGAGTTTGCTCAGGCGGTACTACGAGCGCGCAAGGCGGCACGGCTTTCTCGCGCGAACTTCGCGGTGCTTATTGGGATTTCGGAAGGGACGCTGAGAAACATTGAGATGGGTAAACAGCCAGTAAAACCCTACCTCCGAGAGTGGATTGTTCTGGCCCTGGCCAAGGTTGGTCAACAGCCCGGTTCCTCTGCTGACGATTCCGCAACTCTTCGTCCGGCCACTGAGGACCCTAACGAGCAGACTTGAGCAAAGGTCACAATCCGTTTACGTCAGTCCTTCTACACCAAATCCCCTGCGCTACTTCGTCCATCAATCCAATCCACTTTTGAAGTAGCGATGTCCTAGAAAACTCAAGAAAGGAATAGGATCATGAATGCTCTATCGAATCTTGCAGGCAAAGCCAAAAAGGAAAAGCGCAAAGGCAAACATGCGCGTTTGTCTTCCGTGGCTGAGGCATGCGTTGACAATAGCCAAGGAAAGTCCGTCCGGATCAATGGTCCCTATCCGGACCGCCACAGGTGGCGCATCTACTTGATTGACGATAGCGGTCGCAAGTCGATGATTTTTGATTCCCTAGAGGAAGCGGAGGCGATGAAAGCCAAACTCGTCGCACACGCCAGAATCCTGACTGAGCGAACGATTGGTGAGACGCTAAATGATTACCGGGAATATCGAGTCAAAGTTCGCGGAGTTTTGCCAAAGACCGCTGACGCCATCTGTCGCCATCTTCGAACGCTGTTGCCACTAGACTGGCCGCTTGCATCATTGACTGCCGACAAAGCGAATCGACTGTACTTAGAGTACACTGAGCGCCGCAATCAGTACACGGGCAGACCCATCGCGGTGGCTACGCATCAATGGGTTTTGCTCCTTGGGAAGTGTTGGGGACGCTGGCTTGTAAAAGCCGGAATCGCTAAGCTGAATCCGTTTGCCATGGTTGAACCCGTTGGCAAACCGAATGCTGGAAAGCCCCAACTGACTCGAGATGAGGCACAACGACTTAGCCAAGTGGCCGTGGCGAAAGCCCAGGCAGGCAACGCCGCTGCAATCGGCGTACTGCTGATGTTGCACTTAGGGCTGCGTCAGGGTGAAGTCGGCGCTCGAGTTGCTCGCGACCTAGATGCCGATGGAAAAGTACTGATTATTCCCTTTGGCAAGACGGCGACATCAAGACGACGCCTAAAGGTTCCTATGTGGCTACAGCCTTATGTCCGTAGTCTCGCGCTCGGAAAAATGCCGCACGAGCTTCTGTTCTCAGCAGCAGGGAACATATCACGTCGTCGGCAGTACTGGTGGGGCCAAGTTCATGCGCTTTGCCGCGCAGCCGGAGTTCCACTTGTCTGTCCGCACAGCCTCCGCGGCCTACATGCGACCCTGGCTATTGAGGAGGGAGCCTCCGGGGAAGCAGTAGCGCGGGCCCTGGGGCATGCAAGTTTTGAGATGACCGCCAAGCACTACGCCAGTGTAGACAGCGTGGCCAATGCCCGAGTTACAAGAGCAAGTGAGTCTTTAGCGCCAATTGAAGCGCACTCTACGCCGAATCGAGTCGCACAATTCCTGTCCCATTTGACTCCGGAAGAACTGGTTGCACTGCGCAAGGAACTTGCCGGATAGAGGGGCAGTTCCACTTACATTTCATCTTTATCTAAGTTGTCCACAAATTGTCCGCAGCGATTATCAATTCTTGTTTCTCGACGGAGAATTCTTAAATAAC
>CAYWPR010000266.1:0-2746 GCA_964460115.1 uncultured Myxococcales bacterium
AGCTTTTTTTAACAGTTCACGCTCGATCCGAAGCTCGCGGTTCTCTTTGCGCAGCCGCGATAGCTCCTCTCGCTCCGCCGTGGTCAGTCCTGTCTTGCCATGGCTGCGGTCGGCTCGGGCTCGCTCCACCCAGCCGCTTAGTGCCGAGGCCGTCAGGTCCAGGTCTCGCGCTACCTGCGCGACGGACTTTTGCTCGTCCAACACAAGCGCCACCGCGCCTGCCTTGAACTCGTCCGTATAACTTCGCCGCCCCCTCTTCTCTCGCTTGCTCTGGTTCATTGTCAACACCGTATCCGTCTCTTGCTGGGTGTCTACCAAATCGGATCAATTCCATCCTCAGTTCCAGCCACACAACGACAGTCAATTACCGCGCTGATTGTGACGCATATGCTGTAAGGTCCCCGCGATGTGAAGAGGGTACGGCAGCTCACTCTCCTGTGCCGTTGGCCGATCCTGCATTTTCCCGGATGATTTTCCTGTTTACCCGGCATTGCGGCATGTGGCACGCCAGATCCGCCTAGTCCGTCAACCTTGACCTATAGAATGCGCCTAGGTAGGCTTTTCGTTTAACGAGGCGGAAAACGATCCTTTATGAGTGCCTGCGACAACATGCTCAGACCTCCCAAGCGGGCTTCAGCTTCTTCGGGCTGGGCTACGCAGATGTCGACCTGAAGCACGCTTGTTTCGCTGCGAATCAGTTGGCTGGCTTCGGAATATTTTTCGGGCGGTGCGCCGGTCGGCGGCGCTCTCCCAGGAGTAGACCAAGAGGAGCGGCCAGATCGTATAGGCCAAAACAGCAACTTGTTCGGCATTCTGTGGGCGGAGTGCGGCCAGCAGACTTCCCGCGATCAGAAAGCCGACCAGCCACCACAGCCTGACAAGATATTGATAGGCTATGATGGCATGGAATCCGCCTAGCAGCATGAGATCAATCGGAATGAGCTTTAGAACGTCAATTTGCAGCTGCAGACACAAGCCCCGGATCGCGGTCCAGGTGGAGAGCCCAATCAAGACAATCACGGAGATGCTGCGATGAAAGGAATGAACAAAGAGCGAGCGCCGGAAGGCCATGGCAAAGACAAAAACGACCAAATTTCCGATCACCGCGAAGGCAAAAAGGGAGCGAACGGTTAGTCCGCCATGCCAGGATCGGAATCCGATCAGCATGGTGAGGAGCGTAGCCACGCCCAGAATCAACACCGAAAAGCGTCGACGTGCATCGTGCGCGGCCGTGGGATCGGACTTCACTTCGAGCTCCAGCGCAGCCAAAAGCTCAGTCATGCTGGGAAAACGCTGCTGCGGATCAAGGGACAGGCCGCGCAACAGGGCCTGGCGGATGGATCGCGGCACGTCGCTTACCTCGGGAGGTGGACGGACTCTTCCAGCCAGCACCTCTCTCGCTTGCTCAGCCAAGCTGTCTCCCGCAAACGGCAGTCTGCCAAACAGCGCATCATAAAGCGCCACGCAGAAGCTGAATTGATCGCTCAAGCCATCGATTGCAGCGCCGTGGTACTGCTCTGGAGACATGAATCCGGGGGTACCGCTGATAGCGCCTGGACGTGTCAGCGCGGCTCCAGTCAGCGGGTGTTCGGCATCACTGAGGACAGGCGCAGCTTCGATGGGCGGCGCGGAATCCTGAAGACGCGCCAGTCCGAAGTCAGCAACCCGGACATGATTCTCTTTATCGATGAGTACGTTGTCGGGTTTGAAGTCTCGATGCACGAGGCCATTGCCGTGAGCGGCCAACAACCCTTGTCCGGCTTGGCGATACATGTCCAAAATTTCTGTCCAGTTACGCGGCTGTTCCTGCCACGCCGTCAGCGTCATGCCATCGATGTATTCCATCGAGATGAAGATGCGATCGTTGAGCTCGCCGACGTCATAGACATGCACGACATTGGGATGGGATACGCGCGCCATAGCCTGCGCTTCACGCAACATTCTCTGTCGCTGATCGCTCGGTCCGGTCTTGGCTTCATGCAGCAGCTTCAATGCCACCTTGCGATCCAGCTGATCGTCATACGCGGCAAAGACTATTCCCATGCCGCCTTCACCGAGCTGCTTCAACAGAACGTACCGCCCGATTCGCTGGGAAACCTGTACGTCCGCCGCCGCCACCTCGCCAAGCTGGGCATCTAGCGTCTGCTGCAAGGCTATGCCCTGTAGCGGCGAGGGCTTGGATGGATCGTAGACGGACATTACTCTAGCTTACCTGCTCCATGAAAAGAACGCACGCAGCGCTGCAGCAGTCCGATCGTGCAAGGGCGCTAGTCCGGGAAACTTAGCGACGATTTGTCGTCGGAAGCGATGTTGGCGAGCTGGGCATCCCCTTTAGAAATACCGTCCTGAATTAGGGCTTTGCAAAAATCGAGGGAGCACAGGGGAAATCAGACTTCGAGGAAGTCTGATTTGCAGGCGGCCAGCAGACCACTCGCTCCGTCTCAGGGACGGGGTGGCGGCGAGCGGTGTAAAGTCATCCACGATCGGCAGTCCGTCCGTCGAGCAGTATATCACCGAGGCAGCACGCCGATAGCAGTTCCCCAAGCCTCAAGGCAGTATGACAATCGTGATCTGCCTGTTCATGCTCCATCCGGGAACCCCCTATAGAAGGAAGAGATGGGTTTCCTCAAGCAGACAAGAAACCTACGACGAGGAGGGCTATAAGATCAAGGGGGGCCTGGAAGCTGAGCGGCACTTGGGTCGGGAGGTGGCGCGGTACTGTAGGTCCGGGGAGTTGCTGAGACCG
>CAYWPR010000267.1:0-2421 GCA_964460115.1 uncultured Myxococcales bacterium
CGGAATCGAGCTTGTTCATGCCCGAAATAATGCCAGACCGCTCTAGCATGTCAACCACCTATTTTCAAATTTTGAATGGGCGCTGAGCCGCCGCCCGGCTTGTGGCCGGGCGGCGGACGCATTCCTACCGACTACCGGCAGCGAACCAGAAAGCGCCAGTACCTACGCCCGTAGTCGCTGGCCTTCAAGATTTTGCCGGAGCGCCAGTGCTTGAACTCGGGGCAGAAAACCCAGCGGTAACCCAGCGGAGGTGGTTCTACAACTTGCTCAGACATGTCTGTACCCTCGTGCGGTCACAGGACCGCGAATGAGAGACTTGCGCACCGATAAACGAGGGCTTAGAGTCGGGCTTGTGGTGGCGGGACTCTCGGCCCTCTGGCCGGCAGGAACGCAAGCCGGGTTTTACCGGCCAAAAGCCCCCTGGTGCTCCAACACCAAGGGGCTTTTGTTTATCGTCTATCCTTTTGTTCTAAAAGGGCATATAGGCCCTGGAGTCCTGGGATTCCATGGCGTGCGTTTTTGGCGTCCTCCAGTGATATGACTTCCGCCAATTCTTGCTCATCCTCTTCGCTACTCTCTGTCCCCACATCAATGCCGGTAATTTTTGAAAACAAGTCAGGCGACCAATATAGTTTGCGTGCAATATCCCGAGCGGTGATCCCAGTGAGGGCATTAAGTTTACGCAGCGCGCTATCAAGCACTTCTGAGCACTCGGGCTTACTTGGCTCGCATGGCTCGCCCTTTCTCCAATTATGCGCAGACATGTATTTGTAAGCCCTCTGATATTCCGATGCCGTAATGAGTTGCAACTCATGGGCCCTGCGTACCAACGCAGACAGGCTGACCTTCCATCGTTTCTTCAACTCAAACAACGCTGGCCAATCAATGTGCGAACCCTTGGGGAATTCCCGCGTGAATGCCGCGCGCGGCAACAATAGTGCGCTAGCAAATTGATTAGCTTGTGATTCAAGTTCCTGGTCATACTCCACGCCAAGTGGATGCTTGCCATGCATTACCAGATGACCGCATTCATGAGCGCAATCATATCTGGACCGAGTCGGTGAGTGCCTATCTGCATTCAACACCACAAGATGGCGCGACCCATATCTAGAAAATGCGTCAATTTTGTCTGCTTCTACATTGAACCGGGCCACAATTACGCCGTTTTTCTCCAGCGCACGCACCATGTTATCAATCGGCCCATTTTGGCCCAACTCCCACATGGCGCGACATGTTGCGGCGGCGCGCTCAATATCCTCTGGCGCCTGCACGGAAACAGATGGCAAGTTCTTCGCGGGCAGAGTGATCGCTCGATCCATATACGCAACGAAGGTATTAAAGAGAGCCACATGCGCTAGTGCCTTATTGCGCACGCCAAGCAGCGTGGTCTTTCGGCTGCGAAAGAAGACATTATCTTCATTCAGAGCAGAAAGGCTCGGGCAGAAGAAATACTCGCTCAATACCCCAAGTTGCTCCGATAGAGCCGCAAGCAGGCCATCGCTTGCGCTGCGCACGTTGCTTTCTAGTTGGACTATGAACGAATGAGACACCCCGACGGAGGCTCCCAGTTCTGTGGTTGTCCGACCATGAAAGATGCGCGCTATGCGCAATTGTAATCCATTAAAGTCGCCCATGATGCTTACGCAATCCCCCGCGACCTCGCAGGTCGGACTAGAGTGGCGCGTTCCGGTTCTGGAGTGGCTAAGTCGCACGCCTCGATACTGGGATTCTTGAGGTCGCCTATGATTGGCGGAGTCAAAACGACACCCCGAGCCAATGGCAGAGCGGTGTTTTGCGTTTCAGCAAGGTCGGGCGCGACATTTCCACTGGCGAACGGAATGTCCCATACGCGGCAAACCTTGTGGCGGCCATCAATTAATACTATTGATATGGACACAGTCTTTAGATGGTCATCGGTTACGACCGCAAAGCGCCAGAGGAAACTGGACGATTCCATCGCAGGCGTAGGAGCATAGTAGAAGCGCAGCTGCGCTGCCGCGACCTCTGCGCGGTGGACCTTAAGCGCTCTGCCCGGTGGAGAATTTGGGTTTCCACGATAGACGCCAAATGGAACTCCGCCGATTGAATATCGAAGTTGCAGACCCGGCTCCAGAACCTTGAGCCAAGGCGTGGTCTGGGCACATCGCTGCAACAGATGAGACAGCCGCTCAAGCACACGCAATCCAAGGCTTCGCGCCAGCTCTCCAGTGCTCGGGTCATGACTCGCAAGGGCTTCGCGTCGGGCCTGGCCTATCAGGCCAGCGACGACAAGCATGCGTTCTTCGGTTAGTTCAGGATTGATTTGAGCAGGCGAGGTGACAATCATGCGACCGGGATAGTGCCTAGCCGCGCGGAATTAGGCAAGGGTTTTGTAAGCAGATGTCAATTTTGGCAGCGTGCCCGTGTCCTGTAAGCAGGATG
>CAYWPR010000268.1:0-2418 GCA_964460115.1 uncultured Myxococcales bacterium
CCAGAAAAAGGATTCTCTAAAGTTTCACTTGGACCAACTTTGGGGAGCAGGTCAATCCACCGCGGCTTCCTTCACCTGGCTTGCTGTCTCGTCGTCTTCAAAGTCCTGATTGGAGGGTATTTTTAGGCACTCTAAATAGAACCATCCGCAAAGCAAAATGCCTGTCTGCAGTTTTCACAACGGATGATTGTTTCATCAAGCGTCCATTTCGAAACACGAATTATAAAAGGACAGGCACACACGGCCTTCCGGTTGCGAGAGACAGACTTTGCATCGCGGCCAATTTCGCTTGATGAAGCATCCTGAATATTCGAACCTGCTGACAAGCCAGTCCGAATGCGATGGATCTGGACTTCGGCAAGTTGCTGAATGTCTTCCTTATAACGTGTAAATGTCCTCGCATTCATGCAAGTAAGCGCGTAGCCGTAGTGCTGCTGTTGCGCGACCTGCAAGCCAACTTCTAGAGCGGCGGAGCGGAAATATCGGTTGTGATAATGACTTCGCGTACTGTCTCTAATGCCCCGTACGAAATTTAGAGCATGTGCAGCTTCATGCAAAAGCGTTTCAACAATGGCTTTCGGGCTTCGATCCAGGTGTTCAGCAACGACCAATACTTCATGGTAATAAATACTGCCGCGCTGTTTATGACGCCAGCGTAGCGGGGCGAAATGCCCATGGACCGATAGATCGGTGCGTGAAGAAGGCGCAGCAAGCAGCATCACCCCGGGAACTTCAGGATGATGAACTCGAATGCGACTCCAGATGCGTGTTATGGCCTCGATGAGAGCCACGCTAATTTGTTCGTGCAGGGGACGCTCCTTTTTGTTGGTGTTAAAACCCCGAGTCAGCATTTATTGCGCTCGAGGGACCCATCTTTCGCAAAGCGCGACTGATTGCGGTTGATGTTAAAACCCCAAAAGAGGTGTTCTTCATCGATATGCGCCCCAATCGCAAAGCGCTTCTTGTATGCGATTGGAGTGAAACCCCGAGTCAGCATTTATTGAGCTCATGGGACGCATCTCTTGGGAAGCGCTTCCTGCTTGCCTTGGGTGTTAAAACCCCGATTCAGTCGGTTCTTCGCGGAAGAATGCTTTTTCTTCAAACAGTTTCAGGTTTGCAGGATGAAAGTCTGCAAGCAGGCGTATGGCTTCAGCGATAAAGTCCGAGCTATTGACTCGGTGATCGGGATCTCCGAGCGGAAATAATTGCTCAATGAGACCAAAGATAATGCGATCTTTCTCCTCTGTGCGGGTAGCGTCGAGCTGCGCAAGGACGCGCTCGCGATATTGACTGGGAATCATGACTACTCCTTATGTGAACTTCCGTACTCTGAATGTTTCTTTGGAACGGATTAAGTTTGGGCGGTGGCTTTCTCTTCGAGAGACTACTTCCATCGCGCATATGTAAATGTTTGTTGGACTGAATTTAGAGCTAGCGAACAAAATCCTAGCGAGCCGGCCAAGGTACTATTGCGCGCGAGCGCGCCTGCGCGCAGCGGCCTACGGACCCAGGAAATTAAAGCGCACGGATGACCTCGTGGCCGGTACGCGCAGTAGTTTTATCCACTAGCTCTTAGAACTAGTGTCCCGAGTCAGAAATACCTAACTAAAACCGAATCGGGCCACTATAAGTAGTCTCATAATCCGTAGCGAGCGGCCTAGAATTCCAGTTCTGTTGGCTCCCTTAGGACTTTTCTTTTCGGGGCCGCGCATTTGCAGTTGCGTCTTTTTTTGAAAAAAGATTCCGCATCGCAGAGTTGCTCACCGCATCGTCAACACGACCGCAAACTTCAGATTTGCCACCTATCCCATGCGCATAGGACTCCTTGGCCGCCGCAGCGCAATGTCGGAAGGTCACTTTTTTTCATTTGGCCCCAAGAAGCGTGCTACCGATTCGCCACCTCGGCGCTGTCGAGCAGAAGCCGAACTCGGCATCTCGCTGACCGCGCGGCCGGCCGCCGCTGCCAAGCCGCCGCTGGCTCGCATCGTGGGCCAGCCTTATAGAAGCGGTTTTGCGCTTCGCGTCGGCGGCAGGGTGTGGTTTCCGTTGCGCGCGTTCTCGTCCAGCTTGCCTGCGCAGGCAAGCGAGCAGCAGGTGCGTGGCCTTTTGAAAGGAGTGCTGGGCGGCCTTGGCCCCCACATTCTTTGGTCAGCGATCGCGGGCGCCTGACTGCGCGGGCAGGCCCGACTGGGTTTGAGACTTCTAGACGATGAAGGCCGCACGGTTAGCCAGCCATGAGCTGCAGCTTGGTACTGCTCTGGACCTACGCCGCTACCGAACGAGATTTTGCCATTAGGCCGGAAGTCGCCTTCGCCACCGCCATGACCCATTAGAGCTTCATGCCGCTCGGCAGCAGCCTAAAGGCTTTCAGATCTACAGAACGTCCGGATACCGACGGCCAGCCCGGATTCCGGACAC
>CAYWPR010000269.1:0-2355 GCA_964460115.1 uncultured Myxococcales bacterium
CATTGCTAAATTCCTGAGTTTAGACAATAAATCCTTCTAATGAGTTTATCCGGTTAGAAGTCTAGGCTGAGGCTGAAGTGGCACGAAACCGTGATTTCGTCCGCAATGAACATTCCTCACGGATTCATTTCTGGGCAAACTCTCCAAAGAATCGCCAAGCAAAATCTGCTATGCATACGATGCATGTTGCAGACACGAAAGACCTCACTAATTACGGGAGCCTCCGCGGGATTGGGAGTTGAGTATGCGCGGCTCTTTGCTCGTGACGGCTATGATCTTGTACTGGTCGCCCGGCGAGGCGAGCGGCTGGAAGAACTAGCAGGCGAGCTAGAGAAAAAGTACGGGATCACAGCTTTGGTGCTCGTCGCTGATCTGCGCGAGAGCTCCGCACCGCAGAGGATTTTCGACGCGCTTGCGGCGGCCGAGCGCGAGATCGATTTTCTGGTCAATAGCGCGGGATTTGGAACAACGGGCGCGTTTGTCAATCTCGATACTATGCGGGAGCTCGATCTGATCGATGTCAATATTCGTGCCCTCACGCATCTTACCCGTCTCTTTTTGCCGGGCATGGTCGCGCGCAAGCGTGGGCGGGTGCTAAACATCGCTTCGATAGCCGGATTTGTCCCGGGGCCGTACATGGCCACGTACTATGCATCCAAGGCATTTGTCCTCAGCCTCACCGAGGCATTGGCCTACGAGCTGCATGGTACTGGGGTCACGGCGACCGCGAGCTGCCCTGGTCCTGTGGAGACAGAGTTTGGTGCCGTGTCCGGAAATGGGAAGTCGGTCCTTTTTGCCAAAGGGGGAGCAAACGCCTCCTTGGTTGCACTACATGGCTACCGGGCCATGCATGCTGGTGAGGTGATCGCGATTCCAGGGCTTAAAAACAAGCTTGCGGCACAAGCGATACAGCTTGGTCCACGTGCAGCTTCCCGTGCCAGTGCAGCACGTCTAAATCTTCCAGTTCGCAGATCTAAATAGTCCGCTTGGAGCGAACAAAACCCCCCTTCACATACTTGAATCATGGGAAGAACTTTTTGCCCTATCAGGCGTCTATTTCTTGCATGTTCCGATCGCTTCCGCTCCTGCGCGGTTTGACATTTGTACTGCTCTTTGCCGGCTCCATCGCCATCAGTGCCGCCAGCATTTCTTACCTTCACGATGAAATGCCGCCATTTCTCATCGAGAAGCTGCCGCTCCCCCGCCAGGAACTGTGGCTTTTGGCGCTGCGTGTACACGTAGTGGCGGCGGCATTGGCGCTGCCTGGCTGCCTGCTACTCTCGCTAAAGACATTGCTGCGGCGCGCACCGCGGCTGCATCGCTGGATGGGCCGGGTAATTGGGGGCGTCATCTTGCTCGCGCTCGCGCCGGCTGGATTTTATCTCGCCCTTTTTGCCAAAGGCGGGCTGCCATCGACGCTCGGCTTCTTGTTGTCCGGAATCGTGGTGGTTGCGGCGATGGTGCAGGGCATACATGCCGCGCGAGCCGGCAATTACCGACTGCACCGATACTGCATGCTGCACGTGTTTGCGCAGCTCAGCGTCGCCGTGACTTCGCGAGCGCTGCTCGTCCTATTTGCCGCGCTCAACATCGATGAGACTTCGGCCTATCTGCTTGCACTGTGGCTGCCGGTCATTCTTAGTGCCTGTGTCGTCGAAAAAATCGCATCTTCAGGGAGAAATCATGAAAAGGTACATATTGGCCATGCTCCTGTTCGCTTTGCCGGCGTCGGCACAGCCGCTCACGCCTAAGGCAAAAAGTTCGGACGCGAAAAGCGCGCCCAAAGCATCGGAATCCGATCCGTCGAAATCGGCCGATGTCAATCCTGCGCCGAGCAAAGAGGTGCAAGCAGCTCAAGCAGTGGTCGATACAAAACTGCTCACGCCGCTTGCACAAAAGGAATCGGCGCGAATTCGCTTTTCGCGTGCGGCGCGGCCGATGTCAGTCATGCGTGTGCGCGTCAGCGATCCGCAGTCCAAAAAGGATTCTAGCGGCCACGTATATATGACTTTCGCTGTCGACTCCTGCCGGGGTTACCTAAGAGATGACAACTGCTGGCAAAAGAGTTACATCGCAGGTTGCGTATACCCAAAAAGCGGCCAAGTGTACGTCCAGCGGGGCAACCTCTATTTCCCCGCAGAGATTCTGCTAGGCCAGAAAGCCGAAGCCACCGCGAACGTCTGCCAAGCCCCTTCGAGTGAAATGCACGGAGCCTGATCAAATTTCGAATTGCGGAGGAATTCATGAAGTGCCATTGCTAAATTCCTGAGTTTAGACAATAAATCCTTCTAATGAGTTTATCCGGTTCAATTTCACCGGAAATGGCATGGCTGGCCCGCATCAAAGAAGCAATGT
>CAYWPR010000270.1:0-2333 GCA_964460115.1 uncultured Myxococcales bacterium
CACGAGCCGAATCGCGTCGGTGGATTACGATGAAATATGGGGGGAAGGATCAGATTGCAAAGGTATGCGGCATCAAGGCTGACGGGATGGCGTGGTCCAGGCTGGGGCGGCAGGCGACGCGGCTCCTCAGACGGTCTGCTTTGGGTCAGCGTTACTTTCCTTGCTTCCCCTGACGCACCGTACCCTGCGAGCTGCACGCAGCTTCTACGGATTCCTCAGTGGCCACACGAGCTTGACCGCCGGAAATCCTCAGAGTAGCGTCTCCGTCCAACCGAGGCGGAAAAGAGCGGTTCCATGCTCTGCTGGCACCATACAAACGTATCATTTTGATAAAAACAGATGAGCTATGTCAAAATCGAATAATAAGCAGCCGAGCGCAGCCCTAACACCTTCGCGGCAGCCCGCAGAGCGTCGCAGCCGCGGCCGAGCCCGAAAAGATGTGCTGTTCCCTGCGCCGGCTCCTATCAGTGAGCTGCCCGATGGCTATGCGGAAGTGCTGGGCGAAATCAAGCGTCGCATCCAGCAGGAGCGGCTACGTGTGGTCCTGGCCGCCAACTCGGCCATGATCAAGCTCTACTGGGACATCGGCCGCATCATCCTAAGTCGCCAGGAGCAGTCAGGCTGGGGAGCCAAGGTCGTCGATCGACTGGCCCACGATCTGCATGAGGCACACCCCGACATGAAGGGCATATCGCCGCGCAACCTGAAGTACATGCGCGCGTTCGCGGCGGCTTGGCCCGATACTGAAATTGTGCAACGGGTCATTGCACAATTGCCCTGGCGGCAAAATATCGCCCTGCTCGAACGCCAGCGCGACCCGCAGATCCGTCTATGGTATGCCGCGCAGACACTGCGCTTTGGCTGGTCTGAGCCCATATTGCGCATGCAGATGGACACACGCGCTCACGCGCGACAGGGACAAGCCATCCATAACTTCCCCGCCACGCTGCCGCCGGTCGATTCCGATCTGGCGGCGCAAGTCTTCAAAGACCCCTACCTGTTCGACTTCGTGGGCACCGCCGATCCGCGACGTGAGCGCGAGATCGAGCAAGCCCTAGTTGATCACATCCAGCGCTTCTTGCTGGAGTTGGGCACCGGCTTCGCTTTCGTCGGCCGTCAGGTGCATCTTGAGGTCGGCGATGATGACTTTTTCCTCGATCTCCTTTTTTATCATCTGAAGCTGCGCTGCTATGTCGTCATTGAGCTCAAGGCCGTTTCCTTTCAGCCGGGTTTCGTCGGCCAGCTCAACATGTACCTATCTGCCGTGGATGACCTGCTGCGCCACGCCGACGACAAACCCACGATCGGACTCCTGCTCTGCCGCTCCAAGAACAAGCTCGTCGTGGAATACGCCCTACGGGGCTTCCACAAACCCATCGGAGTCGCCGACTGGGAAACCCAACTTACCGAAAATCTGCCCGCGGATTTGAAGGGGAGTCTGCCGACGGTGGAAGAGATTGAGGCAGAGCTCGCAAAAGAGGAGCCCTGACAGTTTTCAGGCGAGAAATCAGAAAGTAGAGCACGGTTAGAAAAGCAATGCCGTCCCTTGAATTATATGTAAATCTAGCAGTGGTTCGGACTGGGGCCAGCACTGCCCGTAAGGCAGCAGGAACGGCCAGGATTCAATGACAGGTACAGTCCTGTAAGGCAACCAAGGTGCGATCTCGGAAACACTGGGCCACTCATTTGTACCGCCCATCCCGGCAGAGCGATCAGCCAGCCCGGCCCGTTCGCTTTTCTGTGTATTGGCCTTTTCCGAGATAATCGACGAGGTTTAATACCTCGACCTGACTTGCCTTCTGGGCTGCAAATGCTCAGGTGCCCGGCTAGCCGTTCACCGCTTCTCTATAGCGAGCAGTGCGAGCATGGGTCGTAAGGCCCTCTACTCACATGCCATGTGGCAGACTGACGGACAGACTGACCTGCCCCCGAAGTTGATTCCGGTTATGGTGAGAATCTAGGTTGATGGATAGCACGGCAGAGTTCTGTTTCCCTGCCTGATTTTTGTCCTGTTGCTAGGTTATGGGCGTACTCCGACGGGGTGAGGTGTCTCAGCGCTCCGTGCGGACGGTGATGGTTGTAGTCGGCTTAGTACTCCTTGGTCTGCCACCGCACCTCCGACAGATTACGCCACCAGTTCTCGTTCAGGCACTCGTCTCGCAGCCGGCCGTTGAAGCTCTCAATGTGCGAGTTCTGCGTCGGCTTCCCGGGCTCAATGCAGTGCCACTTGATCCCACGCCGCTGCGCCCAGCTCTGCACGGCGTCACTGACAAACTCAGGACCGTGAGCGCCGGGAGACCGGTCAAGAGAAGTAGGTGAGCAAACAAATGAAA
>CAYWPR010000271.1:0-2327 GCA_964460115.1 uncultured Myxococcales bacterium
GCTTCGAGCACCAATGCCGCTCCGCCAAAACCGCCAGACGACAGACCAGCTACTGTTCCGTCAAATCCCCAGACGGGTGCTGAGCCGGCAACGTCCATGCTGCCGGGGCCGTTTGGCAGCGCATCTCGCGGTCAGGCTTCACATCTGGTTCAAACGGGACTGCTGGGTGCTCTTCAATGGCTACAAGATCTGGCGGCCGATGCGGATTCTCACACACAAGCTGCCTGCAAAGAGCACAGGCAGGCCATCTAAGCTGCCCTTCACTACATCCACAAGACATTTCCAACCGAACAAGCCGCGGCCAAGGTTGCGGATGCCTCGCGAGACTGGGCCATCGACCCAGAACGCGCAGAATCATTTGGGCAAACTGTAGAAAAAGCCCGACGCGCGGCAGGACTCTCGCGCAGCAAACTAGCCGAGCGGGCCGGCTTATCGGAACAAATGATTTACAATGTTGAGGCCGCAACTAACGTACCGACCCACGCCACGGTCGTGCGGCTCTTAGCGGTTTCAGAACTTGGCCTAGACAGCGAGCAAATCCCGTGGCGGCAGCCCGATTCCGCTGTTCCTGATTCCTTGCCCAACTGCTGGATTGCCCCTGGCTATGACCCACTTCGAATGTTTACAGAGCTTTTTGAATTACTGAACCATAGTCGCGGCGGCAGTATCGAGCAGACCTATAGCTACCTCGATCATCAAAGCGCTATGAACTGGTTCGAACTCTCGAACCAATCTGCCTACGCCACCACCTTCCGCGAAAACATGCCGCTTGAACCCATGGCGCGCAAGATTCTGGAATCCACTGGCCGAGCAGGACTTGACGTGATTGCTTTTGGTTCAGGAGATGGGAAACAAGAAGTTCGCCTGGTAAGCCATTTGATGGGCCACTATGAACACCGCCATGGCAGTTCGCTGGACGCACGCCTGTTCCTCATTGACATCAGCCAACCACTTCTAAGTAGCGCTTATCAGCATGCGCGGAGGCGCTGGGCAAGCGCGGCGCGTATATCTGCGCTGTACAAGGGAACTTTCACCACTGGCCGCAGTACACCCAATTTCACTTTAGCGCAGAGCGCTCGCACCGTCGGCGCATTGCATGCATGGTTGGGCTTACGATTGGTAATCTGGACAATGAAGCACGCTTCTTCCAGCACACGCTCATCGGGTTTGCGCCGGGAGATCTACTTCTTCTAGATGTACAGCTAGCAGCGGGTTCTCCCGAGAAACCCGATCAGATTCGAAGCAATGATCCTGCCTTTACGCGGGGCTTATCCGCAGCCTATAAGGAATGGCTAGACGGTCCGCTTTTGCGCTACTGTCGCGGCGCGCTCGATATCGATTTCTCCTGTTCCCTAGATCTGGCTTGCCAGGTTCCGGGGGGATACACCATCGATACGCCGGCCAAAGTGAAACTCAACGGGGGTCGTGAGAAGCGCTTCTCTATATTCCGGTTCAAACGCTACGATTCTCAGAAACTCACTGACATGCTGCGGCACCTGGGGTGGGAACTGCTAGTTGAAGCCCCTTTCGGCCCAGATCCCCAAACCCCTGTGCATTCCTTACTGCTGCTCCGTCGCCTCTCTGTTTCCCTGCCAGCATAACCTGCCCAAACTTCTCAAGTTCGTGCATCCTCTCTATTTCTACGCTCCACAGCAGTTGAAGTCTGGCGCTGAACTCAGGTTTGCTGAGCACAAGTTGCGGCACTGGCTAGATAGCGCTCCCTAAGCATAGCGACAATACGATGTCCGGGAACCCGGACTAGTATTGTCCCTCGGGGATAATGCCCAGCTTGACCTGAAGCGCAACAGCCGAATGGTGAGACTCGGCTTACATTCTCGCTGGTCAAGGTATTGACCGATGGGTAACTTGGATGGTCAATTCCTTGACCACTCCTTTGAATCCATTTTGTCGTGTCTATAGAGTGGAGATCGAAATGACGATCCAATCATTACTTGTCAATTCCGTGTGAGTTTGTTGTATTGGCCTGGCACGCTTCCTCAACGAGATCCTCCATCCGCATACAACGCCAAAGCCTGGCATACCTAATGCATATCTGACGAATTGTTCTGCTCAATTGGTTCTAGGAATGTGGAGCCGATTCTACCGGAACCTGTTTATCCAGGTCCTTGCTAGAAAGGAGTCTTCCATGCGTCATTCGTACAAATTTCTTCTTCCGTCGGTACTTTTGTTTGCCGTGGCCTGTGGCGATGAAATGCCCGGCGATGAGTCAAGCAATGTAGTCCCCATAGACTCACTGGAACAAGGGTTGTGCATGTAGTGGCGCCGCGTGAAGGCGACAGAGGAAGGACGTGAAGAGAGGAGAGCGT
>CAYWPR010000272.1:0-2294 GCA_964460115.1 uncultured Myxococcales bacterium
GAATCCGCGGTCACGTTCAGGTGGAATCCGCGGTCACGTTCGCGTGGAGCGCGCAGTTCTGTATGATACCGCGTTTGCATGGCTTCCCATTCCGCCGTCTCCAGCAGGTCGCGGCGTCAGCTTTGAGCAAATGGAGCCATTCTCCCCGGCGCACTCAATGCAGGCCGCTGCGCTTTCCGATGCGATGCGGCGCTTCTGGGCCGGCGGCGACAACGCCGCCAGCGCATCCTGACCCGCGCGCCTCTGGCCCCGAGATTGAGCAGAATCCGCGTCGCCGAGGAGGACCAGCCAGAACTGCCACTGTCGCACTTGGGAACTACACGCCGAACGGCGTTCCCTTGACGTCACACTCAGCAACGTTGTACGCACGGTGCGGAAGAGACGCAAGGGAACTCTAATCTGATTTGTAAGGGAATTCTAATCTGATTCGAACAGCCATATAGATCATTGCTTACTGCTTCAAGCAATTCGCTGTTGGACCCTGCTATGGCAGTAACACGGTTAAGCGTCTGCGCAGCAGACGGTCCTAGTCCAGCAGAGAACGTAAAGAGGAAAAGAAAGGAAAGGAAAGGTATGAAACTGTCGATACGTTGGATAGGCCTTGGGATGATGCTCGTTGCCGGATGCGCTCCGACCCCAGGAGGGCCCCTGTTTGCCTGGACGGCAAATGGACTGCATTTTACTCCGACGGTTACTAGCTCAAAACCCCTTGCCGCGAAAGCTCCCGGTTGTGACTTTGAGATTCGTAGTCTGTTACCCCAGGATGGACCCTATGCGGAAATCGGCATCCTGAAATCAGATGGTTGGGTATGCAACGATCCAGTTGCCTTCAAGAAGGCCGTTCAAGCTGATGTCTGTCGATTGGGCGGTGATGTCGTCTTCGTACATCTAAATGGTTATGGACAGTATGTGCAGGGCACCGTGCTCATCCGAGAAACGTCGTTGGCACAAACGCCAGCGCAACACCCACCCCTCTAAAGGATTCTGTCGATGAATCCGGTGTGCACGCTTATCATCGCAAGCAGAGTCAAGGTCCCGTGCCTATATTCCTGCTCAAACTGAGCGGGTTCCCGGGCCGCATGGGCGATCCGGGGACGTTCGGCCGAGTGTCGGAGTGCCGCATTTCTCGTCAAAGGAAACGACGATGGGCAGTAGGGGAATCGGTTCAAGAAGAACTCCTTTTTTGGCTCTGCTCTTTCTGCACAACGCGCGGCCTGCGCGATTTCACTAGACGCCCAAATGCGGTTGATTACAGTCGCTGCACGGTTATCGTGTTCTGGATCAGCCGGGCGTTTCAGCCACATCTTGTGTCTGTAGAGTTTGAGTGCGTCGCGGGAGAGCAAGCGCTGCACGTGAATCATGGAAAGGAGCCAATCCTGCGCATACAGCACGGACAGTGGCTGCATCGCAAGGAAGGCGAATCGATCGCAGTCCTGTACCGCGCAAAGCAAGCCCAACGGCAGCGGGTTGCGATGACAAAGAGAGGAAAGATCAGGGCAAGAAGGCATCGCAGACTCCAGGCGCAGTTGCGTTTTGGAGAGGCCCCGCATGGCACGCTGCGCTTCGTTTTGCCGTGCGGGGTGGACTTCATCCGCCAAGCTCCCCAGAGAATCAGCAGGTCGTTTTGATTCAACGGCAACGTCGGATGGCCTGCGGAACGAAATGGGCTGCAAGTGCGATTCGCGGACTTTCAGACTCACTCTGGCAATCCTTCCCCTGCGGAACGGCTTCGTTTCCAGATAGCGCTATCGCAGTGAGGCAGGCGGCGATTGCCTTCTGCAATCCTGGAATGCAGAAGTGCTTGCCCATTCATTGGCAAGAATTCGTACGGCGCTATCGTCGATTGGCAGGCCCGACTACGCGCTGATTTTTGCCATCAACAAAAGCTGCCGCACCTGCGCCGAATGCCACACGCCCCCGCGCTGCGGAGTCAGCCCGCGCAGCGTCAGCTCCTCGCCAATCTTCCGCAGGCTGTAGTTCGCCTTGTGCAGCCCGACGGCGATCTCCATCGCCTTCTGCGGGTCGTAGCTGTTCGCCGACTCCCAGACGCGCGCGACGGCCTGTGCATGCCACTTCGCGCCGATAGGTGGCATCAGGTTCTCGCGCGTAAGCTGCGCGCCGATTTCGCCAAAACTCAGGTGTTTCGCGCGCAGCTCAGCGACGCGCTTGGCGACGACGTTGGTATCGCGCACTGCGCCTGTCCGGTCGTAGTGGCGAATCGAGAGCAGCCCTTCTCGGTTCAGGATTCCGCGCACCACCGTCCGATTCCACGCCTTGCCCTTGCCCGTCGGTCT
>CAYWPR010000273.1:0-2258 GCA_964460115.1 uncultured Myxococcales bacterium
TATCACAGCCGAGTGGAAACCGGGCGCGCGATTCGCCACAGGGCGGTGGGGTGGGAGGGATCGAGTGACCACCGGATGGGAGTCGGGCGGCGTGCATGGTAGCGTACAAGCTGTGCAAGGAAACATTGCCATCATCGGGGCTGGCTTTGCACATTAACGATTCCCTAGAGCATCTTAGAACACCTGTCGCACCCCATCACACCTGAGGTGCTTGCGGCGCCCTTGGTCAAAACGAAGCTTTCTTTTTCCTATGCGTTGCGCTGGCGGCAACTTCAACTGGCGTAGATTTCCGACCAGCCGTTCCAGTCGCGCGATCTCATTTCGAGCGAATCCTAATGCTTCAGGCGCGAGCGCCGCATTCCCATCTTGCTCGACCAGATATCGCAAAAAGTTCAGCGTGTGAACGATTTCATGCAGCACTTCTGCGCTGATTGAATGCAGCGCTGCGGCGGTTTCGAGGGGAAGCTTATCGCCCGAGGTCTTCGCGTTTCCGGAACAAGGAGCTTTGTACGATTCAACTTCAGCGGCGGTCACCACGTTACAATACACCGCTTCAAGCGCTGTGCATAATGCGCATGTCCCTTGCCTATTCGCAATTTCGCCGTCCTTGCGGCAAGATTTTCGCCCCATGACTTCATCGCGCAGGCAGCGCTGGCTGCACTTTGGCAGTCGGCTGGTTTTTGACAACGCCGCCCGGTTCTACGCCTGGATGACCTGGCAGCGAACTTGGCGTCAGCACTGCGCCAGCCTGGCCGACCACTTTCCTCCAAGTCCGATGGGGCGACGGCTGGCGATTCTGGATCTGGGAATCGGTCCAGGGGTGTCAGCTTTCGGCATCCTCGACCGCCGCCCCGATGCCTGGGTGGTGGGACTGGATTTCGTGCACGGTATGCTTCGTCAGGCTCGGCGCTATCAGAAGCGAACAGGTTACACCCTAGATCTTGTTCAGGGCGATGTCGTCCACTTGCCGTTTGCCGACGGCAGCTTCGATGTGGTGACCCACCACAGCTTTCTATATCTGCTCAGCCAGCGCGATGCATCTCTTGATGAGATGGCGCGGGTGTTAAAGCCCGGGGGCTTGTATGTCATCCTGGAACCGAACCGCGATGGTTCGTTGCTCGCGGGAATGCGTACGGGCGGCGAACTGCGCTTCAAGCTGTCAATGCTACTCTGGCGGTTATGGAGCCGCGGCTACGGCCGCTTCAGCGCTGAGGCCTTAACCAGCCTGCTGGCGCAGCATGGGTTCTGCGAGATTCATATCGAGGAGACGCTCGGTGGCCTTGGATTGCTGGCTGTGGCGAGACGAAGTGCGCCGGGCTGACGCGAATCAGGTAACTTCAGAACGCTCGCTGTGCGGTTGCGGTAGGCTCACGGATCATCACTTTCTGGGACGAATCTGACGTTCAATGTCATCAAGAGCTGCTGTATGCGGATGTTAGAAGGAGTTTTGTGTTGCACCCCATCCGCGGTGGACCACTCTGTCCCAGAGGAGTAGATAACGACGAGTCGATCGGCTTCAGGAAGATATTTAAAAAGCACGAAGCAATCGATTGTTATAGGGGCATAGGGATCGATCACCGATGAATATGTTGTCCAGTCAGGATACCAGGGATATGGAATTTGCACCTTGTCTCCTGTATCGGAATGCGCGAGGAGTTTACAATGAACGGCAAAGTACCCATCGAGAAATGGGACGACCTGAACTGAGCCAGGGACAAGGGTTACTGCAGGGTTCGGGTCACCATAGGCGCGTTGCCATACAATTTGATCGATAATCGCGAGTTCGATGACACGATTCACGCTATTCGAGATGTCCTTCACGCGTGGATGGCGGTGACCTGTCCATTCGCTCGCATATTGAAAATTCGATATTACGTAGGCTCCGAACCAGGTTTGATAGGTGTCACCGTTGGGGTTAAATCGCTGCCATATTGGCGAGCCATCAAGCGGCGCGCCGGACGAATAGTAATTCATCCCCCGCTCCTGAAGTCCAAACTCGGCCCAGGCGACATCCAACTGTACTTTCATTGGATTGAAGAAATCAGAGGAGACATAGTTGAACTTAGGCACGAGCTCAGTCGCATATGCGTTAAGCGTGCTCAACAAGATGATAGCGGCAACAATGCTTGAGCGGAGAATTTTCATCTAGCACCTTTAGTTTAGAGCGTGCATTCGGGCTAATGCAGGTTTAATCGTTTCAGCACACATTAACGATTCCCTAGAGCATCTTAGAACACCTGTCGCACCCCATCACACCT
>CAYWPR010000274.1:0-2256 GCA_964460115.1 uncultured Myxococcales bacterium
GTTCTGAATCGATGAGGAATTCGTGCGAAGCCACTTCAAAATGCATGTTGTCAGAAGATAAATGCTTCTATTTAGGTCGCTGGGTTAGATATTTCTTACAAGCTCTCCCGGCGAAGATTAGGTCCTGAAAAATCGCATGGCACGGATTCATCATGGATGCGTGTCTTGATAGACTAAAGTAGATGAGTACTCTGCGTGTAGTGCAAGGGTTCCTGAGATGCCTCCTTGCGGCGGTCGTTCTGTTTGGCTTTTCCCTTTGCGGAAGCCCCGTTGGGACTGACACACCCGATATGCCTAACATGCTCGACATGGTCATCATGCCCGATATGCTAGTGGACGGAGGGAATGAAGATGGAGGAGGAAGCGTCGGCAACTGTGCCCAAGGCACCTGCGTTGCAACGCCGCCCGCGGCATGGCAGGGCCCCGTGGCCTTCTATTCGGGCGACAGCGGTATGGCGGCGCCGGCCTGCGTGGGGACTGCGCTCGACCTCGGCGAGGGCCAACTATTCGGGCCCCCTGCGCAGTGCTCCTCATGCACCTGCAGCATGCCTCAAGTCAACTGTGGTGCCACCCTCATCACGCACGCTGGGATGAACTGTACCCTGGGCACAACCGCGGTCTCGGAGGATACTTCCTGCCAGGCATTGCTGAGCAGCACGGGCAACACCTTCTTTACGGCGCCACCTCCGACGGTGAGCGCTGGGGCGTGCGCTCCGTTGGGCGGCGTCAAAACCCTGCCCCCAGTGACTTACAAGAACGTCATTCGGCTGTGCAAAACCACGTCGAACGGTAGTTGTTCGGCGGGCTTCGAGTGTTTCGTTCCGCCCACGCCTGCATACCAATCCAAGCCCTGCATCTACAAGATGGCTAACGTCGCATGCGACGCGCCCGGTTTCTCGGTCAAGCATACTGCGTACGGCGGCATCACCGACACCCGCGACTGCTCGTCGTGCAGCTGTGGCGCTGGCTCCGGCACATGCACCGGAAACACCGAGCTCTATTCCATGCTCGGCTGCAGCACGCTCATCGCGACAGTGCCATCTGACAATAGCTGCGTAAGCGCCAGTGGGACCCAAAGCTTCAAGCTTAAGCTCTCGAAGAGTGGCTCCTGCCCCCCATCTGGGGGGACATCGACCGGAAATGTGAGCCCCAATAGCCCGGTTACCATCTGCTGCGCGCCATAACTCACCATAATGGGACTCCTCTATCCAGACAGTACCTGGCCAGTACCACCAAGAGGATGTATGCAGTGAACGGGAATAAGGGTCTGCTTCCACGAAGCGGCGTTGATTCGGCGAAATTGCGGTTCTTCGCCAGGGCTTTTGGCAGATCGAAAAGGGGAAGGAAAGCGCAGATCGCGTAGACCAAGCTCAGCCAGTGTGGCACCGGCAGCGCCGCTACGATCAAGATGGGGGTCGCCAGCGCTCCGGCGTAAAGCCCGAGTTCATGCGCAAAGGCACGTGCAGCGACAGCGGCAGGTAGCGGATGCGCGCACAGCGCCGCGAACGCCGGCGCTAGCGGGCGTACCACATAACGCAGCCCGACATAGCCAAGTCCGGTCAGCGCGACTCGAACCGGCATGGGTAACTGTAGCAGGACGGCGATTCGTCCCAGGTCGGCACTGAGGGCAAAGCTAGTGCTAAAAACATAGCCGACGAAATTCACCATACCGTGAAACGACATCCATACTCCGAAAAGCCGCAGCCTAGGATGGGCCGGGCCTTTGCGCACAAGCCAGAGCAACAACAGCCCCTGAAGCAAGCTGAACAGCGGCCCCGCAGCGGCAATCAAAACGCGGCTGGCCGTTGATATGTCCGCAGTGTGCTCCACAAAGCCCGTGTGCAGGATTGGCTGACTGCCCAAAAACCGGCCGGTCAGCGCATGGGCCAGCTCATGGAACAGCTGCGTGCTCATGAACGCGAGGCTATAGTATCCAGCCGATTCGATAGTGAGTAGAGACGACTTCCTGTCCATGCCCGGAAACTACCATGGAATGGCCATGGGCGTAGGCGGGCGCTTTTGGCCACAGTGCACCAGCGCCTATAGAGTTGCCAGCCATGATGGCCAGTCCTTCGCCCATCCCATCGGTCACAAACCAAACGGCACGGTTCGAAACATCGCCTCGGATTCTGAATCAATGCGGAATTCCTGAACTGCTGTTCTAAATCCCTGTCATCAGACAGGAAATATTTCTAGCTGCTTTGGCCGGCTTAATGTCGCGGTGTAGAACGGATTGTTTGTGTGCGGCGGCCAGTC
>CAYWPR010000275.1:0-2130 GCA_964460115.1 uncultured Myxococcales bacterium
AGCCGAGTAACCTGTTTCTGCAAGAAGGGGACGTCAAGCAAGTCAAACTGCTGGATTTTGGAATTGCGCGCACCGGCAATGATTTATCGCTGACGCGCACGGGCGAGGTACTTGGGACTCCTATGTACATGGCGCCCGAACAAGCTAGCGGGCAGCGGGATCTAGGTCCCGCTTGTGACATTTATTCGCTCGGCGGAGTGTTCTTCGAGTGTCTGACGGGACAACCGCCTTTTGTGGCCGAGCACGCCGCGGCTTTGCTAGCCAAGATTCTGCTGCAAGAAGTACGGCGGCTGCGGCAAATTCGCCAAGAGTTGCCGCAAGTTCTGGATGATCTGACGGCCCGTATGCTTGCGCGGCCGGTTCACGAGCGCATCTCAGACGCGGCGGCGCTGTGCCAAGCACTGGCCGAGCTTCCGACTCTGGAAGAACTTGCCGCACCAGCGGTGCGACCGGATGTACCGGCTTTTAGTTCGAGCGGACATGAACAACAGCTTGTCAGTGTAATCGTCGCAGTGCGCAATTTGGCGACGAGCGTTGAGTTACCGACGCTGGCGGTTCGGCTTCCCGAAACGAATCATGGTGAAATCACCACCTTGCGCCGGGCCCTGGCTCCGCACGGGGCGCTCGTCGAGCTTTTGGCCGATGGGTCAGCGGTGGCGACACTCGGATCGGCAACAAGCGGCAGCGCCATGGATCAGGCCTTGCAAGCCGCGCGCTGCGCTTTGCTGTTTCGCGAGCTTTGGCCCGAAGCCTGCGTCATTTTGGTCACCGGACGCGGTATTTTGGCCAAACAGATGCCGATTGGCGAAGCCATCGACCGCGCTTGGGAACTTCTAAACCGCTACTTGGAAAGCAAGAAGCAAGACTTGGAAAGTTGCAGTCCGGTTTTGCTTCTGGATGAAGCCACGGCAGGCTTGCTGGATGCTCGCTTTACGGTGCGCGGGCTTGGCACGGGCTGTTTTTCGCTGCATGGCGAACGCGCCAGTTTCGATGCTGGGCGGCCTTTGCTGGGCAAGGCGACGCCGTGCATCGGCCGCGAGCGTGAGCTTGCAGTCCTTGAGGGAGTTTTTGCCGAATGCCGCGATGAATCCATGGCCCAGGTGGCGCTTTTGACCGCTGCGCCCGGCATGGGAAAATCTCGACTGCGGCACGAATTTTTGCGACGCCTAACCGACCGGCAAGAACCGGTCGAAATTCTGTTTGGCCGCGGCGATCCAATGACCACGGGGTCGCCGTACGGACAGCTTGGCAAAGCCATTTACGGATTGTGCGAAGTCAATTCCGGAGAGGCACTTGCGAAACGCCAAGAAAAGCTTCGCCAGCGAATCGGCCTGCGGCTTCCTTTGGCCGAGCAAAAGCGCGTGGTCGAGTTTATCGGCGAAATGTGCGGAACGCCGTTTTCCGATGTAGATAGTCCGGCTTTGCGCGCCGCGCGTCAGGAGCCGCATATCCTAAGCGATCAGATTCGACAGGCGACCATCGATTGGCTGCAGGCAGAATGTGCGCATTGCCCGGTCCTTCTGATCTTAGAGGACCTGCATTGGGGAGACATCCTGACCGTGCGCTTGGTAGATGTTCTCTTGCGCGATTTGGCCAAACAATCCTTTATGGTGTTGGGAGTTGCCCATCCCGAGGTCGAGACGCATTTTCCTTCCCTTTTTAGCAAACGCCGCCGCCAGGACATACGCTTAGAGGGGTTGAGCAAAAAGGCCTCTTTACGCTTGGCTCGGCAGATTCTCGGCAACCAAGTATCTGACGACGTGCTGGAACGCATTGTCGAGCAAGCAGCCGGCAATGCGCTGTATCTGGAAGAACTAATTCGTGCAACCGCAGAAGGCAAAGGCGACAGCTTGCCGGAGACCATTTTGGCCATGCTGCAAGCGCGTCTGATGCGTCTTGAAGCTCCGGCGCGCCGCGTGCTAAAGGCGGCAAGTCTGTACGGCCAAACATTCTGGGGCAGCGGACTTGGAGAAGAGGATGACGCCCGCTGGCTGCAGGTTCTGCTCGACTTCGAATTTATCGAAGAGCATCGCAATAGCCGCTTTCTCAACATAAAAGAGTACGGGTTTCGCCATGCCCTCATGCGCGAAGCGACCTATTCCTTGCTTGGCGATGAAGAAAAGCGGCAAG
>CAYWPR010000276.1:0-2117 GCA_964460115.1 uncultured Myxococcales bacterium
CAGACGATACAGAAGCGGATGAGCGCGAAGCTGCGCGAGATCAAAGTCGAGCTGCTTCACCGTCGGCATCAGCCGATTCCTGAACAGGGGAGGTGGCTGGAGCAGGTGGTCCGAGGCTACTTCGCCTACCACGGAGTCCCCGGCAATGAAAAGCGGCTCCGGACATTCCGAGATCAGGTCACGCGGTTGTGGCTTCGAGCGTTGCAACGCCGAGGACAGCGAGACGCAACGACCTGGAAGCGGATGCACCGCTTGCAGAGCCGGTGGATTCCTTCTGTGCGCTGGTATCACCCCTGGCCCGAGGAGCGCTTCGACGCCAGAATCCAAGGCAAGAACCGGATGCAGTAGCGCTGCCCGTCCGGATCTGTGCGGGGGGCGGCCCGAACCCAGTGGAGCTAAGGGCCGTCTCTACCGCGATCAGTAAGCCAGTGCAGTGTCCGAGCTTCGGACAGCATCCGGTATGCTGGACGCCAGCAGCTCGCCAGTGTTATGCGTTCCTGACGAAGAACATCTCGGCAGGAGTCTGGTACCTGCTGTGCTGGCGGAGGCTGGGGCTCCCTTGTTCCGCAGCGCAGCGCTGGAAATCGGCTGTCCGGCCTTGGTTCGGGGGCGCTACCGGCGTCGTGAATCCGAGAAGACCCTGCTCCACCGCATGGTTCGCGAAAACCTGGCTGCCTTCTCGTCGAAGCGCAGGAGGTTACCCCAGCGGCGAGCTTCCTTCATCCAGTGCGCCGAGTTTGAGCGCTACTTGGGCTGCGGGCTGCTCTGCCACGGCTTTGCCCAGATTCGCTGCGAGCGCTGCGGCGGTCGCAGCCTCCTGCTGCTTAAGAATTATGGGTTGGTTTTCAGTTACGAAAATAAATGCGAAGCCAAAGAGCGGGCGGATGCCCTTAAAAAATATATTCAGTCCAATATCGTATCATCCGATAAAATCAGCAACACCTAGCGCTCAGCACAACGGAGATACGCCAATGCCCTGTGCCGGCCACCGCCGCATCGGTTCGCTACGTGCGGGGATGGGAAAAGGCGCTGCGAGAAGCCGCCGACCTTGCACCTATGCCCAATGATAAAGGGATTGAAGGTGCGCTACTGCATCAGTCGGATTCATAACGCATAGGCCGAGTTCGCTAAAGCGTTCCATACGCCCACCCCTGATAAAATCTTTATCGTTATCGGTTACGAATACTTCGGCATTGACTCTGTGTGCTGCCAGAATATGCATGATGTCGTTTTGCTGACGCACGTTAAGTTCTTTTATTCCAGGAAACATAATGGCGGCTACTCTTCGGAAGGGCAGCGTAAGCTCATCGGCCAAATAGCAATTCCCATCCAAAAAATTTGTTGCGCCCGACTCTAGATCTAAGATCATAGGCTCTGGAATGATAGGGCTAAATTTTAATGCACTTTGCTTACCCGCTGGATCCTGTTCACGATAGAAAGCTTCAGTGACGCGGAGTTGAATCAGGCCAAGTACCTGCCAACTTTGCAGCTTGTTCATTCCTGGTAACTTCCCGTGAATATTTCTGCAATTGGAATCAAGTATGATAAGCGGCAACTTACCATGTGAGACAGATCTCACCTGTCTGCTTTCCATCATTATTGAAGCCCCTTATGCTCAGATATCTAGCCTTAATATAGAGTCAAACTCCGGGGTCTGCGCGCTCAGAAGCTCCAGGTCAAACTCCGGGGTCTGCGCGCTCAGAAGCTCCAGGTCAAACTCCGGGGTTTGCGCGCTCAGAAGCTCCAGGTCAAACTCCGGGGTCTGCGCGCTCAGAAGCTCCAGGTCAAACTCCGGGGTCTGCGTGCTCAGAAGCTCCAGGTCATCAGCCTGAGTCAGAAGCTCCAGATCAATTTCCGTCAGCGGTTTTGAGCCTAGCGGGTGATTCAGCATCGCCATGAAAAAAAGGTACAGTACACACTGAACGTATGTCAAGCGGTTGCGACGGGCAAAATCGGGATAGAAGTGTGCGTCGAGGGTGGCGAGGACCGACAGCAGGCGATCGATGTTTTCGGGCGTCCGCCTGTGAACAATGTCGAGGTCAAACGTCGAAATCGGCACGTTTTGCAGGACAGCAGCGCAGCCACCGACGACGATAAACTCGGCACCGGCTTGGCTG
>CAYWPR010000277.1:0-2071 GCA_964460115.1 uncultured Myxococcales bacterium
ATCGTAAACAGCAATCGGAATTTCAGGACCGGCCGAACGTCGGAATTGGCATTGGATAGAAGCGGTCTCATAACCTCCGAAGTAGGATGAGAATGCAGCCCAAGTGAATGAATCCCAGGTAGTTGTCTGGGTTTGTGTCCCAACGGACCACCAAGCGCCTGAAGTTGTGCAGCCAGGCCCACAGTCGCTCGATATTCCACCGCCGCCTATAGCGGCGCAGCTCACGGCCGTCTTGCGTCTTTCGTTTGCGATTGCTGCGGTGCGGCGCGATGAGCTTTATCGACTGCTCGGCAAGTCGCTTGTCGAGCGCGTCGCTGTCGTAGGCTTTGTCACCGATGAGCCGCTTGGGCCTGCGCCCTGTGCAGCGGTCTTTGAGGAGCTCCTCGACGAGGGTGACTTCGTGCGGAGAAGCGCTCGCAATGCAAACGGCGACAGGAAGAGAATTGCGGTCTGCAATTGCCAGGATCTTGGTCCCTTTGCCGCGCTTCGTTTTACCAATAAGAAGGCCCCTTTTTTTGCCGAAGCGAAAGTGCCATCGACGAAACATTCAGAGACATCAATCTTGCCGCGCGACTCCAGATCCTGGGCCAAAGCGCGCAGGATGCGACCCAAGGTCCCGTCGCGAACCCAGGCTTGAAAGCGCCGATGGCAAGTCTGATAGGAGGGATAGCGCTCTGGCAAATCTTTCCATCTGGCGCCGGTACGAAGAATCCAAAGGATGCAGCCTAGCACCGCACGCGCCGGCAAGAAGGGCCGACCCCCTCCGTCGGCACGACGCCTGGGAACAGGGAGTAGCGGCTCGATGAACTGCCATTGCAGGTCCGTCAGGTCCATGCCCTTTCAGATCACACGAAGTCCCCGCTGTCCACTTTTGCTGCCGAGCCCGCTTCGAAGGTTATGAGACCGCTTCTAATGTCCTAGCTGATATGTAGTAGCATGAGCCGTCGCGGCAACTGCCTGGATAACGCGGCGATGGAGAGCTGGAACTCGACGCTCAAGAGCAAGCGAGGAGAACACTTCGGAAGCCACGGCGCTGCCAAGGCGGAGCTATTCGACTACATCGAGGTTTTCTACAACCAGCAGCGTCGCCATTCGTCGTTGGGCTACCTGAGCCCAGCGCAGTACGAACGCGTGTAAAAAAGAGCAGCTGCGGCAGGAGCAAGAAGGCAAAAAGCCAGTGAACACCGCATTTCAAACGGCGACAGGGACGCGCAGAGCGCTCTTTCTGTGGACAGCCGGCAAGCCGCCAGCCCCCAGAAACGCCCTGTCTCCTGACCAGGCCACTGACCAGATTGATTGCACTTCAACAAAGGAGTACACAACTCAACACGATCTTCGACAGTGACGACTCATCAACCTGTCTACGAGATCGGATCAGGCCTACCGGATTATCAACGCAAGGAAGATGTGTACGCCCGCACGACGTTAGAGTTAAAGTAGTTTTCTCGCTTTTCGCCACTCGCATCGCTTCTCGAATCCCCAAAGACCTCTCGGATAATTTCACCCTCTGGCGAGACGATTGCGTTGACGCTGGCGCACACACCGTGCGATTCTGAGATAACAGGTGTCATGTCTCCTTGCTGCATGCAGCGAGATGGGCGCCAGTGATTGCGATGCCCGGTCGAAAAAAGCAAGCTCCCAGTTGGAGCCCGCCCAAGCAGTTCGATGAGTACCGAATCCTGTGGCAGTTAGGCCGCGGAGGCATGGGCGAGGTGTATCTCGGACACGACACGCTGCTCGATCGTCCGGTGGCCATCAAGTTCATCAGCGCCATCGACCCCGACGCGCTGATGCGGGAGCAGTTTCTTACGGAGGCGCGAGCGGCGGCGCGGCTGCAGCATCCCAATGTCGTCGCGATCTACCGAGTCGGCGAGATCGACGGACGTCCCTACATCATCTCGGAGTTTGTTCGCGGACAGAACCTCGACCACATCAAGCTTCCGCTGCCCTGGACTCGCGTCCTGGAAATGAGCATCGGACTGGCGCGCGGGCTGGCGGCGGCGCATCGGCGCGGCGTCCTGCATCGGGATTCTAGCGCTGCAAAATGCGACGGGAGATCAAGGAGTTAGTT
>CAYWPR010000278.1:0-2027 GCA_964460115.1 uncultured Myxococcales bacterium
GCGGTAGACGCCATGCATCGTCTAGAAACGATGTGCATGATGAGCGACATCAACCGAGCCATCGCATTTTCCTAAACGATCTTGCAGGGTTTGACGATAGCGTGGTCCCATTTGTGGTCCCTTCATACACCGGCCCCTGCATTTTCAAAAAAGTGCTGACACATTGAGAGCTTCAGTGCGGCTTGCAAGGAATATGGATCTTGACTACGCTGGCCGCTGTTTTGGAGTGGAACTGCAAAGGGAGAGGGATCCGATGAGTAATGACAAGGTTGTTCCGGCATCAATCCTAGTTTTCGGTGCGTCGCGCCATATAGGCGATCCGCTTGTACGGTATCTACGCCTACATGCACCGCAGGTGAGACTGCGCCTGGCCACGAGCCGCCCCGAGAAGGTCGAGGCCTTGCGCGCCGAGCACCCGGGCTGCGAAGTCGTGGTTGCCAACTATTACGATATTACGACCTTGCTGCCCGCTTTCGAGGGCATGCAGGGCATATTTATTGTCACTCCTGATTTCCTAGATGAACGCTGGGCCATGACCAATGTGATTGCCGCGGCGCGCTATGCAAAAAGCCTTGTGCACCTTGTTCGTCTGGTGGGAGATCCACCAGGGCTTCAGGATGAGCAGCAGGTCCCAAAGTGCCTGCAGGATTTTGACGGCGGCTCGGCAGTTCAGCACTTGCGAGCCCGCAAGATTCTGGAAAGCAGCGGCCTTCCGGTTACTTACATCAATATCGCTGCCTACTTCATGAACGATTTTCTGACCTTCTTGGCACCGCCCGTGCGAGCGCGCAGAACCTTGGTCATTCCCTACGATCGCGTCATGGCATTTCTGGATACACGCGACATCGGAGTCGCTGCCGCGAAGTTGCTGCTATCGCCCAGCACCTACCATTTCGGCAAGACCTATAATCTGGACAACGGCGTCGACGTGATGCGCTTTAGCGAAGTCGCGCAATTGATGTCCAAGGTATTTGAAGTGCCCATTGCCTACGATGATTCCCCCGAAAGCTTCGTCCGCGAGTGTGGCGACATGATGCGTGCCTACATGGGCCGGCCGGATGCTCCAGAGTATTATCTGCGCTACTTCGAATGGGAACGCAGCAATGGAACGCTGGCCAGGCGAACCGATATTTTGCGCTCGCTGCTTGAAATCGAGCCGAGGACGCTTACTGACTGGCTCTTCGAGCACAAAAAGTTTCTTCTCGGAGCTTGACCGTCGCTTGATCGCCCCGCACAACTGGCCCTGATAGGGGCCTTCATCTGCCTTCTTGCGCCTTTTGGGAGCTGCTTTTCGAGCTCGCTGCACGCGGCCGCGCTGAAAAAAACCCGTGGCCCATCGCGAGCGTGAGCCGTACCTCACCTATGCTGAACAGCGCGGGCCTAGCGGAATCGTGATCGGCGCGGCCGAAGTAGTGATAAACTACAAGTATTCTACGCACCTCTTCTCAGCGTACACAGAAAGCTGTACTGCCACTCGGCTGGCCACCTGGGGTGTAGAAATTGCATCAAAAGGAGGGTCCTTTGATGACCTTGCCAAATCCATTGTTTTTGCCGCAAGTTGGTATGCTGATCGCTGGGCGATTCCTGATCGAAGAATTTGTCGGACGCGGCGGTATGTCCATCATTGCTCGAGCGCGCGATGAGCACACCGGCGGATTCGTCGCGCTTAAGCTTATGAATGTCGGGTCCGTGCGGGACGCCGAAGTCAAGCGATTCGAGCGCGAAGCACAGATGCTGGCCAGTCTGCATCACCCCGCTTTGGTTTCCTAGATCCAGCACGGCTTTACTACAAACGGTTACCCTTTTTTGGCATTGGAATGGCTGGAGGGCATGGACTTGGCGCAGTATCTGCGCCAGCGCCAGAAAACATTGTTCGAGAGCCTGGTCCTTGTGCGCCGCATCGCCGACGCGCTTTCCGTTGCGCACCAGCGCGGTATCGTGCATCGAGATTTGAAGCCGAGCAATCTGTTCTTGCGGAACCTGTCAATAACTCTGCAACCAGAGCTGTCCGGAATTTACTGAAGGTC
>CAYWPR010000279.1:0-1975 GCA_964460115.1 uncultured Myxococcales bacterium
GGCTATGGCGCGGCGAAAAACCTGTCGGATCTGGCGTTCCGTGGACCCGATGCAGAAGTCGACCAAGACCTTCTGCGATTGATTGTCGAAGCCGTGACGGCGCACAAGCCGATTTTGGCGATCTGCATAAGCCCCGCAGTGGTGGCCGCAGCGCTGCACAAGCTGGGCAAGCACGCCGAGCTGACGATCGGCAACGACGAGGCAACGGCGCAAGCAATTGAAAAGATGGGCTCGCGCCACACAAGCTGCGCAGTGACGGACGCCGTGGTTGATGAAGCGAATCGCATCATCAGCACGCCGGCCTACATGCTGGGGCCAGGGCCGAAAGACGTCGCCGCCGGCATCGAGTCAGCGGTGCAGACGTTGGCGCACTGGCTCATCGGCAGCGCGAGCTAGTTGCACGGCGCGGGACGATGGCGCTATCGTGCCCGGCCATGGTCGACGCATACATCTTAGGTGCTGTTCGGAGTCCGATTGGTCGCTTTCGGGGCGGACTGCGTGAAATCCGACCCGACGATTTGCTGGGGCAAGTGATCGCGCGTTTGGTGGAACGGACGGGGGTTCCGCCCGAGACGATTGATGACGTGATCTGCGGCTGTGCAAATCAAGCGGGCGAAGACAACCGCAACGTGGCCCGCATGGCGCTGCTGCTCGCCGGGCTGCCGCAGTCGGTGCCTGGCGTGACGGTCAACCGGCTGTGTGGCTCGGGGCTTGAGGCGGTGCTGCAAGCGGCGCGCTGCATAGGCGCAGGTCAAGCGGATCTGATGGTGGCCGGTGGCGTCGAGTCGATGACGCGAGCGCCCTTGGTGATGCCAAAGCCGGATACGGCGTTTCCTTCAGGCAACGTCACGGTATTTGATTCGTCCTTGGGCTGGCGTTTTCCCAATCCGAAGCTGGCGGCGCTGTTCCCTCTCGAAGCGATGGGCGAAACGGCGGAAAACCTCGCCGCGAAATACAACGTGAGCCGCACAGAACAAGATGCATTCGCGCTGCGCAGCCATGAAAAAGCACTGGCCGCGCAGAAAGCGGACCGTTTTGCCGAAGAGCTGGTCGCCATCGATCTACCACCGCCCGGCAAAGGACAACCAGCGGCCAAGCTGATTCAAGATGAAGGACCGCGCGGGGACACCAGCGTGGAAAAACTCGGCAAGCTGCCCGCAGCATTCCGGGCCGGCGGTTCGGTGACGGCGGGCAATTCATCGACGCTCAACGATGGGGCTGCGGCGCTGCTGATTGGATCTGCAGAGCGTGCGAAGTCGCTGGGATTGCGTCCCCTGGTTCGCATCGTTTCAGGCGCGGTGGCTGGTGTCGATCCGCGCTACATGGGCATTGGACCCGTACCGGCCATCCAAAAGCTGCTTGCGAGAACTGGCCTTCCAGCAGAAGCGATCGGTCGCATCGAACTAAATGAAGCGTTTGCGGTCCAAGCGCTGTCGGTGCTGCGCGAACTTCCCACGCTGTCGCAAGAGCGCGTCAATGTGCTGGGAGGTGCGATTGCGCTGGGACATCCACTTGGCTGCTCGGGCGCCCGCATCACCTGCACGCTCACCCACGAGCTGCGTCGATCGGGCGAGCGCTTCGGTCTTGCGGCCATGTGCATTGGCGTCGGACAGGGCATCGCCGCACTGCTTGAAAACCTAGACGCCTCGGGCTAGCGGTCCATCACTTTGTCCGACAAGGCGGCAACCTCGCGACAAATGCCGCACTTGCCGTAAGGACCATCGTGATAAGATAGCCATTTGTAAAATGCAGCCTCTTTCTTCGGGACAAAACACCGTCGCAAAGGACGCCATGACGACTCTCCGTGGTACCTCTTCCCCTGCGGCCAAAAGGCACTCATTCCGCCAGGGATTCGCCTTCATGACCCTAACCTCGCTCGTCGCAGTTGGTACCGCGACGCCCGCCCTGGCCGCCGAAAAGCAGGTTGTCATCTTCGAACCGAAAGTCGAAGGCGGCAACATTGGCGACCTCGAAA
>CAYWPR010000280.1:0-1969 GCA_964460115.1 uncultured Myxococcales bacterium
GATTCGGATTTTGAAGCGCTTTGTGGGGATTATTTTCCCGAGGTTGCAGCTCGATTCACAAACAACATGGATCGGGTGGCCAAGGCCAACCTGCTCCTTGATGTTGTCGATGGGGAGACGCTGCGGGCGGCATTAGGCCAGTACGAACCCAAACGCCTGGCTGAGTTCGAAAAGCACCTCCATTCCAACGCCCCGGTCCAGCGCAACCCGTATCGCGGTTTGTCGGCGTTTCAGGTCGATGAGGCGCCGCTTTTTTTCGGGCGCGAAGCGCTAACCGGCAATCTGTGGCAACGGTTCGAGGCGCTCTGCGAGAATCCAGACACCACTCGGCTGCTTGCTATTCTGGGGCCATCCGGGTCGGGAAAATCTTCGGTCGCACGCGCAGGATTGCTGGCAGCGCTGATTCGGTCTCCTGTGCCAGGGCCGCAGCCGATGCGCACCGCCATCCTTAAGCCCGGCGAACGTCCCATAGAGAGCCTGGCGCGGGCGCTTTTGCCGCTACTGCCTGCCGATAGCCCCGCACTGCCCGCCGAGCGAATCATCTCCATCGAGCGGCTGCTGCGCAACCAAGATGCTTTGGCCGAAGGACTCCGTCGCTTTGCCGCGGATCTTTCGGAAATCGCCGCGCGCCCAGTGCTGGTTCTGGTGGATCAGTTCGAGGAGATTTACACGCTCTGCCACGATGCGACCGAGCGGGATCTATTCGTTGCGCTGCTTTTGCACGCCGCGCAAGACAGAACCCGCCATGTCGCGGTAGTCCTGACGCTGCGTAGCGATTTCCTAGGCGAGACTCAGCGGTATCACAGCCAGCTCAACAGGCTCATTGCCGAGCAAAGCGTGATTGTGCCGACGCTCAGTCCCGACGAGCTTCGCGAAGCCATCGCCAAGCCAGCCGCGCAGGCAGGGCATTCGATAGACGAAGCTACGGTCGAGCTTTTGCTCACCGAGGCACGCGGCAGCCAGGGCGCCCTGCCGCTGCTTGAATTTGCGCTAACCCGCATCTGGGAAGGGATGGAGCGCGGCGAGAAACCCGGCGCCACACTGCGCAAGCTCGGCGGCGTAGGCGGAGCCTTGGCCGGCGAAGCGCAAAAGATCTACAAATCGCTAAGCGAGCGAGAGCAGACGATAGCCCGGCGGGCGCTTGTTCGGTTGGTGCAGCTTGGCGAGGGAACCCGCGACACCCGCAGACGCGCGCCGATACATGACCTGTGCGGAGGCGGCGAAACCGAAGCTGACGTGTTGGCCGTGCTGCGCAAGTTCGCGACTGAGAATGCTCGACTGGTGACGCTTTCTGGCGATGACACTGCGGCTGTGGCCGAGGTAACCCACGAAGCGCTGTTTGATCACTGGTCAGAGCTTCGCGAATGGATTAACGAGAGTCGGGCCGACCGCCGCCTTCATGACCGCGCTGCCGAGGCGGCCCGGCTGTGGGATGAGGACCAGCGCAGACCGGGGCGGCTGTGGCGAAGGCCTGATCTCGATCTGCTTCGCGACTACCAACAGCGCAAACCCGAGGAGCTGAATCCGTTGCAGGTCGCATTTCTGCAAGCCGCCGAGCAGCAGCAGAAACGAGAGAGAATTCTCAGCTTCGGGTCGGTCGCCGCAGTGTTTGTGGCACTCGTGGCGCTTATCGTTGCGGGAGTCATCTCCATTTCTAAGGAGCGACAGAGACGGCATGATGCAGACGTAGCCGGCGAGCGGATTCGGCAGCAGCTATTGGACACTTATGTTGAACAGGGGCGGCAGCTACTTTTAGACAAAGACAATCCTATCGAAGCGATGCTGTGGCTCCACCGCGCGCAGGCTAGGCGCTCTGCCCATGTAAACTTGCCCGATCTACTTCGAGGCGCTCGCTATCGTATCGAAGCGACCCGAACGATATTGGTCGGCCACGCTTCCAGCCTTACAAGCGCGACGTATAGTCCGGACGGTAAGCGCATCATCACCGCGAGCGATGACAAGATGGCCC
>CAYWPR010000281.1:0-1905 GCA_964460115.1 uncultured Myxococcales bacterium
ATTGAAGGAGTGTCCGCATGTTTATAGCTTTCCAGATAAAATAGCGCAGTATTCGTCAACCCGAGGAAATCGGCTCTGCTTAGGGCCACTTCTTCGTGGTTGCAGTCCCGAATCACATCCGATCCATCTTCATGACTAAGGTACATATCAACCCGTTCGACTAGCCTCCAGAGATCTCTGATCGCTTTCCGCTTTGGACTGAGAGGAAGTGGGGCATCACCAAGGTGCGACATAGATGTTTATTGTAAATTGAAACATTCATTTTGGCCAGGGGGGTCCGCAAGCATCTGAGGTTGGGGCCGACAGACAAACCGGGACTGACCCCCAGCCTACAGCAGCCGCTTCCTCTGCAAGTAGACGGAAGCTCTCGGCAGCGGAGGTGATTGGTCCATGCTGGTGGTCCACGGTCAATTCGCGAGGTCCTGATCAAACACCATGCCGGCGTGGTGAAGTACACGCTTGTTGCCAAAGCGCTCGAATTTCGCAAATCGCAGGGAAGGCGCGCACTCGGGCAAGGTCCTATTCGCGCGCTTGCCCGCAGGAGAATCGGCAGCCTCCTCTTTGCCCCTCAGCGGCGCAAGCCCAGTTTCTCCATCACTGACGTGCTTGAGCGGAGTCAACCAAGTGGCGCCGTAGCCGTTTTCTCATCTAGCCACGATAGGAGTAGACGGCTCCCAATAGTACGCAGGTCCGAAACGAGTTCTTCCTCGCTCCAATCCTTCGGAACGAAGCCGCTCCCGAAACCAAGCTCTTCCGCCGCTACTGCGAAGCCACCGTGCGCCACGGCGGAGCGAAGCTTGTACAAGCGACTTGAAAACCGCTTGAATTGCTCTCGTTCCTCATCTGTTCCCGTCGGGCCTGGCCCCCCGTGTCGGTCGAGGAAGTTCCGAAATCGTTCGCTGATGGAGTAGACCGGCTGAGAGCACGTCTCACAACAATCCGCATCTTTGGGCAAGAAGCTCTCGATCATGATGATCAGTGCAAGGAGGATATCGGTGTGCGATCTCGCGGTAAGTGCCTTATTAAACCAATAGCAGCCCCGAAGAAACTGCTCCTCGGCTTCGCCTGTCAGTTGCTCAAATCGCCCCAGCCACTTTTGAGCAGCACAACGAAAGAAGTCGGTAGGGTCGAATGTGTCGGGAGTCCACTCCGCCCGCGCAGGGGCTGAATACTCGTGAAAGCCATCCCGCAGCAAGCCATCGGGAATAAGGTAGCCCATCTGCACCCAGCGGGATATCACGCCAGTTCCTCCCCCGGACTCGTCCTGTTGCATAATCGCCCAGGTCTTTTGGGTGGTAGCGGGGGCTGGGTCCAGCAGTCCATTGGTCCACCATTGGGTAATCGGCACCAGCGGCAAGAAAGCCCGCCGGAACGCCGCGCCCCGCCGGATAGTATCTAGCCCCAGCATGCCGACCTTCCGGTGCTGGTACTGCATGAGCACCGGAAAGAGCCCGAGAAGCTCAGAGGGGATAGGAGCACCAGCTGGCATTCGCCCGACTTGCCACTTTCCACACCAGCGGAACGGGCGTAGCTCGAACTGACCTTGGGACATGACGACCTGTGAGGTCACTGCTAGTGAGGCGTCCGGGGAGAGCGCTTCCTTTACTTTGGTTGCGAGTTCTTTCCGCGCTGATGCCTTGCCCATGACCTTTACTATCCGGCGCTCGCCACTCTTGAACGTCACTCGAAGTTCATCCGCGCCAAAGATGGCCGTATGACTGCTGCGGCCGAGACGGCTCGTGGAAAACTGGTCAGACAGGAAAGCGAGGAACTCGTTGGTAGTGAACTCGGCAACTCGCAGTTCGTTGGTAAGGTCGATCATGCTCGGCTCGCTTTCATGATTGCTTCGGCAATTGTCGCAGAGTAGGTGACTGCTGCCCCGTCCTGAAGAGCAATGTTGAGTCC
>CAYWPR010000282.1:0-1881 GCA_964460115.1 uncultured Myxococcales bacterium
CGCCGTTGTTATCGGCGGGATCTTTGCGAGTGGCCATCTCCAGGATGTACAACCCAAGGCCCAGAAAGAAATGGGGGCCACCCTGCAGAAGGTCTGCGTTGTTGGCGAAAAAGCCATCTTTGGACCAGCGGCCGATGGCGCGCATGCCCCAATTGATAAGCTCGGTCGATGCCTGCGCGATGGAGCCGCCGCCCATGTCCACGGCCATGCGGTGCGCCTTGCTGTGCTTGTCGCCGACGCGCATCAGCAACTTGTCGTACTTGGTCGAGGTTCGCGTCTGCTTTTCAACGAGCTTTTCGTATTCCGCTTCCAAAGCAGAACCTGCTTCGATTTGCTTTTGCAGTTGGGTGTTCTGCTGCTGCAATCGGTCCAGAGTCTGCTTGGCTTTTTCTAACGGACCTTTGGTCATCATGGTCGTCTCCTAATTGATTGGGGTTGCGTGAACTCTTGTTTCTGCCAGCGCCTTTTCGAAAATGGCGGCCATCGTCGGGGTTTGCTTCTGAGCGCGGATCCAGGCGAGGATCGCGCCTAAGTTTTTGGGCAGGCGCGAGGTATCAGGCTGCTCGGCGTCCCAATTGGTGCCCAGCGACGCCAGATACTGCGCCGCGACCCGGGCTGAGTCGGCGGATAAAAAGGACTGCGCCGCGGCCATGCCACTTGGCAGATGGGTGACGTTATAAAGCGGCCCATCAGGATGGTCCGGACCGCGGCCCTGTGAATAGGTCACGGCAAAGTTCGAGGTTTGCCAAATAGGACGCACTTTCTTGGGGCCTGCGCTGGTGCGAATTTCGACAAGCGTGCCGGAGTCAGCTTCTCGCAGGAGGCCCCGCGGAAAGCTGCGGCCCCACCACGCCATTGACGTTGCATGCAGGTCGCCCCACTTCAGTCCGCTGCTGGGCGCCAGGTCGGTCAGGGTGGCGAAAGTTTCTGATAGAAACGGGATGACATCCTGGGTGCGCCCGATAAGCTCCGGACCAGTAAGCAGCTCCAAGGGCGCAAAGACGCCCTTGCGCGCCACCGGAATGCGAAATGGCATGGATGCGGGAGCATGGGCTAGCGCATCGAGGAGATTGCGGCGGTGATTTTCCCACAGCCAGCGACGCCAGCTTGGCGATGCCAGGTCGAGTCCTAAGGATGCAAAATCTCCCGACCGTAAGTCGTGTATCGCGTTGCGCAGACCAGGTTCGAGACGCTCGCGATCTTCGGCAAGCGGCCAGCGGGTAAAGGCACTGCGAAAGTCCTCGGGCGTTGCAGTTGCCAGCAGCTCCTTTACTGTGGCCAGCGGAGATGGCGGTTCGGATGCCGACAACATTTCGGCCGAAACCGGATGCCAAACAAAATCGCCGAGCAGTCGCACGCCAATCGTATCGCCGCGAATTTCGCCCATCTCGAAGCCCTGGCCGTTTTGGTAGAGGGCTCCGCCCTGATACAGCGCCCAATCGTTTCCAAAAAGCATCGGAGTGCCGTGCTGCGCGGTATCCACGAAGTGAAACCACGGCCAGGTTTCCGCCGGAACCTGAGCCAGGTAGCCGCGCAGCTCCTCCATTTCGCGATGGATCTGCGCTTTCTGCGCTTCATCCAGAACGCGGGACAGCGACTGCGCGCGATTGGCGATGCCGCGCAGCGAGGTCCAGGCTTGTCGTCGCACGCGCTGACGAGTTTCTTCTTCCAGCATCTGCTTTTGCTGCGCGATGGCGGCGCGGGCTTGTTCGGGATCCCGGGCAAGGTACAGCAGCAGTTCCTCGGGATTCATTTCAGCCTGCGCACCAGGATTGTTGGTCTCGCGGTCGGCACTCTTCAGGATGTCCTTCATCCAGCCGAGCTTTCCCAGAATCATCGAGAAGCGCACTGCATCCATGCTGCGTTCGGACAGCAGGTACA
>CAYWPR010000283.1:0-1771 GCA_964460115.1 uncultured Myxococcales bacterium
GCCATTACAATCTTGGGAATGCGAAAAAGTCCAACTTGACGTGAAGCGCAACACGGGCGCAGGGCTGTACGCATTGGGCGCGATCCGACTGGCCCTTGCCGCAGGTTAGCGTGCTTGGACATGACTTGTCGCTGGTGCACAGCTTGTTGGTCGCCACTGCGCTTTCGTCGAGTTTGGCGCAGCCACTGATTTCCAGAAGTGACACCAACGAGAACCCGATTGTAAGAATCCACCGCATTGGTACTCCTATGCCTTTTGGCGTCTCATTCAGCCCTACATTGGGACCTTTATGTAGCGTCCTAACCGATGCGGATGCTAGCTCAGGACTACGTTCTTTTTTGAAGAAATTAGCGGCGCCTCTGCCACTTTGCATGACATCAAGCCGGACTTCGGATTGTGCAAAGTGTCCACGCGACAACTCGGGTTTGACCAGTTGATGCGCTCAAGACCCATGTGTGCAAATTTCTACATTTGCAGGTTATCCGTCGGTGAATTTGTAAAAGAGCGTGCGGTCTGGCATCCCCGGAAACATCCCATTACACAGCGGCTGCACAAAGTTGCACAACGCTCTGCACAAAGTGCATGATCCACATTGTGCAAAATGCACAATGTGCGCGGCCCCCATTGTGCAAAATGCACAATGTCGATTCGAGCGAGCTGCGGCTGCCGCGGTTTTTGAACTGGACTTTGTTGCGAGGCCGTGGCCCGCTATGGTCTCCCATGCCTCCGCGAAAGCTACCGACTCCGCCGCCCACGGCTACGACTACCGTACCGATCTCTTATCCGCCGACCGATGCCCTGGTCTCGAAGCTGGCTGACGGACTGCAAGCGCAGGCGCTATCGGTGTTGCAAGGGCTGCAATTGTTCACCGAGCAGCGGCCCGTCGCCGAGCGCGAAGGCTGGAATACCCATCTGAAGTCGCTTCAGGGGCTGATCGACGCGCTGCATGGGGCCAGTCCGCGCGAAACTCTACCGGCGGCAGATGGCGACGGAATGCTCGATCCGGCGCGGGCGCAGGAGTTTGGAAAAACCCTGCAAAGTCTGCGCGCCGCGGCGAAGCTGTCGCGCACCGATCTGGCCAGCCGCGCTGGCATCTCGCGCAACACCATTTCAAACATCGAGTCCGGTAAGACCAACCCGACGCACTCGACGGTCATGCGCCTGCTTGCGGTTCGCGAGATCGAACTGGCCCAAGACGACATTCCCTGGCGTCAGCCCGACGAAGGAGAATTGCATTCGGGACCGAACTGCTGGATCGCGCCCGGCTACGATCCGATTCAGATGTTTGTGGATCTGATCACGCAGCTTAACGGCCAGGGTGGATCCATCGAGCAGACCTACGCCTATCTGGATCCCAAGTCCGCTCTGAATTGGTACACGCTATCGAACCAGAGCAGTTACGCCACCTTGTACCGCGAACGGATGCCGCTTGGAGCGGTGGCGGCGCAGATTCTAAAGTCTGCCGGACACGCGACGCTGGACTTTATTGCCCTGGGCGCGGGTGATGGCAAACAGGAGGTGCGGCTGCTTCAGCACATCCTCGAAGAAAACGAGGCCCGCTCGACCAAGTCGCGTCCCGACATCAGCCTTTATCTATTAGATATCAGCCAGCCGCTGCTTAGCGAAGCCTACCGCCACGCCTCTGAAACGCTGGAGGGCCGCAGCGGCGTCACCGTCTGGGCCATGCAGGGAAATTTCCATCACCTGCCGCGTTACACGCAGCTTCACTATGCGCCGCAGCGGGCCAACCGACGGCGATTGCTCACGTTCT
>CAYWPR010000284.1:0-1759 GCA_964460115.1 uncultured Myxococcales bacterium
AGCGGGTTACAGGTCGGCGCGTGATCGACGATCAGGGACAGCTTGTTGACCCCACGCAATCACTTGCTGACCTCAAGCGTCTGGTTGATAAGCGCTTCAGAAACAACCAAGAAGGCAAGCGTCGTGCGTTGATATCCGAGTTCGGCCAAGAGCTTGGCCTGGCTATCCTGCGCACCGACTTTAACGAGGTCGATCGTGTCGCTAAAGCAAGCGACAGGGGTAAGACCGCGGCCGAAGCCGAACGATTCCGCCAGTCGAAGGAGGGGATGCGTCTTGACGCGCAGATCACCAAAGATCGGGCATTGCGAGGGGCTGGCTCACAGGTTCTCGAAGCCAACGACGCGCTGATCAACAAGCTAGGCCCTTGGGGTGCTATGGCTGTAGGGGGTGTGGGTAGCCGGCTTGCTCTGTGGGGCGCAGGGCAGTTGGGAGGCAAGCTGCTCGGCGGGGGTGCAAGTGGACTTGCGGCAGGCGAAGCCGCCGCGGGAACCGCGGGAACGGCTGCGGGGGCTCTTGCTGTTCCTGCCGCGCTGGGTCTAGGCGCGGCTGCGGTGGGCCTCGGCACGTACTACGCGGCGGGTGAAAACCAGAAAGTCGAAGCCCAGCGAGCGCAGGACCGAAGACTGGCTTCATTGCAGGGCTTCGACAATGTCGAGGCGATGAAGTTTCACCGCTCGCGGATGGATCTGGATGTCGCAGCCCCAACCGATGAACAAGCTGCGATCATAGAGGCCCTGCTAAAGCAGATGGTTCAACTCAACGTGACACTTCAGAACCAACCTGTTGCGTTTGCCGAAGCTATGGGTCGCAAAACCATCAAGGTTGCGCAAGCGCCCGACCCTAATGCACCGAGGGGAAACTAACTAAATGGCTGTAGCCTTCGATTTCACAACCACCAGCGGCGATAGGCTCGATCTCGTCGGGTCGCTCACTAGCCACAGTGATGAGATCCAGACCGGCGCCGTAGAGAAGCGCGTTGTGCGCCGTGATGGTGCGCTGCATCAGTTCGTCGGCGCCCCGCCACGTCAATACAGCTTCTCTTGCGTCATCACAGGCAGGGATGCCCAGTCGCGATACGAGCGGCTGTGTGCGGTGATTCGCTTCGCACCGGAGGGCCGGCTAACACATCCTCGCTTCGGCTCCATACGTGCCGTGTGTCTCAGCATCAGCGCGCAAGAGAATCCCGGCGATGCGCAGGACACGATCATGGTCCTGCTGAAGTTCTCAGAAACCGGGCTGAGCGATCCACCGAAGCCAGCGCCCACAGCAGAGGCAGCGGCAGGCGCATCGCAGGCGCAAAATTGCGCGGCGATTTGCGCGACGGAATCGTCTGCCATAGCGGAGGTCGGGGCTGCCCTTCAACGCGCCTCTAATGGCTTCGCCGTTGCGATACAGAACGCGGAAGCGGGCCTGGGCGTTCTGCCTGACGTAGACGCATCGTTGGATGTCATTGCGCAACATCAGGCCAGTCTACAGACGCTCGGGGCTTCCTTTGCCGCACAACGTGCAGCAACGCTTGCTTTTGCTTCAGCTTTGCGAGCGCGCAGTCGCTTTCAGGCCGGGCGTCCACCGCTTATCTGGTTTGAGGTGCCTGCCCTCACTTCTCTAGGGGCTCTCTGCCAGCGCCTCTACGGTGGGCGCGCTCGCACAGAGCACGCTCAGATCCTGCGCTTAAATCGCATCGCTCGACCCTACGCCATTCCTGCCGGCACACGCCTACTGCTCACAGACCCCTCCTACGTTCCGTCTCTCGCTTCCT
>CAYWPR010000285.1:0-1742 GCA_964460115.1 uncultured Myxococcales bacterium
GATGGAACGCATCCCAAAAACGCAAGCGCTTTTTGATTGCAACTGTTACCGAAGGCTACCAACGAAGAACGTGTCGGACAGCCAACGGCATCTCCAGACCATCGCCCAGATCAAGCTCACGAAGCGGCAGACCGCGACCCAAGCGATCGAGCGTCCCGCGCTCCGCCGGACGGTTGAGAGGGGCGGCACAAAGCATCAATGCGATCTGACACGGCCCGGCGCTGGCGACCGCCCCTTGTCAAAATACCCGTTCGATCTGACAATGGCGCATCGTGCCTGTTCACGCTGGATCTGTAGCGACAGGGCCATCAACAGCCTCAAATAGACTTGCCCGATGAGCAACCTGCGTCGTGTGCTCGATCAGTTGCGGGATCCATTTGTGATGTTCCCGCTACATTCGGCAGTCGGAGCCGTGGCCGAGGCGATTGCGCAGGAAGAGGATGACCTCTATTCCCGGACGGGACCGCACGGATTGGCTCGCAAGTACTTCACCGTCGCAGAGGAACACCACTTGGAAGTGATCTCTGTCTTGCTCGGCGCTGCCTTCGTGATCGCGCAGGCCACCATCACCCAAGTTGTGGCACTGGCAAAGAGGGCGCGCAGTCTTGCAGGGGAGCCAGCGTGGCTGCCTAGTAGTAAAGCAGACCTAATGCGTATCGGTAGCAGCGTTAATGAACAAACTGGACAGACGGAAATCGTCGTCGTTTATGCGTTGGCAAACTACTTCAAGCATCGCGATGAATGGCCGGAAGACTGGAATACCGCTGATGCTACCAGACAACAAGCACAGACCATCGACATAGTCCGGAAATTGGGACTCTCCCCGGACAATTTCGATAACTTGCATCTGGCCGCGTCGGTGTTGCATCTCGACGGGAAGCGAATCCGTCAGCTTATGAAAACCACTGAACGATGGAAAAACAAAGTCACAGATGAGCTAATCATCAAACTTCGACAGCATGACTTAATCAGTGCCGAAGACTTTCCCCCAGAGCAAGATAACCGAGACCTCCCAGACACATCGGACCTCCCTTTTTGATCGGCATAGCGATGCCAGCGGTCCTATTCGAACACGTACGGCACAAGTTCGAGTGATTGGGCAGGTTTCGAACGCTGTGTGACTAAAAATATTGGGGAAAGCTCAAATGGACCTGTGGTGCGCGGTCAGGGCTTAGATCGCCGGCCTCGTAACCAAGTCTCGGCGGTAGAAATGTTTGTACTACACTTCGTCACAGTCATCCAGAACTGTCGACCGGGTATGACTCATAGAAAAGCTACGAGTCTCTTGCTTCGGTCGATGCCTGTGTTTCGGCGCTAAATTCACCCGTTGGACTTTCTGGCCAGCTACCTCTATGGCGTGGAATGCGGTCTCGCGGCAAATCCGCACCCATCCTCCGGAAACGCCATTCCCCTACGTTTCCTGACCAACCTCTACTAAACGCCTCGCTTTAAATTGTCGCAAGCTTTGGGGTACGGTTCTGACTCAAGCTGCAAGCCAGGCCAAGTCACTAAGTTTAAGAAGGTCCAGCGACTTCCTGAAGAAGCCGTCCATACATCGCTTTTTCATACGGCCCAAGAAGGGATTCTATGGACGAGAAGTCCTTCTCTTTGAGCAATGCATAAGGTTCATCTAATAGAATGGTTTTGTCGAAGCTCTGTTCCGTCCCAATCTCCGAACTAACGATAACTTGAGCCGTCGCCGGCAAATTTTGAGCGATAAAACTCAACACCTTTGGCAAATT
>CAYWPR010000286.1:0-1682 GCA_964460115.1 uncultured Myxococcales bacterium
ACGTAACCGCGGGGCGCGACTTCTGAGCGTGGCGTCCTTTGGTCAATCGAGCGCGATTTAACCGCCCAGGTTCGGCATCACTCCGATCTGCTGCATCAGGCCAAACACGTCTTCCTGATGCCATGCCTCCTGAATGCGATTGTTGACGATGCGGCTGATGTCGATGCCGCGGATCGTCACACGCTTGCCGGTCGCCGGAATTCCCATCATCTCGCCCTGATGGGTGGCGGTGCCGCTCCAGCGGGTTACGACCTTATCTCCGGCGCAGATCATGTCCTCGACCGTCACCTGCATATCGGGAAACATCATGCGGTACATCACAAGAAGCATCTTATCGCCAGCAATGCTCTTGGGCATGCCAGGCCCCGGATTGTGGTTTACGTAATCCGGCGCGCAAAGCTCATCGAGGGCGTCGATTCGTCCCTCATTGCAGACTTCCTGATAGTAGCGCAGGACGGTGCTCTTGTTGGCTTCAGGCATGGACATACACCTTTCCCAATGCAGAGTGCCTCAGGCAATCGCTCCAAGGCAGAATGGTAAATCGAGTCGATTGGTTCCCGACCCGATTCATAAATCGAAACCGTAGGCAAGGATATGGTGAATGTCAAGCATGCAGGATGCGGTTTCCTGCTTTGCCAATGAGTGAATAGTGCTAGATGAAGAAGCACAAAGGAAAACGGCCGCGATCGCAAGGGCCGCGAGGAGCGACGATCGCGATGGCCACGGCCGCCGCAGAGATCCCGAGCAGGGCGGCGAAAATTACCGCCCTTGAGTCGCGCTTACTTCATTTGAGCGGCGGCTTTGGCGGGCGGAAGCTTCGAGCGAATCTCGTCGATCCATGCGCGCGCCTCAGCCTCGGTCGCGAAAAATCCGATCCTGAAATTGTTCTTGCCGACTAGTGTCATCGCCCCGTGGATCAAGGTGACCATGGCGCGCGTGACCGCGCCGGCGCCATATAGCGCACTGCCCGTGATGACATGCGCCTTGGCCCACTCGGACTGAAAGCGGCGCACTTCGCTCGACACGGAGAATCCCTTGCTTACATCCGTCAGCATGAACAGGCGATTGTGCTTGGCCAGAACGTCCGCGCAAATTCCCAAAACTACCTTGGCCGTCTCCAGCGATGTAGTTCCTGCGGTCACAGAAAATACCGTGTCACCGTCGACGATTACCTTCGTTTGGTCGATATTGTATTCTTCCATCACCGTCCGCCTAAACTACGAAAAAATCGCGACAATAATATAAGCATCTCACATCCCTTCAATTGAGTGCGCGAGTTGAAACAACTCCGCGATTTGAAATAGGAATTCGCTTGCCAGTTTCGCCGTAACCCGTCTACGCTTCGGCTGCCCGGTCGGGCAAAGGGGTAGAAAAATGGCCGCAGGCAAGTCCGGTTTTGATATCATCGTCGTCGGCAGTGGATTGGCGGGGCTCACCGCGGCGCTGCGCTTGCAGCGAAATGGCGCGCAGGTCCTAGTGATCGAACGACGCGCGCTGCCTGGCGGGCTGTGCGGCAACTTCGAGATTGACGGTTGGGAGTTTCAGCGCGCCTGCATCGACTTCCCCGGCTGCGTATCGCGCGAGCTTAGGTCGCATGGCCTGCCGGTTTCGTTCGAGCCCGTGCGCTACCGAATTCATGTAGGCGATCACGTCACGCACCTTATGCCGATGGCAAGGGAAGT
>CAYWPR010000287.1:0-1627 GCA_964460115.1 uncultured Myxococcales bacterium
TGCACATATCCCAAACCGATTATTTCATGAGAATATGCATCATTGCTATGTATAACAATAGATTTTCGTCCTGCATTCATCAAATTGCGAATCATTTCAATGCTTTTATTTTGTTCATCTTTGGCAATAAAAAACTGACTGGCAAAATAATTCGAAAATGCCTGTTTGGTATATCCAAAATTGTCCTTGCTCGATGACGAAATGGCTTTCTCGGCAGCCTGCAATGCTTTGGCATGTTTGGCCTGTGGATCGCGCCCGTGCGCTACATCGATTTCCATCTGGCGTATCCACGCCTCGGCAATTGCTTCGTAAAGCTCATGATCGCTGCGGCCAATCTCAGCGGCCTTTTCGTAGCGCAAAATGGCATCTTGAAAGTCCTTTTCCGCCGCATCATGAAGTCCGCTGTCCTTTTCATCGAGCGCCCGCGAAAAAACCACATCGGCCGACAGTTTTTGGGCTTCGTACAGCCATCCGTCCTTGGCCAGCGCGGCGTCGGCGTGCCGAAGCGCCAGCTCCGGCTGCTTCGTATAAAACGCGATAAGTCCTTCTAAATAATGCGGCGACTCGACGCGCGCGCCTGAGCGTTTCACCGCAGCCAAATGCCGCAGTGCCGGTTCAAGAAATTCTTTCTCCAGTTCCTGACGACGCTTTTCGAAAAAGCTGGCATCACCGCTGCGCCGCGCATCTTGCAGCGCCTTTTCGAAAAGCTCCCCTTTTACACGCCCAAGCGCCAGATGCAGCTCGGGCAAAAGCGTGCCCAGCGACTCGGCGCGGCAAAGTTCGGCATAGGCTTGCTTATATTCGTGCAGCGCCAAATGACCACGGCCGCGACCATAGGCGATAAGACCCGACGCTGCTTCGCCACCATCAGCAAAACGCTGCGACAGCTCCGCCATGCGCTGCCGCACCTGGGCCTTTTCGCGCTCAATGTCGTGAATCGGCAGAGCATGCGCAACGCGCATCAGCCACTCTAAATCTTTGATCTCTTTGCCAAGCTCGCGAAAAAGTTCAGCCTGCCTTTGGGCTTGCGCTGCCTTGCGAGCATTTACGATACGCGTATAGGTGAAAAATGCCGCCGAACTGACAAGCGCCAAGGCCAGGGCCAGCGCCAGTGCAAACAGAGCGCGGTTATGCCGCGCGAAGTAACGGATGCGGTAGCCGTAGCCAAGCCGCCGCGCCGTCACGCGCCCCGCCGACAAAAAACGATCCAGATCATCAGCCAGCGCCTTGGCCGTCGAATAGCGCTGCGCCGCCTCCTTATTGAGGCATTTGCTGACGATAAGCTCCAAAGCCTCCGGTAGCTTTGAATTGTGTGCACGCAAAAGCGGCGGCGGCGCGTTTATGACCTGTATCAGAATCTTTACCACCGCTTCGTCGTCAAATGGTGGTACGCCGGTCAGAATGTCAAAAAGCGTTGCGCCCAGGCTATACACATCGGTTCGATGATCCAGGTTGCGCACGTCACCACGCGCCTGCTCAGGCGACATATAGGCCGGCGTCCCCAGCACGGCGCCCGACTCGGTAAGCCCTTTGCCCTCGCCGGCCTCGCGCGCCAGGCCAAAATCCATCACCACCGGATGCAGCGTCCCGTCCGGCCCCTTTTCAACCATGATATTACTGGGCTTAA
>CAYWPR010000288.1:0-1550 GCA_964460115.1 uncultured Myxococcales bacterium
TTCATCCCGACTTCGCGCAGCGTCGCCTGCCCCCGCGCGAGAGTGACCTTTCCGGCCACGGCCACCTGAACATGCAGACCAGCATGGGACGCCTCGACGTGCTCTGCGAGGTCTCGGAAGCGCGCGGCTACGACGAGCTATTGCCGCACACCGAAGAGTTCCCGCACGGCGGTCTGCGCCTGCGTGTGCTCGACTTGCCAACGCTGATCGCGGTCAAGGCCGCGGCTGGCCGCCCCAAAGATCGCGTGACCGTGCCCATCTTGATCGCGACCCTGGAAGAGCGGAAGAAGCGCGCGGGCAGTTAGACCACGGCACAGGATTTCGCTACCCCACCGCCCCCATCTTCCGCTGCATCCCCGCGATCCTCTCCTCCGTCAGCGTCAGCAGAGACTGCTCGCTCTCAGCATCCAGCAGGAAGCCAACCGCTACCCAATTGGGCGGATTCTTCCGTCGCAGGTGGGGGTGATCGATCTGCTTCCAGCGGAACGACAGCGCAGCGGCGTAGGCTTGTTCATCCAGAAACAGCACCAGGGGCGGGGACGCATCGGTCACGGCGCGCACGAAGTCGATCCAGGCAAGTTTCAGGCGGTTATAAGCCATCTCCGTCGGCACCACCGGCACGGCTGGCAAGGGTCCAAGCAGCCACTCAAGCTCGGGCACCATGTCGGCGATCACTCGTGCCAGCGGGCCGAGCGCCTGGTCAAGGCGTTCCCGCCAGGCGTCAAATACCGCTTTGGGACTGGCCGCCACGTCACGCAAAAGCCCACTGAAGGCCTGAGCCAGCGCGGCATAGGGCACAACGCGCCCCAGTTGATCATGCTTCCCTGAAAGCAGAAGTCCGCGTCCCGCTTTGGCGATGTCGCGATACATCGATCGCACGAGCGCCGTTTTGCCCACGCCCGAAGGGCCACGCAAAAGCAGCACTTCCACCGCGCCCTTTGCCGCCCGCTCGAAGGCCGCCGTAATCGCCTGGCTTTCCGCTTCGCGGCTGATCAGCGTCTCGGGGATTGCCAGCTTGGGCGAAAAGTCCTTTTGCGCCAGCAGAAACGGCTCGATCTGCCCATTTTTTTCGAGACGCCGCAGGCATTCGTCCAGATCCGCAGCCAGCCCTTTGGCCGTCTGATAGCGTTTCTCCGGCGGCTTTTCCAGACAGTGCTCGACGATGCTCGCCACGCCCTTGGGCAGATCTGGCCGCAGGCTGCTAAGGGCTGGCGGCGCTTTGGCCAGGTGCGCGTAAACCAGCGAAAGCGCATCGCGCTCTTCGAACGGCCGCTGTCCCGTTAGCATTTCGAACAGCAGCACGACCAGCGAATATAAATCCGTGCGCGCATCCAGCCCCCGTGCCGTGCGACCGGTCTGCTCAGGCGAGAACTAGGCAAGCGTCCCCTGCAAAGACTCCGGAAGGCCCGCAGAAGTCGCCTCTTTGGAAAGCTCCGACGAAATGCCAAAGTCGATAAGCAGCACCTGCGTACAGGTTTTATCGACGAGTATATTTTGCGGCTTGAGGCATAGCCTGAGGCTTTGGTGGAATGAAACCGTGAGTGGTTCCT